>NZ_BMOS01000089.1 GCF_014647195.1 Oceanobacillus indicireducens | reverse complement strand
TGGATCTACGTCAATATTTAGGACACATTTAAGTTAATTTTTCTTAGTGTGCTTTGAAGCTTATTTGAATATATATGTGAAGGCTTGACATGGAGCCTCTGTGCGTGTGGTGATTTGCGAAAGACGAAAGGTTAGTAAAACACATTTCGCCAGGCAAAAGCCTACCACACGCACCTCTCCAAGTAAAGCCGTGCACTTATGTCAATTTGTGCAATTATGCAGCTTGATTATGCGCTAACTCTTCCTTCTCTTGCGGGGTTAGATAACCGATACTACCGTGTATTCTTTTGCGGTTATACCAGCCCTCAATATATTTAAATAACTCTAGCCTCGCAGCGTTGAAATCTAAGTATTGAACGTGATTTACTTCTTCCTTCTTTAAAATCGCATGAAAAGACTCAATACAAGCATTGTCATAGGGGCTTCCCTTGTGACTGAAGGAATGTGTCATCTTATAGCTCTGAATCTTTTCTGCGAAGGAATCACTTGTATATTGTGAAC
>NZ_BMOS01000088.1 GCF_014647195.1 Oceanobacillus indicireducens | reverse complement strand
TGCGGATCAAGAAAATATTTTAGTTGTCCAAGCTGATGTTACAAACGAAGAAGATGTGAAGAATTATATAAAACAGACTGTGGATGAATTTGGAAAGATTGATGTTTTCTTCAATAATGCAGGTATCAATGGACCATTCAAGGAATTTAAGGATTTGGATAAAAAACAGAGTATTCCACTAGACAGATTTGGAGCACCAAAAGAAGTTGCACAAGTCCCTTCAACAAGCCAAATGAAAAGTGTTGCACCGCAAATGATAATTTCCAAAAAGTGGATTTGCAATACTTTCAAACCGTTTTGTTCAGCTTTGCGAATACCAAAAATATCACCGTTATTTATAATCTAGATATAACTACTGACAACCATTAAACCCGACGTCAAAAACGCAATAGTCGGTAGAGAAATTACATATCTAGGGTTGCCACCGACCTCTAAGTTCATTGGAATATCTTGTTGCTTACTTAATAAAAAGCTCACGTTCACAAGACTGAATAGAATCAGTGAAATGGTAAATGGATGTCGCCGATAGTCGACAAAATCGAGAAATTTTTTGGATTTCCCTGTAAAATCGAGG
>NZ_BMOS01000087.1 GCF_014647195.1 Oceanobacillus indicireducens | reverse complement strand
TTTACGGGCAGAGAGCCCATAGTTTACGTGATAAGTTAAAATCAATCCAAGGGTATGGGGCGAAACGTAAATACGCGAAAGGTCTACTTTAGGCTTCTCCGGAGTTTCCTTGGCTAACGGTTTGAAATCGAAGTGAAACTCCCGAAAGATATATCGAACTTTAAATGCCTGTGGATCTTCTTTGAATCGTTTCTTTTCTTCTTTGGTCATTTGGTTCAATTTCTTTTTATAGAAGGAACATTGATTGTTTCTGCACTTAAAGACATAAAAATCTTTACGTTCTTTAATCTTATCCAGGCTCTTCAAACAATGGGGGCATTTGAGAACAGCTTCTTTCAAGTAGCGATTTTGTTTACTGAACAGACACGCACACACTTTACATTGGTATTGGCCTCTGTCTCCGTTGTTGGCATAAAGATAGGCTGCGGGTGCAGAACATCTGGGGCATGTCATCGTCGTTGGTACGGTAACCACACTGTTTTTACGACGCTTAACCGGCTTTAGCTCTTTACCATGTGCAGCCTGGTAATCGTTAAGCAGTTCCCGATAATCTAGTTTATCCAGGGTTTCGATAA
>NZ_BMOS01000086.1 GCF_014647195.1 Oceanobacillus indicireducens | reverse complement strand
CTCCTCTCAAGGGAAAATAATCACCGTTTATTTTCCCTACACTGCATTCCGCCCCTTCGAATGGGAAAACCCAGAGTGCAGTTTGCTGAAAAGTGGTAGAATCCTGCTTCAATTCATTCAATATCCCCGACAGAAAAAGTTAAATAAGATATTGATTTGCCTTCTTGCCCAGGCAAGAATAAATAGATGACTTTCACATGAAAAAGGTGTACGATATGATATAGATTCATTTGATAAAATGAAATGCGATAGAAATAGGTGGATTCGATTGTTGAATTCTTAAAAGGGAAGTTGGTGTAAGTCCAACGCGGTCCCGCCACTGTATGTGCGAACGAGCTGTAAATACCACTGTGCGCTAGATGCATGGGAAGGTGCAGCGGAGTGATAAGCATGAGCCAGGAGACCTGCCTATTCTGTAACGCCAGCACTACGAGGATAGTCAGGTGATGGGTCTATATGGATGTATAACCTATTTACTGAAGCATCTTCACACTGTGTGGGATGCTTTTTTTAATGAATTTATTATTGGAGCATTCCTGTAATGAAGAAATTTGAGGTTTGAACAAAAAAGAGCCT
>NZ_BMOS01000085.1 GCF_014647195.1 Oceanobacillus indicireducens | reverse complement strand
GGTAACGTCAAAAGTTCTATGAAAACCAAGTGAAGAATCATCTACATGTCCTTTAGCGACCAATAAAAGGCTGGCTAGAACGAAAGAAAATGCAGAATGGACTCTAGTTAGCACACGAGTTCCTAAAGAGAGGACGACAAATAAACCCCAAAAACTGCGGGTAAGCACATCCTTCCTTGTTTGCCGCTGCGCATTGTCTCAGATGATTTAGGGGTAGTCAAGGAAAGTACTTGACAACCCCTAAATCATCTAAGATTACGTTTCCAAGGCAAACAAAGGGGAAACTGTGGTCAGGAATGTCTTGATCAGGATGCCTGCATTTCTGTAAGGAAGTCCTGAGACATTTCGATTAATTTCGTCCACCGTTCCGGCATATTAGGCATCTTTCTAAGCTCCGGAATGATGACCGGCACGTTGTATTCCAGTGATGCATGTGGTCTAAGGAAGTTAAAATATGCCACAAACAAAGTCACATAGGAAACAGAGCCAGCTTGTGAGCCGAATCCGGTGGTTGCCCTGTAGTTCCCTTTGAAAGACCGGTTTAAACGCTCAATAATCTGTTTCATCGGGCGGTATTCTTTGGACACGGGGTCATCGTTGGTAAGCCCAATAACTTTGTGAAGG
>NZ_BMOS01000084.1 GCF_014647195.1 Oceanobacillus indicireducens | reverse complement strand
GATGGATGGAGTGAATGAATATGACGAAACAACATAAAGCCTTCCAATTTCGTATGCTACCCAATAAAGAACAGGAAGTATTATTAGCCAAAACATTTGGTTGTGTTCGTTTTGTCTACAATCAGATGTTAGCAGAACGAAAAGAAATGTATGAAAAGTTCAAAGATGATAAAGAAGCACTTCAAGAGCAAAAGTTTCCGACTCCTGCAAAATATAAAGAAGAATTTCCATTTCTAAAAGAAGTGGATTCCCTAGCTTTGGCAAATGCACAATTGAACTTACAAAGCGCTTATAAGAACTTTTTTGAAGGAAATGCTGCATTTCCAAAGTTCAAAAATCGGAAAGCGAAACAATCTTACACAACCAATCGAGTAAACGGAAATATTGAATTGCAAGAAGGTCATATCAAATTACCCAAACTAAAATTAGTAAAAATCAAACAGCATCGAAAAATTCCTACTGATTATAAATTGAAGTCTTGTACGATTTCCAAAACAAAGTCAGGCAAATACTATATTTCGATTTTGACAGAATACGAGAAAGACATTAAACCTGTGTCCATTCAGGAAGTCGTCGGGCTCGATTTTGCGATGGATGGTCTATATGTTGAAAGCGAACAGGGTGAGAAAACCAATTACCCTAAGTTCTACCGACAGTCCTTAGACAAATTAGCAAAAGAACAACGCATCCTATCTCGCAGAAAGAAAGG
>NZ_BMOS01000083.1 GCF_014647195.1 Oceanobacillus indicireducens | reverse complement strand
TTTGTATGAAAATACTTACGAAATAACGCTAAAAATGGCAATAAGAAAGTAGATCCCTTAAATCCTGATTTTTTAAGAGATGAAGTTAGTTATTCATATTTAGTTTAGAACTTAAGCTATCTCTTGATCAGTAGGTGTGATCTTATATCCTTTTCGTTTTAGATATTCAACCATCTTTAATTCTTTGGAAACTTGTTTCTCTTTCATGTAATCAGGGCCTAGTTCCTGATATGGTTCATGAGTTATGAGTATGTTGTAAGCTATTTTTAAAATTAAATTTGCCGTAGCTATTCTTGCTTTCATTTTGCCTTGACGTTTCATTATCCTTTTTTGAAAAGAGGATATTCTGTTATTTTGACTTAAGGTGCTGAGTGCACATTCTGCTACGAGTGTTTTTAATGCTTTATTTCCTTTCTTGGTTCTACTGTGTTTTTTTTTACCAGCACTTTCGTTGTTTCCTGGACTCACTCCAGCCCATGAGGCTAAGTGCTTATCAGATTTAAAGACAGACATGTCAACGCCTATTTCTGAAATTATAATTGCTGCTCCATTTTTATTTACCCCAGGAATGGTATCTAGTAATTCTAATTCTTTCTGATAGGGTTTAAGGCAATGGCTAATTTGTTCCTCCAGTTCCTCGATATTTTGTTCAATATATTCCATGTGTTCCCAATGCTGGCGTAACATATAGCGATGATGACGACGTAAGCGACCATTTATTGTAT
>NZ_BMOS01000082.1:378-886 GCF_014647195.1 Oceanobacillus indicireducens | reverse complement strand
TCTTTAAATGATGGCTGCTTCTAAGCCAACATCCTGGCTGTCTGAGCCTTCCCACATCGTTTCCCACTTAGTAGTAATTTGGGACCTTAGCTGGCGGTCTGGGTTGTTTCCCTCTCCACGACGGACGTTAGCACCCGCCGTGTGTCTCCCGGATAGTACTTACTGGTATTCGGAGTTTGCAAAGGGTTGGTAAGTCGGGATGACCCCCTAGCCTTAACAGTGCTCTACCCCCAGTAGTATTCGTCCGAGGCGCTACCTAAATAGCTTTCGGGGAGAACCAGCTATCTCCAGGTTTGATTGGCCTTTCACCCCTAGCCACAAGTCATCCGCTAATTTTTCAACATTAGTCGGTTCGGTCCTCCAGTTGATGTTACTCAACCTTCAACCTGCCCATGGCTAGATCACCTGGTTTCGGGTCTATATCCAGAGACTGAACGCCCAGTTAAGACTCGGTTTCCCTACGGCTCCCCTAGATGGTTAACCTTGCCACTGAATATAAGTCGCTGAC
>NZ_BMOS01000082.1:0-312 GCF_014647195.1 Oceanobacillus indicireducens | reverse complement strand
GCTCCTACTGCTTGTACGTACACGGTTTCAGGTTCTATTTCACTCCCCTCACAGGGGTTCTTTTCGCCTTTCCCTCACGGTACTGGTTCACTATCGGTCAGTCAGTAGTATTTAGCCTTGGAGGATGGTCCCCCCATATTCAGACAGGATATCACGTGTCCCGCCCTACTCGATTTCACTGAACACACGTCGTCAACTACGGGACTATCACCCTGTATCGTCGGACTTTCCAGACCGTTCGTCTAACGCGTGTAAAGCTTAAGGGCTAGTCCAATTTCGCTCGCCGCTACTTTCGGAATCTCGGTTGATTTC
>NZ_BMOS01000081.1 GCF_014647195.1 Oceanobacillus indicireducens | reverse complement strand
TCAAGTGCGTAGGCTTAAGAGTTAGGTAAATCCGGCTCTTTTTAAGGCTGAGACACGACGTCGAGCATCTACGGATGTGAAGTCATTGATGCCATGCTTCCAGGAAAAGCCTCTAAGCTTCAGATTGTAAGGAATCGTACCCCAAACCGACACAGGTGGTCGGGTAGAGAATACCAAGGCGCTTGAGAGAACTCGGGTGAAGGAACTAGGCAAAATGGTACCGTAACTTCGGGAGAAGGTACGCTCTCGACGGTGAAGTCCCTCGCGGATGGAGCTATTGAGAGTCGCAGATACCAGGTGGCTGCAACTGTTTATTAAAAACACAGCACTGTGCAAAATCGTAAGATGACGTATACGGTGTGACGCCTGCCCGGTGCCGGAAGGTTAATTGATGGGGTTAGACTTCGGTCGAAGCTCTTGATCGAAGCCCCGGTAAACGGCGGCCGTAACTATAACGGTCCTAAGGTAGCGAAATTCCTTGTCGGGTAAGTTCCGACCTGCACGAATGGCGTAATGATGGCCACGCTGTCTCCACCCGAGACTCAGTGAAATTGAAATCGCTGTGAAGATGCAGTGTACCCGCGGCTAGACGGAAAGACCCCGTGAACCTTTACTACAGCTTGGCACTGAACATTGACCCTACATGTGTAGGATAGGTGGGAGGCTTTGAAGCACGTACGCCAGTATGTGTGGAGCCGTCCTTGAAATACCACCCTTGTAGTGTTGATGTTCTAACGTTGACCCCTTATCGGGGTTGCGGACAGTGCCTGGTGGGTAGTTTGACTGGGGCGGTCTCCTCCCAAAGAGTAACGGAGGAGCACGAAGGTGGGCTAATCACGGTTGGACATCGTGAGGTTAGTGCAATGGCATAAGCCCGCTTGACTGCGAGAATGACAATTCGAGCAGG
>NZ_BMOS01000080.1 GCF_014647195.1 Oceanobacillus indicireducens | reverse complement strand
TGGCGTAACATATAGCGATGATGACGACGTAAGCGACCATTTATTGTATCTGCAATCTCTGAAATACTTGCCCTTGTTTTGGGGTGTACAATATGACGAAGAGAATCCTCTTCCATTTTTTCTCCACTGATGATTGCTTTTAGAATCCGTCGTCCAGATGCTCCAAAAATATCAGAAAGAACGGAAGTCAGTTTAATATTTGCGTCTTGTAAAATCTTATGGATACGATTTTTTTCTTGTGTACAATTGTGTACTAGTTTTGTCCGATATCGTGTGAGATCCCGTAAATCACGGATGTCTTCTGGAGGAACAAAGTTACTTTCAATAAGTCCAGATCGTAGAAGCTTTGCGAGCCATTCCGCATCTTTTACATCTGTTTTACGACCGGGAACGTTTTTAACATGCTTTGCATTAGCGAGTATAAGTTGAAAATTCCCCTCGAGAATATTCCAAATCGGTTTCCAATAGACGCCTGTGCTTTCCATCACTGCATCTGTTGCTTTCATGGAGGTGAGCCAATCATTTAATTCTAATAACCCACTTGTAGTAGTTTGGAAAGTCTTGATTTCCTTTTTCGGCCTTTTATCTAAAGAGCCATATAAAACGCAAGCTACAACACTTTTTTGATGTACATCTAGGCCTGCACATCGTTCAATCATTGCTTCCATGGGAGTACCACCTTATCTTGATATATTTAACAATACAGGTGAAAGTAATGATAAATCAAAATTTTTGTATACATGCTCGAGGCACAATAGTTTGTACTTTTCTACTTTCACAACCAGTTTCAGTGTCAGGGTACCTTCATAAAAGGTCTACCAGTATGTTAACGGCCTGGTCGTATTGTTGTTATATCAATTCCCATAATTTGCATGAGTAATACTCTGATTGGGCTTAGGATTTATTTTCATTATAGTTTGTGGATACGCAAAGCGTAGCCATGATTGTTTCAGTGGGG
>NZ_BMOS01000079.1 GCF_014647195.1 Oceanobacillus indicireducens | reverse complement strand
AGTATTGAATGAATTAAACGATGGGACGTATATCGAACCATCTAAACAGAAGTACAAAGATTTTATCGATGAATGGCTAGAGAACAGAAAAAGTAATGTAAGTAAAAACACTCATGAGACATACAGATACATTATTGACGCTCATATTAAGCCTAAACTAGGGCGTTTCCAATTGGACAAGCTAAACAGCTTGGCGATTGATAATTTCTATACAGAGCTGGATAAGCAAGGGAAATCCAGTGCGACAATCAAGAAGGTTCACTCTATCATTCGTGCGTCATTGGAATATGCACTGCAATATCAATTGATAAAAAGAAACCCAGCGAGCGTAGTTAAGCCGCCTGCGGTTAAACATAAAGATATTATCGTCTGGGATGAATCGGAAGTGATTCAATTCCTGGACTTTGTAAAAGACGAGTGGGATTATGTTTTGTATCATCTTGCACTATATACTGGAATGCGTAAAGGGGAAATACTGGGACTTAAATGGGGAGACATAGACTTTATCAATAACAAAATACGAGTTATGCGCTCCTACTCCAGGACAGGTTTTTCAGAAGGGAAAACAAAGAATACCCGGCGAGTTATTGATATTGATGAATCTGATACAGAGTTTTTAATTAAACGTAAAAAAGAGATATCTAAAAACAAATTAAAGATGGGTCCAGACTATAATGATTTAGATTTAATAATCTGTAGACCCACAGGTGACCCTGTAGACGTGCGCAATGTGAATAGACGATTTGATAAGTTTGTAGAACGCTCTGGACTTCCTAGAATAAGATTCCATGACATGCGGCATACTCATGCAACACTGATGCTCAAAATGGGTGTACCTGTTAAAGTGGTTTCAGAAAGACTGGGCCACGGATCAATAGAATTGACTTTAAACACATACACACATTTACTTCCATCTATGCAATTTGAAGCCGTCCAAACGTTCAATAAAAACATGGAGAAAATCAGGAACATATATTCCATTTAAGGTGGTGCGTTAGAAGAATGTTAGAAGAAATGAAAAAGGCTTCTCCCCATAAGTGGGGAAAAGCCAGTCATATCAAGAGCTTCCAGCCGGAATCGAACCGACGACCTCTTCCTTACCAT
>NZ_BMOS01000078.1 GCF_014647195.1 Oceanobacillus indicireducens | reverse complement strand
GATACGGTGAACGATTTCCTGTCTCGTTTAGATATGGAGGAACTTGAAAACATTCGGACTTACATGGTGAAAGAACTCATAAATAAGAAGTGCTTTTATGATTATCGGATAGGTGGTAAATATTGGGGAATCATCGTTGATGGAACAGGACTTTTCACATTTAGAGAAAAGCATTGTGAACATTGCCTGGAACGGGAACATAAGAACGAAGAAACTGGAGAGAAAAAGACGACATATATGCATCATGTTTTGGAAGCAAAGCTAATAGCTGGAGACATGGTGTTCAGTATAGCATCTGAATTTATTGAGAACGAATCAGAAGATGTGGAAAAACAGGATTGTGAACGGAATGCCTTTTATCGGATGGCAAAGAAGTTAAAAAGCACGTTTAAACGGCTGCCAATTTGTATCATCGCAGACAGCTTATATGCATGTGAAAACGTCTTTCAGTTATGCGATAAGAATAAATGGAAGTACCTGATCAGGTTCAAAGAAGGAAGCATCCCATCGGTAATGAGAGAATTTCAGAATCTGAAAATATTGGAAGACAGCTCTTCTTATGAAGGAATATCATGGGTGAATGGCATATCTTACAACGAACGAACAGTGAATGTATTAGAATTTGTGGAAGAAAAGGAGAAGGACAAAAGGACATTTATTTATATTACCAATATCAACGTAAAAAAGAAAAACGCAAAGAGGCTCATTAACGCAGGCAGAAGTCGTTGGAAAATCGAAAATGAGGGATTCAATACCCAGAAGAATATTCGCTACTATATTCAACATCCGAACAGTCATGATTATAATGCGATGAAGAATCACTATCTATTAACGCAAATAACCGACATACTGGTTCAACTATTTGAAAATGGGTCAAAAATTATGAAAGCAGCCAAGAAAAAGGCAAAGAAAAAGTCCTCTAACCTGTTAAGAGCATTCCAGTCTCTAACAATAACAGAAGAGGACCTCATAAACCTAGAGAAACCCATTCAAGTGAGGTTTACCTAGTAATTAAATTGTAGCAGAGGTTGTGATAATAAAAAAGTAAAAAATGAGTTATCCACAAAAGAATAGCTAAATACTTGAAATTCGGTTCGTTTAGCTTAAAAAAACAAAATACACACTGGTAAAATTTAACAAACTGTGGATAAGTTGATTTTCCTCTTTAGCTCAGGTGATTGATAAATTTACTCCTCATGGCTGGAAAAGTGTTTTTGTTGTTGACAATCATAAAACGCTATGCTAAGATATAAATCCAAGGTTAATTCCTTATAACAACATTTTTAATGAATGAAATTAATTGTTGACACGGAGTTATCTTGTGTGTTATATTTATAAAGTCGCCTTTTTGAGATGGTGAGAACG
>NZ_BMOS01000077.1 GCF_014647195.1 Oceanobacillus indicireducens | reverse complement strand
TCCTAGTCTTGTTAAATTAGTTGATGAACTAAAAAATGATTAGATGTTAAATTAAAACTGCAGTACTTGCAGCATGATTGTAAGTACTGCAGTTTATCACCTTTTTTAAGTAAGCAGCGATAATTATACCACTTTGGATTATTGTATCTATTAATTAAAATTGGTATGGAGTACATCTGTGGAACTTAGTCTCAAAAAGAATTTAATTAATTATTTTAGTTCAGATGTCCAAGTCTTCGGGGAATATCCAAAGATGATAGAAAAAATGTTTGAGCGGAAAAATATTTATATTAAAATGGGACCGGAAGATCGGGATATCCTACGAAAACATACGGTTGATTTTGTTTCTTTCAGCTACTATATGTCATTAACTGAATCTGCAAATGAAGAGCTAAAGAGAACTTCGGCTAATACTATAACAGGGGCAAAAAATCCTTATTTGCCTTCAACAGATTGGGGATGGCAGATTGATCCGATTGGCTTAAAGATTTCATTAATCGAATTATATGATCGTTATAAGAAGTCTCTCCTCATAGTAGAAAATGGAATGGGCGCAGTTGATAAAGTAGAAAATGATGGGTCTATCCATGATGACTACCGGATTAATTATTTAAGGGAGCACTTTAAACAAATGAAGGAGGCCGTTGAAGAAGGGGTAGATCTCTTCGGGTATCTCAGTTGGGGGCCGATAGACTTAATCAGTGTTTCTACAAATCAAATGTCTAAAAGATACGGATATATTTATGTAGACCAAGATGATGAAGGAAACGGTACACTTAATCGAAGCCGAAAAGATTCCTTCTACTGGTATAAAAAAGTAATTGAAAGCAATGGAGAAGATCTGGAGTAAAAGACCAATTCGTATATAGGAGAGGTATACGGTGTTTAAAATTAAAAAAGTTTTAAATTCAAGCGTAGTACTGGCAGAAAACGAACATAAAAAGGAACATATTTTACTTGGTAAAGGGATTGGTTATGGACAAAAATCAGGTAATATCATTAAGGAACACCAAGCTGACCAAATGTTCATACCAATCGAAAACACCAAAGTGAAAGAGTTTCTTGGGTTATTGGATGCCATTCCACCTCTATTTATAGACTTGACTCAGCAAATAGTCAACCATGCAGAGAAAAAAATGAACACGAAGTTAAATTCGGGTATCTATTTCACTTTAATGGATCATTTAAACTTTGCGGTTGAGAGATATAATAAAGGTATTAATATCACTAACCGAGTCTATTGGGAAATTAAAAATTACTACCCAGAAGAATTTGATGTTGGAGAATATGCTTTAAAGATAATGAATGACAAACTTGATATAGAGTTGCCAATAGAAGAAGCAGCAAACATTGCTTTCCATTTAAT
>NZ_BMOS01000076.1 GCF_014647195.1 Oceanobacillus indicireducens | reverse complement strand
TTTTGGCTATAAAGTTCTTTATAAAGACAACAGTTTAGACCGCAAACAAAGTGAAATGAAGGGGAATTTTTGGTTAGAATAAAAACTTTGCCCCTACTTGTTTGCGTGAACATTAATATCGTTACAACAGCTTTGATTCTAAATATGAAACATTAAAATGCACAAGACCAAAGAGCGCGTTATTTGTCCTTTAGCCAACTAGGGTATCTGTCAGATGGTTATAAAGTGAAAGTAATGCAAAACTTTTGAAAATATATGCCTTCGCTAGTGGCTTCACTAGCTTGGGGAAATATTTATAAACTTCTTACCTCTGTGGAACGTGTGAATGCCTATCTGAAGGAATGGTTTCAGCTTCTACGAAGAATCTTGGAAAAATCCACATTGACATGGTAATTCTTGTTTACAATGCTTCAAAAACTCGCTGTAGATCGCATCAATTCACAATTAAACTAGTTAAAAAATGTAAGATTTCTGTTCTTGAAAAACAATTTGAAGATTCCGTTCATCTGTGTATTTAAAAAGAGTGATTATGAAATTGATATAAATAAATATAATATTTAATATAATGCTAAAGAATGGTATACTAAATTTTACAAAAGTAAATGTTTTGCGAACATATATTCACTTATAAATTAAAGAGATCAGAAAATATAAATGGCCTTTCAGTATAAGTGAAACGTAGAAAAACTTACTATAACATTTCTGAACATAATTTTTGAATTACTTAAATAGTTCTAATCAAATGTTAGGAGGAATAGTAGATATATGAAGAAATTTCTACTTAAAATTAAAATAGCAGTTTCACAACTTCCTAAAACTATACTTTTCCTTTTAGTTTCAAGGTTTTTAATTTCATTTACTAGATTCATGGTGTTTCCGTTCTTAGCTATATACTTAAACACTCACACAGATTTATCTATTACACAAATTGGTTTTCTAATTGGATTATCGCCACTAGCTTCCACAATTTTTGGACTTATCGGCGGAAAAATAGTTGACAGGTTTGAGTCACGTTATGTTTACATGCTATCTTTATTTGTTAATGCTATAGTTTTACCTGGATATATATTATTTAGTGATTTTTATACATTAAGTTCTGTTGCTGTCATTTCCGGGATTAGTTGGAACTTATATAATACATGTTCACAAACAGTGATATCGTTAAATACACCAAAAAAACAATTAGTTGAAGTATTTAGCTACAGTTATTGGATGTTTAATTTAGGTGGAACGATTGGTCCTTTAACAGGGGCACTATTAGCAAGTATGCATATAGAAGTTCTAGCATTTTTTATTTTTAGCATGGTTCTAACTATTTTAGCCTTTTTAACCCCTTTATTAATAAGCAAATATAATTCTAAATTAAATAAAAAGATGGCTAAATCAAATACTTCAATTAGATCGAAAGTTACCAATGGAATGTTGTAAAGCTCCACATTGTTCCATCTAAAACACTTGCTAATTGTT
>NZ_BMOS01000075.1 GCF_014647195.1 Oceanobacillus indicireducens | reverse complement strand
AACAGTGACGCCATCGACATCTACCTTTGTCTTCCGTCTAGTCAAACCTAGTTCCTCTTCAGAAATAAACTCCGAACCTTCAATGAGGGCCCCTCGCAACTTACCTGTAAACGTACCATCTACACCTTCTAATCGTCCGGTAAACGTACCTCCTACTGAATTTAACGAGCCGGTAATCGTCGCATTTTGAATATCTGCGTCAATGATGTCAGCTTCTTCGATTTTCGCTTTGATAAGGTGGGCTTCGTCGAATTTCCCCTTTTGAAATAAAGCTTCATTGGCGTCGAGTTTTCCGGTGATTTTGCTATCTTTAATTTCTGCGTCTATAGCGTACATTTGCTTAGTTGAGATTTCAATAAATGTCGCTAATGGTGCGGTGATTTCCCCGTAAATAGCTGTATCACCAGTAATCTCCACGTTTGCCCCGTTGATTGGGTTCGGGTCTCCTATTCGGATACCTGCAATAAGGTCGTCGTCTTTGATGTATTCTAGCGCGATTTTATCGGCTAGTTGTTCGATTCGGGTTTCGGTGTAGGTGATTTGGTCCTCGGGAGCTGGTGACCAGTCGGTGGCTTTGTTGCCTTTTTCGAGTTGATCATGCATATATTTAATCGGATATACGCTAGTCCAACCTACAGGCATTATTCTTCCTCTTACTTCTACATAAGAAGAATCATCAGGGACTTTTGCTGTAATTTTTATAATTCCGTCAGTAGTTCTTCTACCGGATGAGTTTGTTACATTTCCGTAAGTTCCGTCTGCTCTATACCAATCTAATCGTGCATAAACCGACTCTCCGCTCGGTATATCTGAAACATACACACTAAAAGTTACTGTGTCACCGTGACTTACCTTAATTCCGTCAATCGGAACTTTTAACATACCTGCATGTCCCCATTGACCGATATTTACGGTCGTAAGAGATGTCTTTGAGTTCAGAACTAAATTCCGCCCACCAATCTCCAACCCATCCAAATCCGTTTGCAACCTACTAACACTCTGCTTAAACCCGTCAGCAGTAGCTTCCCACTCCGCAAGTCTATTTTCTAAACGATTTTGGTCTGCGTTGTAATCCGCGCTTTTTAGACGAGCGTTTATTTCTCTCCACGTTTGCTCAATATTTGTTTCGTAATCTTTAAACCGCTCGACATAGCCTTCTTGGTCGGTCTCGTACTTGGTTTTGGATACTGTATTCTCAAACATCCCGTCAATATCTTCCTTGACGTAGATTAATTCGGATTCTCCGTCAATCTCAACCCGTAACCGTCCGTCAACCCACTCACCATCAACCTTTGATGCCATATCCCGCGTAATATCCGCAATTCTTTCGTTGAAATCAACAAAATCAACCTTATCCCGTAAGCTATTTTCCGCTTCACGCAGGTCACTTTCTAACTGGTTTAAATCTTCACGTGCATTCCGTAGATTATCTTCCGCATCTTCCAGCCGTTCACGGGAATCATTAAGGTCTATTTTCGTCTGGTTGAGTTCTTCCTGGGCAATGTCAAGGTCACTACGAGCACGGTTAATGTCGTCTCTAGCTTCGTCAAT
>NZ_BMOS01000074.1 GCF_014647195.1 Oceanobacillus indicireducens | reverse complement strand
AACAGTGACGCCATCGACATCTACCTTTGTCTTCCGTCTAGTCAAACCTTGTTCCGTTTCAGAAATAAACTCCGAACCTTTAATGAGGGTACCTCTTAACTCCGACCCCTCAATCTCTCCAGCTGTCATTTTACCGGTAAATGTGCCGTCAACCCCGTCCAATTGACCCGTAAATGTTCCGCCAACACCGTTAAGTTCCCCGGTAATCGTTGCATTGGTAATATCCGCGTCAATAATATCAGCTTCGTCAATTTTCGCTCTAACAAGGTGCGCTTCTTCAAATTTACCTTTCTGAAATTCAGCGTCATTGGCGTCGAGCTTTCCGGTGATTTTGCTATCTTTAATTTCTGCGTCTATAGCGTACATTTCTTCGGTAGAAATTTTTATAAACGTTGCATCGGGGGCAAGTAATCGACCGTAAATAGCTGTATCGCCAGTAATCTCCACGTTTGCCCCGTTGATTGGGTTCGGGTCTCCTATCCGGATACCTGCAATAAGGTCGTCGTCTTTGATGTATTCTAGCGCGATTTTGTCGGCTAGTTGTTCGATTCGGGTTTCGGTATAAGAAATTTGGTCTTCAGGTGCTGGGGTCCAGTCGGTTGCTTTGTTCCCTTTTTCGACTTTTATAGCACTAACCCAAATCTCGTTACCTGTATCTCTTGGGTCTACAATCATATATAAATTCATAGACTTAGAGTCCTGATGTGTTGTAATCGGGTATTTAATATACGTCCAATCTGCCCCTACTGCAAAACCTCTTGAAGGAGATGAGCTTCTGGTTGAACCTGATTCAGTTGTATATTGAACCGGGTGCAAGGTTAATCGGTTAGTTGTTGTTCCTGATTTAACTTTCGCCCAAACTGATATAACATACTCCGCATTGCTTTCTACAAGCATTCTTTTTGCGTATTGTCTCCAAGATGTTACTGCAATCACGCTGTAAGGGCTGTTTTTAAATATGCTTTCATTTTTGTAAGAACCATTGGAACTAAATAAATTCCTTCCACCAATCTCCAAATTATCAAAATCAGTTTGCAATCTACTTACGGACTGATTAAATCCATCCGCAGTGCGTTCCCATTCTGTCAAACGCTCTTCTAATCTCCCTTGGTCGGCGTTATAATCTATCTGCTTGACCATTCCACCTATAGCTTGCTCATTTTGATAGATTCGAGATTCTGCGCTTTCAAAACGCTCTACAATCCCTTCTTGGTCGGTTTCGTACTTGGCTTTAGATACAGTGTTATTAATCATCCCGTCAATGTCATCCTTGACGTAGATTAATTCGGATTCTCCGTCAATCTCAACCCGTAACCGTCCGTCAACCCATTCACCATCAACCTTTGACGCCATATCCCGCGTAATATCCGTGATTCTCTCATTGTAATCAACTAAATCAACTTTATCACGCAAGCTATTTTCCGCTTCACGCAGGTCACTTTCTAATTTGCTTAAATCGTCGCGAGTCTCGCGGAGATTATCCTCCGCACCTTCCAATCTTTCGCGGGAATCTTCGAGGTCTATTTTCGTCTGGTCGAGTTCTTCCTGGGCGGTGTCAAGGTCACTACGAGCACGGTTAATGTCGTCTCTAGCTTCGTCAAT
>NZ_BMOS01000073.1 GCF_014647195.1 Oceanobacillus indicireducens | reverse complement strand
ATGAGTGGAAGAAACAGCACTACATGGCTAAACAACAAATGAAGATGATTGATATGTTTGAGACCCTTCGGGACGAAGGATATAAAGTCAGTTACACAACGGTAAGAAACTATGTCAATGAGCAAACAGCGAAAAAGAAAGAAGTATTTATTCGAAGACACTTTGAGCTTGGGGCGGAAGTAGAATTTGATTGGGGAGAAGTAAAGTTAGAAATAGATGGCACCATAAAAAGCTACTCCTTAGCTGTTTTCACCGTACCGTATAGCAACTACCGTTTCGCCAGGTTGTACGAATCTGAATCGCAAATATGTGTTTTAGACGTACATACGAAGCTGATTGACCATCTAGGATTCGTTCCCGAAACATTTACGTATGACAACATGCGAACTGTAGTAAAGTCTTTTATTGGTAATGAAAAAACAATAACAGAATCGATGGATCAGTCATCCCAATATTACAAGTTTAAGATTCGACTTTGCGAAGTTAGAAAGGGTAATGAAAAGGGGCACGAGGAAAGAAGTGTTGAGTTTGTACGGCGGGAGGTATTTTCAACATTGCATAGCTTTACGGATATAACGGAAGCAAATGAATATTTGGTTTCGGCAATGCAGAAGATCAACCGACGATTACACCACGAACATAACGTAGAGCATGTGGAACTATTGAAAAGGGAAAGGAATACAGCTGGGAAAAATCTAGTCCAACCATTTGATCCCGCGGATTTGGTGGAATGTCGTGTAGACAAATATAGCACGGTGGTCATCAAACAGAATCACTATTCCGTTCCGGAAGGACACGTGGGGAAATATATTCGCGCGAAGGTTGGTGCAGAGGAAATTCGGTTATTTATTGATGGCGAGCTCGCGGCTAAACACCGAAGGGATTGGGGAGTTCATCAATGGAAAATGGATATCTATCACTATTTAAAAACGTTTGAGATAAAAAAAGGTGCTTTGAATCAAAGCCAATGTTTGAAACAAGCACCCAGCCATATTAAAAATATTTACCAAACCTATTATATCGGAAAAGAGAAAGATTTCATAGCACTACTCCATTATATGAAAGAAAAAGATAATCTACAGGCAATACTAGAGGCAATTGATCAATTGAAGCAAATCCGTTCGGATTATATTTCGACAGAGAGAATTCAATTTATATGCGAGCAATCAAATAGTCACCCCTCTTCTATTGACGAGGAGGATGAGATTACTAGACAGGCCGAATTAAACCTGGAGGCCTATCAGAATATGTTTTACGTAGCCCCACAAAGGAGTAGTGTCGTATGAGCCAACAAGACAAATTAGTAGCATTGTGCAAGGATCTGCGGTTACCGAGCATTCGGAAGATGATACAGGATCCAAGTACTTTTGAGAAACCAGCGCAAGCATATGAAATATTATTTAAAGTACTATATCAGGAAAAGCAAGATCGACTCGTTCGGGCAAAGCAGAATAGGATTAGAGCTGCCAATTTTCCGCAGAAAAAATTACTGGACGAATTGGAAGAAGGAGCTTTACCAGAGGTGGCGCAGCACAAATTACCGGAGTTAAAAACACTTTCATTTATTGAAAAGGGCCAAAACGTCATTTTGACAGGCCCTCCGGGAACCGGAAAAACACAC
>NZ_BMOS01000072.1 GCF_014647195.1 Oceanobacillus indicireducens | reverse complement strand
AAAGACATGGTTCCACTGTCCGAATTGAAGATTGGTAGTAATGATAATGCTCCGTTTTTCATAACACATAGATATCACTTGAAACAGTAGTTCTGCACCTTGCTTATGCAATGGAATATAGCCTAGCTCATCTAATATTAATAGATCAAGCTTATCTATTCTGTTAAACAGCCTGGTCAACGTACCTTTTTCATTCGCTTCCAACAGCTCATTTGCCAATGAAGCAACGGTATAGAACTTCACTCGCTTGCCATACTTCTGTATGGCATTGATTCCTATGAGCGTAGAGAGGTAGGTTTTACCTGCACCTACTCCACCATAAAAAATCATATTTTCCTTTGCCTCGATAAATTCTCCTTCTAATACCGATTCTTGACTTAACCCCTGACCCAATTGAATATCTGTCCAATCAAAAGGATTGCCAGACACGTTCGGCAGCGTTGCCGTTTTGAATAATAGGTTTATCTTACGCTCCTCACGCTGTTCCACTTCCTTTTCAAAAAGTGTTAATAAGTATTGTTGAGGATCTTCTATGTTCACCGTATGGAAATTCTCACGAATCCAGCTGAGTTTTAATCGCTTTGCGTACTCCTGAATCATTTCATGCATTATGCCTGCCTCCTTTCAGAGGAAAAGAAGACATCATATTTCTTAATCCCTCGCTCAGCGACTGGCATGACTGGGATGCTAGGCTTCATCTCCAACGTATCACGATAACCTCGCCCGTGAATAAGTTGATGGAAAGCCTGTTTGATTGATTCGGAAGATGGATGGCTCCTTTTAGAAGCTATCTCCAACGCTTCTGTTGCCTTTTCTAAACTATGTTCTTTCAGTAATGTTGATAATAGTTTGAGAGCTTCTTTCTTCTCCTCAACGGTGCATTCATTCAAATAGCTTCGCCAGCGTTCCGGTAATTGGCCATAGAACGTCGTATATTTCAAAGCTGTTGGCCTTGTGGCCATAAGAGATAGGTAGGGTTGCCATACCATTGATTTTGATGCATTTCCGTAGATTCGGTTATGTCTTACAATTTTTTCGTATCTATCCGAAAGGATAGTAACTTGATCATATGTGATTGCCACCAAGACTTTTTGTTTTGCGTAACGTGGGGAAGTGGAGTATTTTTTTGTATCCACTTGGACAAACCCATATTTATCAGCTTTCAAAGTTTCATAGCGTACACAACTATACTCCTTGGCCGGTAAGTGTAAAAATGCATGCTTATCTTCTTCGAACAATTTACTGATTTCTTCCTTTTTCTCATAATGTTGGCGATGACGATCTTTTTCAGCTTCTCCCCACAACTTGGTATTGAATTCGTCTAATTGAAATACTCTTCGTTCTGGTAAAAAGAAATTATTACGAACATACTTAACCATTGCTTCCACATGACCTTTTTCATTCCCTGAACCTGGATTACAAAATTCATATTCGAAACCGTAGTGTAAGACAACCCTTTCAAATCCCTCCGTCAGTTCACGTCTTCCATGAGGAAGAATCTTTTTCACCGCAGGTGATAAGTTATCAAAACGAACTCTTCTAGGTTCTCCCCCAAGGTGATGAAAGAATCGTTTCATGCCTTCCAAGAAACAGTCTTGATTCTGGGACTCAAACACCTGAACCAGAAATGCATTACTGTACGGGAAAGACATAACCAGATACGGAAGTTCTATGACTTCTCCCTCTACCTTAAACGGCGCCTCCCCAAAGTCTACCTGGGCATCCCCTGGACTTGCTTCTAACGGAAGAGCTGCCTCATCGTTTGCTTCCATCTCTTCAAGTAATTCTATTTTCCGCTTAGAGACATATGCTCTCACCGTTCGGTCTGAACCTTTAAATCCAC
>NZ_BMOS01000071.1 GCF_014647195.1 Oceanobacillus indicireducens | reverse complement strand
TAGAATAGATTAAAACTAGCAAAGGTGATAGACATGGAAAAAATGAGAGAAATAAAGGTTATGCATATTGATGCAATTGATCGCATAGTTGTTGATAGATATCTCACTCATTGCAGTGTTTGCAACACCAACATAGAACCTGTGTATATTGGTGGAGTTCTGATACGTTCTCGTCCAGAAAAAGATTCTGCAGAACTTGCTTTTCAGTGCACAAATATTGAATGTCGAAGTCTTTTGATTGGCTATTATGTTCATGGGGATGAAAGGGTATTTCATTACCAAAAAACACAGCCTGTCAAACCGACGAATAAAGTGTTTGAAGAAGAAGTTGAAGAGGTATCTCCTAACTTTGTGGAGATATATAATCAATCATACCATTCGGAACAAATGGAGCTTCATCTAATATCCGGTATAGGTTATCGAAAAGCATTGGAATTTTTAGTGAAGGATTATCTGATATATTTAAAACCCGAAGACAAGGAAGAGATTCTAAATGAACAATTAAGTCCTTGTATAAACATGTTGGACAACCATACCATTAAAGAAATAGCACGAAGGGCATCTTGGCTAGGTAATGATGAAGCCCACTATTTACGAAAATGGGAAGACAAAGATATTGAGGACTTAAAGAAGCTAATAGAAGTAACTGTCTACTTTATTGCGATGGATATTGCCGGGAAGAAATATTTAGAGGAAATGGAGAGATGATTTTAATGAATTCATCTTGCAAAAAGGCTGAAGTTGTAGAAGTTATAAAAGTAACAACGATTACCGGCAACGGAAAAGAGAAGCCTTTCAAAGAAGTGACTCAGTATTGGACTAAAGATGGCAACCTAATAAGTGATAAGTAAAACATCCCAATTCTGGGGTGTTTTTATTTTGTCAGAAAGGAGGAAATCCATGTCAAAAATCATAATCGCAGACGGTCAAACGAGTAAGATACTGGACCACATTCATAAATATGACGTCTCAGACAATATGCATGAACGGGATATGTCCAACTGGGTGGAAGTCTTTGAGTTTACCGCATTTGCAGATAAAAGATACGCCCAGCACCTAGTAGACCGCAACCGTCTAATCATCCCGGACGAGGATGGGGAATACAGAGAATTAATTATCAAAAATACGAAACGTTACTCTGGCGCAGAAGGTGTTAACTATATTGACATCATCTCCTATGGCTTTTACCAAGATTTAGTGACAGCGAAAACAATCGAACCGGGTACTACTCCATCCCAATCACCGGAAGCCCATATGCGGGATATTTTGGAGGGAACAGAGGTGCGAGTTGGTGAGGTAGCATATACGGGTAATATCCGTACAATCACTCGAGAAAATAAAACTGATCCGTTTTCTGCACTGAAAAGTTTAGCAAATGAATTTGACCTAGAACTTGATTTTAGAATAGAAGTTGACCGTGGGAAAATTGTACGTTATGCCGATTTGGTCGAGCATATCGGCGAATGGCGTGGACGCACCGTTGAATTTGGGCATGACTTGCAGACAGTCAGCAGGGAAACGGATGCCAATAACATTGTTACTGCATTGCGGGTTATTGGTCCAGAACGTGAGGACGGAACACGCTTAGAGGTATTTGTAGAGGATGAGGACGCTCGAAACAGATGGAGCCGAAATGGTGAGCATTTGGTTAGGGAATACGAGCCGGAAACAGAAGACCAAAACATCACAGAAGAGCGTTTACGCACGCTAGGGCGCATGGAATTGAACAAACGCGTAAATGCCCTCGTCACATGGGGAATCAACGTCATTGACTTAGAACATGTCCCAGGCATGCAAAACAAGAAAATACGCTACGGAGATACAATTCGGGTAAAGGATACAACCTTTAACCCGCCTTTTTATGTGGAGGCACGTATTTTTAAACAGCGTCGTAATATTTTTAATCCCGGAAGTAAGGAAGTAGAACTAGGCGACTTTATCGAATACACCG
>NZ_BMOS01000070.1 GCF_014647195.1 Oceanobacillus indicireducens | reverse complement strand
TAAACGTCTTGGCGGGGGCTCGCCTTCTAAGCCTAAAAAATCGATTAGTCAGATGGCTACTGAAGTCATCAGAGGTGACCATGGTAGCGGTCATCCAGCAAGGAGGAAGTCATTAGGTATTAGTGCTGCCGAATATGAGAAAGTCCGTGCGGAAGTCAATAGACGGATGTAGGGGGCGATGATATAATTAAAGTGTTATAATTATGTGCAACACACTAAGACCGGAGCCTGGAAAACTCCGGTCTGTTTTTATCTAATTTTACGAGGATCCAGTGCAAGCCATCCCAATATTCTTGCGAGGTCACCAGTCCATTGCAACGCCATCATAAATTGAGGATACATTGCTCCGGCTTCCAGCCTATCTATCACACAGGGAGCGCTCACCGGCTTATTCCTGTCCGTTTTTAATGGAGTGGTAGTTGTATCATGTAAATGCTCCCAAGTATCCTGTACGTCACGTTTAAGTGCGGTGGTTGTTAAAATCGGAACTAGACCGCCTTCGTGTTTTCTTAGTAAAGTAAATATCGCTCCATTAGCTAGTTTCGTGCCTTTTAAAATGTGGAAATCGTCAAACGTTGCTCCGTTTTCCGAAAAAGATTCGGAGTAAATTCTGTTAAGAACAAAGAAAGTTTCCTTGTCTACTTCATCCGAATAAGATTTTCTTAAATCCCCTGAATTGAGTGTGATATGGTTTAGGTATTTCATATATCCTCCTAAGAAGAGGGGGCAATGCCCCTCCTATTAAATGTTATTTTGATAAGAAAACTCTGATAATTCGTACTCTGCTTGGAATGGTTCCCATCCTTGTAACAATAAGCTAACAAATTTATTAATGTACGCTTTTCTTTTTTTACCTATTTTTTTATTTCCTTCGAATTCTCCTTTGCCTAAAACACTGTATATACCTTTGTTTGGGACTGTTTGGGATGCTGCAATGTCATTCGAAAATACTTCTGTGAAGAAAATTTCAGTTTCTTTTTTAAAGTAAATCTTAGCAGCGCCTTCCCAGTTGTTAAACTCAATAATTGCTTGATCGAGGGATTCGTTAGTTGCAATCTGTTCGTCACTGCTGAAGAAGTCTCTCATTCCCTTTTCCGTTAATGATGCTCTGCCTTCAAATACTGCGTCTAAATGTTCTTCGTTTCTCTTCATTTTAATTTCCTCCTAGCGTTGGTCGCTACCCGTTAGTTGGTGTATTTCTTGCTGATCTCTTACCTTCTAATTACATTATACAACTATATAATTGTATAGTCAAGGGTTTTTAACAAATTCTTTTAATTTATTTAGATCGTCTTTCCAGAACAGCTGAACTTTTCCTCTGCCAACTCCATACTCTTTGCACGGAATGATATTTTTGTTTCTAATGTGGTGCTGGAAAGCTACATTAGACATTCCAACATAACTTTCAGCCTCACGTCTCGTCATGATCTGTTCTAAAAATTCTTCTTTGCTCATCTTCATAATAAGTCATCCTTTTTTAATTTTACAAGGGAGCGCAAAATTATTTAGCGTAATTTTCAGCGAAGTTGCTCGCTGCCATCATTATTTTTACATATTCATCTACTGTTAACTTTTCAAGGTGGTTAACAAATTCTTCAAAAGGAATTGTTTTTTGTCCTTTTTTCGCTTTAAAATTATATGTTTTTTTGTAGTTTTTGATAAATAGATCGTATTCATGGATCGCTTTATTCATTGCGAATTCCTTTGTTGGTTGGTCTCCTGATTTAAGAAATTCTTCCGCTCTTTCAATAACAACCTTCGGATATTCAGCCACTTCTTTGACCCCTTTCTTAATGATTGCCCAAGCCATTTTTAAAGCTTCTGCAAAGTATTCTTTAACTTTACCTCCGAATTTCTTTTGTCCGTTTCTTGCAATTTCCCATGCTTTAGTCATTACGTTTTTCATTTCAATCGCTCCCTTGTTTTGTTGGATCAACTCCCTGACCTCTTAATTA
>NZ_BMOS01000069.1 GCF_014647195.1 Oceanobacillus indicireducens | reverse complement strand
TTTGAACAATTAGCAAGTGTTTTAGATGGAACAATGTGGAGCTTTACATAAATAAAAGACAAGTTTTTTTCCATCTATCTCTAAGGATAAAGACTTGTTTTTTGATTTTCTATTACTGCTTAGTTTTACAATGGAAAATAGTACGCTATTTTTGCCATCAAAAAAACCGCAAAAAACATTGAGTTCACAACGTTTTTTGCGGTTTTTGGTGTCAAACATGAGATTATAATTTACAAGGGAAGATTAAAAACCACGAGGCTAGCTTGGTCGATAAAAAAAACCGCTTATGAATTGTGTATGCACCGTTCATTAAGTATGTTCTCTTCCCAAGAATCTCGTGATTTTAGTCATGAGAGGTTCAAATTCTTATGATCATTCCGGATAAAAAATAACGGTGTAAAATCTGACCAGCTCATCCGTGTCGTTTGTATAGACATGAACTGTATTTGCAGGAAACTTAATGGTTTCATGCGCCTTTAATTCAAATTCCTCATCATGAATCTCAATCGTAAGTGTCCCGCGTTGGATTAATATATACTCTTCACCAATATGCTTCTCTGCTTGGTGACTGAAACCAGGCTGCAATTCTACGGTGAAAATTTCAAATTTCTTCTCCGGATGGAATGGAAAGACGGAATAGACAAGATAATTACCCCCGTCATCGATGACAGGACTGAGCTTCGACATGTCTATTTTTTCGATTTTAGGTTTCTCATTTTCCTTAAGAAAGCTTGAAAAAGATACTTGTAGCCCGTTAGCAATTTTCCAAAGTGTAGTGACGGTCGGATTGGACTTGCCTCTTTCAATTTGAGCTAGCATTGCTTTACTGACACCAGTCAATTCGGCTAATTGGTCAAAGCTTAATCCCCTTGCTTTTCTTATTTCAGCAAGGTTGTCTGCAATCACTTCTTGAATGAATTCCATACAAAATCTCCTTGACTCTTTGATATGTTTATTATAGCATGTAGGGAATAATATAACATACATATGTTTAACATTACATACAAGAGGGTGGGGAAATAATGAGTGAGTTGGCAAAAAGAATAGATGATGGATATAAATTGTCTACTTTTTCTCAGGGGGTAAAGGATTGTATTCCAACTTTATTTGGTTATATCAGTATTGGAATTGCTGCAGGAATTGTCGGTGCTTCCTCCAACTTAAGTGTATTGGAAGTTGCCCTTTTATCTATACTCGTTTATGCTGGTGCATCCCAATTTATTATCTGCGCATTGATTGTAGCAGGTAGTCCTTTTTCTGTTATTGTATTTACAACTTTCATTGTGAATTTAAGACATTTGCTATTGAGTATGACATTGGCTCCTTATTTCACAAACTATTCTCTGCTCAAAAATATTGGGATCGGCGCCCTTGTCACAGATGAGTCATTTGGTGTCGCTGCGAATAAGATTGTCCAAAAAGAAACGTTCAATGATCGCTGGATGAACGGGTTGAATATAACCGCGTATATCTTTTGGATTTTATCCTGTGTCGCAGGTGCGATTTTTGGAAAATGGATTTCCAATCCGGAAGTACTTGGGTTGGACTTTGCTTTAACCGCTATGTTCCTTGCCTTACTTGTACTGCAGTTAGAGCATATCGATGTAGGTAAACTGAATTTTTATTTATCTTTAATTGGTTATGTCGTTGTACTGATGATCGTATTTTGTCTGTTCGTACCTTCCTATATCGCGATTCTTTTAACTACAGTCATTGTTGCTACGATTGGAGTGGTAAAAGACAAATGAGTATTAATCTAACCGTACTTTTAATTATATTGGGCTGTGCGATTGTAACTTTTATTCCGAGGGTTATTCCATTCATCGTTATTAGAAATATAGCCCTTCCAAAAGTTGTCGTCAAATGGCTTTCATTTATACCGGTTTGTATTTTTACCGCTTTGATTGTTGATAGCTTTATCATTCAAGATGCGTCAGTATTAGCGATAGATTGGAGAGTGCTTGCTGCGATCATCCCAACGCTTCTTATTGCCTTATGGACAAAGAGTTTATCAGCTACCGTTCTAGTAGGAATTGTATGTATGGCGACGGTCCGGTTTTTCGTTTGAATTCTAGATCATGTTGCATAACCAGCCTTCTTTGGATATCCTTATCTAAAAGTGACCCTATTACTTTCATTCAGCGTTAGTGCAATTTTCTTCTGGAAGTTCGCAGTCCAGACACCTCTCGCTTTCCGCAGGCGGCTGGTGAGCCTC
>NZ_BMOS01000068.1:1169-2743 GCF_014647195.1 Oceanobacillus indicireducens | reverse complement strand
TTTCCAGCGCCGATGGTAGTTGAGACTTTGTCTCTGCGAGAGTAGGACGCCGCCAGGCATTTTTTTGTTTTAAATCTCCCCACCGCACCTTAATGGTTGAACAATTGGCTGTTAATCAGCTATAAACTTTGTGTGTGGCGAGCTAATTATTTCCAAAAACTTAATTGGCCCGTTGGTCAAGCGGTTAAGACACCGCCCTTTCACGGCGGTAACACGGGTTCGAATCCCGTACGGGTCACCATTTTTTTAGGAAGGCATGTTAATACGCAACGTCGTGTTGCAACACATGCACTAGCATGTCCTTATGCTTCGGAGGATTAGCTCAGTTGGGAGAGCACCTGCCTTACAAGCAGGGGGTCGCAGGTTCAAGTCCTGCATCCTCCACCATTATTTATATGTATTTTTACTATCGCGGCGCGGGGTGGAGCAAAGCCGAAACACCATTGAGTAACATCTCTGAATAGGTTTTGTGAGGAGTCTAAGCTTCTCCGAATTATCCCGAAACACGACGAACAGTCCTTATTTTATATTATGCATAAACAAAACTTGCATATTTCTTATTACCGCGGGGTGGAGCAGTCCGGTAGCTCGTTGGGCTCATAACCCAAAGGTCGCAGGTTCAAATCCTGCCCCCGCAACCAAATAAAGATCCGGTAGTTAAGGTGGTGAGAGTGCCTGCCTGTCACGCAGGAGGTCGCGGGTTCGAGTCCCGTCCGGACCGCCACTATTTAGAAAAAAGTTATTACGGCTCGGTAGCTCAGTCGGTAGAGCATAGCGTAAACTTCCTCGAATTACTTCATTGTAGCTATGCGAGGAGTGCAACTTCGCTGAATAAGCTTGCAACACGACGAGCAACAACATCTTTGAACATGCTTCGAAACAGAACCCGAAGCGAGAAGCTAATTAAAATCAGTAATATTCCATGGCTCGGTAGCTCAGTCGGTAGAGCAACGGACTGAAAATCCGTGTGTCGGCGGTTCGATTCCGTCCCGAGCCACTTTTTTAAAAGCAGCACGACATAATATACGTCGACCTAGCACAATTGGTAGAGTTTCTGACTCTTAATCAGAGGGTCACAGGTTCGAATCCTGTATGGCTCATCATTTGAATTACGGTTTTGGCGGGAGTCGCTAGTTGGAGAGGATCTAAACCTTTTCAAAGTCCGGTTCCGACTGAGCCCCAGAACCATATAAAGCGCCCGTAGCTCAATTGGATAGAGCGTTTGACTACGGATCAAAAGGTTAGGGGTTCGGCTCCTCTCGGGCGCGCCATATACATATTTGATTGCGTAAAAGCAGCTTAGAGATGACGGGCATAAAAAATACCAGTGTGGTAGTGAATTCAACTCCCACCGTCGCCCCATAATACTGGACCCTTAGCTCAGTTGGTTAGAGCTATCGGCTCATAACCGATCGGTCGCAGGTTCGAGTCCTGCAGGGTCCATCGGTTCATCTATAGAAGCATCATATAGTTCGGAGGTATACCCAAGTCCGGCTGAAGGGATCGGTCTTGAAAACCGACAGGCGGGTCAAACCGCGCGGGGGTTCGAATCCCTCTACCTCCTCCATTTTACA
>NZ_BMOS01000068.1:0-1159 GCF_014647195.1 Oceanobacillus indicireducens | reverse complement strand
CTCAGTTGGTTAGAGCTATCGGCTCATAACCGATCGGTCGCAGGTTCGAGTCCTGCAGGGTCCATCGGTTCATCTATAGAAGCATCATATAGTTCGGAGGTATACCCAAGTCCGGCTGAAGGGATCGGTCTTGAAAACCGACAGGCGGGTCAAACCGCGCGGGGGTTCGAATCCCTCTACCTCCTCCATCTTACATATGCGGGTGTAGTTTAGGGGTAAAACCTCAGCCTTCCACGCTGATGATGAGGGTTCGATTCCCTTCACCCGCTCTTATTTCATGATGGGCCTGTAGCTCAGCTGGTTAGAGCGCACGCCTGATAAGCGTGAGGTCGGTGGTTCGAGTCCACTCAGGCCCATTAGAAAATACTTGCTTCTGGGATAGGAACTAAATAGTTCTGTAGGATAATTTATTGTTTATGTTGCGCTCTTAGCTCAGCTGGATAGAGCAACAGCCTTCTAAGCTGTAGGTCAGAGGTTCGAATCCTCTAGGGCGCGTGAGCCATTCATTATTATTTAGTAGCTTAGTACTAGAATAGCCAACTCTATTTTACATATATTTTTATCTTGGGGCCTTAGCTCAGCTGGGAGAGCGCCTGCCTTGCACGCAGGAGGTCAGCGGTTCGATCCCGCTAGGCTCCATCTAAGAAGGACTACAGTTAGCTTATTGGCTAATTGTAGTCCTTTTTTTGTGGTAATTATTCCTTTTACAATTCACGTTTAATTTCTACAACACGTGATACTGTTAATTCAGTGAAATTTGCTACTTCTTCAACTGTCATGCCGCTACATAGAAGGCGTCGTGCGGTTGTTTCGTTAGCAATTTTTTTACCTTGCTCTAAGCCTTGTTCTAATCCCTCCTTCATTATGCGTTTTCTACCTTCCTCGAGTCCTTCTTTCAATCGTAGTTCCATTTCTCTTTTAGCTGCTTCTTCATCTAAAATATATTTTAGCCTTGCTTCATAAGCAGCGTACTCCTTATCATTCATACTTAATTCTTCCCAATTTTTAAAGGCAGACTCTAATGATTTATCGTTCATTGCAATCTCCTCCAATTTTAGAAAAATGTCATCATAAACCTTTTTATTCTTCCTGTCAACAATTCCTAAAAGTAAGTTTGTGTCAAGATTTTCTCGGTACCCTTTCCACTCCAGTATTTCTG
>NZ_BMOS01000067.1:1894-3292 GCF_014647195.1 Oceanobacillus indicireducens | reverse complement strand
GGGGAATTAAATCTTGGATATTACGACGGAAGCAAAGTTGTTGAAGCGACATATTCTCGAAATAAAGTAACTACGCGAGCCGGTCTTAATTACACCATTGAATCCGCGTTAGGTCTAAGAGTTACAGGATCTCAATTGTTATTTGGCGGAGGCGCTGACACAGGTCTGAAACACTTTGGTTCGGGCGATATCGAGAGAATTAGACTGCACGGTGGAAGACCCAGCACCTATCTTGAGGTTAATCATAATGAAGTTAGAACAACGAAACCATTTTCAGCCGACCGACTTACAACCGTCTCCACTCTTGAGTATACGGTTAATAACCATGCTTATATTCGTCCGAGACCGGGGTATGAATTACGAATAGCAGATAGCACGGGAAGTTACAGCACTGTAAGAGCAAAGGTTATGGATGTTTCAAGCGAAAAATTTAAGACGGACATAAAGAAGTTTGACGGCAGTGGCTTGGAGTTTTTACGTGAGAGTGAATTTTACGATTATAAAATGAAGTCAAACGGAAAACGTGAAGTAGGCTTTGTAATCGAGCGTGAAACAGCTGATATATTTAAGTATGATGAAGAAGCCATAAATGGCTATACCCACAGGTCTATTAACTCTCTAGCAATTAAAGAACTTGATTCGGAACTAAGAAAGATAGATTTAAAATTCGAAGATGAAATTACTTTGCTTAAAACAGAAAATCAATTATTAAAAAATGAACTCAAGAAACAAAAATACAGAATTGAACAACTGGAGGAATTAGTAGCATGATAAAAATACAGAACAAGCACTTAAGAAACGTAACGGAGTTTTTATATAATACTGTAACTGCAAAGGGAAAGAAAAACGTTCATCGTATGCGTATCGTTAAGGCGCTCGAAAAACGCAATAAGGAGGTGAGTGAAGAACGTTTAACGTTAATCGAAGAATATTGCGGTATTGATGAAAACGGAGAGCCAAAGCGCAAGGAAAATGGCGATTTAGACATTGATGATGTAAAAGGCTTTAACCGGGAATATGACGCATTGTATGACGAGTATTTTATTATTGACGATAAGAATTTAGAGCCAGCATTAAAGACCGTCGAAAAATTAGTTAATAACTTTGATAAAGAGCTTTCCGGGAATGATGCGGAAGCTCATTTTGTTTTAATAGAAGCATTTGAAGAAGCGAAAGAAGAATCTGCGGAAGATACAACAGATGAAAATGAAGAGGAGGAAAAATAATGATGGCGAACTACGAATTTACGGAAACGAGCTCAAGGAATACAACAAGAGATGGAGAAACTTTACGTGTGGTCAACTACCGCGGAAAGGATGACTCAAGTATCCCGGATACAGTCTTAAATGTGGACGGGAGCTTTACCATGCCTGTAATGGATTATTTTATGGCTGGGGC
>NZ_BMOS01000067.1:0-1514 GCF_014647195.1 Oceanobacillus indicireducens | reverse complement strand
GTAGATTTTAGCCCCGACGATATTGACGTAGTAGAAGATGGCGAAGAATTAATTTGCGATTTATGCGCCGTACAAACAGAAAAATGAATATGTAATAGTGGAAGGGCATCCCGGGTGGGGTGCTTTTCTTTTGGGGAAATACGAGGAATCTTATTTTTTAGGGGGATGAAAATGGATGAAAAGGACGTGACCAACATGGACGTTTGGCGCGAAAGCATACAGCAGGATATAAATAGTTTAAAAAGCGATCATAAACAATTGGCAAATGAACAAGCAAGTATGAAAAACGACATTTCGTCTTTACAAATAAACGACAAGCTACAAGATCAAGAAATCCGAACCATTAAAGATACGATTAAAGAAATTAAAGACGATACTGGCTGGATACGTAGAAAAATAACAGGAGCCATTATCACTGCCACAATTACAGCTGTCGTTGCCGGAGTTATTGGTATTGCAATAGCAAATATATTTTAGGAGGATGATTTAAATGCAAGCAGCAATCACAAGGTTAGCAGTGTTAGTGATTTTATTGGTTAACCAGACACTAATTACATTCGGGTGGAACCCATTGCCATTTTCGGAAGAACAGGTTTATGAAGGTGTGTCCGCAGTCGCCACTGTAGCAGTCGCTGTGTGGGCTTGGTGGAAAAATAATAACGTCACTAAAAAGGCGCAGCATAATGAGAAATTTTTAAAAGACAGAGGAATGAAGTAAGACATCTCATTGAGGTGTCTTTTTATATTTAAAGGGAGGTATTTTTAATGGCTAAAATTCAAGATATCAGGCATAGAACACAACGTACAAACGGAACCCGTAGTCTATCGCAAATAAAATATATTGTACGTCATCATTCGGCGACACCGACGGGCGATTTTGATTCTTTTTGGAAATACTGGCACGGTACAAAGGGGTGGGGGACAGGTGGTTACCATGAAATTATCTTGAGAGATGGAACAGTACAACTTTGCTATGACCCAAATGAAATTACGAACGGCGTGGGTAATTACAACACTCCAACATACCATATTTGCTTAGTTGGTAATGGTTCTTTCACAGCTGCCCAAGAAAAAGCTTGGGATGAGCGAGTAGCGTATAACATGAAGCGCTTGGGTATCGGAGTAAATAATGTAAAAGGTCATAGAGAAATGCCGGGAGCAAACACTACATGTCCTGGTATTAATATGGATACGGTGCGGGCAAGAATCAGAGGAGGCGCGGTTACGCCTAATCAGCCTGCACCGGCACCTAGCAAACCATCAAATCCGAGTAAGCCGAAAGGAAAGACTATTTCCCAAATGGCTGATGAAGTGATTGCAGGTAAACACGGTCAAGGTCATTCAGCTAGAAGGAAATCTCTTGGAATTAGTCAAGCTGAATATGAAAAAGTTCGCGCAGAAGTTAATCGTAGATCAAGGGTATCTTCTGCACCTAAGGCAAAGCCAAAGAGTAAAACAGTATCGCAGATGGCTCAAGAAGTCATTGATGGCAAGCATGGTAATGGGCATGATGC
>NZ_BMOS01000066.1 GCF_014647195.1 Oceanobacillus indicireducens | reverse complement strand
ACATGTAGATGATTCTTCACTTGGTTTTCATAGAACTTTTGACGTTACCCCCGTTGGGGGTAAGGCAATTATATCATAATAGGAACTAGTGTTCTATAGTAAAAACAATCTATTTTTCAAAGTAAAAAGGACTGGTAACTATACCAGTCCTTTTATCAATTATTCTTCAATGCCTTCTGTCCATTCGTCTACTTTATCTTGGTTATTTTCTACCCACTCTGCGGCTGCATCTGCAGGGTTAGCACCATCTGATATTTTAAGCATGACTTCTTCCATATCTTCTGTAGACCAGTGGAAGTTATCAAGAACTTGATAAACTTCCGGAAGGTCCTCTTCTAGACCCTCACGTACCATAGTGTTGATTGTTTCAGCTTCACCGAAAGTACCTTTTGGATCATCTAGATATTTCAGATCAAAAGCTTGGAACTTCCAGTGTGGAGACCAACCAGTTACAATAATATCTTCTTCATTTTCATAAGCAGTTCTTAATTCGGTCGTCATTGCACCACTTGAAGAAGTTTGAACCTCCCAGCCGTCTAAGTTGTCATACTCTTCTACAGCAAGCTCAGAAGCAGCAACTACTCCAGCACCTGGTTCGATGCCGGTGATAATTTTGTTAGCTTCATCCGATAAGTCTTCGATTGAGTCAACATCCATATAGCTTGGAACAACTAAACCAATTTTCGCTCCTTCTAAATTAGGGCCAAGGTCAATCATCTGATCACCATAGTTTTCAAATTGAGCTTCGTGTGTTCCAGGTAACCAAGCAGCAACCATTCCGTCTGCTTCACCGTTAGCAACGGCTTCCCACATAACAGCGTTATCTAGAGGAGTTAATGTAACATCAAATCCTAAGTCTTCTAAAACTTTACCAACAACATGTGTAGAAGCGATCTCTGTATCCCATTCTACATAAGCTAGTTCAACTTCACCATTTAAAGAACCAGCAGCATCGTCGCCTGTTTCAGATGAGCTATCATCTCCGGAGCCACAACCTGCAGCAAATAGTGCCGTAGATAAGCCTAATACAACCCCTAGACGTTTCCAATTGAACTTCTTCATTATATAAATCTCTCCTTTATTAAAACTCATTACTATTTATGGAACATTTTCCGTGGAAAAGATGCCATTAGCTTGATTTCTTCTCTTTACTTAAGTTTTGCGTCATACGGTCAATAACAATTGCAAGAATAACGATTCCTACACCAGATACAAATCCTGGACCTACTTGAGAACGTTGTAAGGCAGATAGTACTTCTCTACCAAGACCTGGTGCTCCAATCATCGAAGCGATAACTACCATAGATAATGATAACATTACTGTTTGGTTAATGCCAGCCATGATGGTTGGGCGAGCCATTGGAAGTTCTACTTTGAATAGTTTTTGTGAACCGGTACTTCCGAACGCATCGGCTGCTTCCACTAGTTCAGCAGACACCTGACGGATACCTAAGTTGGTAAAACGAACGGTTGGTGGTGTTGCAAAGATTAATGAAGCAATTACACCCGGTACCATTCCAATACCAAAGAAAGCAACGGCAGGAATCAAGTAAACGAATGCCGGCATCGTCTGCATGAAGTCAAGTATCGGTGTGATGATAGTTTCGGCAATCTTACTTTTAGACATCAGGATTCCAACCGGTACACCGATGATGATGGAAAGTAAACTCGCTACAATTACGAGCGTGATCGTATTCATCATCTGATCCCAATACCCTTGGTTATAAACAAACCAAAGTCCAACGATCGAGAATGCAGCAAGGCCGAGTTTTTTTCCTGTTATGAAAAATGCAATAACTGCAATAAGTAGGATGAAAACGAATGGCGGGATATTCATCAATACAGTTTCTGAAATAAATTCCATAAGATTACCGAAGTGCTGCTTAATTGGGTTGAATAAAAAGGAAAATGTATCTGTTATCCAACGAACAGCATCAGTAACCCCTTCTGAAACAGGAATTCTTGGTACGATACTAGAAATATTAAGCACCATTTGTCACCTCTCCTTCTCCAGCAAGTGCTGCAATTACAGCACCTCGCACAATAATACCTAATAGCTTCCCATCCTCGACAACGGCTACCGGGGTCTGGGAGTCATAGATGATAGAGAAGATATCCTGTAAAGGTGTTTCTTTATCTACTTTCGGTATATCTGTACGAATAATTTCATTTAAATCCCTAACATCTTCATTTCTTGCTTTTGAAGCGTCGTCTGCTGTTACATAACCTTTTAATTTACGGTTTCTATCAGTTACGAGAATGCTAGAAATACCTTCCTCACGCATTCTTTCCAGTGCGACCCGTGGACCATGTCGTTCAATTTGAATGGTTTCTGGACGCTTCATGATATGGTGGGCTGTTAACACTTTGGATTTATCAACATCTTCAACGAATTTCTCCACATAATCATTTGCGGGATTTACTAAAATTTCTTCTGGTGTACCGATTTGGACAATGTTCCCGTCTCTCATTAAAGCAATCCGGTCACCTAGACGCAATGCTTCATCCAAGTCATGTGTAATAAATAGAATGGTTTTCTTCATTTTCGACTGTAATTGGATGAGTTCATCTTGCATTTCTTTTCGAATTAGTGGATCAAGTGCTGAGAAAGCTTCGTCCATTAGAAGGACCTTGGGGTCATTTGTGAGGGCTCGCGCAAGACCAACACGCTGCTGCATCCCACCGGAAAGCTGGCCTGGTTTCTGGTTCAAGTATCCACCAAGTCCAACCATTTCAAGTGCTTTTGTAGCTCGATTTTCCCTTTCCGCTTTATCAACTTTTTGGATTTCTAAGCCGAACGCGGCATTATCCAATACAGTTCGATGCGGGAATAAACCGAATTTTTGGAAGACCATACTTAGTTTTTCACGGCGAACTTCCCTTAGTTGGTTTTTATCCATTTTAGAAAGGTCTTCCTCATCAATATAAATATTTCCTTGTGTCGGTTCAATCAGGCGGTTGATTAATCGTACCAATGTGGATTTACCACTACCTGAAAGCCCCATAATAACAAATATTTCTCCTTCTTCTACAGAGAAATTTGCGCGATTGACTCCGACCGTTGCACCAGTTTCTTTTAAGATTTCTTCCTTCGTGCGGCCTTCGTCTAGAAGTTTTAGTGCTTGTCTCGTATTTCTTCCAAACACTTTGGTTAGATTCTTAACTTCAATAATCGGCATACCTTCACCTCTTTGTGTAATTTTTGTTGATATACAAAGCTAACGATGCACATCTGTATTTTTTTATCCATAAAAATAATCTACCTATTAACTATACGCATTTAAAAACATTAACTCAAACATGGTATGTTGTTGTTTACGTTGATTTAGAATGTAGAGTTTATGCGTCATAAAGTATAAACCCGTTTATTGGCTCATTTCTCCCATTATCTCTAGAATCCTCTAAATCATTCTGCTTTTAATTCAGAAAATCCTTGTTTTCACGCATTAACGGTCTGTAATATCCCCACCTCTAAACATGAGGGAAGCCCAACATGTGAAGGTGGGGGATAAACAGTCCGTAAATTCCTGATTCTGTTCAACTAACATTCAGTGGGGAGGGAAGGAATTCCCCACTGAATGAAGTTTCACTTTATCACGCATTAACGGTCTGTAATATCCCAACTGAATGAAGTTTCACTTTATAAAGTTAGATTTCGCTTCTTTATGAATAAACTAAACCTAGAATACTCGTAACTTCAGTCGTGTGTATTTCGCAAGTGAAAAGTGAGCCACATCGCAATTTAAAACTGAG
>NZ_BMOS01000065.1 GCF_014647195.1 Oceanobacillus indicireducens | reverse complement strand
TTTTGGCTATAAAGTTCTTTATAAAGACAACAGTTTAGACCGCAAACAGCTGAGGATCAGCACTGATCTTGCGCTACATGGATGGCTAACAGGTCTATATTGAAGATCCAGCTGCCATTGATGCAGCTTTTTGTGCGACGGCAGTTGCACAAAAAAGGCACTTCAAATTATTTTTTGGAATAGTGAACAAGGATGTTATTATATCTATTTATAGGCATGAAACTTAATTATTTTTACTGAACTTTCATTGTATTATACACTCATTAGAAAGAACGTAAGAAATACGGTCTTAAATCTGCACGTCGCGCGCCACAGTTCTCAAAACGTCAATCTTATATTACGTATCAACCCTTTCTCACTTCGGTGGGAGAGGGTTTTTGTATAAAGAATCTTATTCCATTTCTGCTATGTTATAATGAAAAGTAATAAAACGCTTGAGTAATTCTATAAATATAGCGTCATAATGAAAAATAGTGAGAGAGGTGAATTATTTGTTAAGTAATATTCTTAAAAAAAAGGAGCAGTTAGATGCTGCTCGTCCTTTACCAACACACACATTACGGACGCTAAAAGAAAAGTTATTTTTAGAGTGGACATACAACTCTAACGCAATTGAAGGGAATACGTTAACGTTAAATGAAACAAAAGTTGTTTTAGAAGGGATAACGGTTGGTGGAAAAACATTAAGAGAACATTTAGAAGTAATTAATCATAGAGATGCGATTCGTTATGTAGAAGAAATTATTAGAAATCAGGAACCTCTTTCAGAATGGCAAATAAAAAACCTTCATCGCCTTGTGTTAAAAGGAATTGACGATGCATATGCAGGTGTATACAGAGCAGAGCAAGTGTTTATTTCGGGAGCGGAGCATGTCCCCCCTGCTGCCTTTTTGATTCATGAAAAGATGGAAAAGATGATGAAATGGTATGAAAATGAAGGGGCCCTTCATCATGCTATTAAACGTGGCGCAATGTTACATGCCATATTTGTAGGTATTCATCCGTTTATTGACGGAAACGGAAGAACTGCGAGGCTCTTACTAAACTTAGAGTTAATGAAAGACGGGTATCCACCGGTTGTTATCAAAGTGGAAAATCGATTAGCTTATTATGAAGCTTTGGATAAAGCGCATACGACAAAAGATTATCATGATTTTATTTCATTAGTTGAAGCAGAAGTCGAAAATTCACTTGATCTCTATTTACAAGCGATAAAATAAGGATGAAATTTACAAGAGTGTAATCATATATTTCTTTAACAGGAGAGTTCAACTATCCCTAATATCATTAGCACGTTCTGCTTACTGTGAAAAAGTATTGCTAAATGAAGTTAATTTAGGAGTAGAATAATATGTCATACTCGGAGCTGGATTAGATACTTTTGGCTTCCGATATCCAGAGTTGAACAACAGCTTGAAGATTTTTGAAATTGATCATCCAGCTACGCAAGAATTTAAAAAGAAGAAGTTAAAGGATGTTAAACTTAATATCCCAAAAAATCTTCATTTTGTTTCTATGGATTTTACTAATAAGTTTTCTAAGCAATATTTAATAGATAAAGGATTTGACAACAAAAAGACTTTCTTTAGCCTATTGGGCGTTTCATATTATTTAACAAAAGAGGAAAACGCGAGATTGATTAGTCATTTATTTACTAACATCTCACCGGGTAGTTCTCTTGTTTTTGATTATGCAGACGAAAAACTCTTTGAAGAAAAAGGGATGCCTAATAGAGTTGAAAATATGGTAAAAATGGCTTTAGCAAGTGGGGAACCAATGAAGTCAAGTTTCACTCATAATGAAATAGAGAGTATGTTAGAAAAATCAGGTTTGCTAATTTATGAACATTTATCACCAAATTCGATAAATGAACTTTATTTTAGAAATAGGACAGATTATTTATCTGCCTTTGAGACAATTCATTTTATACACACTGTAAAGAAATAATTTCAATAAAAGAAGGGGTGCTAAACATTTTTATTGCACCCCTAATTTATATATTATTGCGGATAATATAAAACCAATAGACTTGTAAGACCTTGTTATATCAAAAACGCCTGTTTGGATTTTTCCAAATGGGCGTTTTTTATAAATTAATATGCATGTGTATGTTTTAATAATTTGCATTTAGATCATTCATTTCGTTAATAAGCATATTGAATTTGAGTCGGACACTCCTGGAAATAATAAAAGTTCAAATTAAGAATCCAATTACCTCAAGTCTTAGTCAGCTCCCGTAATGTTTTTTCTCTACGGAGTTACAAGGACATCAAGCGAACCGCGAGCCTTTTTTATTTTATGAATAAGTGGGACAAATAACCCCGTGTCCCACCTCTACTCTATTTGCTCATGTTTATCATTATCGGTTACATCCAGTATATCCAGCAAGAATACGAACACTGGTATTCCGATAATTAATCCCCAGACACCAAAGAAATGCTGTGAAAAGATTAAGACGATAAATGTATAAAATACAGGTAAATCCGTTTTAGAAGACATCAATTTTGGATTAAGAATATACGCTTCAATTGCATGGATAACCATAATTGCGGTGAGCAAGTAAATAACGGTTAAAAAGCCCCCGATTGTATAGGCGATGAGAGATAGCGGGATAAGTGAAATGATTACACCTGCAACAGGGATAAGCCCTAAGAAAAAGACCATAATCGCTAATCCAAAGATCTGTGGGAATCCAAGAATGATTAATACAATGACCGTAAGAAATGTATTAATCAGGGCAATCATAAATTGTGCTTCAATTACTTTGCCAAAGGTGCGTGAAAACTTACTGCCGAAGTACTCGATCTCCAGGTAAAATGGCGCAACCTTACTTTTTTTGAACTTACTCGTAAATGCAAGTAGGCGGGGTTTTTCGAGCAGGAAGAATAAGCTAAGTATTAACGAGATTAAAACCTGTACACTTACCGTGCTAATATCTGTAATCGATTTTAAGAGAAATGAAAAGCCGTTTTCTATGTAGCTCGTAATTTGAGCGCTTGAAATAATCGGTTCTATAAAACTAAAAACTGGATTATTATACGATTGGATGGAGAAATTTGAAATCTGCCCAATGACTTGACTGATTTCCATCGTAATAATTGGTAAGTATTTTACAGCTCCTACTGTTAATAAACCGACGATTACGGAGTATAGCAATAACACGAGAATCGATCGGTTAAATTTGATCCGTTTCACTGTAAATTCAACTAGCCCATTCATCAAAAATGAAAAAATAAAAGTAAGGAGGATAATATTTATTAAACTTCTTACACTGTAAAGAATTAGAATGATTAAACCAAAAATAATAATGCGTTTTACTCCGGTTTTTCGGAAAAAGTCGACGATTGATTCCATATAATATTTCCTCTCTTATGCCATGTGAAGTAAGTTAACTAGTTTTGCCTATATCCTTTAGTATCCACTTATAGCAGGAAAAATACAAGATAAAATCTTAAGTAATTCTGCAATCATATTAAAACTGGGACAAATGCTCTGACCCTCTGTCCCACTGAAATTTTAAAAAAGAAGTTGACAATTTTATTCACTTTGATTAGAATAGTTTCCAATCGGTAAAATTTTAAAATAATTTGTTCAATACAATTACATATGTATACTCTCTTATTAAGAGTGGTGGAGGGAATAGGCCCGACGAAACCCGGCAACCTGCAGTTGGCTAAACTGCAAAGGTGCTAAATCCTACAGTTTTTAAGAATCTGAAAGATAAGAGGAGGAATTTTAAAACCCTCTTCTTAAGGAAGGGGGTTTTTTATATGAAACATCTTTGAAAAGATGGAAAGTCCACACTTAAACCCGACTATACTTATAAGGAAAATGATATTTAGCAAACTTAAATTGAAATTCAATATAAAAATAAGCCTAGGAGGAACTAGACATGAGAAAGTGGATTGCGTTTATTGCAGTAATGATTGGAGCATCGCTCATTATAACAGCTTGTGGCTCTGCCAAGGGAGAAGGAAAGGACACATTAGATAAAGTGGTATTAGATTATGCATATTATTCCCCGACAAGTCTGGCATTGAAAGAATTTGGTTGGGCGGAGGAAGTGTTTGAGGAGCAGGGGATAGAAGTGGAATGGGTGCTCAGTCATGGAAGTAATAAAGCACTTGAGTTTTTAAATTCGAGAAAAAATTAATTGCAAAGTCAAATGGATCGGCAATTGAGTCCGTCTATATTTAT
>NZ_BMOS01000064.1 GCF_014647195.1 Oceanobacillus indicireducens | reverse complement strand
GACATATATATTTTTCACTTGGTTTTCATAGAACTTTTTACATTACCAATTTTTATCTCCCTTATAGAATAACGGAAAAATGTAACAAAACTGTGGAATACAGTTAACAAACTGTTATCACTATTATGTCAAAAATAGATAATGCTGGTAGACAACAAACACTGGTATACCATGCTTTTCTAAAAAAATCAGCAACATTAGTTAATAATTCATTCATCTTCTTGTAAAAAAGGGAAGGATAACAAATATTTGGAGGGGGAGAAATAAGAAATAATGCTGTTTCCAGTTGGATTAATTTTGTAAGTCGTAAGCACAAGGTACTCTAATTCGTATTTTATTGATTTTTATTTAAATCTTTACCGTATTTCTCCATACGCATGTCCCGGTCATAAGGTGTTATTGCTGCAACTAGCGAAAAGGGAGAGCTTTCCCCTTAAGCAGAATCCACGACGATACTTATTTCGATAAATATGTATGTAAAAAGGATTTGTTTTAAAAACAAATCCTTTAGGATTGAGAAAGGTTAAATGGAAGGGCGGTTTGGACCATTAAGTTTTTTGTCACCTTTAATAGCAGTAGATTTTTCTCTCTGCTGCTGACGTTCTTGCTTCTGTATTTCTTTGCTTTTGTCCATGATAAAAACCTCCTTTACATATAGTGTGTCTAATTTTATGGAAATGATTTATATTTTCGCTAGCAGAGCAGATTACTGTATCATAAAGTGAAATTTCATTCAGCGGGGGTTTCCTTCCCCGCAGAATGTTAGTTGAACAAAATAAGGAATTTACAGACCGTTAATGCGTGATAAAAACTTATTCCGATAATTACTCAACGCTAACAAAGGAAAAATATATCGATAGCTATGGTAATGAATGTAAAATCCTCCTGCCATTCCTTGTCCTTTTGGATAGGCCGATGTCCAATCTTTTTTGTCAGAATGATCCAGTAAAAATTTTACCCCTGCCTGAATTTCGGGTGTCACGTTGTCTGATGCGGCAATGAGCGCATCCAATGCCCAGGCCGTATCGGTTAATGTGCTGACTGTAAGCGGGATATAAGTTTGGTGGATATCGCTATAACAAGATTCTCCCCATCCACCATCTTCATTTTGAATATTTTTGAGCCATTTCAGCGCCTTTTGAATGGAAGAATGTTCGGAACGGACACCAGTCGAGATCAAACCGGTAATGGCAGCCCATGTTCCGTAAATATAACAGATTCCCCATCTGCCATACCAGGATCCATCTTTTTCTTGATCACGTTTCAGCCAGTTCACTCCATTTTTTATTGCGGGGTGCTCGATCGGCAAGTTTGTGAAATTACCTAAATACTCCATCGTTCTTCCGGTTAAGTCGGCGGTAGAAGGGTCCGCAAATAAGTATTTAGCCCCTTCGATGGGAATATAGCTAACGATTTTTTTATCCACATTTTTTTCAAATGCAGCCCAGCCACCATCATGATTCTGCATGGAAAAAATCCACTTGTTCCCCCTATCCCAAGCTTGTCGATACACGGGGTCGTTACGTGCCAATCGGCTAATAGACCGTAAGGAGGCAGTTGTATCGTCTATATCTGGATGCATCGTATTCTGATCAGCAAACCCCCATCCACCCGGGTTACTGAAAGGATTATGGATTACCCAGTCACCGTAACGGTCATGCTGGCGTGAAAGTAAATAGTTGTTTGCTTGCTGAATCATGGAATCATCCCACGGGACACCAGCACGTTGCAGGGCATAACTGATTAAAGATGTATTCCAGATGTTTGCTGTTGTATATTGCATATGTGTATGGCCATCAATTTTGCAAGCCATCCCATTTAATCCTTCTACTGCTTTTGTGATTACGGGATGATCTTTAGGATATCCAAGAGCTAATAGGGAAAATATCATCAGAAAGGTGGAACTAAAGAAATTATATAAAGTTCCGTCAGCCTCAATTCTGTCCAGTATATATTTTTTCGCTTGTTGCAGGGCGATTGAATGAATGGAAGCGGGGAGCCCAATGATATTTTTGATTCCTTGGTGGATAAAAGAAGAGAAGGAACGCCAATCTTCTGAGCGATAAAGGAAGAACTCGTTGTTTTCTTTACTTTCTCTTGAAAGAAATAAATGGGAAAGGTCGGGGCTCCGTTGTGTTTTCAACGAGAATTTTTGATCGGCTAGGATTAACATTGGAGCAAGGTTTGTTCTTCCATAAACGGAAAAATCATAGAAGTTAATCGGGAAGGATAATGGTAAAAGAATAAATTCGATTGGAATCGGAAAAAACGCAGGCCATTTATATTGGCCGGTTAAGGAGAGCATGAATTTGGCCATCATATGACTTTTTTCAATTCCGCCCCATTCGAGAATCCTTCTTCTTGCAGCAATTAGTTCCTTATCTGTCTGATCACGGTAACCGGAATACAATAGTGCATAATAGGCTTCAACGGTAGCAGTCAGATTGCCGTCGATCTCATCATAAAAGAGTTTCCAGGCCCCGTTTTTCTCCTGCCTGCTGAGTATCCGCTCGACTAAAGCTTGAATGAGTTCTTCATCATTCATTTCTAGGGTGCGCAGTAAAATAATCATATAGGCATCCGTAGAGACACCTGTCTCAAAGGGATAATCCCAGGATCCATCAGAGGATTGATCTTTTCTTAATACGGTGATCATGCGATTGATCCCGTTCGTTACTTTACTTTTCACCGTTTCACCTCCAAACAACAATATCATTTTATTCGAGCGCCCTGATAAACATACCAAAAACCTAAGGAACAATTCACTTCTTATTAACTAATCATCATTTATTCCAAGCCATTTCCATAACATGATTAGTAAAGAGGTGATGCTCCATCATTTCGTGTTTAAAAAAGAAAATAGCGAGCCAAACGATTCCTCCCGAACTAATCGCGATAAAAAAGGAATTAATGAAGAAGCGGCGGCCGAAGATCCAGGAAAATCAATTAAGTGAAGGGGAACATCATTTAATCGAATACATTCGTCATGAAACGAAAAAAAGAAATGTAAATAACGTGACAAGAACGAATGCTTACCTCGCTTATTATCAAAGGTTTCCTGAAATTCATTGGGCTTTCCTCGGGCATATGGTTTCGAGGAATGGTGGATGGAATATGACCGATTTGAAAGGAAGTCTCTTAACTAGGATTTTATCCTCCGAGGAGCAGAAGGAGTTTTTTAGCTTTTTAGAGCGGGGTAATTGGTTAATTTTTCAAGACATTTACCCGCAATTACTACTTTATGAAGAAAGTATAAAAAGAAACACGAATCTTTTTCACCTTTTACCATGGTTCCATGTCTCTTTTTTCATGAGCGTGATCTGGAATTACTTTTATCGAAAAAGAGATCGCTACCTGCTGACGACAGCACTTATTATTAATGAACAAAGCTATCTGGAGAAAAGAGTCATTCAGAATCCGTATTATCAATCCACCGTACTGGAAACACTTCAATTCAAGCTGCAAGAATTCCTTGATTTAAATCAAATTATATTTCCCTTCATTGATAGCAAGGAGACTAAAATTATCGGTCAAACGATTCATAAATTTGCCTCTTTACATGAACGAATTTTATTGGGAAAACGCTTGTATCAATTACTTTTTGATCCGAAACATTGCGTATCGATTTATCAGTGGGCAAATCTTCAACCCCACACGGGTTCAAGAAAAGATTTTTGGCCACATTTATTTAATGACGTTGATGAATCTGTACCTGGGAGTTCGTACCAGAAAAGAATAAAAGACTGCCGGATTCGGAAAAACGCCCCCAAATTATATAGCCCTATCTTAAAATATGCGTGGGAGGATATGGAACAGAATGAAGCGGAAAAGGGAGACTGGTACTCGGATTGGAACGTCATTGATTATTTAAAGAAGGACATGTCTAAAGAAAGTGGAGATATTTATCATGAATATTGCAAAACACTGGAGAAAATCGAATTCTCCATCCTCGCAAAAGAAGCCATTTTACCAAAGAAATCTTAGATTGAAGTCTTATTTATCTACTGCTATTCTCGCCTCTTTAATTGGAACGTATTTAGACCTTTTGTTGGTGGGGGCAGGTCTGTATTTCTTTCCAAAGCGTCTCTTTTCAGAGATATTTACCATTAATATTTTATTTACGATTTGTATTCTGCCTTTATGTACCTTTCTCATTATTTTCGTTCTAAAAAGGATTCATCCATTACTTCGATATTTTTTCCTGCTTATTTGCAGCCTGTTTGCCTACATAGCAGAGCAAACGGCAGAACAACTCGGCTTATTTATTCATTCTCCTGACTGGCAACATGAATTTTCCCTGATAGGTTACTTTCTCTTCCTTATTCTTATTTGGAGATTTTATTGCTGGCTGGAGAAAGGGGAGAGGGAGGATTATTCTAAAATGAGGTGAAAGGATGAATAAATGGCTTTATTCGTAAGTGGAAATTAGGCTATTTTAATTGAAGTTGGCAATTTTATATGAGGAGAAAGGGAAGTGACGTGGAGAGCAATAGAGGAGGTAAAGGAGGGGCTGGCTCTGAAATAATGCTGTCTCAATCGTTTCTGTTAACTACTTGAGGAGGCATCATAATATTTATATACTGTTCAGTTCGTTCAGGTTTTCTTTTCAAACGCTATTTTTTGTTGCTTTCAATGAGATTAAGTAACAAAGGAAAGACTTCAGTTTGGAATTCATTAATGAGAAAAGATTGATACAGTTGAATGAATTAATAAAGAAATCGACTGAAGATATAAAGAAAATCTTGCCCAGCATGGCGGGATATGTAAATTTACTTGCGTGCTGGGCAACAAGGAAGCTGAGATTGTCACGACTGGAAATGGTGTGGACGACTTTAAGCAAGGGATCAGGTCATACTTGCTCCATATTAATTGTGATAGTAATAATAAGGTATAAATAATCGGCAGTAAAAATTAATGTTGCTTTCGTGGTTTGTACATGTTATATTAATTATCCGCCACAAAAACTAGAGTAAATCTAAATAAAAAAAATGGTTGACTTAAAGTTTAATAGTGTGGTATATTATTTCTTGTCGCTTTTAACGGAGTGGCAACGTCAAGAAAATAATGAAAAAGTTATTGACTTGATAGTTTTTGTTTGATATAATATAAAAGTTGCCTCGCGAAGAGGCGGCGAGAACATTTGCTCTTTGAAAACTGAACAAAACAACCAGTATGAAAAAGAGGTAAGAAGTTAAACGTTGGATTTATCTAACGAGTGCTTTTTATCCCTTGAATCAATATTTGAAGCTAAGAGTAGATGACGGTGTCATCTATTACAAACACTTTTATGGAGAGTTTGATCT
>NZ_BMOS01000063.1 GCF_014647195.1 Oceanobacillus indicireducens | reverse complement strand
TGTATAAAATTTAACTTAGATGTGTCCATGAAACTATACTAGCATCAAAGGTTAAAAGGAGTAGCTATTATGTTTCGTCAATTAGTACAAGAAATTGTCGGTTATTTATCAGAATTAAATTTACTACTACAATATTTGGGAACTTTTTTAATATCATTCATTCCGTTTGTGGAATCTCTCGGTGGATCAATGATTGGTTCTTTAATTGGAATACCCATTATTTTAGCGGTAATTATCAGTATTTTTGGGAACTGGATTTCAATCATGTCCATTATTGTTTTATTTAATACTTTGCAAAGGAAAATTCATAATCGGGATTCAAAAAAAGGATTTGTTCATAATCGCACATTGAAAGCTAGGGAATTGTATGATAAATACGGTGTTCCAGGTTTGGCACTTATTGCGCCGTTAATTGCTTCTGGTCATATTGCTGCATTCACTTCATTAGCTCTTGGTGTAAATAAAAAAAGAGTCGTTTACTGGCATATTATTAGTATAGTATTGTGGGGAATCATTGGTGGAGCACTCGGGGGATATTTAAACAATGACATAATAAAATAACTTTTCGATTGTATTTACTGTCTTTCCTTTTATTTTTATAATAAGTTAAAATATAAACTATGCTGTATAGTAAATGGTTAGAATTATCAATAAAAAGAGCGGTATTTTGTAAAGGGAAGGAGTTTAAAGTAAGTGACATTTGGTGAAAAATTATTTAAATTAAGGAAGGAAAGAGGACTTTCACAAGAGGCTTTAGCTGAAAAATTAAACACATCAAGACAAGCAGTGAGTAAATGGGAAAATGGTCAAGGATATCCTGAAACTGAAAAGCTTCTTATGATTGGAAATATATTTGATGTTTCAATGGATTATCTATTAAAGAGCCCTAGCGAAACCAATAATGATAAAGAGTCGGGATATTATGTCAGTAAAGAAACGGCTGAAGGTTATATATTGTCAGTTCGTAAATCTGCTAAATATTTATCGTTGGGTTTATTTTTTATTGCTTTAGCCTTCATTCCTTATTTTATTTTTAAACAAGATCCATCAATTTATTTAATACCAACAATTATTTTTGCGACAATAGGCATAGGAGCGTTTTCGTCAACATCTTTTTTTGAAGAAGAAAAGTATAAAGTGCTTAAGCAAGAACCATTATTGTTTGATGAAAAACATCTCCAAGAACTTAACGTTAGATATGAAAATATAAAAAGAAAATACAATATTTATATGATATTAGGATTTGGATTATTTGTAGTGGGGTTCTTACCTATTGGATTAGAAAGGAAAAGTATTATTCCTACTAGTTTTTTGACACCTTATTACCCAGTTTGTATTGGATTGATTGCTATTGGTATTTATATCTATACTTATATGTTCAATGTTTTAGACGCATATAAACTTCTTGCTAAGAATGAAATATATATCAATCGATTTGGCTTTAAATTTAGAAAAAAATTCAGGAAAAAGTTTGATGATTTTTAGAGAATAAAATTCAATTAGTTCCATACATTTTTTTGAAGAGAATTATATTGTTAAATAGCACTGAGTAGCTTCGAGTTTATAGTATTCCCTAATCGTCAAATCATTTTAAAAAGCCGTTAATCAATTATCAAAAAGTAACGTATAAAAGAATGGGATGGTAAGCAAATGAGGAAATGGTTAATCAATGTTGTTTTTTTTATTGTTCTTAATTTTATATTGATAATTGTTGATAGTACCACGCTTATTAACAATTTTGACTTCGGTAAATTTGGGAATGAAATGCTACAAAAAGAAATTTTCACAAAATGGTTTAATTTTTACGAAACACCTTTCTTTAACGTGGTTTTATTTTTTGCTACTATCCATATAATTTTATTCCCTTTTTATGGTATTATCTATACAGTGCGAAAAAAGTAGGAACTAGGCATCAGAAAATAATTAAAAAGCTTCAATAAAATATATCAATTTATGCCCATCCCACTTGTTTTTAGCTCTGAATAAACGTTTGCACTTTTAGGCTTGAGTACATTATTAGTTGGATTCTTTCTCGTATTGAAAACTGAAGCCATTATTTCAATAGCAGTGATAATTATAATTTTAGAAATTACCTTCGTAAATATGAAATTGCTTAAGTGATTATTGTGTCGATATGTTTCCACGTACCTACACCTTTGGTCGATATGTTCCCGCAGACGTACTCGCTCATGAAAAAGCCCTGGACATCAAGCTTGGTGGCTCGTCCCATGTGGAGGCTATAGCGTTGATACAACGGAAAATTATGTAGAAATCCTTAGTTTCACAACGTTTTACAAGCATGCACACTTTGTACCAAATGGTGAAAATGGGCGTAAAAAAGTGATGAAAAACCATATTGAGGTTTCAGTAGGAATTGAACTGGTGTGTGGGAACACAACAGAATAATAAATTTTAACTTAATAGATTCTATTATCTTTAGACGTTTAATTAAAATGAACGTCTTTTTTTTGTACCCAAAAATGAAGGGTAGAGGTGAAATATGGTCGGAATAACATTGGGAAGTTTATTTGACGGAATCGGGGTATTTCCTCTAGCTGGTTCTCGTTACGGAATTATACCAACATGGGCAAGTGAAGTAGAGAAAGCGCCAATTTCTATTACAAAAAGGCATTTCCCTAATCTGTTACGTCTAGGAGATATTACAAAAGTTGATGGTGGAAAAATACCACCTGTTCATATTATTACCTTTGGTTCTCCATGTCAGAACTTATCCAATATCGGAAAACGAGAAGGTCTTGCAGGAAGTCAATCCAGTTTATTTTATCATGCGATCCGCATTATCGAAGAAATGAGGTGTGCAACGAATGGAACATATCCAGTTATCGCTGTTTGGGAAAACGTCATGGGAGCTTTTTCATCAAATAACAGGTTGGATTTTAAAGCCGTGTTGGAGTCGTTCACAAAAACCAGTGTTCCAATGCCTGCTTCTGGACTCTGGGCAAACGCTGGAATGGTCCGAGGGAATGATGTTGATGTGTGCTGGCGCGTCTTGGATGCCCGATATTGGGGAAAGCCCACACTTCCTCAAAGAAGAAGACGTATCTTCCTCGTGGCGGATTTTGGAGGAACACGTGCCAGAGAAATATTATTTAAAAGCCGCGAACTGCAATCATTTTCTACTACTTGCGATGAAAGTCGGCCACCCTCCACCGCAGCCAGTCGAGTATCTTCTGAAAAAGCAAGGAGGAAAATACCCGTCGTCCGTCCCTTTCAAGAAAGACGTATGCGAAGTACCGCAAAAGACAAAAACAAATCAGGATTCATTGGAAGTTTCGGACGGACAAATGACCCTTTCCCAACTTTGCTAGCTGGTTCAGTCAATATCTTTTCTTTTTGGTATGAGGGGAAAGAAAAAGAAGGCTATATACGACAACTAACTCCATTGGAATGTGAACGTTTGATGGGATTACCAGAGGGCTGGACAGCTTTTGGAAATAAGGATGAAGCCATTAGTGATTATGCAAGATATAAAGCGATTGGAAATGCAATTGCTGTACCATGTGCGGAATATATTATGGCTGGTATTGCGGAAAATTTATAGTAAATCAATTTTGGGCATGGTGAATTATTGTTATCTAACGTGTTTTTATGGACGAAAGCATAGAAAGGAGAAAGATGTTAAGCGAATATAACATTAATCAATAGTACTCTCTTTCGCAATGTTCAAGTAGTTGACATATAATACACTAAATTGACTTTGATCCTTTTGAAGAATACAATTATAAAAAGGGTAAATATGCTAAAGGAGGTGTTTTAAATGGCTACAGCGGATCATATAAAAAGTTTGGTGAAAGCACATTTGGATGGAAACAATGAAAAGTTTAAAACCATTGTATTACAAATTGCAGCATATGAAGCCAAACAAAATCATGTTAACTTTGCTAGAGAGTTAAAAAAACTCGTCGATAAATCACAGATTCCTCGCGCTAATGTAGTTTCACTAAATAAAACTAATCCTATGTTGCATATGACTATACCTAACAATCAATTGGATGGGTTAATTGTTTCGGATGAGATTAGAGATAGAATCATTAGAATTTTGAATGAGTATAAAAATAAAAATAAACTTAAGCAATATGGTATGGATAACAGAAGGAAAATTCTGATTGAAGGTCATCCTGGAACAGGAAAAACATATACTGCATCGGTAATTGCGACCGAGTTAGAACTTCCATTGTATACTGTTCAAGTAGATAAGTTAGTAACAAAGTTTATGGGAGAAACTAGTGCAAAACTAAGACAAATTTTTGAGTCTATAGAAAATAATATTGGTGTATACTTTTTTGATGAATTTGATGCCATTGGTGCAGATAGAAGTTTAGACAATGAAGTTGGAGAGATGAGACGGATATTGAACTCCTTTTTACAATTTATAGAACAAGACACTTCCGAAAGTATTATAGTTGCTGCTACCAATAATCAAAAGTTACTGGATCAAGCATTATTTCGTAGATTCGATGATGTATTACACTACTCTCTACCCACGAAAGATGAAATATGCAGATTATTTAAATATAAGCTTTCAGTATTTCAAAAGAATTTTACACCATCAGATAAATTAATTGATAGCTCACTTTCTTTGAGTCATGCGGAATTAATAAAAGTTTGCGATGATGCAATAAAAGACTCTATCTTGCATGATAGAAACATTACACAATCCCAACTTTTAAAATTAATTAATGAAAGAATGACTGTTTATTCTAATAAGGAGGCATAAGATTGGCGGTAGAAAAGAAAAATATATTTTTAAAGAATACAAAAAATGCTTTAGAATATTCTTCACCTCCAAGAATGGGGAGTTCTAATTTCCCTGTGCGTCCAAATGTTAGAACTCACGGCGAGTTTATTCAGCAAATGATAAAAGGTAGTTATGAACGTTCAACAGATCAAAAACGTGCAGCAGCAATAAAGTATAAAAACGGAACATATCTTGAATTTTCAAGTGAATCCGGATATGACTTGGCCCTAAAAAGTTTGGAAAATATACAGCAGGGAATTCGAATTTTAAATGTGAGGGAAGACTCGGAAAATACTATAACAAAAGCCACAGTATATGTTCCAGGAGGAAAAGAAAAATACTTTATGGAAAAAGCTGAGGAATATATCGAAAAAACAACTAAAAAAGGTAAGCCAAGGCACAATGATCTCATTAGTAGTATAGAGGATATTTCCTTGGCTTTATTAGATGCATTTTGGATAGGTGAAAATACCGATATGCCTACGGAAACAGCGTATTGGTGTGAGGTGTGGTTAAGATTTGATGCTGACAAGTCTGGGGAAAAAACTGAGAAAAATAAGGAAGCTGCGATAAAGAACTTAACGGACTGCTGTAAATCTTTGAATATTGATTTGAATGATAGTCAAATTGTTTTTCCAGAAAGAATAGTTAAATTAATATACCTAAATTGCAATATTAAATGCAACACTTTATGTGAAACCACTATAT
>NZ_BMOS01000062.1 GCF_014647195.1 Oceanobacillus indicireducens | reverse complement strand
AGAAAACAGGAGCATTTTGAAGATAATTGAAGTATATAGAGGGAGGAGATTGGAATGCGTAACAATTGTGGAACTAGTCGAATTGTAGGTTGTCAATTTAGTCTGCACCCGATGAGTGATAATTTTGTTGATATTATTCTATCAACATTAAGTGAGGTTGATACCTCCAAGGTTTGGAAGGAAACAGATGATGTCAGTACGTGTATCCGCGGAAAAATGATCCATGTTTTCGATGTTGCAAAAGCAATCTTCCTACATGCAGCGAATACAGGGGAGCATGTTGCTATGAATGGTACGTTCTCCATCGGCTGTCCTGGTGACACGGAAGCTGACGCGTATATGGATGAAACAGACACACCATTGAACGAAGAAAAAGCAAAATCGATCCTCCAAATCGCCGGTTGTAAATTTTCCCTTTATCCAATGGGGCATGAAGATTACATGGATAAAATCTATGAACAAATCAATCTATCAAAGCATCGGAATGTCACGGTTACTTCTACACATTATGCAACAAGATTAGACGGAGACGTTCATGATATCTTCAATGCATTACATGAATCCTTTAAACTCGTCCAAGAAAAAGTTTCTCATGTCACCATGACATTTAGCCTTTCCGCCAACAGTCCTACTACAAAATAAACCTAGGGAGAAGTGAAATGACAAAGCATTGGAAATTAAAAGAGATTGTTCTCATGTCGATATTAGGTGTCGTCTTCGGGATCATTTACTTAGCATTCTTTCTTGTTGGTCAAGGTATTCGTAATGTTCTTGCTCCATTTGGTCTCGCACCGTTTGGTTATGAAATTATTTTTGGCATTTGGTTCATTGTTTCCATCGTTGCGGCTTATATTATTCGGAAGCCGGGGGTTGCCTTTACAGCTGAACTTATCGCAGGAGTTACCGAAGTATTATTGGGAACTGCCGCGGGACCTGGGCTTATTATAGCAGCTGCAATTCAAGGCTTAGGAGCAGAGTTTGCCTTTGCAATAACAAAATGGAAGGATTATCGTTTACGCATTTTAATTCTTTCCGGTGTCTTTGCAGCCGTTTTCAGTTTCACTTGGAATTTATTTTCATCCGGAAATATCGCGTTAGCTCCTGCATTACTTATAGCGATGTTAGCAGTTCGCATCATCAGTGGTGCCCTACTCGCGGGTGTCCTAGGGAAATGGTTGAGTGACAAATTAGCAAAAACTGGGGTCCTTCGCGGCTATGCCTTAGGAAAGGAGATACAGAAAAAACGTGAAAAAGATGCAGCCTAATCCATTACTTTATGTGGACAATTTCTCATTTGGCTATGAAAATTCGGAAAAACTAATACTCAATGAACTGCACTTTTCCTTAAGAGTTCATGAGACGACTCTCCTTATTGGAGCAAGCGGCTCAGGGAAAAGCAGTCTAGCTCTATGCCTAAATGGATTGTATCCCGATACAGTAGAAGGCATTTCTTCCGGCGACATCTTTTACCGGGGGAAAAATATACAAGACTTTCAAAAAGGAGAGCTCAATCAGAAGATCGGGATTGTCTTTCAAGAGCCGGAAAGTCAATTTTGCATGATTACCGTAGAGGATGAACTTGCTTTTACATTGGAAAACAGAAAAGTCGCCCCTTCCGAAATGCCTGAGCGCATTTCGGAAGTGTTATCTGCCGTTGGAATGAATGATTGTCAAAATCGAAAAATCTACGAGTTATCAGGAGGACAAAAGCAGAAAATTGCTCTAGCAGCTGTTCTTTTATTGGAACCGGAACTATTGATTTTAGATGAGCCTACAGCAAATTTAGACCCAGTTTCTCGAATAGAATTCATCCAATTAATTAAACAAATTCAAGAAAAACAAAAGCTAGCTGTGTTTATCATTGAACATCAAATCGAGGACTGGCTGGATATTACCGATCGTATTCTTGTTTTAGGAAAACAGGGTACAATCATCGCAGATGGCAATGCAGCATCTATCTTTGTAGATTATTATTTTTTATTAAAAAAAGAAGGAATATTTTTGCCAAAGCAGTTTTCTAACACTGTAGATTCTTACCCGATTCCTGTGAAATCCCCTCCCCCTGTCAAGAGAGATGCCCTAATAACGATTGAGAAGATGAGCTTCCATCATAAGAAACAACCCATTTTACAAGAAATAAACTTAAAAATTCATCGGGGAGAATTCGTCGCCATTGTTGGGGAGAACGGAGCTGGAAAATCTACCTTACTGCAATTAATGACTGGGTTATTAACCCCTCAAAAAGGAACCATAAACTTTTACGATAAACCGGTGGAGAAATGGGATGAAAAAGAGCTGCGAAAAAGAATGGGATACGTCTTTCAAAACCCGGAGCATCAATTCATCACGGACACTGTATACGATGAATTAACATTTGGAATGAAATTGAATGGATGGTCAACAGCTGAATTAAATACCGCTGCAACCACACTTTTAAAGCAGTTCCATTTAGAAAAAAATAAATACAGTAATCCTTTTTCCTTAAGTGGTGGAGAAAAGCGCCGCTTGAGTGTAGCAACGATGCTGGATGAAACACCAGATATTTTATTTTTTGATGAACCGACATTTGGTCAAGATGCAGAGACTACGAGAGAACTGATGTGCATGATTGATAGCTTGAGACAAAATGGAACGGCAATCGTCTTCGTCACGCATGATATGGATATTGTGGATACAGTTGATCGGGCGATTGTATTATATCAGCAGCATATTCATTATAATGGCGAGCCGGAAAGTCTTTGGAAGCAAGCTGATCTGTTGGAAAAAGCGCGATTGCGTCCGCCTTACCGGATTCAAGTACTTCATAAAGAAGGTGAAAGCCTTGATCTCGTCCATTAATCCAACAATCAAAGCATTTGCCATCCTCATTCCTGGCATTTTGCTCAGTTTTACATTTGATGTGTTTACACCACTCGTTTATTTTTTATTTATCCTTATTGTGACATTCACGATGAGCGATATCCCCTTCATTAAATGGCTCAAGATTTTTAGCCCATTTCTGCTTGTGGCGCTCAGCTTCGCCTGGATGACCATTCTGTATACGAATCAAACCTTTTCCTATGGCGAAGTTTTATTTACCCTTTTCGGAATCGAAATTACAAGGGGAAGTATGATAACAGGGATTAGTCTTGCCTTACGATCTCTTTGTTTTGTATGCTTGTCAATCCTATTTGCTTTAACGACGAACTCGACCAAATTCATGCTAAGTTTAATGCAGCAATGCAAGGTTTCCCCTAAAATCACATACGGTATTCTGGCTGGCTATCGCTTCTTACCTATGTTTCGGGACGAATTGCAGATTTTAAGGCAAGCTCACCGGATTCGTGGCTTTGGCAGAACGAAAGGGATAAAAGGTAAATGGCAGCAATTCAGAAGATATTCTATTCCACTGCTGGCAAATGGAATTCGTAAAGCTGAACGAGTTGCCATTGCGATGGAATCAAAAGGTTTTACAGGTGATACAGACCGTACCTACTATCACGAAATGAACGTCTCTCCTAAGGACTGGATATTTTTCTTCCTTATAGTAGGCGCATTTTTTATCATCCTTGCTTTTTCATATTACCTTGGGTACTTAAATATATTTGGCAAGCAGTTCTAGTTCTAAAAAGCTCTATAAATACATCCTTTCGATTATTGCTACTTGGATAATCAGATTAGTTATATTAAATTACTTTATAACAAGTTCGCATGTTTGACACCGAGAACCGCGAAAAACGTTGTGATCTCAATGTTTTTCGCGGTTTTTTTTGCTGGTTAAAACAGCGTACTATTTTCCTTTTTATGTTCAAATAAGACCGGAGATGTATTTTTGTACGTCCACGGGAAAAGTGTTATCTATCCCTTTCTCTTCCCGCCATACTTGCATTATCAAAATGAATACTTTTCATCCCTTCAAAAAAAGTATATTTCTCACGTAAAACGTCAATCAGACTTTCATTATCAAGAGGAAGTTCTTCTAAATAATACTTCGAGAAATGAAGCCTACTTACGATTTCCTCTTCGCTTTGCGTAGTAGTCCCATGGCCTGGAACAAGGATCCGAATCGAATGATGATGTAAAATCTGTTCAGCAGTCCGGATCGTCTGTACGTAGTCTTTATAATTACTGAAAATGAATGGAAACTCTACATCGGATAAATAATCACCTGCAAGAAATATTCCATAAGGCTCAATCACTGTAAACAAACTATCCTTTGTGTGCCCAGGCGCAAGATAAAATGTTAAAGTCACTTCCCCCAACCTTAATGTTTGCGCGTCTCGGGTTACAACAATATCCGCCGATGGATAGATTGATTTATAATTTCGCTTCAAATAATACATTTGATCAAATGCTTCAATTTCCTGCAATACCGCCTTTTTATTGGAATTTTGCTGAAACACCTCTGAAGCGATGACTTTTGCCTCCGGGAAGGCCCCTGCCCCAATAATATGGTCAAAATCACTATGTGTATAAATAATATATAATTGCCGGTCACCTATCATTTCATCAATATAAGCCCTAATTGTTTCTATTTCTTTAGGAAGCCATGTTGGATCCGTCATTATAACAGCATCCTCTGCTTGAATAATCGCCGAGGTTGTCATGTATAGAGCACTTTGGAAAACAGTTATATGTTGATTTTGGAATTGAATCATAAGAATGCCCCCTGATTTTGTTCAATTAACATTCAGTGGAGGAGGTAAGAATTCCCCACTGAATGAAGTTTCACTTTATGAAAATAGCCCAAATGATAAAACTCTCATTTGGGCACGTCCATTATTTTTTAAACTTTCCATTAAAAATAAAATTCTCTAATGGCATGCGTTGGTTCGGTTGTTCACGCTCTTGTAATACTTCAGGCAGTATCTCTTTTTCATCTTGATAGCCAATCGCGACGAGCGCTTCAATATTATACTCATCCGGGATTTCAAGTACGTCCCGTGCTCTATCGAAATCAAATCCCGTCATCGGATGGGTAATCAGTCCTTTCCTATTCGCCTGCAGAGCTAAGAATGCCCAAGCTGCTCCTGTATCAAACGAATGCGAGTGGATCACATTCCCATCCCGCTCCTTCTTGGAAATGATCAACGCTAATACAGGTGCACGTGTACACCAAGCTAAATTCCCCTCATAAAGGAATGAATGGAACACTTCCCGCTCTTCCGCCGTCTTCGCAAGGATGAATCTCCATGGCTGAAAGTTAAAAGCAGAAGGAGCCCAGTGGGCCGCTTCGAACAAAGCTAATAATGTATCCTCTGGCACCTCTTTTTCTGAAAATGAACGCGGCGACCAGCGCTCAAGAAACATCTCGTCAATATCATATTCGGATGTTCTGTACTTCCTCGTTTCTGTCATAACCATCATGTATTTCCTCCTTCATGTTTCTCATTATACAAAAGTAACCGTATTTCTTGTATAAATCAACCTAATGAATGGACTACTACTGAATAAAGTGACTGATCGCTTTCTACATGCATAACATTCTTTGAACGCTCACGACTGTATATGGTAACTTAAAAATGAGCCACTATCGCAATTGAAATTTGAG
>NZ_BMOS01000061.1 GCF_014647195.1 Oceanobacillus indicireducens | reverse complement strand
CTCAGTTTTAAATTGCGATGTGGCTCACTTTTCACTTGCGAAATACACATATAATCACCTCTCATAAATACTTTTGTTGAAATAAATTATACAGAAACTAATACCTAAATTCAGTAATAGTTGAATATAAAATTCAAATATAGTTGAATTTATTTCTTTTTATAACTTAATAAAAGCAAAAAACGTATTCTAGTAGGCTATTAGCGAGCTAATAGCCTAGCCTTCATGTTACAAGAAAAAAGAAAAACGTCTGCTATCCTTTTGAAAGTTATGATATTATAAAAAAAGATTTGATTTTGGAAGGTATGAATGAAAATAGCAATAGAGTACTAAATTCCTTAACGGAGTATGTTGGATTAAAGGGAATTAATCGTTTGAAAACCGAAGTGTTATATTTTTTTGATCAACTACCCAACTGGAGACAAAAATGCAAGTACCATCTATAGATCATTAGAGTTAATTGGAACGGTTGGAGCGGTTTTTAGAGAATTGGACGCCGAATTTATTGAAGAAGTATCGAGCAAGAGTTTTGGTCAGTCATTAACCAATACAGTAGAAGTGGGGGGTCTAAATAAAATGACAGCAGTGTTAGGTTATCTGATAGGACTTTTGATATATTCACCTTTTAATTTGATTATACATGAGTTAGGTCATGCATTCTTTATAAAGCTACTAGGTGGAAAGATAAATAAGATACACATAGGTGTAGGGGGTCCTTTAATCAATTTAAAAGGGTTCTCTTTCAATAAATACTTTTTTATATTAGGATATGTTGACTTTGATTATAGTACTGTGAAGATTAAAAATAAAATAGGGGATTTCTTCATTATATTTGGGGGAGTTTTATTCAATATTATTTCACTAATTATAGTTATTCTAATCTTCAACGCTTACAATCCAAATAGTTTTCTGAAAGGATATTATATAGGTTTTACAATCACGTTGATAATCAGTGCATTAATACCTGTAACATATCCAAATGGATATGACAGTGATGGTAAGAACATTTTCAAACTATTAATAGGAAATAGGAAATACTGATAGAGGGTGAAAATATGGAAGTTAAAGAGCAAATCCATAGATAGCAGCTGAAATAGTAGTAAAAGTAAATTCGCCAGAAAATGAATGCTGAAAAAGGTTCTCAGCATTCATTTTCTTTGAAGTTTACCTAAAAATAGATATTGACTTCTAATTTAAAAATAGGCATTAAAAAAGGGGATAGGGTGCTTGCTCGTTTGGGTTATGGTCCCTGGTCATTCATTTCGTGTTTTCCCCCTTTAGCTTCTGAAAATTTTTAAAACTGACATAGCGCTTTTCAAACAATTGATAGAGACTTATACTTATTTAAATATCGTAAAGCAATTTATAATGGAGGACATGATGAAAAAATGGATTATTTTAATTTTGACTATAGCAATAATTTGTGGCTTTGTGCTATATCACGTCATGAGTAACAGCGGCAGTACTCATACAATTTATGTTTCTGTAAATGGAGACGACAAAAATAACGGCACAATCTCCAAGCCTTATCGAACGTTTAAAAAAGCAGCACTAGAAGCGAAGGCAGGAACGGTTGTATATATTCGAGAGGGAATTTATAATGAACAGCTTATCGTCCAGCATAGCGGCACAAAGGAGAAACCTGTTGAATTTAAAGCCTATAATCAGGAAAACGTAGTAATTAGTGGAGAGGGCTTAAAACAGTTAGAAGGCGATATACCTTTAGTAACAATTGAGGATAATAACTATGTTACAATCAGCGGACTAACAATGCAGGATTTGACAACAGACGTAAGCGATCATACAGTTATGGGTATATTTGTTACTGGTTCAAGCAGCCATATTCATTTGGAAAATAATCACGTACATGATATAAAAACCTTGGCTGATGATGGAAATGCCCATGGAATTGCTGTATATGGGACGGACGGGATGAAGGATATTGTAGTCGAAAATAATACAGTTGAAGATTTAATTCTTGGTGCTAGTGAATCGATTGTGCTCAACGGCAATATAGACGGATTTACGGTGAAAGACAATCTTGTTCGGAGAAATAATAATATTGGTATTGACCTGATTGGTTTTGAAGGCATTTCAAATGATCAAAATGCCGATTTTGTGCGTAATGGATGTGTAAAAAATAATACAGTGTATGAAATATCTTCATTTGGAAACCCAGCATATGGAGAAGAATATGCTGCAGGCGGTATTTATATTGATGGTGGAAAAAATATTATTGTCGAGGAAAACAAGGTGTATGCCAATGATATTGGAATAGAGGCAACATCAGAGCATGCTAATCAGTATGCTGAGAATATTAGCATACTCCATAATGAGATATATAATAATCATTTTACAGGGATTTCAGTTGGTGGTTACGATAAGGAGAGAGGCGGCACTAAAAATTCCGTGATTGCAGAAAATGTTCTATATCGTAATGATACAAAAGCGCTGGATGGCGGACAGTTATTGATGCAGCATAACAGTAAAAACATTCGAATAGAAAAAAACATATTCACCGCAGGTCCTACACGAATTTTTATCGCTAATTACTTTGATACAATTCAAAATAATACATGGAAGCAAAATGTTTTTCATGACGAAGAAGGAAAAGAGGGGATATGGATTTGGAAAAACAAATCCTATACATCCTTTCCAGACTTTCAAAAAGCCTCAAATATTGATGAAGAATCCAGGTATATGGAAATGGAGGATATTGATTTCATATTGGAAAAGACATCTTTTGGAAGGTGAATTGTTAAAAAAGTTGAATCGAAACCCATTTAAGGCAATGACTTTAAAAAGTGATTGCCTTTTAATATGCAAAATATAATTATTTAAACGATTATTCTTTAATAAATGAGCATGAACCGATGATTGACAAACTTGGAGATGAACTGATGATTTGGGCTGCATTGTTAGGTTAACGGAAGTTGTTTATAAGGAATTTTAAAAACTATATCCCAAATATGAACAGTAATCAACGTATTCATACAGAACAATAAATACGGCCGCGGCATACTCTGAAAGAATGAACTTGCTGTTGGTTCTGCCCGGAGTGCTGGAAGTGGTCGTTCTTCTAGTCCTGGCGGAGTCGGCGGTTCGTTCGGTGGTTCTGATGGTGGAACGAGATAAAGTATTTTGATATCTGTCACTTCTTGAATTTTATCGAAGTGACAGATATCAAAATAATTGCGAAAGAAAGGTATGAACCAAATATCGAAAATCTAATGTTGGATTCATAAGGTTTTCATTCTTACAATACTTTTTTTACGTCTGCAACGAGTTGTTCAAGATCTAATTTCGATAGGCCATCATACCGTTTAATGATTTCACCTTTTGGATTGACAAGGAAGAAGGATGTGCTATGTGCATATGCATGGCCTTCTGGTCCTCCACCGTCTAGTACGGTTTTAAAGGAGTTGTTGGATAGTTCTTTTATTGTGTCAAATTCATATCCGGTTAAAAAAACCATATTTTCGAGATTTGCATCATACATTGTTGCATAATCCTGTTTTTTAGCCGATGATTGGCGGTGTTATGCCGTCACTACTTAGTGTTGCTTGTACGTTTACGATATTAGCTGTTGTTTGCGGACAAACCATTTTGCAGTTTGTATAGAAAAAATAAGCAATCCACCATTCATCTTTTAATTGATCTGATGCAAATGTTTCATTATTTTGGTCTATAAATTCGAAATCTGCGGCTGTCGAGGACATATTTGATTCAATTTTTTCGTTACTACAAGCGACAAGTGTAAGTGTAAAAATGAGTAGCATGATGTTGATCGATATCTTTTTCAATCTGGTAACACCCTTTCTACTTAAACACCAATGATTTATTATTTATAAAAAAATAAGGACGTGAGGTTCACTCTACATCAAATAGATGTAGAGTGCTTTTACGTCCCATTACATATAATTCAATTAATTAGCTACTCATACTTTTGATTTATTTGATTCTTTCTCAACTAATAATCCGCTACCTTCTGATAAGTACCTGTCAATTCCTTCAGCAGCACGGTATGCTAATGCACCGACTGTACCTGTTTGTTGAGGTATTTTATGTGGTAAAGCAGATGCTCCGATTACGAATAAATTTTCCATGTCCCATACTTGAGAGTAGTTGTTTACTGCTGAAGTCTCCGGGTCATCTCCCATAATTACCCCACCACTTGTTTCACCATATCCTTGCGTATGACCCCACTCTTGAGGTGGACTACTTTTTTCAATGATGTCCGCTCCCATTTCTTTCATGATTTCTTCTGCACGTGCACTAAAGTACTCTGAGTATTTTTGGTCTTGTTCTGTAACTGAGTGTGTAATTCTTAATAATGGGTCATTGAACATATCTGTATATTTTGGATCTAAGTCCATATAGTTAAATTTCCAACCGAATGAAGGTGACATGAATCCAACACTTAACATACGGTTTGCATAGTGGAGTGATTTTTCTTTAAACTCTTTCCCCCATCGTGGTGTACCTTGTGGAACTGGGTTGGAACCAATCGGTCCTGAACCACGTTGACGAATTTCACAAATTCCTCCACCGATAAAGTCTAAGTCAGAGTTATCAATGTTGTCACTATCGAGGTCACTAAATGTACCGCCTAAGGCACCTGAACCCATAAATAAGTTGAATTTTTCATTTTCAAAGAAACCAGTTGCACTTCCACCTGGAGATGTTAAACCAGCAGAGTTTTTACCAATAACTCCTTCACCTGTTTTCGGATCATATGGTTTTCCAATTTCCGAAAGTAACATTAAGTGTGTGTTAGAAATTGTATAACCAGCTAAAATAACCACGTCAGCAGGTTGCTCATATTCAATTCCCGTACGCATATCTACATATAAAATACCAGAAGCTTTTCCGTCTTTATGTAATACACGGCGTGCATAAGAATCTGTACGTAATTCAAAATTACCTGTTTTCATAGCCGTAGGAATAACTGTCGCAACTGGGTCTGATTTCGCGCCGAAGTCACAACCATACATCATACAAAATGAACAATATTGACAAGCATTAATTGTTTCTCCATCTGGATTCTCATATTGTTCAGAAAGGTTAGCTGACGGTATCATAACTGGGTGATATCCTAATTTGGATGCAGCTTCTTTAAATAACTTTACTGGGTATGAAGGACGCATTGGTCCTGTAGGATAACTATCGCTACGTGGTGGGCCCATAGGGTCCTCTTCACCAGATGTACCAGCTGTTTTTTCGAATTGGTCAAAGTAAGGTTCCAACTCATCATATGATATCCCCATATCTTGTAAATTCATATCTTCTGGAATTTTATCTTCTCCATATTTTTCAATCGTAATAGAACGTGCTTGAAGGTCAAATTTACGTCCACGCTGAGTAACACCTGACCAATGGACACTACTTCCTCCAACGTTATTTCCTTCAAAGTTTTCACTTTGTGTTCGAAGTGGGAACGCTTCCTCATCTAAACTACCACGTGCTGTGACGGTTGAAATAGAGTTATCTGTCATAATTTCATAACGAGAAGCATAACGCAGCTCATCTTTAGAGCCAACGAAGTCACTATGGTCATGATCTTTTCCCCGTTCTAGAGCTACAACTTTATATCCCTTTTTTGTTAGTTCTGCTGAAGGGATCCCACCAGCCCAACCAGTACCAACTACGACAACATCTACTTTGTCTAATTTTATAGCCATAACAATCCTCCCTACTTGATTAAGTTATTTGTGTTTATCCCTGATAATCTATTAAACTCATTTGTTCGAGGATTTGGAATTCCTCTTCTTCGATTAAATCACTATAACCTGCACGAATTCCCGGATGTTCTTTCATTTTCCATCCCATCATGTTCTTGTTTCCACCGTAAAGTGGATCAGCATATGCTCCTTCAATCGTCATTTGACGTAATAAGTTAAAGAATGTAGAGCCTTTAACACCACGTAATTCGATTTCTCCAGCTTCCATCGCTGTTAATAACTCGTCTTGTTGTTCCCCTTCTACATCATAAAACTTTGCATCAAGTTTATTTAGACTTTCGGCATTCAACTTTCGAACACCTTCAATAAACACTTCACCACGTGACATTAACGTTTGATAAGATGAGGCAACGTTTACTTCCTGAACGGGACCTTTCATATAGTCAAATTTATTCGAACCATACGGACCAGCTAATTGTTTATCAATAAAATATGGTACACCCAAACCAATTGCGCCTGGGCCATTATCATCTTCTGGATAAATTCTTTCCACTGTCGCTTCTAATACAAGAAAATCTTCAGTTCGAGTGAAGAACATTCTTGTTTCTGTAAAATCCTTTGCTGGATTAACTTCTTGATTAGATGCTGTCTCATCTGATGTTAATGGATTGTTGATAAATGAACCTAATATACTACCGCCAACAATACCACCGACAACTAATCCAGAGTTTTTCAAAAAATCGCGTCTCGATTTTTGATTAGACTGATTGATCTCATATTTATTTTCTTTCTCGGCTGACATATGCATCCCTCCTAGTAAAATATAATTGTATGAATTACGCAAATTATATCATATCCTGAACAATTTAGGTAAAAAATTGTGTATTATCACGAATTTTGAAGAATAAGATCTAAATTAAATTGACAAGATAAGTAGTTTTATGTAATAAAATGCAAACCCCTCTGAGTATTGCATTCAATTTGTACCACCTTTGCAGTTCTTTTTACCAGTGTTTGCGGAGGAGTTTACCATTGTTTATGGCAAACTAAAAATGTAGGTTATGGCACTTCTTTTATGCATG
>NZ_BMOS01000060.1:2293-8019 GCF_014647195.1 Oceanobacillus indicireducens | reverse complement strand
GCTCAGTTTTAAATTGCGATGTGGCTCACTTTTCACTTGCGAAATACATGATTCAATAATTCTTGAGTTTCCGCTATCGCTTCTTCTACCTCTGGATGTTCTTTTAGCTCATTTCCCCCAAATTTTGAAACATAAAGATTTAGAAATATGAAAGAATCAATGAGAAAGAATCCAATTAATACTATTAAATATTGCTCCCAGCGAATAAATAAACTTTCTGGATAGGAATTGATAAATACTAATGAACCTGCTAGGAAGACAAAGTACCAAGTTGCTCTTACTTGCTTTATATAAAGGGCAGCTAGTTTTGGCTTCTTCCATAGCCCAACAATATAAATACCTAAGAAGATAACTATTACAATGGAACAAACAAGAAGTACTGTATCCATTTGCTCTCCCCTTTCTTTTTAATTTGATTATTACATAAACTCGTTTTACTCATTGGAGAGATTCTGCAATCAGCATAGATTCCAGATGATTCCAGCCGTCCGATTGCCCCATTTATGCCATCTTTTTGATTCACCTTGACAAGGAAATGATCCAGCTATGACAGAGGTGTTCCACTTGTGTAAATATCCACATTATCACAGATTCACATTAGCACAGTATTCCGGCTTGGAAAATACTAACAAAAGTCCGTGACACGGCTTTACATGGAGAAGTGGGCATGGTAGGCTATAAGCCTTGTGAAATCGGTGTTTTGCCGATTTCCTCTTTCACAACAACCCATGCCCACAGAGGCTCCATGTCAAGCCACAAACGTATTATTGTAATTAAATGGTAGTGAATTTGTACATTACGCCAGATTTTGGCTGAAATAACGTAGAAATATCCGTTCGAATTTGCAAAAAATCACCCGTTTTTAGCTGGTATAGTGTGCAACTTTACACCACTTGCTAGAAATAAGAATATCTAACCAAGGCTTTAGCCGCTCGCCCTTTACTACCATTCCACTTCTTAATGCTGGCTGGAAGGGCTCGGAGTCCCACCAGTGGAACTTAGGAGCGATTGTCTGTGGTATGCTATTGATTTGGATAGGGCTCTAAAGGCTGGTTATTAGCCATCCGCATCAAAACCACACGGACACAAACAAGGTCAAAGGTGGTGGGAGTGTTGCTATATATAGTATCAAACATACTAGCTCAATCTTGGCAGCGGTGGCTCAAAACTGTCTTAAGTGGACCAAAAAGATGGCAGAGGTGGAATTAACCTATTTCCTTCTTCAGTTTAGGATTAGACTTCTATATCTAAAATTGTTAGAATGTATCTCGATCAATAAAGAGTATAGATAATATCCATCATTTTCCTTTATAGCATGGATGCATACTCCTTTTACAATCTTTCCTTACTAATTATTAAAAATACTAGAATCTCGTTATTACCTAGTCATCACTTTTTTCCTAAAACGACTTTAAGAAATGCCCATATCACTCACGATTCCCTGCCGCTCCATTTCAATTAAATCTATAATTTTTATTAGTTCGCCTACCGCATCGTCAACGGTATATACATCATCTTCCATCAAACTACAGGATATTTTAATGAGTGCTCTTTCTATTTCTACTAGGGCAAGTTTGCGATACAGATTTCTAACAAGATCTTCTTTCAATACTTTTTCCCTTAGCATGTGATTAATCCTCCTAACTAATAGTTTAATAGTTACACCCACACCTATACTCGGATAACTTTAACCACTCGCAACGTACTCTTAGAGATACAATCAATTAAGATACCACCACCCTCTACGATTAATCATAAACTTGATGTATTAACTTTTCTGCCCTCGTTGGTACTTATATAAGTACCACGTTTTCATGTAGTATATGCTAACTTTTTCATATAGTCAAATATTTTTTATTAGGTGGGGCCTATGGAGAAAAAAGTTGTTATAAAAATCAAAGAATTACTTGTTGAACATAATATATCATTAAGAGAACTGTCTCGCTTAACCGATATTCGACATGCGACATTAAGTGAGCTATCAAACCATAAAAGAGAAAACATTAACTTCCGACATATAGAAAAAATAGCAGAAGCATTGGGTGTTGACGACATTAGAGATATTATTGATTTAACAGATGAGTAGTAAAAAATTTATGCACTCTTTATAAAGATGGCGGAAGGCAAAGAAGGTAATCAGTACAGCTTCTTATAGATTTAGTTGAAATTTTTTGGAGATATTAAACTCTACTATATGTTGCTCTAATACTTTTCTGACAATAGGGACTAACCTTTTGGTTGATTATTCGATACTTTAAACCCGCCATCTACTCGCATAATAGCACATACGTTCTTGTTCTTCAATAATTTATCAAAATATTTTTAAATGAATATCATATTTAATAGCCAGTACTAATAAACTTCTAGTTTTAATAAACCTAACTGCGGGGAGGTGGGGATGCGTGCTTGTCGATGGAATTGAATTTACACTAAACCAATAGTTATTATTTCGTTCCTTCTATTCTTATCTTTTCTATCACACAATCAACATTTCCCGCTCCTTCCCTCCACAAGCCCTATCCCACTCCCTCACCCTCCCATACTCCCTCAAAAACTCCAATTCCACCACCCCAATCGGCCCATTCCGATGCTTCGAAATTATTACTTCGAGCTCATTCTCCTTTTCACTATCCTTATCGTAATAGTCATCCCGATACAAGAAAGCAATGACATCCGCATCTTGCTCGATATTTCCTGATTCCCTTAAATCAGACATCATCGGGCGCTTATCCTGCCTTGTTTCTACACCCCGAGATAGCTGAGATAAAAGGATAATTGGAATATCCAGCTCCATCGCAAGTAACTTCAGCTCTCTTGTAATCTCCCCGATTTCGAGATCGCGGCGATCTTTTCTCAGAATCGAAGGCGTGATGAGCTGCAAGTAATCGATAATGACAAGATGATTCCTCTTTGCTGGATCTTGGAGGTGTTTCCGTATTTCTGCACGGATTTCTGCGAGGCTGCGTTTCGTGTCCATAATCTCCAGTTGCCAGTTTGTGAGATTTCCAATTGCGTTCATCGTTCTTTCGTAATCCTCTGGTGAAAAGCGGTTCTTAATATCGCGCCACTTGCCTCCGTTCACAAATGCTTCTGCGGAAATCATTCGTTTGAGTAGCTGGCGTCTCCCCATTTCGAGACTAAACAAAAGCGTCGATCCGCCGTTTTTACAATGACCTGCTGCCAAGTTCAATGCGAAAGCCGTCTTCCCTACAGAAGGTCTCGCAGCGAGGATCATCAAGTCTCCCCGCTGCAGCCCTCCAGTTAATTGATCAAATGAGCCTAAGCCGGTCATATACCCAATATGTTCGGATGCAGGATCTATCAGTTCCTCACTGATCGCCACTAAGTCACTATAGGTGCTTTCTTTTATTGAGGAGGCTGTTAACGAACTGCAATCCTTTAAGTCACCAAGCAGACGGTCTAAGTTTGTGACAGTGGGTTGATTTAGAAACTCCTGTGCGGCTAACTTTGCCTGCTGCAGTTGATAGGATTCTTTCAAAATCTGCTCATAATGTTTGAATGTCGAAGTGCTCGGTACAGATTCGGCGAGATCCGTCAGGTACATGACACCTCCAACTGCTCCGATTTTTTCTCCTAACACGCTCGTGAGAATGACTGCATCTATTTTTTCTTTCTCTTTATAAGCCTCCTCCATTGCCTCAAAAATTACCTTGTGCCGCGAATAGTTAAAATAGTTGGAATCAATCTCGACTTCTTTAAAGAGTGAACTTTCGAGTAGAATGGAACCAAGCAGGCTTGTTTCTGCATAATACGTATCCATGTTTAATTCCATCCTTTCTTTTGAAGTAATTTTTCGAACTGCTCCTCGAAATGTTGTTTCATTTCTGGTGTCACTTTTTTCGCTTCTTCTTCCCATTTTTCAATTTCCGCAAGTGACGAGTCTTTCTCTGTTACTGGCGGATATGCAGCAATTTCACTAAGCATTGGCGGGTACAATTGATGCATCACGTGTGCGCTAAGATTCTTCAAGACCCCGGTATAGTCCATTTGCTTTAAACTTGGAATAAGGATTTTTGCTTTTCTTTTCGTCAGATTAAACTTCGGATACATTTCATTAATCGTCTTTAATATTTCCAGCGCTTCATCAGTTGTCATTGGAATACCTCCCTTGCCCATTCTTCCAGTGATTCTTCTTCTATGTCAGGCTTACTGCTCGGCATTTGGATCAGCTTCTTTCTATTTCTTAACCCTTTCTCCGCTTCATAGTGCCTGATTTCCTCTAATGTTTTTAAGTTGTGGGATTCCCATTCGTTTAAGATTGCTTCGGTATAACTGAATGTCCTCCCGCCTTTTTTCACTGTAATGTGAATCGCTTCTTCAACCACTTCCCTACCAAGTGCATGTATCCATTGGTATAGATCTCTTTTCACAAGCGGGGTCAGCTTGTTGATATTTTTTTCATACGTTATAAAAATAGAGTGCAGTTCCTCTTCGCCGCTTCCTCCTCTTCTCTTTTCTTTAACTTTCTCTTTATGTATGGTCAACTCTTCGGTCAACTGTTGGGTCAAGTTTCTGAACTCCATTGGTGCAGATTCAGAAAAGGATAGACCGGTTAAGCGCATTAAGGTCGAAGCAGGCGCATTAAACAAGCGTCGCTGCCCCAGCCGATTTCCCATATTCATCAATGTGTGCCATAGTGCAATCTCCCCTGTAGACATATCATTCAACATGATCCAGTCCATAAACATATTCTTTTCCCTGTGAAAATTTAATTTTGTCATGCGTTCTTCTCTCCCTTTCATTAAAATGAATCCGCTTTTTAGCTATACTTGCAAACCACGCCAAAAAGGCCAACTGCAGATCGAAGGTTTTATCCCCCGATCTTTAGCGCCTCGGCCCTATTCCACCATATTTTTACGCAGCCAATTTTCCAACACATCTTCCAGAAAGAATATCCTGCCGCCAAGTCTGACATGCGGAAGCTTATTTTCTCTAACTAGATCATAGATGGTATCCCGGTGCAATCCGAGGAAAGCAGCTACTTCTTCAACGGACATGGTACGTGTTTCCATCTGATTTCCCTCCCTTTTACTCCTATAATCGAGATTAGTCGGGATTTGGGGGTATTTTTGAATAAGGAAATAGAAAAAGCGGGTTAATCAGAGAAGTTTTTCTGATTAACCCGCTTTTCAGTATCCATTAACATAAACCCGCCCATCATAACGAGCTGACCTCGTACTGTTCAAGGAAAGGTATCTTGAAGAATTGAATTCCGTAAAACAAAAAGAAGCACTTGGGAAAGACTTACGTGCCCTCCAGCTTGAAGGTTTTTTGGCATAACTTCAAGTTATATTCAAATATGCTTTTTTAATTTCTCTAACTCTTCCATTGTTAACTTTGTTACTTTAAAGATGAATTCTAAACTAGCTCCTTCTTTTATCATTTCCATCGCTACTTGCTTAACTCCTTCAACTCTACCTTCTTTTCTCCCTAGCTCCTTTCCTCTCTCCTCATATGAAATTGGAATTTCCAATATTTTTTCAGCCTCTGGTAAATCCCTAATTTCCTTCATCAACTTTTCCTCCTCTTCTTCTGATATTTTTAAATATGTTTCAAAAAAGCCATATATTAATCGTTGTTTTGCCGAAGAAAGGTATCTTGAAGTATTTAGTATTGGATCCCGTAAAACAAAAAGAAGCACTTGGGGAAGACTTACGTGCCCTCCAGCTTGAATGTTTTTTGGAATAACTTCAAGTTATATTCAT
>NZ_BMOS01000060.1:0-2116 GCF_014647195.1 Oceanobacillus indicireducens | reverse complement strand
GAAATTGGAATTTCCAATATTTTTTCAGCCTCTGGTAAATCCCTAATTTCCTTCATCAACTTTTCCTCCTCTTCTTCTGATATTTTTAAATATGTTTCAAAAAAGCCATATATTAATCGTTGTTTTGCCGAAGAAAGGTATCTTGAAGTATTTAGTATTGGATCCCGTAAAACAAAAAGAAGCACTTGGGGAAGACTTACGTGCCCTCCAGCTTGAATGTTTTTTGGAATAACTTCAAGTTATATTCATATATGCTTTTTTAATTTCTCTAACTCTTCCATTGTTAATTTTGTTACTTTAGAGATGAATTCTAAACTGGCTCCTTCTTTTATCATTTCCATCGCTACTTGCTTAACCCCTTCAACCCTTCCTTTCTCCTCATACGAAATTGGAATTTCCAATATTTTTTCAGCCTCTGGTAAATCCCTAATTTCCTTCATCAACTTTTCCTCCTCTTCTTCTGATAGTTTTAAATATGTTTCAAAAAAGCCATATATTAATCGTTGTTTTGCCGGATCAAGTTCCATTCTCGTCAGCATACGCAAAAATTCCTTTTTTACTTCTATTTTTTCTACTTTATCATATCCCATTTGACTCAATAATGCTGCGGCTACCGGATTATCCGAACGTATATAATCACGCCAATTCTCCTTTTTCAAATGCAGGGTCAGAAAGTTAAATGTCAAAACATAAAGAAATGGAAATTCCATCGTATACTTGTTCTTTTCCCAATTTTCCTTATAACTAAATACTGCAATGGGCACAATCGGTCTTCTATACTTATTATAGAGCAAACTGAAGTAATGAAACATCCGTTCATGAAAATGCCTTTGCACATAGCTCTGTGGTTCAATATGAACAATGATCACAACATCTGTATTTCTTATCTTAGTTTCCACAACAATATCAAGCCGCCTAGTCTCTCCTTCCACTATATCTGTATATACTTCTTCTGAAATTGGTTTAATCGCATGAAAATCAATCTGCTTATGCACGTCTGGAAAAAATACTTTTAGAAATTCTTTGAAAAATGTGTGGATAAGTTTTTTATGAAGCTGATCATGTTTTGTGTAAGTCGACGTTTTTTCTCTAATAACTAGGGGCATTACCAAGATATCCCGTCCTTTTAAGATATTATGGTGAGGTTTCTAGAAGATAATATTCTTTATCTATCTTAGCACATTTGTTCGGTTGTTTCAATGAAGTGTAAAAAACTATTATTTACGTATATGGTAACTTAAAAGTGAGCCACCATAACAATTACACATCTTCATACTCCGAGGAATGATAAAAAATAACTGAATCTTATATAAATATTTGGTATACTTACAGTAGAAATACCTCTCAGAAACTACCCTCAAAATTTAATAAGGAGCATCAATATGCCACGAAATACTACCTCTGAAATTTATCCCACTGTTCCCCCAATCATAATGGAAGTAAAGGAGGACAAAGAACACGTTCGACCAAAGTCAAACCGAAAACGTTCGGATACTACTTTACTCAAACGGATACCCTTGAACAAATTTATGGATCTAAAAGTTGATTATGCTTTTAAACAGTTATTTGGTACAGAAAAGAATAAACAAATCACTGTGGTATTTTTAAATGCAATTTTGCAAAAAACGAATCGCAACTCTATTAAGGACATCATTTTTATAAACGTAGAGGAAGTAGAGGAATATGACGGTGACAAGCAGTCACGATTAGATATAATCGTTGAAACTGAAACTGGTGAACGAATCAATGTGGAAATCCAGTTCACGGATCAGCATAATATGATTAACCGCTCGATTTATTATTGGTCAGGTATCTATCGCCGGCAAATGAAAAAGAGTATGGCTTATAAGGAACTAAGACCAGTCATTGCCATTAATATCATGAACTTCAACTACTTGATGCAAACGGAACGATTCCACACCATGTATCACCTGTACGAAGATGAAGAAAAGTTCAAGCTGACCGATGTGATGGAGTTTCATTTTATAGAAATGCCTAAGCTCATCCAGGCGTGGAAAAAAGAGCAGCTTGATCCTTGGAATGATTTACTAGCAAGATGGTTATTACTTTTAGTATGTGTAAAATAGTTCTCGGTGATATTATTTCAAAATCCTAG
>NZ_BMOS01000059.1 GCF_014647195.1 Oceanobacillus indicireducens | reverse complement strand
GCTCAAATTTCAATTGCGATAGTGGCTCATTTTTAAGTTACCATATACATATATGGAAATTTTACAGGCAACGGGTAGAAAAAGAGAAACATATGAAGTCCATTTCACTTATTCTACTCTATGGGAATGTGCTCTTGGGATAGCCGCAGTAACGAATTCACGATTACTCAACACTTTAGAGAAACCAGCAAGTTATTGGAAAGAACTTAGAGGGTCATTCTCTGAAAATCTTAACCACCATTTAGATTACGTTGAAAAAAATAATACTTGGAAAGCATTATTACAATTGCTCCACCAACATGAAAGCAATACTCTGAATGAATTCTGTACTAATGTCAATTTATTACAAGGTACAAAGTTTAAATTTGCTTGTTTACCTTATATTGGTGAGAACTTCCAACACATAAGGGAAAAAGCTGCAACTGGAAATGAAAGTGCTATCATAGAGTTGCAACGGATAACGGGTGATAATGAATTTTTTCCTCAGTATATCGAATTCATAAGTAAAACCGACCCACAAAAACTTAAAGATCATTTAATTGAGGTTATGGCACTATGGTATGAGGTTGTGATAAGACCAGAATTAGAACGGACGACTCGAATTTTACGGACCGATTATGAATCTAAAAAGCACATGAAAGAAAAGATGTCTTCTGAAGAACTTGTCCAGTGGGCAACAGGTGGAATAAACTACCTTCCCGAGCCCAGTGTTCATAAGGTTTTACTCATTCCACAATATGTCTATCGTCCATGGGTTATTGAAGCAGATATTGAAGATACGAAAGTTTTCTACTACCCAGTAGCTAACGAAAGTCTTTCACCACATGATAAATATATGCCAAATAACTTTTTAGTACTAAAGCATAAGGCGTTAGGGGAAGAGATTAGACTTCGAATAGTAAAATTGTTATCGGAAAAGGACTATTCGTTACAGGAACTTACGGAACAGTTGAATATAGGTAAGACTACCATTCATCATCATCTGAAAATATTACGTGCAGCTAAACTGGTTGAAATAATCGAAGGGAAATATTCCTTAAAGGCAAATGCATTAGAATTACTCTTCAAGGAACTAGAACAGTACATCAAACAACGATGAAAGGGGAACTTATGAATTCTTCTCTATTTAAGAACCGTTCGTTTGTAGCTACATGGTTAGGAAATGGAATATCTGAACTTGGTGGAGCATTTGGTACCTTTTGTAATTCAATATTAATCTTTCAACTTACAGGATCAACTATGGCACTTGGTAGTATGTGGCTTTTGTATTATATACCATCACTGATTCTGCAACTTTTTATTGGTCCCTATATTGACCGTTGGAGTAGAAAATGGATAATGATACTCTCGCAATGGACAAGGGGGATTGTATTTATCTTACCGTTAGCTGCATTACTATCAGGAAACCTGGAAGTTTGGCAAATATATGCTGTTCAGTGTGTAGTTGGGTTAATCACACCATTTTATGTGCCTGCTAATCATGCAATCACGCCAACTATTGTAGAAAAAGAGGAATTACCATCAGCAAATGCATATATTGATGGAACAGTCCGTTTAATGACCTTTTTATCTCCAATAATAGCTGGAATAGTAATTGAGTATATTGGTGTTCATATTACCCTTATTTTTGTGAGTACTTTGCTAATCATGAGTGGTTTTACATTACTTTTTATCCAAGAAAATAGAAGTAATATAGAAGTGAGAAAAACATGGTTAGCCGATTTCACGGAAGGAATGTCTTTTTTCTTTTCTCAAAAAGTAATTGTTTGGTTAGGAGTTTTTTTAGCATTTGTTCAATTTGGAGTAGGAGTGACAATGGTTACAACTCTACCATACAGTACGCAAGAATTAGGCGGGACATATGCTGAATATGGGTATTTCATGGCTGGATTTCCTATTGGATACATAATAGGTGCTTTCTTAGTAACAAGAATTCAATATAAAAGTCGTAGATATCTTATGCTCGGTTCCCTTTTCATAGGGGGACTAACCTACGTTGCACTATGCTTTAATTATAGTATCCTTTTAGCAATAACAACAGAAACTATTGCAGGTATAGTAATGGCTGTTTTTAGCATCCATAATACAACTATTATCCAAAAAGTGGTTCCAAACGCCTTGATGGGTAAGGTATTTTCGGTTCGTTTGCTAATTATCAGGGGCGTTATGCCGTTGGGAGTACTTATTGGTGGTTTGTTAAGTGAAGTGTTTGGTGTAAGGCCATTGTACCTTTTGATTGGTTTATTAATTAGTATCGTTTCATTAGCAGGAATTTGTTTACCATATTTTAAATTTATTGATGGAAAGAGTAGTCAAGAAAAAATGGTTTCTTGAGAGAGGTATCTATTCAGGTATAAAAAGTGTTTGAGAAATTGATTTGATGGATGGGGAGATCCAACTACCCCACCAAGATTCAGCTGTGAAAAATGTGATGGAGAGATGCATCCGGAGTACTATAGAGGGATACATGGATATAAATATAAATTATCTGATGTTCTTTAGCCATGGCAAACGGAAAAGGACCGGGCATGGTTTTCGCCCTGTTTTTCTTAGTATGAGCCCTAACTAATCCCTCTGGATCTCTTTAAAGGTATTACAACATCTTCTGTTATCCTCAAACAACTTGAGCAATGGCTGCTTTACATGCTTTTTTCCTCCCGAGGAGTGTCCAAATCTTTTTCCTAAAAACCTTGAACGTTCTAAACGGCTGTAGACCGGGACTTTCCATAACATAAAGTATCCTTTTAAAAAAATAATCATAAATTATTTTTAATGAGGTGATTGCTATGGAAAGGTTGGCAGATTCCAACAAGAACGAAATCATACATCAGCTTTCTCAATTACGAAACGAGATTAATCGCTTCTTAATGGACTTTTCTGAAAGTCATCATATTGATATGGCAGATGCTAGCAAGCAAAACTTATGTGCATTTTTGGGTTTACAGAAACCTTCAAATCCAGTGCTTCATTCCAATTTAATAAAAGAAGGATTTTCATCTATACAGCAGATGAGTCCCCATATTTTATATTCATTGAATAAAATAATTAGCCATTTATCTCCCAATGATCAGCAATATGAAAATTATATTGATTTTAACAATGCCGTGTTCTTAAAAAAACAGCGTAACAAGGAGTTATTGGGAAAATCAGAAGAAGATCCCATTTCCATTATGGTTACTTTAGATAAAACGATGCTGGAGAGACCGGAGATTTTTAAAGAATTACTAAGGGCTGGGATGACGATTGCCCGAATAAACTTAGCCCATGACTACTCGGTATGGAAGCAGCTTGTTGAAAACGTTCGAGCCGCAGAAAAAGAGCTGAATGATGTAAAGTGCAAAATTTATGTAGATCTACCTGGTCCAAAAATTCGGGTGTTCGATTTTAGAAAAATCCAGGCTCCACTCGTAATCAATACAGAAAAAGACTCCCCGATTGGCTATTTAGTGAGCAATCAAGGTATAGTTCCTTCTATTCGACACGCTTTTAAAATTGAATTAAATATTAAGGAATTTATAGATATTACACCAGGGCAAACCATTCCTTTTACGGACGTCAAAGGAAGGAAACGATATTTCACCGTACTGGAAATGATAGATGCTACATGCCTGAAGGTTGAATTAAACAAAACAGCTATTTTGAATGAGGAAACCACTATAAAATTGGGGCATGATAATCATAGTAAAGTGACGAATCTACTCGAAAGGCAGCCGACCATTAAGGTTAAAAAAGGAGATATCTTAAGAATCTATAAAAGCCATGGCTATCATGGTAAACCAAAAAATAATAAACAACCAGCTTCAATTGGGATTACGATACCAGAGGCATTAAAAAATGTTAAGCCGAAAGACAGGGTTTTTTTTGATGATGGAAATATATGTGCAGCTGTATTGAACGTTACAGATACCTATTTGGATATAAAGATTACACTTACCAGAAAAAAGAGGGAAATAATTAAATCTGAAAAAGGGGTAAACTTTCCAGACTCACAGGTTTATTTAAATGTTCCGGCTATTACAGAAACGGATATTAGTATTTTACCAGAGATTGTCCCTTTTGTTGACTTAGTTGGAATTTCTTTCATTCATCAGCCAAATGATATTCGAATAGTAAAGAGATATTTAGATCAATATACAGAGAGGAATATCGGTGTCATTGCGAAAATAGAAACAAAACATGCTCTTCTTTCTTTATCTAAAATTATTCTAGAAGGGTTGAATTTAGATTTATTCGGTGTGATGATTGCCAGAGGGGATTTAGCAATCGAGATCGGCTATGAACAACTGGCGAATGTTCAAGAAGGAATCTTGGAGCTTTGCCAGGCTGCACATGTGCCGGTTATTTGGGCAACCAGTGTTCTTAACCAAATGAATAAGAAAGGCATACCACTCAGGGCGGAGATTACAGATGCCTTTATGGGATTACGAGCCGATTGTATTATGATGAATAAAGGCCCTCATATTTCCAGTTCAATAAAATTCTTGCAGCAATTGGATGAATTAAAGGAGGATCCATTGTTGAATATTAGAAATTCCATAATACCTTTTGCTCAATATGGGTTTTAATTATACTGAGAAACCTGTGAAAAAAATCATTAATAGTCTATAAATGCCCTGTTTTATTGAGAAATTTGTTAGGAGCCGAAAATAGGGTCCGACAAACAACCTCGGGTTGGGGATGCTAACCTTATTGGATAAGGGATCGAGAAAGCATTCAACACACAAATAAAAGGCTGAATCCTACTATTGGATTCAGCACAAGATCAGTCACCTTTAAAGTATTACGGGGACCGTACAATAAATTTTGAAATTAATCAGCGCCTTTCGTAATTGCGAGGAAGGTCTCTTTTACCATAAATAACGGTAATATTCTACACTCCCATTGGCATATCAATCAATGTAATTTCATTAGTTTGTTTTAGGGTGTTTTTCAATACTTGTTCAAATTCATTCAATTGTTGGGAGCTACCCTTAATATTGGAAGAGGTGGTAATGCACCAGAAGAAAAGCTTACACTGTTTGAAACGAATGAGCCTATAAAAATTGGAAGATTCATCGTTACCGTATTACCGTTAATCCACTCGGAACCAATCAAAATTAATGAGATAATGAAGATAGTAAATGTATCGATTAGGTTGGCTAACGTCCTTTGACGTAAAAAATTGTCGCTTCGCTGTCGAATAAGAGATAGCAAAGTGTTTGGGAGGAATACTTATGGATTATGATGTTATCGTTGTTGGGGCAGGACTGGCGGGACTTGTTGCCACTTCCGAATTGATCGGGGCGGGCAAAAAGGTTTTATTAGTAGATCAAGAATCCGAAGCATTTCTTGGGGGACAAGCGTGGTGGTCATTCGGTGGTCTTTTTTTAGTTGATTCACCTGAGCAACGGCGCCTTGGCATAAAAGACTCCTACGAGCTTGCGAGGCAAGACTGGATGGGAAGTGCCGGTTTTGATCGGGAAGATGATGAGGATCATTGGGCAAAACAATGGGCTGAGGCTTATATAGAATTTGCAGTTCACGAAAAAAGGGATTGGCTGCATTCGCTCGGTGTCCGTTTCTTTCCTGTTGTCGGGTGGGCGGAACGAGGGGGATATTTAGCGGAAGGACACGGCAATTCCGTGCCGCGTTTCCATATTGTATGGGGAACGGGCCCCGGCATTGTCCGACCGTTTGAAAAAATTGTTCGTGAGGGAATGCAAAATGGATTGGTTGACTTTCGACCACGACACCAGGTCGATGAGCTTTTGTCGAAAAATGGTGCCATAATCGGCGTGCGAGGATCAATCTTAGAACCGAGCGATGTAAAAAGGGGAGAAGCAAGTTCACGCGCCGTCATTGGAGAGTTTACATATGAAGCGCCTGCTGTCGTTGTATGCAGTGGAGGGATTGGTGCGAACTTTGATTTGGTAAAGGAGAATTGGCCGAAGCGTCTCGGAAATCCGCCGGAAAGAATGATATCGGGCGTTCCTGCGCATGTGGACGGACGGATGCTATCAATCACCGAAAAAGCCGGCGGACGTATCGTGAATAAAGATCGGATGTGGCACTATACGGAAGGGATTAAAAACTGGGATCCGATATGGCCCTTTCATGGCATTCGCATTCTTCCCGGTCCGTCATCCATATGGCTCGATGCGGTAGGGAACCGTTTTTCCGCCCCAAATTTCCCTGGGTTCGATACGCTTGGTACACTACAGGCAATTCAAGAAACAGGCTACGATTATTCATGGTTCATTCTAACCGCCAAAATCATCGAAAAGGAATTTGCATTATCAGGGTCTGAACAGAACCCTGATTTAACTGGGAAAAGCATTAAGAAAGTACTTTCGAGAGTAGTGCCAGGACCTCCGGCGCCTGTTCAAGCTTTTATGGATAAAGGGGAAGATTTCGTCGTTGCAAACTCATTGGAGAAGTTAGTACAAGGGATGAATGACATTACGGGAGATAGGAGATTGGACGTTGCACATATTGAACGGCAGCTGCTTGCAAGAGATCGCGAAATGGAGAATAAGTTCACGAAAGACCTTCAAATTACCGCCTTGCGAGGAGCCAGAAACTATATTGGAGATAAATTGATACGAGTGGCGAAACCGCATAAAATCCTGGATCCTAAAAATGGCCCGCTTGTAGCAGTACGGTTGAACATATTGACCAGGAAGACATTAGGCGGACTACAGACCGACCTCGAAGGACGAGTTATGAATCAATTTGGGGAACCTGTGCCCGGACTATTCGCTGCTGGAGAAGTTGCCGGATTCGGCGGTGGTGGATTGCACGGATATCGTGCATTAGAAGGGACTTTTTTAGGAGGATGTCTATTTTCAGGCAGGCAAGTCGGACGATCATTAAGCCAAAACTAAATGTAAGAAGAGCTGGATCTATGTCAATATTTAGGAACATTTAAGTTAATTTTTCTCATTGTGCTTTGAATACATATATGAAGGCTTGACTAGCTGCTCTGTACGTGTGGTGATTTGCGAAAGACGAAAGGTTAGTAAAACGCATTTCGTCAGGCAAAAGACTACCACACGCACCTCTCCAAGTAAAGCCGTGCACTAATGTCAATTTGTGCAATTATACTGCTTGATTATGCACTAAGTATTCCATCTCTTGCGGGGTTAGGTAATCGATCCCGTGTATTCTTTTACGGTTATACCAGCCCTCAATATATTTAAATAACTCTCCCCTCGCAGCGTTAAAATCTAGGTATTGGACGTGATTTACTTCCTCCTTCTTTAAAATCGCATGAAAAGACTCAATACAATCATTGTCATAGGGATTTCCCTTGTGACTGAAGGAATGCGTCATCTTATAGCTTTGAATCTTTTCTGCGAAGGAATCACTTGTATATTGTGAACCCAAATCAGAGTGGAATATGACGTCATTAGAGCGAATATGGCCATAGCCTTTTTTTAGGATTTCAAGCCCCTGTTTCAAGCGAAGGTTCTCTTTTTGGATGGCATCCACTTCTTTAGGAATAATCTCCTTGCCATTAGACCCTTCAATCGGTGTTAAATCTTTTACAGAACTTCCAGAATAATAAAGATCGATAATCATTTTGCGGAAATCATCGTTATACCGTTTACCATTATTTCTTGTACTCATTGGACACATCCTCCTTGAAATTCATTGAATAAAATTTAACTTAGATGTGTCCATGAAACTATACTAGCATCATTGTTTTTATTTTAGTTAGTTGTACAGGTCCTCCACAACCACTTTAAAACTATTATTTCAATAGGCTATTTTAAGACAAAAACGAATCCACAACTTTTTGAATTTCTCTTTTCCAAGCTGGCGCATGAGCATTTCTTGGGATTAAGCAAGAATCTAGTACTCTTCTAAATACTTTATTATCAAAACGACATGTCACATATTTTTCCATCATTAAAATAAATTGGTTCAGTGTAATCGGAACAATATTAATAAAGTCAGGTTCATCCCCATTATACCAAACCCCTATACGAAATGTTTCTGCTGTATTATTATCGATTGAACGTGCCATAAACAATCCGTATACAGGTTTACCAGTAGATTCTGCTATCTTTGCTTTTTCCTTTGCTACATGCCTTCTTACAGGTTCACCTTCAGCTGCTTCTTGACGGGAAGAAGTAGTTAATGTCACTTCAACAATTAATACATAGTCCTCAAATTCAAATATTAAATCTGGACCACCACCTGGAGCGCACCCCATAGGCAGGAAATCTTGATCAACTTTAAATCTTCTTGCTTCATGTGGTTCATTTACAAGCTCGTTTATAGCTAGAAATGCCTTCCAGACTGACCATTCCAAATAAGCTGGTTCATCTTCAATCTCTATATCATAAGAATCATCGATTGGCTGTTTATCAATCTTCTTTAGATATGCTATTGTTTCTTTTACTTTATCTTCTTCCGTTTGGGCTAATGCAAATTGCTTTTCAAGTACTTGTTGATATAACACTTCTAACCTTATACGTACTTGATTAAGTTCTGCTATTTCTTTAGTATCTGGAGATTCGGGAATTATTCCTTTATTCACCTCATTGGCGATTAGCAATTGCCTAAAACGATTAATTTCTTGTTTTGCAGTTTCTTCATTGTCAGTAGGTAATTCTGCACCTTTCCATAAATGAAGTAGATATTCTTTGCTATCTGCTACAGCAGTTTTCTTATTTTCAGCTAAAATAGAATTAACAATAGGGGCCTTTTTATCATTAATAACCAATCGTTTACCTTTGTGTGAGATCAACCCCGTTAAGCGAGGATATCTAAAGTTTACATCTGCATAATCCTTAATTGATGTACTTTTAACGCCACCAGCTGCTCCTAACTTTTTTAGTAACTCATTATCAACTTTTCTTTTTGCAACTCTACCAACTGCTGTAAACTAGCACATTATTCCAGGTCATCTATTTCAAACTAATTCAGC
>NZ_BMOS01000058.1 GCF_014647195.1 Oceanobacillus indicireducens | reverse complement strand
CCACTTTGGATTATTGTATCTATTAATTAAAATTGGTATGGAGTACATCCGCATTAAAAAGCATGTTGCTTTGAGAATAGCTTGAAATTATAATAGAGTTACAAAATGAGAGGGGTTATGTATGATAAAAGGTATAATATTTGATTTTGACGGATTGATTTTTGATACTGAAACCCATCATTACAATGTATTAAATGATATATTTATTGAACATGGCAGCACATTGCCACTTACGAAATGGCAAGAGCAAATCGGTACTCAAACCGATTTTTCACCATATGTTTATTTAGAAAAACAACTTAAACTAAAATTAGATCATAATGCTCTACAAGATACATTTGAAGAAAAATTACATGCTAAATTGTCTACAGAAAAAGCGAGAGCGGGTGTGGAGAATTACTTACAATCAGCAAACGAGCTTGGCTTAAAAATAGGTTTAGCCTCAAGTTCAAACTACGACTGGGTATCTACTCACCTAAAAAATCTAAATTTATTCGACTATTTTCACTGCATTAAAACTTCAGATGATGTTGAAACAGTCAAACCTGACCCTTCATTATATTTAGAAGCGGCAAAATGCCTGCAATTAGATGTACAAGAATGTTTAGTCTTTGAGGATTCAGCAAATGGTTCATTAGCTGCAAAAAGTGCTGGAATGTCATGCGTCATCGTACCAAATGAAGTAACAGAAGCGATGGATTTCTGTGAGGTTGATTATCGAATAAGTTCCATGTCTGAGATTAGTCTAGAAGATGTAATCGAGATTGTGGAGAGGGCTAATTCTAAATAGTTGTTTATAGTTGGTCTGGGTTAGATGCTGAGGTATTTGACCGTTTACGTATTTTTAAGGAATTCGATGTATTTAAAACAAAGGTAGATATGAGTATAATTCTTGGATGCCAAATAAGCTTGGTTGTCGTATAATGGTCATAATAAGCACTCCTTCAGTCTTTTTATGGTTTTATTGGTCTATTACCATTATACAAGATTTGGGGAGGTGCTTCTTTTTTGGTTTCTTGAATCTTTCTAATCGGTATTCCGATATTGCCTTGAGGGCTGATCCAATAATCTAGTATTCGGTACTTAAAATAAGTTAATTGATTGGGGGAAGGAGAATGGGAGTTTTGGAAAAATGATTGATTCCTCAGTCGCTCGTATAAACTTTTATTTGGCGGAGTGTTTGAAGGGGAACATATCGGATTTGTTTTTGCTTTTCAAGTATTACCAACTATTATCTTTGTTGCCTCTTCTATTTTGCTTCTATATTATTTAGGCATATGCAATTTTTGTCAACTACTCAGGCGGGACTTTCTCAAAGTTATTAATAAATGAGTAAAGCTCTACTTTATTGGATATGGAGTAGAGCTTATTTTGATTGGCATAGCGCTCTATTCTAAAAAATGAACTGCTGTTAGAAAAAATGGATTGTAGTGGAAACTCATTCTGGCTCATTGATGGGCCATGTGGACAGTAGTTAGCGGTCGTAAAATAAAATGAGATAATAACTTATTTAATTCTTTTCAGTTCCGCTTCTTGATCAATTGAACGTCTAGAAAGAACGTCAACTGTAAGATCTAACTTCTTCAGCTTATTCCGAATATCTGTTATTCCCTCAGCATTCTCTATGACTTGGTCTGAAACGCTCTTAATTTTCCGTTCCAAAGATTTAATATCCTCTTTTGTTGCCATCTTCGCTTCCATAGACTCCATTATCGTTTCCATCGCTGTAATTCTCTCGTTCACAGATTTCAGTTCATTAAGAATTAATTCGATTCCTTTTTCCGTCATTGGTTTTTCTCCTCATTTTAGAAGTCTTTAATCCTGTTCTATCGACGCACATGTAACATCTAGTGTTACCATCAAATTAAAACTAGTATACAATAAAATATATCTTTCTTTTGTTTATCCTATATACAGGATAAACAATATTTTTACCATTATCAAGAACGAGTGTTCATATTATTTTATGCAATTAAAGTCCATTATTCCATTTATTTTCATATATAAGTGTGTGTTCAACAAGGAGGATGAAAAAGACCGAGGTCGGTTAAGACTGAAACGTCCTGTTGCAACATCGACACTAGTACGTCCTGTGCGCCCGAAGTTCGAGGCGGCGAAGCTCTCGGCACCGGAATGTACACTCGTAGGTACATGAGGAGCGAAAAAATGAGCCAACGAGCTTCCACAGGAGGTGGTGAGTTCTACGTTGTCCACAGGACGTGGACGGTTGTAGTAGAACCTCCTCTTTTGTGAAGTGTCCTTTTCACCGGACTTTTTGAACAACCTCTATAATGGAACACAGAATTGCTTTGTTGGAATTGTTATAATGAAAGACTTGCAAAAAAGTTGGGAGTCAGTTTGAAAGACACTCCCGCATCCATATCTATTCCTGATCAAGAGGGAGAGTTACGACATATCAATATAGAAAAAAGTTGCATCCGATGGAGATTCGTATGGAACTGCAGAAGATAATGAATACGGCTATAAATTTGAAGTGGATAACGAATTAGATTGTGACCAGCATTTGTTGTTTGAAAGATTGGTGAAAAAAGTGGAACGTGCGCTGGAAGCTATCTATATAAAAGAGGGGACATTTCCAAATGGGCAGTATTATCAAACGATGCGTGGAGATTTGTTGGTAGGCAGAATAGAAAGCAGTGAAAATAGTTGGGATATTCCAGTTTTGGTCATTGATGATAAAGCCTTTTCCTGGGATGAAGTAGGAAAAATATTGATGAGTAACGAAGGTTTTCTGTTTTCGAATGGGTGTTTTTGATATGACGGATGATATGGATTGATGAATCAATGGTGGGTGCAATCTCTATTTTAAGAATTGCACGCATACCCAAACTTTCTAATTGGGTACCATAAGAAAAAGAGAGCATATTATAAAACATAGGCTCTCTTCCTTTATATTTATTGAACTAAAAAACGTTCCATTTCTTGTTTATTTAATTCCTCAGGAGTAACCCCTATTTCTTAGGGAATTGGTGTCTACCCCAATATTGAATAGAAGGAGACCGAAACTGATAATAACTTTAATCCCCTTTAATCAAAACATCAATCCCCCCTGCATTTCAACTAAATTATTAACTTATTCGTTAATCTGATATAATTTATATAAAGGTGGTGCTATTAATGTTAGAACAAAGCAATGAACCTAAAAGAAAATATGAATGGTTAAGCAAATGGGCTAAAATGACCGGTGAACGGGCTAGAATTGATGCAAAAGCTAATAACACATATATCGTATATGAAAGAGACGGAAAACTTGTAAAGGAATTCCCTGATGGTGATATTGTTCCGTTAAACAGTGACGGTGAAGATTAATGCATAGCCACAAACCAATATTCTTTGTATTTGCGGGCAATAACGGAAGTGGTAAAAGTACGTTGCGCAGCTTAATTATTGATAAAATTGGGGTTGATATCAATATTGATCCAGACGCTATCGCTCGACGAATTGACCCTGAGAATCCCGAGAGAAACAGATTTTCTGCCGGTAAGGAAGTCATTAGATCTGTAAATAAGTATATTGACGAAGGTAAAGAGTTTTCAATTGAAACAACCCTAGCTGGGAAAAATGCCATTAAACAAATGCAAAAAGCTAAAGAAATGGGATATGAAATAACGATGTTTTATATTGCGCTAGGTGATGTCCAGCAAAACATTGAAAGGGTCGCAATGAGAGTAAAGAACGGTGGTCATCACATTCCAACTGAAGATATTATCAGAAGGAATAAGACCTCGTTTAAACATCTTTATGAATACGCATATATAATTGATAACTTGATTTTAATTGATAACAGTGAGGATGATGGGGAGATTGTGCTAGAAGTAAATAATGGATTTGTTACTTTCGAAGCAATAGACCTACCTCAATGGTCACTTCCAGTTAAAGAATTATTTAGAAAGAATTAAAAATCTTATCGAGAGAGGTGGAGGGACTGACCCTTTGAAGCCTCAGCAACCAGCAATTTTTTGTATGGTGCTAATTTCAGAAGAATACCTGTGTATTCTAAAGATGAGTTAAGCGTATTGGCATATAATACATCTTTGCCCTTCTCTCATTTTTGATGGGGAGAGGGCTTTTTATGTGGAGGAAATGAAAAAATTTAGCTTTAAAGCCAAGCAAAGCGAGTAGAATAATTATATGGGGAGCACCCCATTAAATTCCAATAGTAAGCACTTGCGAAGCCTGTATATACAAGTTAAACTATAGATAGATGTTACATGTATATACAAGTACTCTCCGGCATTCGTTATAGCGGAACATCTTATATCGCCTTCACCTCACTATTGTTAGGGGGTTAGTGTTGCGAGCATTGGGTAAATAGAATAATAGAGATATGAATAGGAGTGAATAACAATGGCTTTACAGGGGAATGAAAAAGAAATCATTATTGCACCACTAAGTGGAAAAGTTACACCGCTTGCAAATGTTCCGGACCCGACATTTTCTGGAAAAATGATGGGAGATGGGCTGGCAATTGAACCGACAGATGGTAAAGTTGTTTCTCCAGTAAACGGAGAAGTAGTCGTCACTTTTCCAACAAAACATGCGATTGGTTTAAAAACAAAATCTGGAATTGAATTGCTGATTCATGTAGGTTTGGAAACAGTTCACCTGGATGGGGAAGGTTTTGAAATACATGTTGAACAAGGAGAGCAGGTAAAAGTTGGCGATCCCTTGATTACATTTGATTTGCAGCTAATAAAAGAAAGAGCAGCAAGCCATATTACACCGATTATCATCACGACTGGAGATTTGGTGAAGAGTTACGGGAAAACGAGTGACAGCACGGTTATTGCGGGAGAATCCAACTTACTGGAGCTTACACTACAAGGTGCAAGTGAAACAAATGTAAATACCGTTGAACCGATAGATGGAACGAAACAGGATCCGGAATACAAGGAAACGGCAAAAGAAATTGTTAAAGCAGTAGGGGGGCTAGAAAACATTCATGCTGCAACCCACTGTGTAACAAGATTGCGTTTTGCCCTAGATAATGAAGATGTGGTAGACAAAGAAGCACTTGAAGATTTAGATATTGTCAAAGGAACTTTTTCAACAAATGGTCAATATCAAATCGTAATTGGGCAAGGGACCGTTGATAAGGTATTCCAAGCCATGATCCGAGAAACCGGCTTAAAAGAAGCATCCAAAGAAGAAGTGAAGGCTGCCAGTGGGAAGAAGCTCAATCCGTTACAGCGCGGCATTAAAGTGTTGGCAGATATTTTTATTCCGATTTTGCCAGCGATTGTAACTGCTGGTTTGTTGCTTGGGTTAAATAACATTTTAGTCAATCCGATTTTCACCGATCAATCGATTATTGAGATGTTTCCTTCCTGGGCTGGTTTGGCAGATATGATTAACGTTATCGCTGTTACAGCATTTACGTTCTTGCCAGCTTTGATCGGCTGGTCTGCAGTGAAGCGGTTTGGAGGTAATCCATTATTAGGTATTGTTCTCGGGTTGATTCTCGTTCATCCAGCATTAATGCCCGCGAGTGATTATGCCATCGCTGCTGCGAAAGGTGAAGCACCAACATGGAACTTATTTGGGTTAGACGTGAATATGATGGGGTATCAAGGACAAGTACTGCCTGTTCTCGTTGCTGCATGGGTTCTAGCAAGCATTGAAAAATGGTTGAAGAAGCGCGTCATTGATTCATTGCAATTATTAGTCGTTGCACCAATCGCCCTGCTTCTAACAGGTTTCTTATCTTTTATTATTATCGGGCCGGTTACGTTTACGATTGGTAACTGGATTACATCCGGATTAATAGCTATATTTGATGCTGCACCACTGCTTGGCGGTCTTATCTATGGGGCAGTGTATGCACCGCTTGTTATTACGGGAATGCACCACACGTTTCTTGCGGTTGACTTACAATTGATTGGAAGTACGGGAACGACCTTCCTGTGGCCAATTCTAGCACTATCTAATATCGCTCAAGGATCCGCCGTTTTTGCAATGTTCTTAGCAGCAAAAAATGAAAAACTGAAAGGATTAGCAGGTACTTCCGGAATTTCTGCTTGGTTAGGTGTGACAGAACCAGCCATGTTCGGTGTTAATTTACAGTATCGTTATCCGTTCATTGCAGCTATAATCGGAACGGCCATTGCAGGAGCATTCATCACGGTTGGAGGTGTACAAGCTTCTTCAGTAGGTGTCGGAGGTGTCCCGGCTTTCTTATCCATCGCAAATAGCATGGGTACATTTTTCCTTGGTATGCTAATCGTTATTATTGTTCCATTTATTATTACACTTGTTATTGCAAAACGGAAACTAAAAAACTAGAATTGTGACGAGATTATTCGTGTTCGAAACGTTTTAACATTAAGAAGCTTGGGGAACAAGGGGATTGCTTAGGTAGTCTTCATGTTACCGCTGACTTTTCAATTTTCACCTAAAAAACAACAGGAAAGGGGTCTTCAACATGAGTGAGGCATGGTGGAAAAGATCCACAGTATATCAAATTTATCCGAAAAGCTTTTATGATACAACAGGGACGGGAACCGGAGACATCCAAGGTATTACCCGGAAGCTGGACTATATTAAAAAGCTTGGGGCGGACGTCATTTGGCTGACTCCAGTTTATAAATCCCCTCAAAACGACAACGGCTATGATATTAGTGATTATTATGCGATCGATCCTTCCTATGGGACGATGGAAGATTTCGAGGAATTACTTTCAGAGACACATCAGCGCGATATGAAACTGATTATGGATCTCGTTGTGAACCATACCTCGACAGAACATGGGTGGTTTCAACAGGCGGCTTCATCAAAGGATAATCCGTTCCGCAACTTCTATATTTGGGAGGCCGGAGAAAACGGTGGACTTCCGAATAATTGGCAGTCCAAATTCGGTGGTCCGTCATGGGAATGGGATGAAAAAACAGAGCAATATTATTTGCATTTATTCGACGTGACACAGGCTGATTTAAACTGGGAAAATGAAGGTTTACGTGAGAAGATTTTTGAGATGATGCGCTTTTGGGCAGAGAAGGGGATTGATGGCTTCCGTTTGGATGTTATTAACCTTATTTCCAAACATCAAGATTTTCCAGATGATCATATCGGTGACGGACGAAGATTTTATACGGATGGTCCGAGAGTCCATGAGTATTTGCATGCCATGAACCGGAACGTTTTCTCGAAGTATGATATGCTCACAGTAGGAGAAATGTCATCAACGAATTTGGAAAGCTGCTTACTTTACACGCAGCCGAAACGTGAGGAATTATCCATGACTTTCCAGTTCCATCATTTAAAAGTAGATTATCTGAATGGGGAGAAATGGACAAAAGCGCCGTTCGACTTTTTGGAGTTAAAACAAATCCTCTCCGATTGGCAAGTTGGTATGCATGAAGGGGGCGGCTGGAATGCCCTGTTCTTATGCAACCATGATCAACCACGCTCCGTTTCCCGTTTTGGTGACGACGTACAATACCATAAAGAATCCGCTAAAATGCTCGCAACAACCCTTCATATGATGAAAGGTACGCCGTATATTTATCAAGGGGAAGAAATCGGTATGACAAACCCCAATTTTTCTAAGATTGAAGAATACCGCGATGTCGAGTCACTAAATGCGTATAAAAACTTACAAAAAGAAGGAAAAACAGAAGAAGAAATCATCGGTATTCTGCAGCAAAAATCCCGTGATAATGGACGAACACCAATGCAATGGTCGGCAAGAGAACAGGCAGGTTTTACAACTGGCACTCCTTGGATAGATGTAGCGGATAATTATCCAGAAATTAATACAGAAAATGCACTGGAAGATCCGTCGTCTATTTTTTATCATTATCAGAAATTAATCGCGTTAAGGAAAAAGTACGATTGTCTTACAAATGGGGATTACCAACTTCTATTGGATAAAGACCCGCAAATTTTTGCCTATACAAGAGATTGGAATGGAGAAAGAATCCTTGTTGTCAGTAATTTCTACGGGAAAGACGCGACCGTTGATTTGCAGTTGGAAAAGTCTAAAGGCGTCCCGGAAGTTTTACTGTCCAACTATGAGGATTCTCCGCTAAACCTGGAACGATTACAATTACGACCATATGAGTCGATTGTTTATTATTGGAAGTGATGAACATTGCTGAAGAAATATTTAATGATATACAACGATTTGGTTAGGAAAATCGAGGAAAATGGATGGGCGATTGGAGACCTGTTGCCGTCGGAAAATGAGTTATCTGCGGAATATGAAACGTCCCGTGAAACCATTCGTAAGTCACTGGATCTTTTATCACAAAATGGCTATATTCAGAAAATCCAAGGAAAAGGATCCGTTGTGATTGATCGAAATAAATTTTCCTTCCCAGTCTCCGGAATTCAAAGTTATTCCGAACTGACGGAGAAATTAAAATTAAACAGCAGAACCAACGTGCACACCCTTGAGCGTCTGAAACCGGAGGATCAAACGGCTAAATTTTTAAAGACTGACTCGACGGAATCGATTTGGAATGTTATTCGTACCCGGGAAATCGACGGGGAGAGAGTTATACTCGATAAAGATTATTTCAATGAAAAATACGTGCCGATGTTATCGAAGGAAATTTGCCAGACTTCGATCTATGACTATATTGAGAACAAATTAAATCTTGTCATCGGTTTTGCAAAGAAAGAAATTGTGGTTGAAACACCAACAAAAGAAGACTACGAACTCTTAGACTTAGAAGGCTTCACAAATGTGGTTGTCATCCGAAGTCAGGTCCATTTAGAGGATACAAGCCTATTTCAATTCACAGAGTCCAGGCACCGACCAGATAAGTTCCGATTTGTGGATTTTGCAAGAAGGGTGAATTAGGGGTAGGTTTGAAATAAGTATTATGTTGTATAATACTGCTAATGTGTAGGAAGTTTTTTGAAATAGCGGCACAGCGTTTTTAGTTTCTTTCGTTGTGCTGCTTTTTGAGTATTATGGAGAAGTGGGTTATTTGATGTAAATGGAAAAAGAGAAAATGTTTAAAGATCTGATTAAACGCCTCCATGAGGATATTGCTTTTAAACTAAATTGTGGATTCCTCGTATCGGATGCCGTTCCGTCAATCTCTTGCTCTCGGCTTGTGACAATATTCTGGAGTGCGACATACTGGAGAAACATGATTGCTGGTAGTATGTCAGGAATTGCAGTTTTCAGTTTATTTGAT
>NZ_BMOS01000057.1 GCF_014647195.1 Oceanobacillus indicireducens | reverse complement strand
GCTCTTTTTTGTTCAAACCTCAAATTTCTTCATTACAGGAATGCTCCTAGATTGAAGCTCGCCTTCATAAGCAAAATGATTGAACCTGTTGCTGCAGCTCCAAATAAAAGGTGAATCCCGACATCGTAACCCTTTATACAGCTATTCTTAAAGATGAGTTATGCGCTTATTTTGATAAGTAATGCAGCCGCGAATGCAATGTAATAAGTCAATTTGACTGTGACAGGTTTAATTATTTCAGAAACGGGGCCATTAGCTTAATAACTGCCTCTTACATTCTCTTCACTTTTAAACATATGTCTTATCCCTTTACCTGCCAGTGGTTCGTCTTTATATCTTGGTATAACGTGAAAATGAGCGTGGAAAATGTGCTGACCACCTACTTCGCCGCAGTTCCAGCCTAGATTGTATCCTTGAGGCTTGTGTTCCTCATCTAAGTATTTTTTAACCCTTTGAAGAAGACGGTAAGTTGCTTCCCATTCATCCTTAGTTAATTCAAATACAGTTTCTCTATGTTTTTTGGGAACAATTAGCCCTGCTCCTTCAAGCAGACCGCCTTTTATTTTAGATTGTTCCAATTGTAAAAAATGACAATGTTCATTGCTAAAAATAACTTCTTGTTTAGGTTCTATTTCTGGATTACAAAAAATACACTTTTCCATCATGATCTCCTCATTTTTTATTTATCTTCCTCAACCTTTCTACCTCTATAATATATTCAACAAAGAGGGTGCTTCTCCTCCTACAAGGACCGCACCTGCTAGTTTAAAAAGTAGAATTAAAAAAATCATGAGCAATTTCATTCATTTCATCTGGTTTCTCGACAACTGTCCAATGACCACAATTTCTTATGGTAATTAATTTTGAATGGGGAATATAATCGATTAATAATTCCTTTATCAACTTAGAAGTTAAAATATCGTCACAACCTTGGGTAACTACTATGGGAATATCTTTAATACTATCTAATTTACTAATTACATCATAGTGTCCTAATATGTCTTCTCCAATTTGCTGATTAACTGTTGGATTAATAGAAGTTTTTGCTTTTACCTTTAATGAGTCCTCGGTATATACATAATATTTATCCAAAATCGCTAACACCTCATCAATGGATGACTCTCCATTTCTAACCCCTTCTTCTAACTTAGATAGTTTCGATTTTTCACTTTCCGATAATTTTTTCTCAAGTTCCTTACCAAAGGTTTTAAAACCTTCAGCTGAAACGCCTATTGCAGCTGTTAGAAGAATTTTATTTACCCTTTCTGGATACGTAGTTGCATATAATAGAGCTAGCATTGAACCCCATGATTCACCAAATATATTTATCTTTTCCAGTTTTAGTTCTTTCCGTAATAATTCCAATGTACATACTTCGTCCATCATGGAGTATTGACCATCAATAGAAGGAGCTGATTTTCCACACCCTCTCTGATCATAGAATACTAATTTAAACTTCCGGGAAAGTGGTAACACGTGAGGTAGAAAAAAACGATGCTCACTACCTGGTCCGCCGTGTAAGAAAACAATAGCTTCTCCTTCCCCTATTGTATTAATATTTAACCCCTGAAAATTAATATTAGTTAGATTGAATGTTCCCTTATTATCAACAGTCATTTAAGTCCTCCTAAAATGATTATATTTTTTATTAATAGCTAACCTGCCCCGTCTACAAAATCGTCATATTGACAATATCCCTATTATGCTAGAGCAGCTCTTAATGAAATTGGTATTAACGAGTAGAATTATTCCTATTATGATTGAAGGTATGGCAAAAGATTAAAAAGCTTCTGGCATATCTTCTGCCATCACACCTCTCTCACTAAAAAGTAATCCTAATATAAGAAACAGAAAACCTAACCAACCAATTGCCTTGCCAAACTTAGTATATTTTTTATCAAGTTTAGTCACCATTCCATTCATATTGAAGTACAAAAAAACGAAAGGTAATAGATTCTAGTTGGAACCACTATACTCCAGTGTAATCGGCTCGTTTTTTTCCATCGTCGCTTCATAAATACGGATATTTCCTACAGTTGATTCGGGGGCATCAGAATGAACCTCAAAGTTTTCATTTAGTGATATCGTCCAAACAGCTTCATTATCCCGCTTTAAAACAACAGCCAGCGTACCGAACTGCTCGATATTTTCCCACTCAAACAGTTCCGTCTTCCCATCTTCAATCACAGTAATACCTTCCGTATCACTTATCAATTGAATGTTCTCACCCTGCCAGCGACCATGAATTTCAGCTGCTACATAATAATAGGATATGCCGCTACCGCGATCACCATACGTACCTATAAATTGTTGAATGGTATTGTCCTTTTGCTTCGTATGTAACGGCAGCAATATCATTCGCTAACCATTCTACTTGAAATTCTCCTTTTGTATCAAAAGGTAATCTTTCCTTTGGACGAGCGAGAATACCATAGTAGTCCCGATAATACACGGCCGCCCCATCCTCTACATTCTCTTTAATTGATAAAATATGCTTCCAATTAGGGGATATACTTGTAATATTTTTGACTGCTTGATTACTCGATACTAGTAGAAATATATGAACCATAATAAAAATAAACACTATACCTGCACCAATGAATTTCATCCTTTGCTTGAGATTTATCAGAAGTGGAATTGCTAGGGTTAGAAAGAGAATACAGAAAATGTTTATGATGTAAAATAACCGATCATCAATATACTCTACTTGGTATTTTTTAGAGATGAATAGATATCCCATCTGAAAAGTGAAAATGCCAATAGAAATAACAAATAGCGCCCAGCCTACTATGTTCATAAAATTATTCTTGTTCTTCATCATTCGGCTGTACCTCCCTCTGAAACTCCCACATTTTTCCATTATCTTCTGAAATAAACTTTCCCTTTACTTCTCCACCTTTATAATCACCGTTCGGACCTTGATTCACTAATACGGACAAATTCCCTTGCTCTTTTACAGGAATTTCAGCCTGTACAAAAATTTGATCATACTCATCTGGAATATTTATTGTTGCTTCATTCCATGTGTGCCCACCATCTAGTGTCAAATAAAGATCAGGTGCCTCCGGGTTTATCGTTCCAAAGGATAGAAAGCCTGTTAATACATCAACAAAACCACCATCATAAATTAATCTTGTTACTCCAGAATTGGTAGTTTCCTCCCAGCTTTTGCCACCATTATGTGTTAGAAAGACGTGTGAAGATTCCTGTGACATCGTGCGATCACCCGAAATAATAACGTATCCAAAATCTTCATTTAGAAAGTCTACTTTTCTGAAACGCATCACGGTGAAGGGTTCCGTTACTACTGATTCATCCCATGTCTTTCCCTGGTCGGTTGAATAGGTTAACAAAATTCTTTGATTATCCCAGCTTGGTCCCTCAGAATATAGAAATGCCGCTTGGTTTTCTGTAAGAATATAGCTATTTTCAATCAGTTCTTGCTTGTTTCCATTGTATTCACCACTAAATAATTGATCTAACTCAACCGGAACCTTAATCCAATCCTCCCCTTGATTAAACGTAATGTTCAACTCATTATTTTGTAAAGTGTAGGCTATCTGCTCGTTAGGAGGCTGAAACTCTTGGGAATCAGATTGTTCATCTTCATTTGGTGACTCTTGATTATCACGTATTTCATTCGGCTGTGAGAACTGCGAATATGATAGATTATCTCGGGTTTGATAATAGAATATCGCGGTAACCATTAGGACAAGCATGATAACGCTTGATAAGCCCAGTAAAAGGTTTTTCATTAGGATTTCCCTTTCTTTCTAGTACTATAATGAACGATGATTAAGTAATGCATCCGTTACTTGGATAAGATAAAAGAGTTCAATGGAATAATTTATTCGCTGTCATTTTTTAGAAGTGCTTTTTATATAGATTTTTCCAGCTCCCTCAAACACAATGATAATCTATTCTTAATCATTTCTTTATCCCCCATTTGTTGCAATGTCTTGGCATTCAGTTCACTTTCATTTAGTGTTTCATAGTGTTCATGAGTTTCTAACAAAACCCATAAGACATAGTCCTCCAATAAGCGATGTTGCAATTTCTCATTATTATCTATGTATCCTTTTATAAAACCATCGGCAATTCTACTCATTATTTTGGAATTTTGGTCATAGGCATGCTTTCGATATCTGGGGGCATTGGAGTATGCAGGAAGAAGAAATTTATAACAAAACACAACATACCCAGCATATTTTAAATCAAAATCTAACCGAGGAAATGGATCAATTAAAGAAACATTTTCTAAACCAAATATAATATTTTCTGGCGTTACATCTTGATTGACTAATGATATCTTTTGCGGACTTTTGCGTCTTTTATCAATTATATTTACTACCTTATCTACAACTTTTTTACGATCAAATTTTAAATCGGAATTAGTCAATTCATTTAATATACTTAAATAAATATCGTTATCATGTTGCCATATTAGGTTAGTTTCCTGTTGAATATTCCCTTCAAGTCGTTCACCATTCCATATAATATTTCCGAATCCTTTTATTTCGGGAATTTTTTCATGCATGCCCTTAAAAAATCTTCCTAACTTTCCTCCAATGACAAAGCTCTCAGAATGACTGATATCCTGAAGTTTTTTCCCTATACCCATAAAACTTTCTACTGTAAAAGCCAATGATTCCTCAAGAATGTAATCAAAGAATAAAGGACAAATATGAAAAGAAGTTTGGTTGGCCTGATGATAATACGCTTTTGAAGATTCATACTCAGTAATCAAATCAATCTCATTATATTCTTGTAGTTGTCCATATGATTCTTTTTTTCTTATTCTTAATACAAGTTCTCCTTCATGTTTTCTTTCTATTTTATAGACATTGTGCCAAGCACCTTCACCAATTTTCATAATATGATCCATCGCTGAGTTTTCAATGTTCAACTTCAAAATAGCATCCCTTACTTCTTCATTTATCACTACAAATGATCCTTTCTTTAACAGATTCTAATTAAGCTAAACCGTCCCGATAATTAAGTAATTCCACTCCATAATACCACAATATTCAGGTAACTTTTTCAATAGAAAAGACAAACCAAGTTCTTCGTATGATTTTGATATATTTACTGGGAACAATTTATTTTTAAACAATATGAATCATCATTTTGGTGAGAGAAGAAAAACCGCTCTCCTTCTATTGGTTTCTATATTATAGAAACGCACTCAAACAAATTTTCCCGTTTATCGCATCCGATTCTGGAATATATTGCTGTTCCTAAAACTGGTTGAAAGTTGTGTGGAAATTGTAATTGAAACGCCTTTAATAGGCTTTTCAAGAAACTCACTATCAGTTTGTATATACATATATTAGCTGTCATACGTCCCTTTACCTATTAAAATCTTTAGTACTTTATATCCATCTGAAGGATAGCCACCATAAGGTCTCCACCATTTTGGATAAATTATTGGAATGACAGTCACAACAAATTGAATAAGGTTCAGCCAAAACATGCCTGTTATAAGATAGTGTTTATTAATGGGATGATGAAGAAATAAGTATAGTATAAATGCGAAAAATGCAGAAATTAAAGGCCCACTGATCGTCGTTATAACGCTCTGTAACTTTGTCATATAATTATTCTTTTCGTATCTACAGATTCCTCCCATTCCCAGGGTAATGTGAAAATGTACCCTACCTATTCTGAAACTCTCTTTATTTGAATTACTAAAATCACCAATATATACCCTTGCCACACCGTCTTTAGTGGAGCAAACCAATCCCATAGCATGTCCTATTTCATGAATAAGTGTTGTTAAAGGAAGCCCGATTACATATATAAACGTAAATACTAATATATAAATGAAATCATCCCCTTATCTACAAAAATAAAAACTTCTTAAAAGTTTCTTTTCATTTAGTTTACCATACCCCATTTAACCAGTTCTTGCTTGTTTCCGTTTGCAATGTATTCACCACTAAATAATGATCTAACTCGACTGGAACCTTATTCCAATTCTCATCTTGATTATAAGTGATGTTCACTCATTAACATCGCTTCGTTGACAGCTATAACTTCAACAGCTTCGATTGTTAAATTTGTTTCTTTCTTTAACTTCTCTAATAACTGCTTGTTCTAACATCTCCCCTTGGCAATTCCTTGCTTTAACCAAAGAAAAGATCCAAAACGTTACTTCCAGTTGAACTAGTTTTCTTATAAAACTCTGAATACCCGCAGTTTTTACAGTAAACAACAGTGAATTGATTGTGCTGGACATCAAACGTTTTAGATAAACCAGTGCCGGTCATTGCAACATCCTTCGTATCCGCCTCTGTACTTCCACATTTAATACATCCTTTGTTACTTCTCACTTTCGCTCATCTCCTTTGATATAAAAAACAATGATATTTTTTAGATCCTTTTTATAAATCTTAAAATCTCCATTTGAAAGGAAACTGCCCTTTAATGCAATTAATTCCCGGAAATAACTTTTGGATTAAAACACTCTATGTTGATTTATACTTCCTTTTATCATAAATCATATTGGCGTTTCCCTTTATTAAAGAAATAATAATAACTGATCTCAAATATTAAAAATGCTACAACCAAACTTGCCGAAAAAGGACGCGGCGATTCCATTAAAAAGGTAACGAAATATGTTACTATAAATGCTACTGAACCTACAATTAGGGAAAGTTTTAGACATGTTCTTTTCAATTTACATACCCCTTTCCTATTCCGCGGTTTGGATGAAATATCAAAATCACAGACTCCAAATTGGACTCTATATTAATACGATTGACTTAAACAAATTGTTTCAAACTCTCATCCACTAAACTGCCCAATCGATATATATAACCTTCGTCAAGTTTGTTTTCCCGCAATCGTAGAAAAGTATTAGAAGGGGGGAAGATGTTTGGTTTATCAGATTTAGTGGATCTCGTAATATCTGCATTCATTATCTTTCCTGCTGTCATTTTTTAAGAGAGTTAGGATATATAATTTTCGGCCTCCTAATTTGGTGCAACACGCACCCATCCATTTTTATCAAAAAAAGACTTTTACCTTAAACTTGGCAAAAGTCTCTCGGGTTCAAAGCCATTATTCGTTTTACGACCAGCTTAACTGCGCGAAATGGAATAAGTAAGTGTTTCAGATCGCGGTTAAGATCTCTATATGCTCGAACAAACCCGATTTTTGTTTATTCGGGAGATTAGAGTACCTCTCAAAGACCGAACAAATTTAAGTCTTGCTCATTCGAGGGATTAGAGCATCTCTTACATCTCTTATCGCCGAACGAATTCAGAATTTGTTCAAATAGCTATTAAAAGTTAAAACGCCTCTACTCTTGAAGACAACGAAAAAATTGCAGTTAATATGTATTAATTTTTGTGTTGTATGTGTGTTGCGTTTGAATGTTTTTATATCTTTTTCAAAAAACAAAAAATCGTAAACCCTTATGCATAAAGGCTTACGAATGAACTTCAAACTTCTTTTTAACCCATCTTAATTGTAAAATACCGGTGGTCGGGATCGAACCGACACTCCCGTGAAGGAACAAGATTTTGAGTCTTGCGCGTCTGCCTATTCCGCCACACCGGCATTGGAGGCGGTAACCGGATTCGAACCGGTGGTAAAGGTTTTGCAGACCTCTGCCTTACCACTTGGCTATACCGCCAGATAAAAAAATGGAGCGGAAGACGGGATTCGAACCCGCGACCCCCACCTTGGCAAGGTGGTGTTCTACCACTGAACTACTTCCGCATCATAACTGGGCTACTAGGATTCGAACCTAGGAATGACGGGACCAAAACCCGTTGCCTTACCGCTTGGCTATAGCCCAATAATAACTAACTATTAAATGGGGCGACCGGTGGGGGTCGAACCCACGAGTGCCGGAGCCACAATCCGGTGCGTTAACCACTTCGCCACGACCGCCATTTAAATTAAAAAAACAATGGCAGGGGTAGTAGGAATCGAACCCACATCAAAGGTTTTGGAGACCTTCGTTTTACCATTAAACTATACCCCTATATCAAATGGTGGAGGGGGGCAGATTCGAACTGCCGAACCCTGAGGGAGCGGATTTACAGTCCGCCGCGTTTAGCCACTTCGCTACCCCTCCAACAATAATACAAATGGTGGCTCGGGACGGAATCGAACCGCCGACACACGGATTTTCAGTCCGTTGCTCTACGGACTGAGCTACCGAGCCGTAATAACTTTTTTCTAAATAGTGGCGGCCCGGACGGGACTCGAACCCGCGACCTCCTGCGTGACAGGCAGGCATGCTAACCAACTGAACTACCGGACCTTAATTTGGTTGCGGGGGCAGGATTTGAACCTGCGACCTTTGGGTTATGAGCCCAACGAGCTACCGGACTGCTCCACCCCGCGGTAATAAGAAATATGCAAGTTTTGCTCATGCATAATAATAGAATAAGGACAATTCGTCGTGTTTCGGGATAATTCGGAGAAGCTTACACTTCTCACAAAGCCTATTCAGAGGTGTTTCGGCTTTTCTCAACTCCGCGATCGTAAAAATACATATAAATAATGGTGGAGGATGCAGGACTTGAACCTGCGCCCCCCTGCTTGTAAGGCAGGTGCTCTCCCAACTGAGCTAATCCTCCGAAGCATCGGACATGCTAGTGCATGTGTTGCAATAGGACGTTGCATATTTAATATGCCTTCCTAAAAAATGGTGACCCGTACGGGATTCGAACCCGTGTTACCGCCGTGAAATGGCGGTGTCTTAACCGCTTGACCAACGGGCCATTAAACTAATAATATAATTAAACTAATAATATAATGGCGGAGAGCGAGGGATTCGAACCCTCGAGACCGCGATAGCGGCCTACACGATTTCCAATCGTGCTCCTTCGACCAACTCGGACAGCTCTCCATTGAGCTTAAGTAATACAGTCGAAATCTTTCCTGAATTAACTTTCAGAAGCTTATATTTTCATTAGAATTAACTTTATGGTTAATCGCCCGGCAACGTCCTACTCTCGCAGAGACAAAGTCTCAACTACCATCGGCGCTGGAAAGCTTAACTGCTGTGTTCGGTATGGGAACAGGTGTGACCTCTCCGCCTTCATTACCAGACCTAGTGAAAAAACTACTTATTGTTAATTCTTGTAAAAATCAAGTTATTTTTTTGTCACAATCATTATTATAACCGATTCATAGAAAAAATCAAGTGTAAACTATCTTTTATGTAAAAATTATACCCTGAAAACTAAATAAGAGTAGATCACGACATCAAAATA
>NZ_BMOS01000056.1 GCF_014647195.1 Oceanobacillus indicireducens | reverse complement strand
CATGTAGATGATTCTTCACTTGGTTTTCATAGAACTTTTGACGTTACCTACTTTTTTGATCCTGTATGCTTGGAGATAAGCTAAATGAAGGGTGCGAGTGCCATTCACCTAAATAATTATATTGCTTATATTGGTGGTTTGTCCTTTTAAAAAACTCTCTTAATTTCTGTAATGATTCTTTTATATCGCGAATAAACGTTATTACTGTACCACCTCTTCGCTGAACAGTAATATCCGAAATACGAAATGTATTTTTATTTACATGTTCTCCCATTAGAACTCCACCAATTTCTCGTCCCCCAGCTTCTTCTAATTCTTGTTTTATTTGCACTTCGATATGTTTAGGAAGGATTATCTTTATCATTTCTTTTTCTCCAGTAGTGATTGCAAAAATTCCTTCACTCTTTCTTCCTCTTCTGTCGGGGAAATGAAATTCTCTTTCTCCATTAATGCAGAAGTGTTTATTGGGTGTGTATCAAATGGCGCCTCGAATATCCATGAATTAGACATTCCTATTAAATACATTGAATAAGGAAATATTGAATCAGCCCCCTCTACAAGACTGTCTGTAGCAAACCTAGATATATGGCTAGCAATTACAGAAACGTCTGCATCCGATGCAATCATGACTTGATTTTCATCTAATTCCGCTAAGTACGGCTCACTCTTACTATTATATTTAAACTCTGGTAGCCTTTGCGTATAGCCATTTAGTAGGGCTCTCATAGTCAGTGGATCTGGATCTAATTCTGGACGACTCCTTGCTATTAATCCTCCAATACCTCCAGCAAAAATTTCTCCCCAAACCATTGGTATATTGTTTGTAGTACTTACCGCTGATAGATAATTAAAAACTTTTGGATTTGCTGTTGCATCTAAAATTAGATCACATTTACCAAGGGATAATAATACACTGTCTAATGCAGAAGTCGCTTCTTGTCCAGATATATTAGTTCTAGATACTTGTACTTTCATTCGGGATGACAAGCTTAGTAGTTGACTCTTTATCGCATCAACTTTATGTGAGCCTATACTCTTCCAATCAAGTATATGCCTTTCAATATTTCCTGACATGAATAAATCATCATCAACTATATAAAAATGCTCTACTCCCATCCTACCAAGCGAAATTGAAACTTTACTTCCCAAGGATCCAAGAGCCACAATGCCAACCTTTTTGTTTTTTAAGGTTTCTAGAGGACTCGGTAGTCTTTTTTTATCACGCTTATCGAAGATTAAAGAAACAACGGATAGTTCTTTATTTTCTAAAAAGCCGAATAGGGCATGTGGATTTCCAGTATTATCAAGCAAAATCACAAACTTAGCACTAGTTAACTCTTCAAAAAATTGCCATTTGTATAGCTTTTCTATTTCACTTAAAGTTTTTATGGTTTTTATCTTTTCCTTTGCTAGGTTAGTATTTATAACAATACCTACATCTGGTTCCTCCGGTTTAAGATGAGCAGGGAATTCAATATTTGTCCAAAGAACATCCTCAGTAGTTCTTATTTCAAGAACATGAAATACAACAGTTCTATTCTCTATTAGAAATGTATAATAGATATTAAATACTTCATTCCGTTGTAATTTGGTTAAGTATTCAAGAAGTTCTTGTCCAGCATAGAATCGAAAATATTTATTTCTTAATTCCTGTCCCTGAGTTAGAAAATGTCTAGAAGGGATTATTTCTTTTTGCTTATTATTACCATAAGGGTTTTCAGAGTAAATAAGCTTGTAAGCACTCTCTAACATTTGTGCCCCAGTAATGGATGGATGCCAATTATCCGGACCCCATTCAAGACATAACGTCCCACTAAAATATTGATGTTCTGACCAATTTATTTCTTTATCTAGTGGGGTTACTGTTGGTGGAGTTGAAGGAAAATAAGCATGATAACTAAGCTTTACCTCATAAATATGTCCATGAGCTTTTATCCTAGCTATTAAAGTTAACTCACTTTCTAAAATCCACTCTATTTCTTGTAACCAATCCGCTTTCGAATATAAATTTTCTATCTCCTCTTTTTCTTTTGACAACCGGGATAAATCCTCTAAAAACCAATATTTCATTAAGCAAATCCTCCTGGTTTATTCGGTTTTACAGCTCTATCTGGAAAAGATAACTCGGGTTCTGCTGCACCTTTTAACAAAAATGAGTCATTTCTAGTACCATTTTCAGGGAAACGCTCTCCAAATATTTCTCTCCACAGTTTTAAAGCCTTATCATCATTCTTTTCATTTAATGCTTTTCTTCCCTTTTCTCCATGAGATTTTATTTTATTATAAAATCCCTTGAAGGCATCAAATGTAATACCCTTTGTCACTGAATTACCTGACACTCCTGGATCATCAATATGAGGAACTGACTCTATCGCAATATATAATGCATACTTATCAACAATAGACTCTAAAGTACCTACAAATAATTCTCCATAATTAGTTTCCTCAAAATCCATACATTCGGCAACGATGCATTCAATTACAAATCCTTTTGGCTTCTTTGAAATTGTAGGATTTTGACGACGCCACCATTTCATTAATTTGACTAGTGGTTTAAAACGTCCATCACTATCGTTATTTACTTCAGTTGTCCAACTTGTATGCTTTGGCGGATTCGTTTCTAGCCATTCCTCCATTTTTCTGTCTGGAATATATAAAGTTCCTTCCATTCCATCTGGTGCGATAATAGGAACTACATCCATATCTACTTTACTTGTTTCTATCCCAACTGAACGAGCCTGCTTTCTAATAGTAGAATACTTAACTTTTAACGTATCATATAATAAATCGATTACTTCCTGAGGTTCATCTTCTGTTGTATGGTTTGTAACAACAATAATATCAACATCTGGTCTTGCAAGTTCACCATTCAACATTCTAGGTCTAATGGCAGTATTACGTCTATAGGAACCTGATAAAAAGTCTGATACATGATATTTTTCAAATGTATCATCTTCTTTTAAATATTTTCTTAAGTTCTCATGACCATTTTTAGCATCTTTCTTTGTGATTTGGCTCGGTTCAATTTCCTGAAGAAACTTGATAAACTGAGATTGTTTTACCATTACATAATCCCCCTTAATTATAAGTCCTATTTCATACTCTAACACGAATATACGTTCTAGAAAAGCGTAGATTATAAATACAATAATATCTCCTTTAATAATTGAAATATTTAATACTTCAATTTAGGAATTATTTATTACCATTCATTTTATTATCTTCTATGGAGTAGCAGCTTAGCAATTAAGCCATAAATTATTAACTAAATTCTGAACTATCAATTAATGATTACAAATTGTATTCTTAATTTAATGAAAAATTGTATGTCCTATTAGGATAACACACAAACACAATATATTGAAATCGTAACTCAGCCTCAACACTATATATAGTTGTTTTTTTATTGGATTGATGTTAATGGAATATGGAATTTGGAATTTTAGGGTTTGGCAATTAGGTAGGTCGATCAGTTAATGAATAAACACATATGACGTTTATACTAATCTAAAGATAGTATTTATTACGTTAGTACGCTACATTGACTTAACTTTTTGTCCTTATAGTGGATCTACCTTAGGATAAAAGCAAATATTGCCTATCAGGAACATCTGGTCAAATATAATAGCACAACCAAAATTAATTCTAAGCATCTATTCGTCCGACCCTATCGTCGTTTTTCACAGGAGGTTGCATTGAATATTGAAATTTAGGAGATATTCGAATAATGAAGAACTTATATACTACTAAACTAGAAAAATTTACCTATAAATGCTATAATATAATTTGCCTACTATTACTATGCTAGTAGAATACAATGTTTGAAACTGTCCAATATTATGAACTGAATCGAAATCAATTCGACCAAGTCTTGAGGAGAAGTTAGATTGCTTATTAACGATATCGTTAACAACCAATCTAACCAGCAAGTGAGAAATGAAATCGTAATCTTATTCACTAAATCAACCTCCTTGTTATTGACGTTAATAATCACATTGTACCTGAAGAGTTGACATCCCCTGGTGGCCTGCATGTAAAAATAGCCAATAATGCGAGGCCTATGGCACCGTGTGCAAAAGGAACTATCGTCAGAGACCAGGTCTGCAGTTCCTTTCGCTCCAAAAAGAGGTGTAGATATGCTCAATCCTAAAAAATATGAAACAAAAGGTTATATGCATTTTGATCATAGAATAAATATTGAAAAAGTAGAAAGCTATGTTACAGACCAAGAAAAAGTCGCTAAACATAGCTTTTTGCCATTTATATTTTATGTATCATCCTATGATAAATATATAGGAAAACCCAATCCCGATAGGAACAATCGTCCGATTGACGATAAGGAACGCGAGATTATGTATGCAGGGCATCTCGATGGCTTTATTTATAAATATTACGCTGAACAACTCAATACTAGATATAATATTATCACTGATAAACACAAGATAGACGAGTGCTCAACAGCTTATAGAAATAACAAAAAAAGACATTCCAATATTGAATTCGCGGCTGAAGTAATTAATACCACCGTAAACTACGAGGAAGCATATATTTTAGTCGGAGATTTCACTAAGTTTTTCAATAAAATAAATCACCGATTACTGAAAGAACTCCTGATAGAAGTATTAGATGTAAATAAATTAAGTGATGATTGGTACAATATTTATCGTTCCATTACTAAGTATGGGTATTATGAAAAATCCTTTTTACAAACCATACCTGAAATAGTAAACCGAATTAATAACAAAAGGCACAAGAGCTACTTTAAGAGTCTGAGGGAATTCCGCAAATTTCAACGTATGCACCCATGCGAGTATAACAGCAAGAAGTGCGGCATCCCTCAAGGTAGCGCAATCAGCGTAGTATTTGCAAATATTTATGCATTATACTTTGACATTGCAATGAAGAAGCTTTCGCAGCAATACGATGGTATTTATAGAAGATATTCAGATGACTTCATCATAGTAATTCCAAAGAAGTCCAAGAACGGAACTACTTCAATAAATGAATTTAAAGAAATAGAAAAGAAAATTAGGGATATCTCAGATAAGAATAAAATTGAGTTACAAGAAAGCAAAACCGAGTTATTGGCTTATCGGAATAAACAAATATATCGAATGAACGATTCCGAAAAACATCATCTAGATTATCTTGGCTTTATATTTGATGGTCAAACTGTAAAAATGAGAGGCAAAAGCCCATACAAATTTTACAGAGAAGCATATAAGTTAATTGATTATGCCAAGAAAATTAAATATAAAAAGAACCTATCAAAATTACCCTATAGGAAACAAATCTACGGCTTATATACAGACCTCGGGATTGATCGGGGGGAACATGGTAATTTTATTACATATGCAAAAAGAGCTCAAAAAAAGTTTGATGAGATATCACCGAACACGACTAACCTAATGATGAATCAAATTAAAAATAGAAAGAAAAAGATTGAGAAGCGTTTAGGGGTGAGGATCCATGTGTAAATTCTAAACATGGCACAAGGACTCGTTTCATTATCCAATTAAAAAAGGCTTCGGTGCAGACTTTTGTGAGTCTGACCCCAACAACTCCAAAACCTTAGTCTGATTTGAAAAACTGTGCGCAAAACCCGGTGGACTCGACTTGAATATTGGTGGACTTCTTTATGAGAAATAATCATTATATCTACCGATGGATGTAGAAGAAATGGCAATGGCGGATAAAAATTGTGTCTTAAGTGGGAATATGCACTTGAGGTCCACCGTTTCATGCTTCAAGTTCACTAATCAACTAGAATAGAATGACTTGCTTTTTCAAGCCAGGCATAGGTTAACATCGCCACCATCCTTTACCATTGTTTGTGTCCGTGGTAGTGAAGTTATGGCGGATGGAAAAATAAGCCTTTATGGCTCCATCCGCGTCAATAGCGTACCACGGACAATCAATTCTAAGTTCCGCTGGCGGGGCCCCGACCCCTTCCAGCGATCACTAAGAATTGGCACAATCGTAAAGGACAAGCAGCTGACGCTGTGGTTGAAAAGTCCTTTTCTCCATATAGGGTAAATCAGTATTTTTATATACGGACCTCAACCGAATATTGGTGGACTTGTATTGGAAACCAGAAGACTCGACCTTATGTATATATGGACTTATTAGCGTGAAATAATCAGATATAATTGATAATTACCGGATGCTTGCGTATACTGGGGTTGTATTATTGTTTTATTAGTCATAAATTAATAATACACGAGAGCAGACCCTTTGTGGTCTGTTTTTTTGTGTTTACACAAAAAAGCTGTTGTACAATCAGTTATCTGATTGTGCAACAGCCCCTTCTGGTTACCTTTAATTGATTTTACTATTAATAAAATTAATTGCTGTAGGCTCGTCTTGTTCAATAGCAATTTCTACTGCTTGTTTTGCTACATCTAGTAATAATTCGGTTTTTTCTTTTACTTTTTGTGATTGTTCTATGTTATTAGCAATTTCCTGTTGTTTTATTTGGGTAATCTTTGGAATAGGTAAATTCAATATATCTTCATCTCGAATGACTGGATATTGAGTACCTACATTAAATTTTAAAAGCCATTCTTTATAAACCTTTGAACGTAATAAAACTTTCAAAGTTTTATTAGTAAAATTACCTTCTTCTTTTTTACGCAATACTCTAAAGGCACTTGAAACAATTAAATTCTCTACATCAAAATCTATTATTGTTACTGCACCCCGGTTAGGCCTGACCTTAGATATTAATATATCCCCCTTTTTAGCCTCAATCTTAGCATTTGCTGGTAATTTTTCCGTTGCAATTCTATTGTACGTAGCAAATCCATTACCAATATTAATATCACCGATTTCAATATAATTATAATACCCTTCTGTTTTTTTCGAGGTATTCTTTACTTGCTCAAATTCTTTACCAATATAGGTAAAACCATTTTTATAACTCTTAATGATCTCTTCAATACCTTCATATTTAGGTTGATAATATTCAGCATCTAGTCTTCCAGAACCAAAAAATGATTTTTTGAAATTCTTTACATTAATGTTTCTATTGCTCAGCTCATAATCTTTGAAGGAAATTTCTTTTAATAAATCACTTTCAGCTTTTTCGTATTCATCGCTTAACTTATTGAGTAAAATTTGGCATTCAAGAGTGATTTGTTCTATCTTCTCTTGAAAGTCCATACTAGGTATTGGTATCTTTATATCTTGAAATTCAATAAGTTTAATTTCAGGTCTAGAAACTTTAATACCTCTTCTTCTTAACTGAGAATAACCATATTTTGAATTAAGAAATGTTGACAAAAAATAAGGGTTTAATACATCATCTTTAACTACAATTTTCGCAACATGTGCACTAGTATTTGCCTCAATTATATTTTTAGGTATAACAGCACTTTTACCATAATAAGCTCCAGTTTTCGTAACAACAACATTACCAGTTCTTAAAACAGATCTTTTTAAACTATTATGCAATTCATTACTTATATATCTGATACCACCACCATTTAGGTCAATGTATCCCTCTTTAACTGATTCACTAAGTAAATAAAGCACACCAGAATCTTTATATTGAGTAGCACCATGATCACCATCTGTAATTAGGTAGGTACAATCTTTTAATTCTTTTATAGGATAAGTTGATTTATTTAATATATCTACAATTCTTACAAACTCTTGCTTATAGTACTCTGAACCTATAGTAAATTGATTTTCCAGCTCTGATCGATTAAGCTCACATGCTTCCAGCCCTTTCAACAAATTGTTATATTTGACTTCATCGAAAGGGCTATTTACTTTCCCAAGAAAGAAAATCCTTCCTTTTTGGCAAACTCAATAAATGCTTCTGCTATACCATCTTGTGTTAATCCATCATGATTAAACAAGTCATGTTTTACAATTAAATGACCATGACTGTCTAACAAATATTCATCTAAATCTTCTGGTACATCATTGTAAATATCTGTTGGATTAGCTCCTTGGTTGTATTGTTTCGCATTGGGGTAATCTTTTTTACGGACAAAAATCTTATCACCACTACTATCCTTACTAGGTTCTTTCATAGTTGCAAAGAAAATAGGATAGTCTTCTACTTTTGGACATAATTCATCATCCCATTTCTGTACAAACAACACACTCGTTTTTGTACCAGTATGCGGTTTAAACACATTTCCATCTAATCCAACTACAGCTAAAATGCGGCACTGCTCTGCAATATACTCTCTGATTCTTTTATCACTGCTATTATTAAATCTACCTTGTGGTAAAACAATTGCCATTCTTCCGCCCGGTTTCAAGAAATCCAAGTTACGTTCAATAAATAAGATATCCCGTACTACGCTATTTTGGTATTTGCCATTTGCTCTTTTACCTAACTCGTATTTTGAGATAATCCTACTTTCTTTTATATCACCGGCGAACGGCGGGTTGGCCATAAGTACATCAAATTTAAAATCTCGATTACTATTTCTTTTAGTTCTTAACCTTTTTAACTTTCTCCAGCCTTCAAAATATATATCTTGCCAATTTTCATCCTCTGTTCTTTCGTCCCAACGTTCATAATCTAATGTATTTAAATGAAGAACATTTGTTTGACCATCTCCTGCAATCAAATTTAATGTTCTTGCCACACGAACTGTTTTTTCATCAAAGTCGATTGCAAACACTTTATCTTTTACATAATCAACACAACGTGGAGGTTTAAGTTCTGATGTGAATAGATGACTCTTATTTAATCCTTCATCTTCCATTATTTGTTCCCAAACATGGAAAATTGTATGAACCGTAAATCCACTACTACCAGCTGCAGTATCAATCATAGTTTCATGTTCTTGCGGATTTAACATTTTCACACACATATCAATAACATATCTAGGTGTGAAATATTGACCCTTCTCTCCTTTACTACTTTTGGATATTAGGTATTCAAATGCTTCATCAACTACCTCAAGGTTTGAATTAAATAGTTTAACATCTTGTAAGGATGCAACACAGATGGATAAATGAGAAGGTGTTAGCATTATTTGTGCATCATTGGTGAACACACCTTCCCACTTATTTTTTGCTCTATCAAATAATCGTTGAACTTTTTCTTTTAATTCACTTTCTGTATCACCATAATTTCTAAATTCTAAATGACGATTACTGTTTCTACCACTCTCCATCTCATCATATAACTTCGTAAAGATTAATTTAAATACTTCTTCAAAAACATCCACACCTGCATTAGCCAAGACTTCATCTTCTAATTCTAAAATTAAATCTTTTAATGATTTACGTTCTGTTACAAGCTTATCTCTTTCCACTAAGTCATCGATGGTCCAGCGTTCTTCCAATATATCAGAAAGCTTTTGATCAGCCTTTGGCATTCCCGGTATATCCTCAAAATAATTCGGGTCTTTCCGGTGATAGTATGATATTGAATCACCGTTAGTCCAAATACCAATAGGTGCACCAGTAGCATTACAATATGATTTTAACTGTTCTTTCCCATCTTTTAATTTTGGTTTTTTTAATTCAACTATTATATAAGGAGAAGTAGTTTGGTGTTTATCAAAAATAACAATATCTGCTCGTTTCTTCTCCCTACTGTTTATGGCAAACTAAAAATGTAGGTTATGGCACTTCTTTTATGCATG
>NZ_BMOS01000055.1 GCF_014647195.1 Oceanobacillus indicireducens | reverse complement strand
TTCGTTTGTAACATCAGCTTGGACAACTAAAATATTTTCTTGATCCGCATTTAATCTACTAGTGTAGGGAGATCGAATGAAATAGGAGCTTTTATATTTGATCTCCGCCTCCGGTAAACGCGTTTAAAAACGTGTGAGAATTTAAAAAAAGGGTAGTTGAAAAAGGGAACGAGAAACCTCTTTATCGGTGTAATTGAATAAGGAGGCTAGAGCCGGTTACATAATTCAGGAATTGGGTTTGTGAGGAGGAGCGCTTATGTTTCGATTAGATAAACAAAATAGAGAAAGATATACGAAAAATATAATAAATGCTTTATATGAAAATAATAAAGAAGAATTTCGTGAAAGCTATTTAGAACTTCACCCATCCGATCAAGTAGATATTTTCATTACGTTGGATAAAGAGGGACGGGAAAGAGTGTATATGTTTTTGGAGCCGAAAGAGTTTGCAGTCATTTTCTCTGGCTTGTATTTTATTCATCAGCAAGTTTGTATCGAAGAATTGTCGGATGAGTATTCCTCGGAAATGTTCAATCATATGTTTACAGACGATACGGTAAACTTTTTGAAACGGATTAATCAAGCGGAAGCGAAGCATATTTTGGATAAGATGGAAAAGGAAAAAGCAGGGAAAATCCAGATGATCTTGGATTATGATTTGGAAACTGCGGGAGCGGTGAGGACCGATGAATATATCACCGCTTTTCCGGAAGAAACCGCAGAAGACGTGTTAGCCAAAATTAGGAGAGAAGGCTCTGATGCTGAAATTGTTTACTATACGTATGTAATAGATAGGAAAGGGTATTTAAAGGGCGTTGTCTCTTTAAAAAAATTAATTATGGCTGATCCCACTGATGCAGTCGAGGATATGATGCATCAACATATTGTCTCTGTTCTGGCAGACATGGGACAAGAAGATGTCGGGAAAATTATTCAGAAATACGACTTACTGGCTGTTCCCGTCGTAACAGAGCAAAATCGCCTGCTGGGAATTATTACAGTGGATGATGCATGGATATCATTGAACTGCAAACGACTAAAAGCTTTGGTGAATTCTCAACGGTGAAAGATGCAACGGAAACAGATACGAGTGCTTTTACAGCAGCAAAAAAACGTGCTCCGTGGATCATTTTTCTCATGTTCGCGGGGATGATTACAAGTGGGGTGATCGGGCAATTTGAAGAAACATTAGAATCCGTTGTCGTCCTAGCAGCTTTTATGCCGATGTTGATGGATTCGGGAGGAAACGTCGGCACGCAATCCCTGGCAGTTTCTGTTAGAGGACTTGCACTCGGAACAATTGATATGAAAGATTTATGGCGCATGATGAGGAAAGAATTTTCAACCGGCTTTTTAATCGGATTGATTTGTATGATGCTCATTACCATCTTGATCCTTCTCTTTTATGGGAACATTATGCTAGGCGTAGTGGTTGGACTATCCATTCTTGTTACATTAAGTATATCGGCAGTTGTCGGTATACATGTTCATGGTACCAACTCCTTTTCATTATCTTTGTTTAGCTTTTTCCCTGGATGAGAAGTAGTGAAACGTGCTGAGCGATAGAGAAGGAGATCGGGAGACTCGGAGTAAATTGCTTTTGAAATAAGGATGGGTCTAGAAAGGATTCAGTCAATGGGGTGGATCGTGTTTTTGAGTTGGGTACGTGTTGTTTTGATAATGGAGGATATGGTGGGAGTGTCCTATACTTCTGGGAAATTGCTTGTAGTTCTTGTTAGATGAATGACGGTGAAATTTAAAGGAATAAAATGGACGTGTACAGTTAGTCAAAACTTCTATTCGCACTGTTAACAAAGCTAAGTGAATCGAGCGTTCTAGAAATAGTGTTATTGCTTTTCTGAAATGGATTCATTATAGAAGAAAATTTCTTATATATGAATGAATTTCATAATTACCAAAGTCGGCTTTTCCATCACCATATGTAGTTGGGAACGAACCAACTCAACTACATATGGTGATGGTGAAGCATTAAATACGTATTATGAAATTCATTAATATGATATAATAATTATATCATCTTTGTTAGACAAAAATACGAAAATGGCTACCAGAAAGGGGTGAGCATTCGTTGTCTCAGCCTAAAATTAAGGATGTTGCACGAGCGGCAGGTGTCTCAACTGCTACTGTTTCTCATGTAATTAATAAAACCAGGTATGTGTCGGAGGAGACAACTGTACGGGTTTTACAGGCAATGGAGGAATTAAATTATCGTCCAAATCATGCAGCTCGTAGTTTAAGAAGTGCAAAAACATACACAATCGGTCTTATCATTCCATTCCGAAAAGAAGATACGTCAAAGAGCTTTTTTATGTCCATTGCAGAAGGAATAGAAGAGACCCTTAGAGAATACGGTTATCACTTAATTATTAGTAATTCCAAGGAAGATTTAAAGCAAGAAATAGAACAGTTACAACTACTAAATGACCAAATTACGGATGGCATTATTCTTGCATCTACTTACAGTGAGTATCAAACACTTGAGAAACATATTCTTAAGGATCATCCTCTTGTTTTAATTGATCGAATACCAGAAGAAAACCAACGAGATTCCGTATCTATTGATTCCTATCAAGGCGTCTATGATGCAATAAAATATTTAAAGAAAAAGGGTTATAAACGCATTGGTTACGCTGGTGCGAATTTAACGATAAGTACAGCAAAACAACGATTAGCTGGATATCAAGATGCTCAAAAAGATGAACCTGATGTAGAAAATATTGTATTTATTGGAGAACCTACATATGAAAGCGGTTATGAAATGGCTGCTCAACTCCTATTACATGATTTAGACGCTATATTTATAGCGAACAATGAGGTAGCTACAGGAATCATCTATTATTTTATTGAAAATAAGATAACTATTCCGGACGATATTGCTGTCATTGTATTCGATAACTTTGAATGGACAAGAATTGTTTCTCCTCCATTGACCGTAGTGGACCAGCCGGCATATGAAATGGGAATAGAGGCAGCTCATATGATTCTTTCACGAATTCAATCTCCTGATAAAAAGATGAAAAAGGTTGTTTTACAACCCATGCTAATAGAACGAGGATCCACATAAAGAAAGCAGACAGTTCAAGGTTATAGACTGTCTGCTCTTATCAACTAAATATTTACTTTTTTAGTTCCCATACATTGAGTTCTTTCACAGCTACATTTTCTTCCCCGAAAAACTCAATTTGATTGCTTGTGTTTTTTGGATATACTCTGTTTGTAATAACCTTTTCTCCATTGTTAATAAATAATTCCACGGAACATCGGTCAATATAAATATGAAGCAACAATTCTTCACTTGGTTCTACCTCTGCTGATGCAATACCTGAAACATGTCCTGCCTTGTTTAAATCAACAGTGACTTTACTTGTCTTGGCATCGTATTTTATTTCAGTAAATTCTTCCCCGTCATCCGATTTTAAAACTTTTAATCCGAATGTTTCACTGTTTGTCGTAGAAAGATCAAAACTTGATTTGATTTCGATAGACTGACCTTTTGTCTCAGGTGAAAACGACTTCGTAAAGTTCAATTCATGATATTGTTCTTCTTTTGCTCGTAACATCTTTAATTCTTCTACTGGTTGGAACCGAACGTTACCTTCATTGTTTAATTTTATTTCTCTTGGTATCGTCATCGCCCCGGCCCAACCTTCTTCTTTTGTTGGGAATTTAGAGGCCCAATGATCCATCCAAGCAATTAAAATACGACGCCCTTTTTCATCAAGAAATGTTTGAGGTGCATAAAGATCAAATCCTTGATCAATTTCCACATCATAATCTTTTGTAAAACGTTTGGTGTCGTAATCCATATCTCCGATTTGAATCAGAGCTTTACCATGCCCCTCATCTTTCATAGGTGAGAAAATTAGCGCATGTTTATTTTGGATGGGGAATAGGTCAGGACACTCCCACATATCCCCTAAAGTACCATCACTTTTAGCAACTGGGCCACAATACTCCCAGTTTATTAAATCATCTGATTGAAATAAAGCTGCTGCACCATCCCCATTGTGACTGGTACCAACTACCATATACCATGTATCTTCATATGACCATACCTTAGGATCACGAAAATCATTACTCAATGAATGCGGTGGTTTATCTATAATAGGATTATTAGGATGTTTCTCAAAGTGTATTCCATCTTGTGTTGTCGCTAGACATTGTACTTCTTTTGGATTTTTGCTATCAATATGTCCTGTGTATAAGAGGAATAAATCACCGTCTTTTACTACAGCGCTACCGGAGAAGCAGCCATACCCTTCGCCAGGATTACCTAAATCATAGTCCTCTGAAGGAGCAAGTGCTACGGGTTGATGTTCCCAATGAACTAAATCACTGCTGGTTGCATGCCCCCAATGCATCGGTCCCCAATCCGCCGAGTAAGGATGAAATTGATAGAATAAATGATAGATACCTTTATGCTGAATTAAACCATTTGGGTCATTCAACCAGCCAACCGGAGCAGTAAAATGATAAGTAGGTTGGTAATCCCTTTCTTTTTGATTCGAATTTTCTTTTATAAATGTATTTGCTTTCTCAATTTGTCTCTCATGATTATTCATTATAAAATCTCTCCTAACTTATATTATGATACAAATCAGTTTCTCTATTACCTGAAATAGCCTTTTTATCCTTGCTGAGCGTAAACATTGCTGTAATAACAAACAATGCGACAATTGATCCTAATACATAGAAAGTGGTTTCATAACTTGTCAGATCATATAAACGACCTACAAGTGTTGAGAATACAATAACTCCAATCTCACTCGAAACTTTAAATCCAACAAGATACACTGTTGCGGATAATCTTGAATCAAAATGCAGGCCAATGTACTTAAATGAAGCAATCAAAAGAAGCGGAACTTCAACCGCATGAAGCATTTTCATAAATGAAATCCCAATTCCACTTGACACATAGGCGGAACCTACGATGCGAAAGAACATAACCCCACCAGCTAGTAATAAGGATCGCTTCACCCCGACTTTACTGACAATAGACGGTGCAAGGAATAAAAACAACGCTTCCACAAATACTTGGAAGGAATTCAAATAACCATAAACTTGGTTACCTGTTGCCTGATCAGCAAAGAGTTCTACAAAATATACAGGGAATAATTGCTGATCATATACAGTGTAGATACAGACGGTACCAAATAAGAAAATAACTAGAAACCAAAATACTTTATTTTTAAAAAGTCCGATGATGTCTTCTTTTGAAAGATTACTTGTTTCTTTCTCTTCTTTTTCTGATACATCTATCTTAAAGAAACAGTTTAATATAAAGAACAGAACTCCAGCAGCAGAAGCGAGCCAGAAGTTAAGATGCGGATTGATACTTAGCAGTGTCCCAGCACCAAATGCAGCGACTGCGTAACCTAGAGATCCCCACATTCTTGCCTTACCGAATTCAAAGTTGTATTTTCTACTAATCTTTTCCGTATACGATTCTAAAAACCCGGCCCCCGCAATGAAACCTAGACCTAGATAAATCGAACCCAATATAGCACCTAAGTAAAAGTTAGAAATTAGTAATGGTTCATATACATAAATGAGAAAAGGTCCGATGAAAACTAGAACAATGCTTTGGAACCATACTAAATGCTTTTTCGTTCCTAATTTGTCTTGGGTGACCCCATAAAATAACATGAACAGCAAGGCGAAAAATGAATTTAAAGAGTATATGGTTCCAACTTGTGTACCACTCAAATCGAGGGTGTTATTTAGCCAAATTGCATAAAAGGACCACCAGATGGACCAAGTGACAAAGAATAGGAATAAATAACCTGATGAAAACCAGTACTTACTGTTTTTATAAGTATGCATGTCTTCCCTCCATTTTCTTATTTATAGTAAAATAAAAGGTAATCGTTTACGTAATCGATTACATTATATGTTAAACGGTTCTTAAGAAAAAGTCAATGACAACTTAATAAATGAAACAATGGTTTGATAGACAAGCCTAACATTTAGCAAAATTATTCATGGAAAATATACTGGAAGAGAGAGCTGAATAGAATTGGACTTTCATGAAATGAATTTGACATTTTTAAACTTATTAGTATATCGTAGTACATACGTAATCGATTACCTTTAGTGAAGAAGGATGAAATATCTAAGCGTATGAAAAGGGGAGCTGAGCCAAGCAAAATCAATTGTAGAAAAAGTATCATAAATGATTACTACTGAATGGAACAACGGGTATATGATATCCGTAAAAAAAGGAAAGCGCTATTATATATAGGCTTCTATTTCATATAAAATGAGGTGGCACAATGACAGGAATTAATGTAGCTTGTATCGGAGAGCTATTAATAGACATGTATTGTATCGATGTAGATGTAAGTTTAAAAGATGGGGATAACTTCAAAAAAATGGCAGGTGGTGCACCCGCTAATGTCTCTGCAACGATTGCTAGACTGGGTGGAAAAGCCTCGATGATAGGAAAAGTTGGAAATGACAGTTTTGGTGATTTTTTAGTCGAAACGTTGGAAGATTACCAAGTAGATACTTCGATGGTGGTAAGAGATAAAAGTCTACCAACCACGATGGCACTTGTTTCCTTGGTAACGGGGGGCGAACGTGACTTTCAATTTTATCGTGGAGCGGATAAAAATCTTAGGATGACAGATTTCTCCCTTACCGATGTAATGGAATCGAAGGTCATTCACTTTGGTTCAGCCACTGCTTTACTGGAAGCACCGCTAAGAGAGACGTATTTTTCCCTGATTAAAAGAGCTTATAATGAAAAGAAATTCATCTCATTTGATCCAAACTTCCGAGAGGATTTATGGAAAGGAAATGAAAACGAATTTATAGGATTGTCAAGGGAAATCCTGGCTTATACGGACTTTGTTAAAGTAAGTGATGAAGAATTAGTTATTTTGACAAATGAGGATGAAGTTTCCAATGGAATAGCTAAACTTCATCAATTCGGAGCAAAAATAGTTGCTGTTACAATTGGTGAAGAAGGCTCGATTATATCAAATGGAGAAAAATATGAAGTTGTTCCGAGTAAAAGTATAGAAGCAATTGATACAACCGGTGCGGGGGATGCCTTTGTTGGAGCAGTACTTTATCAGTTTTCAAATAGGCTAAACGAAGAAAAAGCGATTTCAGTTTCTGATTTTAACTATTTAAAAGAAGTAACCCGCTTTGCAAATTATCTCAGCGCGGAAGTATGTACAAAAGTAGGTTCATTAACAGCTTTAGCATCTATTGAAGAAGTAAGTATTTCTTAATTCTTAAAATGCCATAATTCAAAAAGGCAGGTGCTACTTTCTTATAAAAACAGAAGCGGAGAAGATGTTAGCTGGGGGGGTTATAATCCTTCTGACCCAGTCTTATTAAAGAAACGTGAAGAAGCTAGGCGCAAGGTTAGAATATATAATCAAACTCTGGAAACGGAAGAGGAAAAACGCACACCATTATTAATGGATTTACTTGGATCTGTGGGAGAAAATGTCTATATGGAACCAAATATCCGATTTGACTATGGATTTAATACATATGTAGGAGATAACTTCTTCGCAAACTTTGACTGTACCATTTTAGATGTCTGTGAAGTACGATTTGGAGATAATTGTATGCTCGGTCCTGGTGTGCATATTTATACAGCAACCCATCCACTTGGTCCAACCGAACGTAATTCAGGAAAAGAATATGCCAAGCCAATCTCTATTGGAGATAATGTATGGGTTGGCGGAAATACAATAATAAACCCCGGCGTAACGATAGGGAATAATGTTGTCATCGCTTCAGGTGCGATAGTTACGAAAGATGTGCCGGATAATTTGGTAGTAGGCGGGGTGCCTGCCAGGATAATAAAACGGGTGGAAGATTGAATTTCTGAGATTGCGAACTCAGCAGATATTAAATTTGGATTGATTAGCTGAAGGCTAGGGATGCGTTCCTATCAAATAACTGAAATCAAGATGAAGAGGGAGCTGGGCGTTAAAGTCAAGCTCCCTTTTTGTTTTCGTGAAGAGTACAAACTATTGGAGAAGCCGACCAAACGTAAAAATTTGCAATTGGAAAATGGAAATAGAAGTTGGATCTTAAAGTCATATAATGGTGTCGATACTGCTGTGAAATATCAAAGCATGAAGTTTAAAATGGAGGGTATAGCTGTGGTCGAAGTCATCATGACAAACAATAGCTCCTTACCGATTTCCGTTTTGTTATTGGTCAAACCAATAGATATTATAATTAGACCCCTATCGTAGGTAAAGGACCAAGACACTATCAAAATAACTCATTCCTACCACTAGACTTTTATATTGCCCCAAAGGTTATTAAACTTGTGTCAGTCGGCAATACTATGATATACAATAGAAAAAGAAAGGGCAGTGCCTATGTTATTTATTGTATTTACTTGGTTGATTGTAATATTCGTATTGCTGTGTTCCACGCCCGCTTTTGCAGTATTCGCAGGTGATGTGCAATTCCAGCTTAGCCAAGAACCAAGCTGGCTCAACTTCTTTCATGGAGAATTCAGCCATATCGAGTTTGCGGGTCATTTTTTCCTGTTTTTTGCATTGGCAGCACTGCTGCGGCAAGTGATTAAAAATATGAGAATGGTATTTTTACTCGCATTTTTATATGGATTTGTCATTGAATTCGTGCAGCCGTTTTTTGGACGTGGTGCTGAATTAATAGACCTTGCAGCAAATGTTGTGGGGATTGTTAGTTTTATTATGTTACATTTTTTGTACTCGCTTATTCCTCGTACACTGTCTGATGCGGCAGAGAAATGATTCGTGCAGGGGAAAGTATAAGAAACTGATGAAGCAAGCCAAGCGTTATATCAAAAATAATCAAGACTTTTTTTGATTTGGTTTTTATCCCGGTGTAACCGTCCGTAAAACTCCCACTGGTTGAAGTTTTACTTTATAAAATAAGAGGTAATAATTATTGCATGTAAGAGGAGGGTTTTCGCAGTATTCCCCCAAGCAAAGTTGTAAAGCTTAGGTATTACAACCATCACCTGACCTATCTAGAACAAAAACTCATAGACAGCATAAAGACGAAAAGAATCACATGTTGATCCTCTTCGTCTTTTGTCGATTTTTTGTGTAGAAAGCAGCAACTTACACACTCACCCAATTATTTCGTATTGCAGCAAGTACAGCGTGCATCCGATTTTTCACCTTCAATTTTTTTATAATGGAAGATACATGATTTTTCACTGTCTTATCAGAAATGCTATATTGATTTGCGATTTCCTCATTTTGCCAGCCTTTGGACATCCCCTCCAAAACTTCCCATTCTCTATTGGTCAGTAAATCAGAAGGCCTCGTCACGGATTGATTCGTTATCCGTGCATATTCATGAAGAATCATAGATGAAAAATACGTATGAATATATTTATTCCCTTTTAAAATATCGAGAATGGCTGATTGGAATTGGTTTAGGTCAAGGTCACCATAAAAATAACCATCAATGCCTTTTTTCATTAAGTCTGCGATTTGTTCTCGATGGACTTCTGAAAATGTCCAAACTGCCATTTTAATATTTCTGTTTTGATATTTTTCATAGATTTCATCCTGACTCGTTTGAGTGTTTAATTCAAGAATTAACAAATCCGTGTAATAATGAATCCTTGTTTCCCCTGAAAGTACCTCTTTATAATTATATAAATGAAAGGTATGTTCTGGTATCTCTTCGTTCAGAATATGAACGATTCCCTTCATATACAAACTGTTATCATGTATAAATGCAATATTACTCAATCCTCGTTCATCCCCTATAATCCAATACTTCTATAATTTAAATCGTTGTACAATATCATTCAGTTCCTCAGCAGTTTTTGCCAGCTGTTCGGAACTTCCCGCTATTTCCTCCATTGAACTGCTTGCTTGCTGCGAGGATGCAGCGGTTTCTTCAATTCCCGCTGCAGATTCTTCTGATATGGAAGCAATCTCTTCAATTGTTCCGTTCATTTCTTGGGTGTTTGCCGTAATGTCGGAAAGGTTTTCTGTTATCTGTGTTATATGCTCCTTTTTCATTTGCATCCATGACTTTCGTTGTAAAAGAATTCATAGCAGATGCTAGTTCACTCACGCGATCTGCCTGTGTTTCTGATCCGGAGGCCAATTCCTGCATCGTAGAAACGGGCGCGCGGGATTGATTACCTCGTCTTCTCATCATGCATTCATTCATAAATGGGAAAGTTTTAATATAAATGTCGAAATTTGGAGTTTATTGTCGAAAAAGGTATGCATGCCCGTTTTTGTAAAAAAGGATTGCAGGAAACTATAGAAAAGAGGCTATTACAATGAAAAGGTTTTTTATCAACAAGTCAATTCGGGCAAAGTTAATTAGCATGTCCATATTGTTAACCATCGTTCCTTTAGCAGCACTAGGAATGATAAGCTTTCAGACGGCAGAGACAAGTTTGAATGACTTGGGAAAAACGAATTTAAGGAACAGCGTGGAATTTACACTTGAACTGATCCAACCGTACGAAACCATTGACTTCAGGGTAGTAAATTACAGTAGAAGGGGGTATGTGTAAAATAGTTCTCGGTGATATTATTTCAAAATCCTAGCCA
>NZ_BMOS01000054.1 GCF_014647195.1 Oceanobacillus indicireducens | reverse complement strand
ATTATAGTTTGTGGATACGCAAAGCGTAGCCATGATTGTTTCAGTGGGGGGTAAGGAATTCCCCACTGAATGAAGTTTCACTTTATAAGTAAATTATTCTCTTAATATGAGCAAGTGCGAGAAATGATATTCAGCTAAGTTTATCGTATAATGAAGGTAGCATAAAAAGAATGGAGCGTATAGATGTATAAATTAATTGCAATTGACATGGACGGTACGTTATTAAACGATCATCACCAAGTTTCTAAACAGACACAAGATACATTAAGGGCGGCAAAAGAACATGGAACGAAAATTGTACTATGTTCGGGCAGACCAATTGTTGGGATGCGAAAGTACATAGCCGATTTAGGTTTAAATGAAGAAGACGATTATGCAATCGCATATAATGGTGCTTATACCGAAAATACAAACACTGGAGAAATTGTCTCTGAGTTCTCTCTTGAATATAAGCATCTTGTTGAACTACATGATTTGAGTATGGAATTGAAGATACCGATGCACTACTTTGATCATGAGAAGCTTTATACTCCTAATAAAACAATCAGCAAATACACGGTACTTGAATCCTATCTGAATGATATCACGTTAGAATATTGTCCAATTGATGAATTTCCACAAGAGCAATCGATACCGAATATTATGTTTATCGATGAGCCAGTGAAACTGAGTGAGGCACTTAAACATTTACCAAAAGAGCTCGCGAACAAGTATGCAATGGTAAAAAGCGCACCACATTTCTCGGAATTCACCCATTTAAAAGCAACGAAGGGAAATGCCGTAAAACGATTGGCTGAGAATCTCGGTATTAAGCAAGCGGAAATCATGGCAATCGGTGACAATGGTAATGACAAGTCAATGATTGAATATGCCGGATGCGGAGTTGCAATGGAAAACGCCATCCCAGAATTAAAAGAAGTTGCTGACTTCCAAACCCTAACAAACAACGAAGACGGAGTAGCCCACGCCATCCAAAAACTCCTCCTCGCCAAAGCATAATCGGGACACGGGGTCAGAGCACTTGTCCTAGTTCGAGCGGGACATGGGGTCAGAGCTTTTGTCCCAATTCTATACCCCAACATCAAAAAAGCGAACCACTAGTGGTCCGCTTTTTTTATTTCTCTCTGTTATATGAAAGACGCCATTCATCCTCCATAAAGTGCATATAATTCATTTTTCTACCCATAATTTTAGGAGATAGGAGAGATTTTGTTTAGCAGGAAGTCTGAAAGGATATTATCAATAATAGAACAAGTTTTTCATTATTATTGCATCTATAGGAGTGATTTACATGAGTCGTGAAATGCCACGTGATACCGGATTGGATAACACACTAAATGTACTGAAAGACGGATACATGTATATTATGAACCGGCAGGATCGTTTTGATTCTGATGTGTTTGAAACCCGTCTGCTTGGCCAGCGCACCATCTGTTTAGTCGGTGAGGAAGCAGCAGAAATTTTTTATGATGAAGGTAAATTTCAACGGGAAGGAGCTGCTCCCAACCGGATAAAAGAAACATTGTTCGGTAAAGGCGGTGTTCAAGGGCTGGACGGAGATGCACATAAACATCGGAAAGCAATGTTTATGTCAATCATGTCCCGCGAAAACCTGCAACATTTCAATCAATTATTTAAACAGCAATTGCGATTGGCAATAGAAAAATGGGAGCAAATAGATGACGTAATCTTTTATAAAGAAATTGAAGAAGTATTGACACGTACTTCCTGCCTCTGGGCTGGAGTTATTGTGGAAAAGGATATGGACAAATTGACGGATGAGATCGGGACGTTATTTGAGTCTGCCGCTAGTGTCGGACCCGCACATTGGGCCGGAAGAAGAAACCGAAACAAGTTGGAGAAATGGATGAGCGGTCTTGTAGAAGATGTTCGTGACGGTAAAATCAATCCACCTGAACCTAGCGCTCTATACCAATTTTCTTGGCATCAAGATCTTGAGGGAAACTATTTAGACCCTAAAATAGCGGCAGTTGAAATGCTCAATATTATCCGTCCGATTGTTGCTAATGCAGTTTATATCAATTTTCTTGTTTTAGCATTGTACGAGCATCCGCAAGAACTAGAAAAAATCAAAACTGGCGGCGAAGAATATGCCAAGATGTTTGTTCAAGAAGTCAGAAGAGCCTATCCTTTCTTCCCGGTTGCAGTCGCGGTTGTAAAAAATGATTTCATATGGCGAGATTTTACGTTTAAAGAAGGTACATTAACTTTATTAGATCTCTACGGCACGAACCATCATCCGAAAAGTTGGGATAATCCCGACATATTCAATCCCGAACGGTTTAGGAATTGGAACGACAGTCCTTTCTCCTTCATCCCTCAGGGTGGCGGCGATCATTATCTCGGTCATCGCTGTGCCGGAGAATGGGTGACATTAGAAGTTATGAAAACAAGCCTGGATTTTTTAGTTAACCATATGGATTACAACATTCCAAAGCAAGATTTAAGTTTAAGCGTGAATGATATTCCAAATACACCTGAAATTGCACTGCATAACGTTAGAAAAAAAATAGATTCCTTTCTTTAATTGCAACCGCCAAACAGCCTTTCCTATTACAAGGGCTATTTGGCGGTGCTATCCTTACACTTCATTTCCCCCTAATTCTTATACCGGTTAATTCCATATATCCTTATCATCCTCGTCAAACACTTTAACTCTGAAATTGTCTTCCTGACCTAAATCTTCCCAATCCAAAAAACTGTACCAGCCATCATTGTTTTGGAAAACCTTCCGCGTCATAAATGTCGGATGGTCGTCCACTTGCTGCCACACTACTAAACAGTGTAACAAATACACAAGATATAGGATCTGAAACACTTATATGCGACGAATTAGTATACCTTGAAGGAAAGTCCTCTTTATGATTTCTCGAAAAATTCATTGACCAATTCCTTCGACACGCTAGCTAGCTGCTTGTACTCATATTGCGGATTTTGATCTTTGTCAATAAGTACGGAACGAACACCTTCAAAAAAGTCATTGTGGCGCATAAAGTTTCTCGCGAGTAGCAAATCCGTTTGCAAGCATGCTTCAAGTGTTTTTTCTTCTCCTCTAATTAATTGTTCTAAAGTAACTTTCAGGGAAACAGGTGATTTGGATAACAATGTTGCCCTTGTCTTTACTGCAAACTCACTTGGATCAGCTGCTAACGATTCTACGATTTCTTCTATTGTATAATAAGAAAAATGCTTATCAATTGTTCGTTGTAAAACAGCTAATTCACCATCCGTTTTAGGATAAATAGCTTTAGATTGCAGTAGCTCCCGAAGTGCTTCCTCCTTATTCCGATGATGCCAATTTGTCGCCTCGATTTGACTAAATAACTCTGGTAACCGAGCACTTGGGATAAAATGATCAGCACCGTTTATATAAAGGACATCAGCCGCGCCCAAAATGGTCGCTGTTAATGCCAGATAACGGCCTATGTAGCCTGGAGCTTTATTCAAAAAGTAGGCAGCCCCAACATCTGGAAAAAAGCCAATGTTCATTTCCGGCATGGCCCACTTTGTCCGCTCCGTTACAATACGGTGACTTGCACCATAGGACAATCCAACACCTCCGCCCATAACAATCCCATCCAGACAGGCAATGATCGGTTTAGAATATTGCGCTACAAGTTTATCGGTTTGATACTCCACAGTGAAAAATTGTTCCGCCGCTTGTAATGCATCTGGTTGTTGTTCTCTCGCTTGATACAATGCTTTAATATCCCCACCGGCACAAAAGCCTTTGGAACCAGCACCTTTGAGAATAATGATACAAATCATATCATCCTGTTCCCATGCTAGAAGCTTCTCTCTAATAGCCGCAAGCATATCGTGTGTCAAAGCATTTATTGATTTCGGTTGATTCAATGTAATCGTTGCAACACCGTTCTCATTCATAGAAAATAAAATATTACCCATGCCGTGAACACTCCTTCATTTTCATAGGATAAGAGGACTGCAGACATAAAGTGAAACTTCATTCAGTGGGGAATTCCTTCCCTCCCCACTGAATGATAGTTGAACAGAATCAGGTATTTACGGACTGTATATCCCCTACCTTCACATGTTGGGCTTCCTCCCTATTTAGGGGAGGGGGTATTACAGACCGTTAATACGGGATAAAATAGCACTCAGTTCTCCCCTATCCCTCTTCCCTTATAAATGTTTGAACTTAGGCGTTCTTTTTTCGATGAAAGCTTCAACACCCTCTTTTGCATCTGCCGTTAAGAAAAGTTCTCCGAAATGTTTGCTTTCTCTTGCTAAACCGTCTTCTAAGGTCTCATTATTTCCTTTTATCACACACTCGATTGCTCGTTTTACACTTTCCATACTTTTTCCGTCAACAAACGATTTCGCAACTGTTAATGCGGTGAATAAAAGTTCTTCCGAGGGGACAATAACTTGTATAATATCAAGTGCTTGAGCTTCATCGCTCGTTATTTGTTTACTTGTAAGGATTAAATCTAGAGCTGTCGCTGTACTAGTCATTCTACTCAACCTCTGTGTTCCACCAAATGACGGGATTAAACCAAGTTTCAATTCGGGAAGCCCGAAAACAGCATTTTCTGAAGCAATCCGAAAATGGCATGCCATCGCTAACTCCATACCGCCCCCTAATGCCGGGCCATTAATAGCTGCGATGACAGGTTTCTGTAATGCCTCTATTTCATTACAAAGTGACTGACCTGCTTCTGACATTGTTAATCCTTTTTGTTCATCACCGAGGGCAGGTACGAACTCCTTTATATCAGCACCAGCGACAAAGAAACGCCCGGCACCTGTAATTATAATTCCCTGTATGTCTTCCATACTTGCTAAATCTTTAACCGCTGTACGTAATTCTGTAATACATTTTGTAGATAAAGTATTGGCAGGTGGGGCGTTTATTTCTACCATTGCAATCTTACTTTCGATTGTCAAGGCTAAATGTTGATAATCCATTGAAATATCCTCCCTGTTCAGCTACTTGGAAAATCAAAGTTCGTTTCATTAGTCGTATCTTCCCAATCAAACCATCTTTCCGATACTGTTTTCATTTTTGTAAAGAAACGGGCAGTATCTGGGCCAAACATTTGCCCTTCTCCAAATCTGGAATCTTTCCACCCTCCGAAATTATGATAACCCACTGGAATTGGTATCGGAACATTAACACCAGTCATCCCAACTTCAATTTCTTGTGTGAATATGCGTGCGGATCTTCCATTATTTGTGAATATCGTTGCCCCATTACCTAATTGATGATCATTAATTAATTCTATTGCTTTTTCAAGGGTTTCAACTGGAACGATAACGCGAACCGGACCAAATACTTCTTCTTTATATATGTTCATATCAGGTGTTACATGATCTAACAGTGTTGCATCCAGGTAAAAACCTTCCTTATTTTCTACCTTTGGATTTCTGCCATCTACAACAATATTCGCACCTTCATTTACCGCTTCATCAATCGCACGTAATATTTCCTGTTTGGCATCATTACTAATTAAGGCACCAAAATCAGCATCCTTATCATCATACGAACCTGCCTTTAAAGCTTCTACCTTTGTTCTGAGCTTTTTGGTAAATAACTCAGTCGTTTTCTTTCCTACTGGCATCGCGACGGATATTGCCATACAGCGTTGCCCGGCTGATCCATAAGCGGCTCCAACAAATGAATCAACCACTTTATCAATGTCTGCATCTGGCATGATTACCATATGGTTTTTACCCCCACCAAAGGCAGCAACTCTTTTATGATGTCTCGTAGCCGTTTCATAAATCACTTCTGCCACCTTCGTAGAGCCGACAAAACTAACTGCCTTTACATCTTTGTGCGTAACGATTGCGTTTACAGTATCTTTATTTCCGTTTACGACGTTCCACACACCATCCGGTAACCCTGCTTCTTCCCAAAGTTTGGACAAGAACAAAGCAGAATAGGGTACTTTTTCAGATGGTTTTAAAATCATTGCATTTCCAACCGCAACTGCCATCACACTCATTGCGAGCGGTATCATGACTGGAAAATTAAATGGTGAGATACATGTAACAAGACCTAGTGGCTGTTTCATCGAGTAAGCATTTATATCCCCGCCAACATTAACAGAGTGTTCACCCTTTATTAGATGTGGTGCCCCAATTGCTAAGTCAACCGATTCTATTCCTCTGCCAATTTCACCCTTGGCATCCGAAATTGTTTTTCCATTTTCTTTCCCAATTAATTTTGCTAATTGTTCTGTATGTTCTACTAACAATTCGCGAAACTTAAAAAGGATTTGAATCCTTGTACCAACAGAAGTTGCACCCCATCTTTTAGCCGCCTTTTTGGCCAATTGTACAGTTTCATCTACTTCTTTTATAGAAGCGTAAGGAACTGTTGCAATCCTTTGACCTGTTGAAGGATTATAAACATATCCGAATTTGTCATTTTCCCCTTTAACTTGCTGTCCATTTATATAGTGAGTTACTTCATCGAGTGTTACTATCCCCATTACCCAGTCCTCCTATTATAATTAGAATACTTTATAACGAGTTTTCCAATCCATTATTCATACTACATAATCTTAGGTTAGCATCTCGTTTTCAATCTGATCGCCGTTTATTGCGATATTTTTGTTTCTTGATTTGTTAACAAGAGATATAACGATGAGATATCCTTATCGGTATAGTTACTTATATTTTCTTCCAAATATTTTATAAGCGTGTTTCCAACAGGCAATTTTACACTAAGATTGTCAGATGCTTCCTTGGCAAGTTTTAAATCTTTTAGTAAGAGTGCGTTCGTGAAAGCTCCTTCGCCATATTCGTCTTGAGCAATAAAGTTTTTAAAATTTCGAGTAAAAGCAGCGCTCTGCCCGGTACATTTATCAATAACTTCATATATAATATCATGTTCCAGACCCGCCTGATCAGCTATAGATAAGGCCTCTGCAACGGCCTGTGAATGAATACCAAGCATAAGGTTATTAATTAACTTAACAATCGAACCTGAACCATGATCTTCCCCAACATGAAAGAAACTCTTTCCGATTACTTCAAAATACGGGAGGGCAAAATTATATACCTCTTTTTCTCCACCGGCGATAATAGTCAACGTTGCTGTTTCAGCTCCACTAACACTGCCGCTAACAGGGGCACCCAGATATCGAATTCCTCTCTCTTGTGCAGCCTTTGCAATCTTTTGATTTAAGGATGGTGAAATCGTGCTTAAATCTATTAAAGTCAAAGGTGTAACTGCATTTTGAATCAAACCATCCGGGCCTAAGTAAACACTCTCTACGATTTGAGGTGTTGGCAAACTCGTAAATATTATATTTGTTTTACTTGGTAGTGTTTCCGCGGTATACCCTACCTTACCGCCAACTTGAGAAAATAGTTCCTCACTATTCTTGTTTACATCAACACCATACACGGTGTATCCAGCTTCTAGCAGATTCCTTGCCATTGGAAACCCCATATTCCCTAAGCCTAGAAAACCTATCCTTTCCGTTTCCATTAAAATCACTCCTCATCTTGTATGAAGGCGCTCTAAATTTTATAAACTTTTGCGGATACGATTATTTAAGCTATGTTATAACTCCTTAAAACTTTCCCTATACGACTACGAACTTTCAGGCATTACTCTCAGTTGTTTTTTAAATAAAATAGCCTTGATGATCAACAACTTCCATCGCTAGTTTCCGTTTTTTTGCAAATAAATTTGTATAAAGAGGTACTGGTAAGGCTTTCATTTCATCGAATAATCTTTGTTTAGTTGACTTATCTGACACAATAGATGCAATAATCGATATTGCTGCTCTTTCTATTTTGCGGTACCCTTCTTCACATAAGGTTTCTGTAATCAATTTTTGGATCGACTGATTAGTTGCGGCTTTCTCACAACGTAACACTGCTGCCTTCATCACATATAATTCTTGAATAACATCTGCTAATAGACGCGAACATTCCTGTTCATTTTGAAGCTTTTCTTTATCCAAGTTAAGTAAAGTCTTCATAATAATTAATAGTAAACTTTCTGACAGCTGGACAAAAGATAGATTCCCTTGTTGATCAATTCGTTCCACCTGCTCAATTAGTGACGAATCTTTTTCATATTTATTTAAAAAGAACTTTGTAATGGTTAATCGATTAATTTCATTCGTTCCTTCAAAAATTCGATTGATCCGCACATCTCGGTATAATCGCTCTATCTCGTAATCCTGCATGTAGCCATAACCACCATGGATTTGTAATGATTCATCCACGATCCAATCCAGTGTTTCTGATGCGTATACTTTATTAATTGCACAATCCATCGCAAAATTAGATAATTTATTTACTATATCTTTACCACCCTCAAGGTGTGAATCAATTTTGTCTAGTAAACTAGCTGTATAGTAAGCAGCGCTTTCCGCACCATATATAGCGACTATCATATTAGCAATTTTCTCTTGAATCATTGTAAAGTTAGTAATGGGTTGTTGAAATTGTTTACGTTCTTTTCCATAGTTAACCGCTAGCTCCAAGGCTTGTTTCGCGGTACCAATATTCGCAAATGCTAGCTTCAACCTAGCTAAATTCATAATATTAAGTGCAATATGATGTCCTTTACCAACCTTTCCTAATACATTTTCTTTTGGGATACGTACATCTTCTAAGATAAGTGTCGCAGTAGAAGAGCCTTTAATTCCCAGCTTATTTTCTTCAGGTCCAATTGAAACACCTGATAACTTTCTTTCTATAATAAATGCCGTCATACCCGCAGCTGTTTTCGCAAATACGACAAAAACATCTGCTACATGGGCATTCGTGATCCATTGTTTTTCACCATTTAAAATCCATTCTTCAGATTCCGTATCCAGTATGGCTGTTGTATTTGCAGCTAAAGCATCTGAACCAGAACCAGGCTCTGTTAAAGCATAAGCACCAATCCACTCACCCGAAGCAAGTTTACTTACATAAGTTTCTTTCTGTACTTCTGTACCGAAATATACATATGGTAATGTGCCAGCACCCGTATGTATATTAAAAGCAACACTAAACGATCCCCCAAAACCCATTTTTTCGGCAATTAAACCAGCAGTTTTTTTCCCCATTGCCAATCCCCCATAGGCTTCTGGGACATCCGCACCAAGCAGCCCTAGTTCACCCGCCTGGGAAAATAACTGTTTTATGGTCTGATAATCATGGACCTCTAAATCATTTAATCTCGGGATTACGTTTTTTTCAAGAAACTGTTCAATTGTTTTAGCAATGAGTGTCTCCTCTTCGCTCTTTTCCGTAAAACAAGATGGCGTCGCATTGGGAAAAATTGATTGACTGTTAGAAAGAGACTGGTTCCTCCCCATTTTCTTCCTCCTCACTTATTCATCTTCCTAGCATAATTGTCTCAGCGGTCATTCCATCGCACAAAAACTGGATGAATATGAATACAGGGGATTGTAACTGCCGAGGTTTTTTTCACTGTTACGCATATCAGCTAAGCCGCAATTGAAAGTCAAGTAAATTCAATCTGGGATTAGTACATATAAAAATATCTTTAATGAACCTAATTCTCCCTCTTTGACCCCTTTCTCGCGTTAGACATACATGAGCTCACTGTAAATGATTATTATATTTGGATAATTCAATTGTATAAGTATATATAAAGTAAAGAAAATATATATTTTTGATTGTTAGCCATAGATTTACTCAATATCACAATGAACACTGAATTCAATCATAGATTGCTAGTGAATAAAATGAAAAGGTTGTACACTATTATGCTGCAAATATAAAAACCATTGCTTGCCCTCACTAAAAAAACATTTAATCCAGATGCCATTATTATTGGTAATCGGATGGCTCGGTTTAAGAATTGGCTCATTAATCCAATTGACCGGATCCTTGAAGAACGATTATCCGTCTATCATCATCAAAATACTGAAATTCGTTTTTCGACCCTTGATAATTTATCAACCGCATTAGGCGCTACTTCGATTGCGATTACCTACTTTTTCTCAGAGAATAAAATAACTAAAGTATAACTGAAAAAAGCTTAAGAATCTTTATCCATCGCTATTATCAAAAACAATGACATCCACGCAAATTTCATGAGATAATAAAAAAACAACTTTAAAGATTGGAGATTTTTCTATGAAATGTAAAATTAATCGTAATGCAGCGAAGGAATTAAATAAGATTCTTGCAACGGAGGAAGCGGAAGGTAAAATGATTCGTGTATACATTACAGAAATGCACGGTAATCATGCTCATTATGGCATCAGCCTTGACACACCAAAAGAACATGATGAAATCGTGAAAACAGATAAGGAAATCGATATTTTACTTGATAGCCGTGAAGATTTTCTCGATGGTATTTTCATTCAATATTTCTATGTCGGCGACCATCCAGGATTTACGATTACGAATCCGAAAAAGGGTGGACACGTCCATCATTAAGAGTAAACAAAGTAGGCACATGAGTGATTCATGCGCCTACGCATACAAAAAAGGAAGTATTGCTAAAATGTAGTTAAGACACTTGAAAAAGAGTGTTTTCACTACAGGTATTTTCTTATATACTTAAGTTTCACTTTATTGTTCAATCGCATCTAGGATTCTCTCCGGGTCAAACCCAAGGACCCATTTACCATTGATTTCTGTTTGAGGAACTCCCATTTGTCCCGTTTGTTCAACAACCTTTTGCATCATAGTTGGATCGTTCTCAACATTCACTTCCTTGAAAGGAATTTCTTTTCATTTAAAAATTCTTTAATCATTTTGCAATAAGGACATTGTGTTGTTGTATACACCGTAATATTAGCTTCCATTATAAAACCTCCATTTTTTAAGTTGCTTCAATACATTTTCTTCTCTTTACATTACTACCTGCTCTTATCAATACAACCGATTAATCTATTATTAATATCAGCAGCAATTTCCTATAAAGAGTCTTCCTTTTTTAAATCCAAGCACCCATGCCACCTTTAACATTAGATATTTTTTGAAACCCTTTTTTCTTAAGGATTTTTGCTGCTTTTGCACTCCTCATTCCGCTTTGACAGATAACGACTACTTCTTTTTCCTTATCTAACGAACCTGCTTCACTAGCTAGATTAGAGAGCGGAATATTTTGAAACGGTTTGCGGTGATTTGCTTTATATTCACCAGGTGTACGAACATCAATGAATTGCACATTATGATCCTTGAATTTATTCTTAGCTTCTTGAACACTTATATTCATAATACCTTTTACCGGCATAAAGCGAACTCCGAAAAATGCAACAATAACAATTAATATAATCCACTGAATCAAGCTCATTTTATTACTCCACTTCTCCTTCCCAATCAAGCATGCCTCCAACCATATTTGTTACATTGTAGCCGTTCTGGATTAGGAAATCACATGCGCTTCCACTCCTGCCACCGGAACGACAGACCATATAGTAATGCTCATTTTTATTCAATTCATTTAGACGCTCTGGTATTTGTCCTAGTGGAATATGTTTTGCTCCCGGAATGATTCCCATCTCCACTTCTTCATCTTCCCTTACGTCGATGATATTTAACTTTTCACCTGCATCTCGTTTTCTTTCTAATTCCTTTGCTGTAATTTCTTTCATTTAAAATTACCTCCCTCTATATACTTCAATTATCTTCAAAATGCTCCTGTTTTCTTAG
>NZ_BMOS01000053.1 GCF_014647195.1 Oceanobacillus indicireducens | reverse complement strand
GGAGTGCTCCAGTTTGTACGTTGCTAAACGGGCGCTTCCGCCTTTGTTCAAATATAACTGGAACATAACCAGTCACACATTCGTTATGTTCCAGCCTAGTGAAAATTTCTCTATTTACTTAATACGTTATGAATGCGTTCTAGTGCCCAGTCTAGGTTTTCTTTGGTGATTATTAATGGCGGTGCGAAACGAATTGTATTCTCGTGGGTCTCTTTACAGAGAATTCCCTCTTCTTTCAGTGTCTCACAGAATCCCCGGACAGGGTGGTTAAACTCGACACCGATAAAGAGTCCTCGCGCCCGCACTTCCACTAAATCTAGATTATCGATTTTTCGTAATTCTTCAGCGAAATATTTACCAAGCCGAAGAGAGTTCGTTACAAGATCCTCTTCCTCGATGACATCAATCGAAGCGATAGAAACCGCACAAGCAAGTGGATTACCACCAAATGTGGAACCGTGGGAACCAGGCGTAAATACATCCATGATTTCTTTGTTCGCAGCAATAGCAGAGACCGGCATAACACCACCGCCAAGCGCTTTACCCATGACATAAATATCCGGTTCTACACCTTCCCATTCACAGGCAAACATCTTCCCTGTCCGGGCTAAACCAGTTTGTACTTCATCGGCTATAAACAATACATTATTCTCATCACAGATCTTACGGATTTCACGTAAATAACCTTCTGGCGGAATAATAATCCCTGCTTCCCCTTGGATTGGTTCAACGATAATCGCTGCTGTGTTTGGGGTAATTGCTTTACGAATGGCTTCCACTTCACCAAAAGCAACCTTTATAATCCCTGGTACAAATGGTCCAAAGTTTTTTGTTGCTGTTTCATCATTAGACAAAGAAATGGAATTGATCGAACGGCCATGGAAGTTACCCCTTGCAGCAATAATTTCTGCCTGATTATCCTGCACACCTTTTACTTCATAGGCCCAGCGCCGTGCAGCTTTGATTGCTGTCTCAACGGCTTCCACCCCGGTATTCATCGGTAAAACTTTATCTTTGCCGGTTAATTTCGCAATTCGTTCCGTCAACCTACCAAGAATATCATTATGAAACGCTCTAGAAGTCAGTGTTACTCGATCTGCCTGATCTTTTAATGCTTGAATAATTTTTGGGTGGCGGTGCCCTTGGTTCAGAGCGGAATATGCACTCAACATATCCAAATACTCATTACCTTCCGGGTCTTTCACCCATACCCCTTCCGCTTCAGAAATCACAATTGGGAGTGGATGGTAGTTATTTGCACCATACTGCTCCGTTTGTGAAATAATACCATCCGTTGTTTTTATCGTCATAACCCTTTTCCCCCTTATGTACTTTCATACTTCATTTAAAATATTGATTTGTTTGATTATAACATAGAACGAAACTTCAGTGGAATTTTTCGACTAAAATCTACTATTACTGACATTGGGACAAGCGCCGCATTTTCTATCGTGCTCTATCCCACAAGTCTACGGACGATTCACCTTGATAGATCGTCTAGCTTCAGCTTTTGATATAGAAAAAGAAGTCAGAACATAATAATTCTGACTTCCTAAAGCGAAACTTCATTCAGTGGGGGGATTACAGACCGTTAATCCATAAACCTTATTCATTAGATAATTTTAATACATCGAGCAGTCTGAAAAAGATGCTTATGATAATCGCGACGATTGTTGCAAGGCCCATGCCTGTCAATGCAACCGAACCAATATTGATACTTGCACCACTGATCCCAATTCCAAGCACGACACACGTTAAAATGACATTTTGAGAATTATTATAATCAATCTGTGCTTCAACGAGCATTCTTAACCCGCTAACCGCGATGATTCCAAAGAGAAGTAAGGAAATACCGCCCATTACCGGTGTCGGGATGGATGATATTAATGCTGCAAGTTTTCCACAGAATGATAGAATAATTGCAGTAATTGCCGCTCCACCGATTATCCAAGTGGAGTATACTCTTGTTATTGCGAGTACTCCAATATTCTCACCGTACGTTGTGTTTGGTGTGGAACCGAATAAACTCGAGATCATTGTTGAAATACCGTTACCTAATAGGGATCGGTCTAAGCCCGGGTCTTTCACTAGGTCTCTCTTCACGATATTCCCTGTCACAACTAAGTGACCAATATGTTCCGGGATTAAAACGAGTGCCGCTGGTAAAATAATTAAAATATCTGCCCAGTTAAACTCGATTTTGTAGTATGTCGGCATTTGAATCCAAGCTGCTTCTTTCACCGCTGTATAATCAACGATACCGTATATAGTCGCAATGATATATCCAGTTACGATTCCCAGTAAAATCGGAATGATTTTTAAAAAGCCGCGCATTGTTACCCAGTAGATGATTGTCGCACCAAGTGTAAGTAAAGCAACCGTAATCGCTGTCGTGTCTCTCGGTTCGTCTTGAGCAGCGATCAATCCTGCCATATCCGCAGCTGTTGGCACAAGCTCCAGGCCAATTACCGCAACAATCGCTCCCATTGCCGCCGGTGGGAATATAAAGTCAATCCAAGACGTTCCGGCAAACTTAACGATTAAACCGATAAGGACAAGCACTGCACCTACAACGAAGAATCCACCAAGGGCCGCCCCGTATCCGCCACCTTGTGTCAAGACGACTGTAACCGGCGAGATAAATGCAAAACTTGAACCTAAATAAGCAGGAATCTTTCCTTTTGTAATAAAGATATATAATAACGTTCCAAATCCATTCATTAATAGAATCGTTGCTGGGTCAACTCCGAACAAAATTGGTACAAGCACGGTTGAACCAAACATGGCAAACAAATGCTGTAGGCTTAATGGCAGACTCTGCATAAAGGGTAATCGTTCATCGACGCCAATTTCTCGTTGTTTCATTTTCCTTCTCCTCGCATTTTATTTTTCTAGCGAAAGGTGTTTTTTTAAATTGTTGCATAAAAAAACACCTTGCCTTTATGTTCAGCAAGGTGCAGATTTTTAGCGCATGGATATTCCCACGCCACTATAGTCGCTCGCTTCGAACAACTAAATTCCGCATCACCTTGCCAACCTCACAGGGTTGACTTAAAGGCAACTAATTATTTTCACTACTAATAATTATGACAAATAACGACCTATAAAGTCAAGTACTTTTTTAAAACTCGATTATTCGTGTATAAAAAGCTATAACCAGCTAAATACTAACTTTATATAATCAAGAAGCGAGGGGTTATTAAATTGGTACATATGAAAGCATTGGGCATTAAATGGGTTTACACAGCGATTATCCTGTCATCACTTCTCTCCGTGTTTGGATCAGTTACACTTGGTCATTTAATTATCCTTTCACTCTTGTTGACAGGAGTTGCTTATCTAGCGGACATTCTTATCCTTCCAGCAATTGGCATGCTCGCATCAGCTATCGTTGACTTCGGCATTTCATTTCTCGTCGTTTGGCTATTTTCTGGAATGTATGTTGGCCAAACAACAGCTTTAGTAGCCATTTCGTTGGCGATTGCTTATTTCTTTACATTTTGCGAGGCACTCTTTCATATATATATGAAAGAGCGAATACTACCGAGAAGGGAAGCGACCATTATCCCGTTTCCTGCAATGCGATATCAAACGGAGGCAAGTGAGGAAATTTATCCTGAGAAAGATAAAAAAGATTAATGATATTTATCACAAAATCATTTCATATAAACCGCACATCCCGCTATATACAATAAGAAAGGGGATATGCGGTTTTTACTTATCTTTGAAAAACAGCTTTACAGCGATAAATCGGATGTCCTTTGGCAGAAAACTTTTCTTCATACTCTGTCATGACATTCAATGGATCTTCTTCTGCATGCAAATCAAGATTTACTTCTCCCAGCAACATACCGAATGCGGAGAAGCTGCAGAGGGAATACTCGAATAGTCCACGATTATCGGTTTTAAATAGGAGTTCCCCTTCTTGCTGTAAAATATGTTCATACTGTTTTAAGAATGCCGTATACGTTAATCGACGTTTCTCATGGCGATTTTTCGGCCATGGATCAGAGAAATTCAAATAAATAGTTGAAATTTCATCCTGCGCAAAGTAATCAAGCAAATGATTAGCATCTGCGTGGACGAGCAGTAAGTTGTCCAGTTCTGCCTCCAATGCTTTCTCACCCGCTGTCACGACGACACTCTTTGCAACTTCCATTCCAATAAAATTAATATCGGGATGCTGCTTTGCCATCCCGACAAGAAATTGACCTTTTCCTGTTCCTACTTCCAAATGCAAGGGCTGTTTGCTCGCAAATAAGTCCTGCCACCTGCCCTTTTGTTCAGTAGGGTTTTGTATTATTAAATCCTGATGCTCTAATAAAAAATCATCAGCCCATGGTTTATAACGTTGACGCATTTCCTATCCATCCTTACCTATCATGTCTTCTCTATATAATTAAGTGAAACTCATTCAGTGGGCTATTACAGACCGTTAATACGTGATAAAGCAAATGATGTCAGTTCATCATGCTTTCCATAAATTGATTCAGTTCACTTAACGACTCCAACCGTTCCTTTACCTTATCTGCTTCATGTCTTTCACTATGCCAGCTAATATAATCAAGGGCATTCAACAATAGATACCAGTGCATTCTTTCATACAAATATTCATGCTCGGTGACTCCGTATTTCTCCAGCCATTCGTCCCATTCTTCTTTAGGGATATACCATTTCAAAAGGAAACCAAAATCAATCACCGGGTCGGCAATCATAGCATTATCCCAATCCACTAGAAATATCTCCCCTGACTCAGACATTAATAAATTATTATGATTAAGATCACAATGACAGACGACAAGCTTTTGATTTCGGGTAATCGGTAAAAGCTTCACCAAATAATTTAAAGCAACAGCGACTTCTTCATATTGCTCGAGTAAACCGAGGCGCACTAAACGGCCCTCGATCTCTAGGAGTGATTGATCAGATGTAACTGGTTTCTTTCCTAGGCGCATGAGCATATGCAATAGTTCAGGCGAATGATGAATTTTCTTTAATAATTCCATAATTTGCCCGCTCTTCATATCTTCCTTGGTTAAATCTCTACCTTCGAGCCACTCTTGGGCGGTTATCACATCACCATTTTCCATCCGTTTTGTCCAAATCAACTTAGGAACAATACCGACAGCCGATAACACCGCGAGAAATGGCGAGCTATTCCGTTTAACAAATAATTTGTGATTGTCTTTTGTAGCAATATAGGCGTCCCCTGTTAGGCCGCCAGCTGGAGTGAGAGTCCAGCCTTTTCCTACCGCTTTTTCAAGCCATTCCTTCATGAAGTTTTCCCATCTTTCACTTGTAACATTTGAAATACCATTTTAAAATTAATTGTATCAAATTACAACTATATGTATTATTTCGGAACAATTAACCGGATTCCGTTCTGTCGCTTTTTGATTTCCCGCCTTATAAACTTGTGTCTTGCCGTCCACTTGCGAATAGATTTTTCCGACTCGATTGTTAAGCTTCCAGGAGTTCGATTCCTTTTATCTCTTCTCATAAATCCCAATAAAAACAGTAAAATGTGTTTTTTTGCAATCTGCCGTTCCCAACTTTGCGGATTTACAATAAGTGTCCATATTATATGTCTTCCGCCTCTTCTATTGCAGCATGTCCATTTCCGTCCTTTTCCCATTCCGGTCGCTTCAATGAGGTGGATTGGCAATATCTTAATAAAGTTTGCGCGGCTTTGATTTGAATATTTTTTAACGGCGATTGAAAGGATCTTTTTTCATTAAACCAATCGATATAATTTGTACTGCCAATAATTTGCGTCTGGTAAGGTTCACTTGCAAAATAAATTGGATTAGTACGTGACAATACGCTCCTTTTAACAGGTAGTGAAATGTCTTTTGTAGCCAATATGCTTTTCACTAATTTTTCCGTCCGTTTTAATGAAATGAGCGGATTTAATATCTTTCTGTTTCCCTCTGGGCTCTCTACATGCCATGTCCGCTCTTCGCCTGCCATAAGAACCGCATCTTCTTCCAACTCGACATATTGGATCACTTCTATTTCCACAGGTGTAATTAAAATAATATCACCTTCCACAGGCACTTGCCTAACTGAAAATATTGGATGATACATCACGAGATACGTATCTGGAAGCCGCTGGAGCAAATATTTCAACAAGGGATCTGAATAATATTTTTTGGCAACGATTGATTGATGAGTCACAGTCGATGTTGCCCATTTCATCTGAAAGTTTAATAGATTATCTAGAAATTCCTGTTTTAATTCCTGCTCGGTTTCAGGAAGAGCTTCCGTTTCACTTGACTCTTCTTCTTGAACCGTTTCTGAGTAAACTGGTTTTCTTAATAATTTATTCTTTAACTTGGATAAAATAGAATCCGCCGTTTCCTCCGAATATAGTTCTTCTTGTGATGGCATGTCCCGGGTAGGGCTGGACCAGCGTTCATATAACCGGTCCCAGCTTTCCCGTTTTAGACGGATGTACTGCGTCGGGTACCGAAAAGTATCCCATTCATACCTCGTAATGTAGTCTTGAATTTTGATTAACTGTGCCATTAAAAACCACCCTTCCTATCCATTCAAAGTGGAAAAACAGCAGCTTTTTCATAGCTTGGTACGTGTCCTGGATGAATCTTATATAAAGTAAAGGCAGTGACCTCAAATTGATTAATCTGCTGATAACGTAATTTTATCTCGTTTAGCTTACCTTCTGGCAAATCAAATGCTTTTCCCCATTTTTTCCCAAGGGTAAGATGGGGACGATATGCACGTTTCTCTTGCTCAAAGCCTAACGCTTCTGTCGCTTTTACAATCTGCTGTTGTAATTGCAGGAGTTCCTCATTAAGACGTACATCGACAAAAAGGACACGCGGACGGTTACTCTTCCCGAATGTACCTAGTCCTTCCAATGAAAGCGTAAAGCTACCGGAAAACTGTAATATTTCCAGTTGCTTCACAAGCTTTTCGAGATGGTCTCGATGCACCTCTCCTAAAAAGGAAAGTGTAATATGCAAATCGCGTGCATCTGTCCAGCTTTTATACGGGAAAATCGGCTTTAACTCCTGTTGCCAATCATTATAAAAATTCTTTAAATCATCCGCGATCTCAATTCCAAGAAAATAATGGCTCACTATCTCACCTCATGTTTTACATCCTTCACTTGCTCACAATAAGCCAGTTCCTCTTCATTCAAGCGGCGGTACTCACCCTTTGGAAGGGAGGGGTCGAGAGTTAGTTCGCCCATCCGCAGCCTTTTCAGATAAGTGACCTTTTTACCAACAGCCTCAAACATCCGCTTTACTTGATGGAATTTCCCTTCCGTAATGGTCAGTTCAATTTCGGAGATGGAACCACTTCGTAAAATCACAAGCTCGGCAGGTTTAGCGAGTTCCGTTTCTCCAATATCTACTCCATCCTTAAACTTACGAATATCCTCATCTGTTACTCTTCCCTCAATGGTTGCGAAATATGTTTTTTCCACGTTTTTCTTTGGTGAGAGAAGACGATGTGCAAGATCACCATCGTTTGTAAGAAGTAATAACCCTTCTGTATCCTTATCGAGCCTCCCTACTGGAAATGGCTGAAAGTGTTGGAAATAAGGATCAATTAAATCAACGACGGTTCTTGTATGATAATCTCTAGTGGCTGATAAAATACCATCCGGTTTATGGAGCATCAAATAGATATATTTCTCATAAACGATTTTCTGGCCGTCCACTTTTACAACATCTATTTCAGGATCAATATGCTTGCTCCCATTTTTTACAGACGCATCATTAACAGTAACAAGGCTTTTCTTCAACATGGCTTTTACTTCTTTTCTTGTGCCAACTCCCATATTGGAAAGCATTTTATCTAACCGCATTCTATCCCTCCATTATTTACGGAGCTTACGTAATAACTTATCGACAAACGGTATTTCATCACCGAATACGTGATGCAGTAATGTTGATGCATAGGCGAGCCATAAATAAACTCCCCCGCCAACAGATACTCCTGCAAGCAATACGATAATGGATCCGGTACGTGATGTTTCATACGAAATGAACATACCAAGAATTGCTTTTACAACAAAGATAGCGAGCGCCATAATCGCCCCAAAAATTAAAATAAGTATCGTCCGTTTCGTGACTTGACGGAACGGAAAATCAACCGACCGCTTAATCCGGAATAAATTAATACATACGGCAATAATAACAGCAAGACCAGTGCCGAATATAATCCCTTTTGCACCGAACCACTGGATCAGCTGAATATTTAATAATACCTTAACGAGTAATCCTGCCATTAAGCTCAGCACAGTAAAGTTTTGCTGATTGATTCCTTGCAAGATCGACGCTGTTACGGTAAACAACGCAAAGAAAAGACCAACCGGTGCATACCATGCAAGCAGCATTCCTGTCGTTGCAATCTCATCCAACCCATACAAGGACGCATAAAACACATCAGCGAGACAAGCAATTCCTATTACTGCTGGAATAACCAATACGAGGACGATTTGTAAAGATTGGTTAATTTGTTTATGCAATTCTTTTATATTTCTCTGTGCAAATGTCCGGGTTAATGCTGGAAGAATCGCTAAAGAAAGGCCTGTTGCGATTGTGCCTGGGATAATGACGATTTTGTGGGCTAATGTATTGATTGCCCCAAGCGCCCAATGCATTTCTTCATTCCCAGCTGCTACAAGTGCTCGTTCAAAGGTAAATAAATCAACGAGTTGATAAAGTGAAGTAGCAAGCCCAACAATAATAAAAGGCCCTGCATAACTGAACATTTCCATAAATATATCTTTTGTAGTTAACTCACTATTCACAGCCTGTTCTTCAAGGAGCCGATCAAGATGTGGTTTTCTTTTTTTCCAATACCATAACAGAACAAACCAAGAACCAACCGCTCCCACGAATGCTCCAAATGTCGCAAAGCCGACAGCAGTTGCAATCGTGCCTTTTAAAATAACTATAACAATAAATACAGACACAAGAACAAACGCAATCCTCACAATTTGCTCGGTTACGGTTGAAATTGCTGACGGTCCCATGGATTCATGTCCCTGGAAAAAACCGCGCATAATACTCATAGCAGGAATAATGATTAAGGCAAAGCTTACTGCACGGATGACGAGTACGACATCCTCGACTGTTGCCCCTTGTGAACCATCACCCGTAATAATCCAATGAGCAAGGATATCAGCCCCAAAATAAAGAATAAGAAAGGCTATAAATCCTGTAATAAACATAAGAACGGTGCCATGTTTAAAGGTACGCCTACCTGTCGCATAGTCACCCAGGGCGTTGTATTTTGATATAGTTTTCGACATTGCCAGTGGAATACCAATAGTCGAGATACTCAACATAATATTATATGGAACATAAGCGATATTATATAGTGTTGCCCCTTCAGCTCCAACTAACATGTTAAATGGTATTAAATAAATCAATCCTAAAAATTTAGAAAGAAAGGTTGCTACTGTAAGCAGCAATGATCCTCTAACAAGATTCGACATGTTTTCACCTGTATTTCTCTTAAATAGATACCTATGTTATTTTACCACAAAGTTGCCTCAACTGATATTGAAACTGTTTTATTATCATGTATTTACCTAGAAAGTTGCTCAGATTCACCTGGAAAGGGTAAGATATCTAACGAGAGGAGTGAATAAAATGACTTATGACGTTATTGTCATTGGTGGTGGACCGTCGGGATTAATGGCCGCAATCTCTGCAGCCGAGCATGGTGCACACACCCTTTTACTTGAAAAAGGTAAAAAACTCGGTAAAAAGCTTGCTATTTCCGGTGGCGGTCGTTGTAATGTAACAAATCGGCTACCCGAAGACGAAGTAATTAAACATATTCCAGGGAACGGTAAATTTCTTTACAGTGCGTTCTCTGTTTTTAATAATTACGATATTATTGAATTCTTCGAGAACCTTGGAGTTGCCTTAAAAGAAGAAGACCATGGGCGTATGTTTCCCGCCTCGAATTCAGCAGCCTCAGTTGTTAATACCCTCATTGACCAACTGAACAAGCTTCAAGTGGAAGTCAAATTAAATTCTCCAGTTAAAGCGGTCGACTATGGAGAAACGGTTCATAAAGTATATGGCGAAAATGGAGATGTATATGAAACGAAAGCTATTGTCATTGCTGTCGGAGGGAAAGCAGTGCCTCATACAGGTAGCAATGGTGAAGGATACCCTTGGGCAAAGAAAGCTGGTCATACGATTACAACACTTTTTCCTACAGAAGTTCCTTTGACATCTAAGGAATCTTTTATAAAAGAACGAATCCTGCAAGGACTTGCACTAAGGGATGTAGCTGTTTCTGTATTAAACAAAAAAGGAAAATCAATTATAACCCATCGCATGGACATGCTCTTCACCCATTTCGGGGTCTCGGGACCCGCCATTTTACGCTGCTCCCAATTTGTCGTGAAGGAATTGATGAAAGAACAAGCTGTAACTTTACAAATCGATGCTCTCCCCGACAAAAACCAAGAAAAAATCAGACAGGAGATAAACGAACTCATCCATAATAATCCAAAACGTGCCATTAAGAACAGCTTAAAAGGTCTTATTCCTGAGCGGTACCTCCAATTCTTGCTTGATACCTTAAGCATTGATGAGAACTTACAAGGTAACCATCTTTCTAAAGAGAATGTCCGTGCACTTGCTCAAGCGATTAAACAATTTTCCTTTAAAGTCGATGGATCTCTTCCGATGGAAAAAGCTTTCGTTACAGGTGGTGGGGTTTCCATTAACGAGATTGTGCCAAACACAATGCAATCAAAATTGATGGACAGATTATTCTTCTGCGGAGAAATACTCGACATTCACGGCTACACCGGAGGCTATAACATCACCTCGGCCCTTGTCACCGGGCGCCTTGCCGGTATGAATGCCGCATGGAGCTAACCTGGTCCTTCGGGAGACCTTAGATGTTGTTGACTGCTAATTTCCAATAGCTGCCTCGTATGATTGCAACCAAGTAGCTAACACTATAACTGTCTAATAGCTTAGACAGAAAGGGATGGATAAAAAATGAAAAATGGAATCTGGCTACCGCTAATCGCGTCAATCGGTGTTGGTGCTGCTACGTTCTATTCGATGAGCCGCGGGAATAATCAGGGCATCGGGCAAATGATGCAACAAATTATGCCGGGTAAATCGTCTTCCTCATGAACGAAATAGTTCCCATTTGAATCGTCCCATTTGGAAAGCTTATTGGGCAACAAAAAAACGTGGTTCTTATAAGAGCCACGTTTTTCATTTGCACTATATAATTTAAAACAAAGGCGCAAGCTCCCCTTACAGGCTAAGTACGCGATTCGTTTCGCAACGCCTGGGACTACGATTACTCGTCCCACCGAAGAGTGTTTGTATTAGCTACATCCTGTGCATCGTAGTAACGTACAAACTGTGCCTCCTGGGACGGGAGGTAGTTCGATGTTGCCTCATACGTGAGCAAACTTAATTGAGCTTCCACTCTTCTCATTGAGATAAAGGAAATGTATCCCTTTAGGAGAATGCCGCTGTTGGGCGGCTTTACCCCGTATTTAAGCGGCCCTCCTTTAGAGTTAATGTTGACTTTCACCAAGGCCATAAGGACGACTAAGCTTCACAATGACCACCCGGCGACAATAAAAAAAGTGGATTACAAAAGTAATCCACTTTTTTACTACCTGGCAACGTCCTACTCTCGCAGAGACAAAGTCTCAACTACCATCGGCGCTGGAAAGCTTAACTGCTGTGTTCGGTATGGGAACAGGTGTGACCTCTCCGCCATCGTTACCAGACATATACTATATTATAACAAATTATAATCCTAATACAAATGTGAATTTGTACCCTGAAAACTAAATAAGAGTAAATCACGACATCAAAATAGAAGTTAGTTAAGTCCTCGATCGA
>NZ_BMOS01000052.1 GCF_014647195.1 Oceanobacillus indicireducens | reverse complement strand
GAGGCTCTTTTTTGTTCAAACCTCAAATTTCTTCATTACAGGAATGCTCTTATCGTCGTGTTATTTAATTATTATGTTCACTTTTCATTCATAACTTCTACAAATTGCTTGAGAAATTCATTAATCTCTTCTGTCGTGGTTGTAAGCGGCGGTAATATCCGTAAAACATGCTCGCCTGCGGATAATGCAAGTACATTTTTCTCCCTAAGAGCAGTAATGTACGTTCCCGCTCCTTTTTCCATTTCAAGGCCTATAAGTAGGCCTTTTCCTTTTACTTGTTTAATTTCCGGATATATTTCTTTCAACTCATTTAACTTGCTGAAGAAATATTCACTTAACATTTGCACATGCTCAGATATTTTATCTGTTAGCATCGTCTTTACCGTCGCATAACCCGCCGTAGCTGCAAGTGGATTTCCACCAAAGGTACTGCCATGCGTTCCTGGTGTGAACGTTGCTGCCACTTTGTCCTTCGCCAGCACTGCACCGATCGGAAAACCAGAACCAAGCCCTTTCGCTAGCGTAATGACATCCGGCTCAATCCCAAATTGTTCGTAAGCAAAGAGTGTGCCGGTTCTTCCCATTCCCGTCTGAATTTCATCCAGCATGAGTAGAATATCGTTTTCCTTACAGATTGCTGCAAGTTCTGTCACCCAAGCCTGCTGAACGGGATTCACTCCACCTTCTCCTTGGACAAGTTCAAGGAGAACAGCAGTTGTTCTGCCATTATGAATTTCTTGCAGTGCTTCTATATCATTATAGGGCAAGTAACGGAAACCTGGCGCAATCGGTGTAAAGCCCTTATGAATCTTTTCCTGCGCCGTTGCTGCAAGTGTCGTCCCTGTTCTTCCATGAAAAGATTGTTTGAAGGTGACAATTTCCGTCCGTTCTACATTCCCCTGATCTTTCGCATACTTCTTCGCTAATTTGATCGCTGCTTCATTCGCTTCTGCTCCACTATTAGAGAAAAATGCAGCGTCAAAAATACTATTCTCTGTTAAGATGGTTGCGAGCTTTTCTTGAATCGGAATATGATAGAGATTCGATACATGCCACAATGTATCCAGTTGTTCCTGTAACGCTGCTTGCACTTGAGCTGGAACATGACCGAGGTTACATGTGGCGATACCTGAAGTATAGTCCAAATATTTCTCTCCTGAATCACTCCAGACGTAGCTTCCCTTCCCTTTTACAATCGTTAATGGAAAGCGCCCGTACGTATTCATTACGGCAGACTTTGTTGTTTTGCTTAATGTATTAGACATGCTGGACCTCCCCGATCACAATCTTAGTCCCGACACGTTTCCCTGCAATATAGGATTTTAAATCTTCAGGTGTCAGTCCGTTTAAAATTACGGATTCTTTCACACCGCCGTTAAGTGCCTTTAGAGCGGAATATACTTTCGGAATCATGCCGCCATATATGATTCCCGCTGAAATTTTTGCTTCAATTTCCTTTTTCGTCAGTTGTCGGAGTAATACCTTTTCTCCTTGAATCTCTTCCAATACTCCTGGAATATCACTGATTAAAGCAAGCTTAGCCTGTAAACTTTCTGCTACTGCCGCTGCTGCCGTGTCCCCGTTAATATTGTAATGCTGACCCGATTCATGAATACCGATCGGAGAAACAACCGGGATTCCACCATTTTCAATAATTAACTTGAGCCAATCTTCATTTACTTCTTTCACTTCTCCGACATAGCCTAGCTTCCCTGAAGAATCCTTTGGTATCACTTTTAATAGTGCAGCATCCACTCCACTTAAACCAATTCCCGTACCACCGCTTTGTTGGAGCTTCGATACGATTTGTTTATTCACACTTCCACTTAAAATATGTTCAACTACTTCGAGCACTTCTTTCGTCGTCACTCGCAAGCCATTTACAAATTCACTTTTTACATTCATTTTTGTCAGTGCCTGATTAATTTCCGGTCCCCCACCATGCACGATAACCGGATGGATTTTTCCGCTTCTTTTTAATTGAACAACTGTTTCAAAAAAAGCTGTCGGAAGTTTCTTCAAAATACTGCCGCCAACTTTTAAAACAATAATCTCCATTTTATTTTCTCACCTCACGTTCGATAGGAAGCATTGATTTTCACATAGTCATAGGTTAAGTCACAACCCCATGCCGTTGCTTCCCCCGCCCCATTTTGTAAATCAACATGAATCGTTACCATTTCTTGCTGTAAATATTCTGTTCCCGCTTCTTCATCAAAGTCGATTGGTAAACCATTTTCTACAACTTGTAAATCTCCAAGAGCAATGGAAACTTTATCGACTTCAATCGGCTGTTCACTATAACCGACGGCACAGACAATCCGTCCCCAGTTCGGGTCTGATCCGTAAACAGCAGCTTTTACTAAATTCGAGGAAATGATTGCTTTAGCAATTTCCCCTGCCGCTTTGTCTGTTCCGGCACCTTTCACTTGCACTTCGATAAGTTTCGTTGCCCCTTCCCCGTCTTTTGCAATCTGCTTCGCTAAATCTTGACTAACATATTGCAATCCATTAAGAAATAGATCCCAGTCCGGATGAGATTCATTTAATGTTTGGTTTTTCTGTAATCCATTTGCAAGGACTAGGACCATATCATTTGTACTGCAGTCCCCGTCAACGGTAATCATATTAAAAGATTTATCTGTCACCTGGCGTAAACCTGCCTCAAGGCTTGACCGCTCCACGGCAGCATCGGTTGTAATAAAGGAAAGCATCGTTGCCATATTTGGCGCAATCATCCCAGAACCTTTTGCTGCTCCCGAAATTGTGACCAGCTTCCCGTCAATTTCAACTTCGACTGCTGCGTATTTTGTTACCGTATCTGTCGTCAAAATTGCGGACTCAAACCGTTCTGCACCTTGGTTCTCCGCTTCATCCATCCAATTGATCCCTTTGTATAGCTTTTCCATAGGAAGTTGCACACCGATGATTCCGGTCGAAGCAACTGCAACGTGATCTACTTCGACCCCCTTTTTCTCGGCAACTAACTTTTGGGTTTCTAATGCATTCTTCTCTCCTTGTGGCCCTGTGACCGCATTCGCGTTTGCAGAGTTTACAACAAGAGTCTGAATTTTTCCGGTTTTATCTAAGCTATTTTTTGTCACTTGCAACGGAGCAGCTTTAAATGCGTTTAATGTATAAACGCCCGCCGCTGTCGCTGGTACTTCGGAATGAATCCAGCCGAAATCAAGCTTTGTTTTCCGGAGGCCGGTATGGACGCCCCCCGCCTGAAATCCTTTAGGTGTCGTTACTTTGCCATTTTCCAATATTTTTATTTGTTTTTCCTTTACTGAAGTCATTTGTAAAATCCTCCTATGGATACATTGGAACGGCAGCGAGACCAAGGTCTTCTTCCCAGCCGTTCATGAGATTCGTATTTTGAATTGCCTGACCGGCTGCACCTTTCACTAGGTTATCAATCGCCGCAGCAATGATTAATTGATCACTTCTTTTGTCCACCCAAATGCCGATATCACAGAAATTACTTCCCTGCACCGCTTTTGTTGCCGGGAACTCGCCTTCATTCAAGACGCGGATGAATTTATCTTCTTTATAATACGTTTCATATAGTTCGATTACTTCTTTTGTCGTTATGTCTTGATTTAATTCAGCATAAATCGTGCAAATCAATCCCCGTGTCATAGGGATAAGATGAGTTGTAAGAATCGTAGTTACTTGCTCATCAATTGTTTTTGACAAATATTGTTCGACTTCAGGTATATGCTGATGCCTGCCAATTTTATATGGTAATACATTATCATTCGCTTCCGGAAAATGAGTCGTACCTGTAGGTGTCCGGCCTGCTCCGGATATACCCGTTTTCCCGTCAATTACAATTCCTTTTGGGCTAATGAGCTCTTTTTCGAGTGCTGGTATCGTCCCGAGTAATGCAGATGTTGGGAAACAGCCCGGATTGGAAATGATTTTCGCGGATTGAACTTCTTCTTTATAAATTTCCGTTAAACCGTAAACAGCTTGATTAATCGTTTCCTGTGGTGCCGCTTCTTTCCCGTACCATTCCTTATAAACATCCCGTGAAGATAACCGTAAATCTCCGGATAAATCGACAATTTGCAAGTCGAGATCTTGTAAATCGGGTACGATTGTCTTTGCAACGCCTGCTGGAGTCGCGATAAAGACAATATCTACTTCAGCTTCTAAACTCTTAATATCCAAATCTACCATTTTAATTTCATGTAGTTTCTCCAAATGCGGGTAAATTGATGAAAGGACTTCACCACTTTGGGAATGGCTAATTGCCTTTGTCACTTCTAGTTTGGGGTGGTTATGTAACAATCTGATTAATTCAATCGCCCCGTACCCCGTTCCACCTATGATTGCCGCTTTCCTCAATTTGAACAACTCGCTTTCTAAAAATTAATTATTCATCATTATACACACTTATGCATAAATATGCAACGGCGTTTATAAAAATAAATAATTAATTTTTATAAATTTTACCTACCCTCCTTTATCTCAGTGGATGATTCGCTATGAAAATCGAATTGGGAGATATTAACTCACATCTCTTCTCGATAATTATGTAAAGTAATTGCTTTATGATCTCGTTAGCGCACACTTCTTGTTCAAATCGGAAAACAAATCGTTTTATTCTCCTATTAGTCCACTCACGTCACTGTAATGGAAAAAGAACAGGTTTTATTAACCCATCAGAATACTCAACCCGATGAATTGGGATAACAAACAACTCTTATTTTCCAATTAGTACGCTCATCTTGTTCGATTGGGAAAAGAACCGAGCTTTATTCTCCCATTAACCCGTCTCCCTCGTACGAATTGGAAAACAAACGGACTTTATTCTCCCATTAGTCCATCTCTCTCCTACGAATTGGAAAACAAACGGACTTTATTCTCCCATCAGTCCATCTCTCTCGAACCAATTGGAAAGCAAACAGGCTTTCCCCCCATTCGCTCGTCTCGTTTGCCTCTACAGAGCAGTTCAAACAAAAGTTGTACTCTCGGTCAATGAAGATTATTACCAGTTAATTAAAAAACTGGAACATAACTATTCTACTATGGATAAAATAGCTATGTTCCAGTCCTATATTTAAACTTGTCTATCAATAAAGATGTTTATCAAAAAAGCTGTTCATGGCTTCAAGGTAACCTTCGCGGTCGAGGACGATGGATTCGCCGTGGTTTGCTCCGGGTACGATCAGCATCTCTGTATCTGTTTTCGTATGTTCAACAAGTGTTTTCGTCATTTCGGTTGGAACGAAGGTGTCTTTTCCACCGTGAATGTAAAGGATCGGTACCTGAGCTTTTTCAACCTGATCAAGTGCAGATGCTTCTTTCAATGAATAACCTGCTTGAAAATCCGTTACCATTCCCATTGTTGGAAGGATCGGGAAGCTTGGTAGATTAAACATACGATCCAACTGATAATCAAATAAATCATAGACACTAGAATACGGACTGTCCGCTACGGCAAGCTTCACATTATCTGGCAGTTCTTCTCCAAGCGTCATTAAAACCGTTGCCGCCCCCATCGATACACCGTGAAGTATTATTTCTGTATCTTCACCGAGTTCAGCAATAATCCGATCAATCCAAGCGACATAATCAAGCCTGTCATGCCAACCGAAACCATAATAATCTCCTTCGCTCAAACCATGCCCACGGCTATCTGCGGTAAACATATTAAACCCAAGCTCTTCATAATAATATTGTCCAAATAAAGCCATATCCTGAGCGCGCCCAAGATAACCATGCGCGAAGACAACCGTCTTATTTGTCGGTTCTTCTGCTTCTAAAAAATAACCTTGAAGTGTAAGTCCATCGAACGACTCCATTTGCCAATATTCAAAGTCCCGGGTATCGGCCCACGAACGCCAATCCCCTTTCGTAAATACATCCATCGCCTCAGCAGAAACTTCCAAATCTGCGTTTCCAGTCAAGAATTCCTTTGTTCCCCGTTCAATCGCCAATTTATAAAAGAAGACTCCAGCTCCAACATCCAATATCACTAGAATGACAAGTAAGATTCCGACAACTTTCAACCAACACTTCTTTCTCTTCAAACTCTTGCTCCTCTCGATTTCTATTAATCTATTATATTAGAAAAAGAAGGTATCCGCCACACCTCCTGGGCAAATACCTTCCATTTATCGTTGAATGTTTTAAAAGTGTTCAAATACATGTTTAAATATGTATTTTTTCCATTAAATGAATGCCAACTCCCATGAATATGACTCCCATTAAAATAAGAATGCTAACCGGCATCAGAATCTCTTCGAACGGGAGATTATATAACACAAGATTATTCAATGCCTCCATTCCATACGTGAGTGGGTTCAATTTTGCTAGAGCAAGTAGTATGTCCGATTGAACAATCTCAAGCGGCCAGAATGCTCCACCAATCATCGCCATACTAACAGATAAAATTGGAAGAACTGCATTAAATTGCTGAATGTTTTTTACAAGTGCCGTGACGAATATACCAAGCGAGACGATCGTAAACGTATAAGCGAGCATAATGAGCAATATTCCTGCGAACCCCCCTTGAAAATCAACCCCGACCAAATAATGGAACACGGAAAAAATAATAATGATCTGAAGATACCCTTCAAAGAAACTGTACACTAGATTCGCGAGATAGATTTCCCATTTTTTCAATGGGGATAAAATCATTCGGTCCCAAATTCCCTCTTTTTTCTCGATAAGAATCGGGAGCACATTATAGCCGATTGTATAAATGACGAAAAATAAAGTAAAACCGAATATCGCATGCAGTCCCTCGTCAAATTGAGAGGAGTCTGCATTTCGGAAATTATCATTCGTGATCTCGAAAATAGGTTGATCCATCGACTCATGATACGCAGTTAAAATTGCTTCCTCTTCAGCCGCTGTCTCACTTTGGAATAATTCCAGTACTTGATTTTCCCGGATCTTTTCCGTATAGATGTTAGCAATCGTCTGTTCTATCAACTGGACATTCGGTGTTTCAACTCGGATGAACATTTCATAACCGGTTTCCTCAATGATAATTCCTGCTTCTGCTTCACCGAGACGGACAATTTCTTTCAGATCCGTTTCTTCCTGCCATTTGAAATGGTAAACTTCATTTTCTTCAAGTGCCTTGCCAATGCTGCCCGTCCGGACTTCTTCTGCACCAGCGACAGGGACTGTAATTTTATCTTCATTTCCTTCTGTATATCCAATAATTAATGTAAAACCAATCGACATCACTGTAAATAAGACAAATACCCATGGTTTACGAATAAACGTAGTAAATTTTGCTAGAAGAATCCCTCTCATGATGCAGCACCCCTTTTCGGATAGCTGATGACTCCAATGATAATCGCTCCAATTGCAAAGCATGCAATAAATACAAGATGGTCTATATTGTCAGCGATGGTCTCTCCGCGGAGAATACTAAGATAAGCAGACATCGCTGCTCCATTCGGTGTGTAATCGCCCAGTTTTTGCAAGAAAGATCCGGTACCGGACGGAAAGAAACTACCACCGAGAAAGGCGAAAATCGTGACGACAACACCTGAGAAAAAGCTAATAATCTGTTCTGAATTACTCCGAAAACTAATTGCCGTTAGAAGAACAGCCAATCCGCCAACTGCCAGTGTAAAGAAACACGTGACAATAAGAAAATCAGGCAAATTCGGCCAAATTACATCAAATGCAAAATATGCGAAAATGTATACGAATAGCGCTTGGATCCATGCAAAAATCAAAGCATTAAGCAAAATCCCAATGAAATAAACCCATCTAGAGAAATCTGCAATAATCATCCGGTTAAAAATATGCGATTGTCTCTCTCGAAACGCATATTGCGCAATCGTCGTTGCCATAAATAATACATTCATGACAATCATTCCAATCGTATAATATGCCTTCGCTGACACGGGTTCATGTAGACTGGCAGATGAAACTTCTTGCTTGGATTCAGTTCCCATTTTTTGTAACTGTTGTGGGTCGATTCCGTTATTTCCTAGGAATGTTCCAAGGGTGTATTCTTCCTGGTACATCGTTACAATTTGCTGGATGATATTACCGGCAATTTCCGAACCAGCTTTATAATGAATAATTACTTCCGGATTCATTTCCCCATCAAGTAAAATATTCTCTAATACATCAGCTGAAAAGTTTTTTGGAAACTCGATAATCGTCGCGTAGGAATCATCTGCCTTTATCGCATCCAATTCCCGAGCATAAGCTTCTTCCACGATAATCATGTCATTTAGTTCCTCACTATGAAGCACTTCTTTAAACGTTTCAATTGGAGCGAGGGACTCTGCTATTGCGGCAATCTCTGTAATGACTTCATCTGGTAAATCACCACTTCCCAGTTCCGTTACAAAATTTTCTACTTGAAGTGCTTCATCTTCATGCTCGATGAGCGCAAGTTTAAAGGTAAGATCAACTTCTCCACCATCGATTAGATTTCCTAAAGCATTTCCTAAAATTGTAATGAGGATAATCGGCAAGCCAATCAATAATAATATTTCTACTGGATTACGCAGGAACTGAAGGAATTGCTTTTTTATCATTTGAAATATCACGCTCTTACCTCCTAATCCCTTAAAGCTCTGCCGGTTAAATGAAGGAATACATCTTCAAGCGTAACCTGTTTCACATCAACGGCTCGTAATTGGACATTTGCTTCTTCGGCGAGATGGGCTAATTTCGAAAATATATTTACATCCTTTGAAACAACGAGCACAATCTCATTACCATCCACTTTCATTTGATGAATTTGTGGATTTTCTCGTAGATTCGTGATAAATCTTTCATTCCAATGATCCGCTTTTAAGGAGATCGTATTTTCCGAAGCAAGGATTTGCTTAATCTCATCTTTCGTCCCAGAAGCAATCAGATTACCCTTATCCATAATATAAATTCGATCACATAAGTATTCGACTTCTTCCATATAATGACTCGTGTAAAGTACTGTCATCTGTCGATCCTTGTTCAATCTTTTCACCGTTTGCAAAATGTAGTTCCTGGATTGAGGATCAATACCGACAGTTGGTTCATCCATAATGAGAATCTCCGGATCATGTAGCATCGCAACCCCGATGTTAAGGCGTCTTTTCATTCCGCCGGAAAAAGTTTTGACGATATCTTTCCGCCGATCAGTTAGACCGATTTGTTCAAGAACTTCACTGATTTTATTCTTCAACGTCTTACCTTTTAATCGGTAAATCCTCCCAAAGAACTTCATATTTTCTTCTGCTGACAGATCTTCATAGAGCGCAATTTCCTGTGGAACAATCCCAACGATTTGCCGTAAACTTTTCGGATTTTTAATCATGCTTTTATTTTCAAACTTCACATCCCCACTCGTCGGTTCAAGCAGCGAGGAAAGAATCGAGATTGCGGTTGATTTTCCAGCTCCATTTGGACCTAACAAGCCAACAATTTCTCCCTTTTCGATATACATATTCATGTTTTTAACGGCTTTCGTCTGTTTATACTTCTTCGTTATATCAATCAGTTCAAGCATGTATCCACCTCCTGTTACCAGTGTAAGATGAATGGTTTAGAATTGAAACTAACCGGAGTCACTTTATCACTATGACCTCCGTCACTTTTTTAAAAAGAAACTGTTGATTCCTTTCATTCAGCGTAAGTGTTTTGTACATTCCTTAATTGGGCGTTCCAATCGCCGTTCAGTTGCCCGGCGGACGGATGCTTTCCACGGGCACGGCCTTAGCCTCGACGCACAGGACGTGCTAATGCAGACGTTGCCACAGGACGTGGCGGTCTTAGTCTGCCTCGGAAGAAGTTCGCTTCCTGCGGGGTCTTCGGACTCGTGCTTTTCCCGTTGGAGTCACAGTCCATCGGGCAACTGAACTGGTAGAGAGCGTTATTTTTGCGGAAAATATCCCACCATAATAAGCGTTCTAATTCAGAAATAATAAATAGTGTTCCAAATTTGGCCTTTCCACGGAGCAGTCCAGAAGTAAGTTGCACACACTTACGCTAAATGAAAGCGAAGGGTACTTGGTAAGAATGATTTGCTTTCATAATTCTAGGTGCATAAATTGAGTTATCATTATGGAAAAACAAAAAACACCACTTTCTACCGTTGAAAGTGATGTTTTATTTCAATTTCCTTTACTATATTTCGGTGCGAAGAACAAGGCAATACCAAACAGAACAAGCTGACTGATTAAGAGCATGATTCCGCCTTGCATCTGTTCTTCTGTCGGGTTGAATGGCAAAAGAGCAGCAGCAAACTCTGGCGGCAATTCCCTTATATTTGGCATACAGACAGCGAGGGACTGCATGAACAGTTCAACATCTGTATAAACAAGATAGAGACTCCCATCAGTTAAAAGCAAGACCAGGCTATATGGCACAAAAAAGAGGATAGTTAGTATTGTAAAGGTGCGTTTCTTCTTCGCGTTTAAAAATTTAGATGATACGATCGGCATCCATAAGAGAATTCCAGCTATAAGCAATGAAAGCATAAAAAAATAATTAATATATAAATCCAATCGCGCAAAATTAAATACACTTGCAATATGATAGCTATAAAAAAGAATGAAAAAGGTAAGGAATCCAACAACCGGTTTCGTTAAAAATCCGAAAATCTTATCAAATATTTGAATTCTCCGTGCTCGTTCGAATATCTCTGTTTTAAATCCAATAACAATTAGCGGCGGTGCAACAAGCAATAATAATACAAGTTGTAAAATATGATAGCTAAATTTAATCCTCGCAATTACGTTGATCGGACTACCTAGTGCTGCGAATACAGCCAGCATACCGAGTACGAATGTGACCTGTTTCCAAATTGGATACTGTTTATCCTGAGGCAGAAGTAAAAAGTAAACAATAAAAATAAAGCCGATATAAATAAGTATTCCGCCATTCCAGAGCGTGGAGTAATGAAATTCATCCAGAATAATTTCTAGCATAGATTCACCTTCCCTTGTGAATTCATGCATACAGTATAGCGCATTTTTCTATATTCTTACTCCCGAACTTCTTACAAACTCATGACAACTCGTTATGAAATTTCATGTTTCACCGCATAGATTGCAAGCTGTGTACGATCACGTAAACCAACCTTTTGAAGGACTGTCGTAATATAATTTTTCACGGTACCGACAGATAAATAAAGTTCATCCGCTATTTCCTTATTTGTCTTCCCCTCCCCAACAAGCTTTGTAATGAGCAACTCCCTTTCCGTAAACTTAACACCAATAGATGGCTTTTCTCTCCGCTCAAGCAATCGGGGCAATACTTTTGCCGCTACTTCATCATGAAGGGTCAATCCACCTTTCATCGCACTGTAAACAGCTTCAATCAATTTTTCCGGAGCTGCCGTCTTCAATAGAAATGCACTTGCACCTTCCTTTAGCGCCTCGTATGCATACGCTTCATCGTTAAACGTTGTGAGCATTAGAATCTTTATATCGGGGAATTCTTTGCGGATAGTTCGAGTTGCCTCAATTCCATTCATCACCGGCATCCGGATATCCATCATAATAAGATCGATTACCTTCTTGCGGACAATATCAATCGCATCTTTTCCATTCGTCGCCTCTTCGGTAACGATTATTTGCTCATCCTGCTCTAAAATCATCTTTAATCCTTGACGAACGATTCTTTGGTCCTCTACTAATAATACCCGCCACTTCATATGCTCTCTCCTTTCGTTAGCTTACCAGATACGATAAAAAGGTCGTCCGCCTGATACACCTTAAGGCTACCATTTATTTCTTCCACTCGTTCTCGCATATTTTTAAGACCAAACCCAATCGTAAATGGTTTCCTCCCTTGAATCGGATTGGTGATTTCAAATAAAATATCACCGGTTGCAGTTCTGCTTAACATGATATGAGCATTTTTCTTTTCACTATGACGCATAATATTTGTCAGGGCTTCTTGGATAACTCGGTAGAGCACGACACTCATTTCGTTTGTAATCGGTGCGGATAACACTCCTTGATTCAGCGTAAATTGAACGAGTAAATGACTTTCTGCTTCCAGTTTGCGAATCAAGTGGATAACCGTCGCAATCCCTTCACTCTCCTCCCTCTATATACTTCAATTATCTTCAAAATGCTCCTGTTTTCT
>NZ_BMOS01000051.1 GCF_014647195.1 Oceanobacillus indicireducens | reverse complement strand
AGAAAACAGGAGCATTTTGAAGATAATTGAAGTATATAGAGGGAGGAATTAATAATGGCTCACATCCAGTTTAACCTAAACTTCGATGAATTAAAAGAAAAAATTCTAACATCTAACCTTGATGATATTCTAAAATCAACGATGGTTTTAGTGCTTAATGAGTATATGAAACAGGAACAGACCGACTATTTAAACGCGCAATCGTATGAGCGCTCCTCGGACCGTCGTGACTATCGAAATGGTTATTATGAAAGAGAGCTGCTTATGAGTATAGGTAACGTTCCTTTACGGGTACCGCGCACACACAGTGGGGAATTTCATACGTCCGCCCTTAAAAAATACGAACGGAGTGATCAAAGCTTTTTATTAGCCTTGGTTGAAATGGTTGTAAATGGTGTATCCACACGCAAGGTGACCAATGTTGTCAATAAACTGTGCGGTGAAAATGTTTCTAAATCATTTGTTTCCTCTTTGACGAAAAAATTAGACCCAGTAGTGGAAGAGTGGGCCAATCGTTCACTTAGTGAGATTTACTATCCGTATGTGTTTGTAGATGCAATGTATGTCAAAGTTAGGGAATACAATCGTGTAGTTTCAAAAGCTATCTATATCGCTACGGCTATTGATGATAACGGTAAAAGACATGTGCTTGGCTTTGATGTGGATCATGAAGAAAGTTATGAAGCTTGGAAAGACTTTTTGCATCGTTTAAAGCAACGGGGGCTCCAAGCACCTAGACTCGTTATTTCAGATGCCCATTCGGGATTGAAAAAGGCAATTCAGCGTGTGTTTGTGGGAACGGCCTGGCAGCGTTGTACCGTACACTTCAAAAGGAATGTAATCGATAAAATGCCTAAAAAAGGTATACAGGAAGTAAAGAATGATTTTAAAAGAATCTACAATGGCTCCAGCACACAGGAAGCACGCAATATCAAAAATGAATTCATAGAGAAGTATAAAGATCAACCCAAATTAGAAAAGGCAATCCACACACTGGAGGAAGGATTTGAAGACACGATTCAGTATCTTGTCGAGCCTTTGAACATCATCAATTTATACGCTCTACCAACTTCCTAGAACACTTAAATCAAGAGGTACGGAGGCGGGAGCGAGTCATCCGTATTTTCCCGAATAACCAATCAGCTTATCGATTAGTTGGCGCAATTTTGATGGATCATGAAGAAGAGTTAAAGAAGAAAAAACGAACACTTTTTTAGCCGCCCCCCTTGACCGCGAGCGAAAAATTTTATTTGCTTGGAAAGGTACCTTTCCAAGCAAATAAAATTTAATAATACCCGGTTAAAGACTCTCACAGAGGGAATATGGACTTGACTAGATGAATATGCTGATGGGAAAATAAAACTCAGTTGTTTTCCCATTAAAGTAAGATGAACATGCTGATGGGAGAATAAACCCCAGTTGTTTTCCCATTAAAGTAAGGTGAACATGCTGATGGGAAAATAAAACTCAGTTGTTTTCCCATTAAAGTAAGGTGAACATGCTAATGGGAAAATAAAACTCAGTTGCTTTCCCATTAAAGTAAGATGAACATGCTTGATGGGAAAATAAACCTTAGTTATTTTCCAAATGCCGAAATTAACAGAGAAGTTTAACATAGATTTTAAGGGAATTTTTAAAGAAATTTATTTAATACTGTTGACATTGACGTTGCGTAAAGGTGTAACATTATTTACAAGGAGGTGATCTGATGGAATATACAGTGCAAAGTCTTGGAAGACTAGCAGGTGTTAGTGGAAGAACATTGAGATATTATGATGAAATTGGAATTCTTAAGCCGGCAAGAATTAATTCATCAGGGTATCGGATATATGGTCAGGCAGAGATAGACAGATTACAGCAAATCCTATTTTATAAAGAGCTTGGCGTCAGCTTAAATAGCATAAAGGATATTTTAACTGCACCTTCTTTTGATGGAGTAACTGCACTTAAAGAACATCGGCAAAAACTCCTTGAAAAAAGAGAACAGCTAGATCTACTGATAGCAAATGTAGATAAAACAATCGCTTCAAAAGAAAGGAAAATTAACATGTCAGATAAAGAAAAATTTGAAGGATTTAAGAAAAAAATGATAGATGAAAATGATCTCAAATATGGGAAAGAAATTCGTGAAAAACATGGAATTGAGACAGTGGAGAAATCGAATAAAAAGATAATGAACATGACTCAGGAAGAATATGAAGCTGTGACAAAGCTTTCAGAACAGCTAACAGAAACATTATCGAAAGCTTTTAAAACTGGTGATCCAGCTAGTGATATCGCTCAAAAAGCAGCTGATTTACACAAACAATGGCTAACTTTTTATTGGAGCAAATACAGTAAGGAAGCACATGCAGGCCTTGCTCAAAGATATGTTGATGATGAAAGATTTACAGCATACTACGATAAAGAACAACCCGGTACTGCCGCATTTTTACGAGATGCCATTCACATCTATACAGGAATGAAGAAGTAATAGTCGAAAAGCATCCTGTAGTCATATTATATGGTAGGTGCATTAAATATTAAAGAAATGAATGATCTATTCCGTATTGAAGAAAATGATGAATAATATAAATTATGGAGTGGCACGAACTCTTAGATAGTTAGAGACCGTGCCATATGTTTTATTGTATAACTTCATTTATTTTCACCCGAACAGCTTCCAAAATTTCAGTGTTCACATGTCCAAATTTTTTTCTGACAATATTTTTAGATAGTGTGTATACTTTGTCTGCCCTTATTTCTGATGTTTTTTTAAGTTCTCCCTCTGTCAAATCTTTTGGATCGATTACAATAGAATATAAAAGATCCCTAATTTTTGAAGTGATAGCTAAAACAACGATATCTTCCATCACCTCATTATAACTGTCGTTTGAAATAATGAGCACAGGACGTTGCTTTTGTTGTTTTAAATTACGAATGGAACTAGTATTAAAACAATATCACCTTGTTTATACATTGTTCCAAACCTCGTCATCAATGTCATTATCCCAAAAATCCAAACTGCTCTCACTGGCTTCTGTTAAATCCTCAGATACACTTTTATCGCTTTTAGCTTTTAAAAACTCGGCAAAATCCAGAATTTTATCCACATCTTTTTCAGGTATTTCATCAATAATTTTAAGTAAACGATCCTTAGCAGTATTCACGTATTCATCACCACTTTTATGAATATTCTATTTTATTATATCACTTCATATTACGTTTCACTATATATTCATGATTCAAACATTGGTTTATAATTATGATTATTTGCTTCATTTTCTTTCATTCATCCCTAGACTTATCTGTATATAAGAAATGCCACTCTCTGTGGTCATTATAGGTGCTTAAATGTTACAATTTATAAAGATTGTTATGAGATTCAAGAGATTATAGTATTTCTCTTATTCACCTAAAGGTCATAAAATTTAAGATGTTTCAAAGAATAATGTTCATTTAATTTTATTTGAAGTGTGGTGAGAAGTCTAAAATGGAAGCGAAGGAATTTCAAAATTGGATTGCTGAAAGTCAAGAGGTTGGGCTGATTTAGATATTTTTGTACGTATTGGCTTCTTGTCAGAAGAGACGGGAGAAGTCGCTAGAGCAATTAGAGCTCTGGAAATCGGACGAGACCGACCAGATGAGCATCCTATTTCATTGGCAGAAAGTAAGAAGAATTTAACAGAAGAACTTGGTGATGTATTAGGTAATGTAGTTGTTATTGCGAATAAATATAATATAGATTTGGAAGAAATTTTCTTAGAACATAAACGAAAGCTGTCCAATAGATATCTTTAAGTAAATAAACCGGGAGCAAAGGTGTGGTTGAAATGGAGATTAAAAGTCTTGCTGTATTTTGTGGGTCAAGTACGGGAATAAACAACGTTTATATAGAACATGCAAAAAGATTTGGAGAAGAATTAGCCAATAATAATAAAACTTTAATTTACGGTGGAGCCCAAGTGGGATGTATGGGTGCATTGGCTGATGCTTCCTTACACAGTGGTGGTAATGTGATAGGAGTGATTCCTCAAAAATTAAAAGCTGTAGAGATTGCTCATGATCAATTATCAGAGCTACATGTTGTTAATACAATGCACGAGCGTAAATCAAAAATGGCAGAATTAGCGGACGGATTTGTCGCTTTGCCTGGGGGCGCAGGAACATTAGAAGAATGGTTTGAAGTATTTACTTGGTCACAGCTGGGTTATCATGCAAAGCCTTGTGGATTGCTAAATGTAAATAACTTTTTCGATCCGCTAATTACCATGTTAGATCATACGATTGAACAGGGGTTTATGAATAAAGATTATCGAGAAATGATAATTATCTCCCCAGATCCCAAAGAATTATTAGAAAAAATCGATTCCTTTAGTCCGAGCCACGCTGTGAAATGGACTTAATGATTTGGATAATACTGCAACAAACGGCAGTAATTTATATGAGTGGAAAGAAATTAAGGGTTCAATCCCTAAACTCTTTTCAAAAAACTAAAAAAGGATAGCACATAACTAGTATGTGTATCCTTTCTGTCCCACAATCGCGCCCTATTCATGAATAAGCTTACTTTTCCTTTACAGCAATGGAAAAGCTTCAAGGATTTCTTCATGGGAATGAAGCTCTTTAATAGTTAGTATATCCATTTCCAAGCTCCCTTTTAATTTATTTTAGGTTCATGGTTCATTCAACTTTCTACAAATAAACTTCTGCATTTATTACGTTAAATGGCCCGATTCTGAAACAACTTTTTGTGCGACAATTACGCCCGATTACAATAGATTAATTTTCAATACAAGTAGAGAAGTCTAACCAATCTTCCGTACAAAAAACCTTTTTATTTCCAGCGTCTAATTTAACTTTCTTACCAATGGCCAGTGGATGCATAGGGTGGGTATGACATGTATCAAATTCAGCTAAAATCGGTATATCTAATCCATCTAATTGCTCTACCAGTAAATCTAATGGCTGTTTTCCTGTACCTAGATCATTGTATTGTTCATGTTTTCCCAAGATAATACCAGCAACTTTGTCAAAAATACCTTGCACTCGTATCATAGCGAAGTTTTTCTCAACAATTGAAGCGTTTTTCATACAATCCTCAATCATTAAAATATCCCCTTGCTTTATCATAGGAAAATATGGAGAGCCAATAAATCCATACATAGCATTGACATTACCACCTATTAATCTACCTTCTGCAATTCCACTTTGCCCAGTGACCCATTCGTTTTTATAAAGCTTTTTCTCTGTCGTTTTTTCTAGCCAGTTTACAGGTTCATCCGACCAAAAAGCTGGAGTCGGTACTTCGTAAGGCATCTCATTCTTTTGCATAAAATATTGCTCAAAATAATGATATGTATCATTTACCAAAGGTTCAAATTCTCCAAATGAAGGGACTAATGCAGGACCATAGTACGTTGGTATGCCTGTTTTTGAATAAAGTGCAAGTAAAATAGCTGTAGCATCAGAATACCCAACCACTTAGGGTTTTGTTTAAATGCTTCATAATCAATATATGGCAACACACTATTCGAGTTTGTTCCTCCAATAGTTGACATTATCATCTTCACACTAGGATCTTTTATTAGCTTATTTAATTCCTCTGCACGCTCTTTAGGTGATCCCGAGCGATAGCCGTCCTTTCGACCTGTTAAAATTCCTTCAACGATAGTAAATCCTTTCTCCTCTAGAAAAGACTTTGCCCGTTCAAAACGCAATTTATCTGTAACTGTTGTAGGGGAAGAAGGAGTAAATATACCAATTGTATCTCCCTTTTTTAAAAAGTCCATAATCATTCATCTCCTCTGAATTTAAAATATACTATCAAACAATCCAGCCCGTTTGTGTTTAAACAACATTATTGTAATGGAAGATCTTTTTGTCATTTAACATTATTATACAGGAAATTTATTTAAGTCCCCTACCAAAATTTTTTCTCGGTATGGTTTTTAGTAGGAAACTATATTTTTAGATGTTTTTTTGCCTTTTATAAAAGGTAAATATGCTCCTCTTATAAAGCATTAAACTCCGCTTTAAAAGCACTTTTACGAGAATGCGCTTTTTAATAATACTCTATTAACTTTGTTTCCCATTCAAATCTCCATTTGATTCCAACGCTTCACCCAACGCCGCAATCAGCTCGGCTGGTTTATAATAACGATGACGATGCCCACCGCCAACAACAAGCCAGTTGGGCAAACTAAAGATATTAATTGATTAAAAACTATTCTACCCCTTTTAACGATTCAACCATATCGATTTCCCGGAATTGAATATGGTCGGCAGAAAATGTATGAGCAACAACTATAAAAAAAACGAGCAGACGGCTCGTTTTTTTTTATGACTTTTCAACTGTTAAATGTCCGCTCATGGCTAGCGTTCGGGCAATATTTTCAGAGAGTTTCATCGTATTGACTTTTGCCTGTTCCAAAGATTCCTCTAATGTCACTGCCCCAGGAACAATGGAAAACATGGCGTCAATTCCATGATTGTAAATAGCGTCACTTTCATGACCTATCGCACCAGCAATACCAATGACCGGAATGCCGTATTTTTTCGATATGTTTGCGACACCGATGGGCGTTTTTCCATAAATCGTCTGAACGTCGATTTTACCTTCACCTGTGATGACAAGCGTAGCATCTCGTACACATTCATCTAACTTTACAGACTGGATAACAATATCGACGCCGCGTTTGAGCCGTCCATTCAAAAACGCTACAAATCCTGCACCTAACCCCCCGGCTGCACCGGCTCCGGGCATATTCATCACATCTTGTCCTAGTTCATTTTTCAAAACATAACCGTAATGCGTAAGATTTTGATCTAATCTGGCGACCATCTCAGGTGTGGCGCCTTTTTGTGGGCCGAATACAGCCGAAGCACCGCGCTCACCTGTCAAGGGATTGTCGACATCGCACGCTACATCAACCGTCACATTGGCTAAACGCGGATCTAAGTCTGCTAGATCAATAGATTTTAATTGACTTAATGCTTCGCCCCCGTAGCCAATCTGCTCTCCATTTTTATCGAGCAGCTTAGCTCCTAAAGCTTGAGCCATACCTGAACCACCATCATTTGTCGCACTACCACCTATTCCGATAATCATATGATCAATTCCTTGATCAAGTGCAGCTAAAATTAATTCCCCCGTTCCTTTTGTCGTTGTCTGAAGTGGGTTGCGAGATTCTTTTTTAATCAAATGTAAACCAGAAGCGGCAGCCATTTCGATTATAGCTGTGTTTCCATCCCCCGTTATGCCGTAAAAAGCTTCAACAGGAGTTCCCGCCGGACCTGTCACAGTTTGCTTTATAATTTTCCCATCAGTAGCATCAACAAGAGATTGTACCGTCCCTTCTCCCCCATCCGCCATGGGAACTTTTAGATAAGTGGCTTCAGGCCATACTTTTTTAAAACCTGTTTCAATAGCTTCAGCCGCTTCTAAAGCGGTCATACTCTCCTTAAATGAATCAGGAGCAATGACTATTTTCATAAGGGTCAACTCCATTTCTTATCGTAATAACTAAAACTAGTAGAGAAGTCATTAAACAACATCTATTTCTGATATCACTAAGCCTTTTAAAACTCCATTTTAGATAAATAACTTAAAAACACCAAAGATGAGTGTTGAAATAATGGCTAAGGTTAAACCAACAAGTGATTCATAAGGGATCAATTTCATTCGTTCTTTCATATCCATAAATACACTACCACCTGTGGCGTGGAAAAAGCTACCATGTGGCAAATGGTCAAACACCGTTGCTCCTGCGTGAATCATCGCACCACCTGCCAAACCGGCAACTCCCAGTTCCATAATCGTTGAGCCGAATACGTTACTCGCCACCACCGTTCCAGCGGTTGTTGAAGCAGTAGCCATGGACATGAGTGCGCCCGAAAATGGAGCTAATATATAAGCTGGAAGACCAAGGGCTTCAAGTCCATTCGTGATGACTTGGTCCAAGGCTGAATTAGAAATAATTCCTGCAAGCGTCCCAGTTCCAAGCAACATGACAGCAACCCCTGTCATTTTTCCAAGCCCCAGTACAGCGTATTCATTTATACGTTTCATTCTTCCCATTGCGAGTGCTCCAACGATTCCACCAATGGGAAGCGCAATCATTGGATCGATAATAATATCAAATAGAGGTCGCAAGGCAAGTAAAACAATCGCTGTTAAAGGGGCGATGATGGCTAGAAGAAATGATGGTGCTTTCTCGCCACTTGCGGCTTGTAGTTCTTCTGATGTTGTAAAGCTTCCTTTGTTTATTAGTCGTTTAGCAATCACGTATGTGACCACAATACCAAACATAGCGGGGATAATTCCCGCAGCCATGATAGACGTTAACGGTACATCAAAAGCATCAGATGCTGCAATAGCATTAGGGTTCGGTGACATAATATTACCAGCCTTACCTCCACCAATCATCGCGATGAGTATAGCCATTTTTGAAAGCCCGGCTCGATGTCCAATCGCTAAAGCAATCGGCGCCACAGTTATGACGGCAATGTCAATAAATACACCAACCGTTGTTAATAACAAGGTAGCAAGTATTAAAGCCAAAAGCGCTTTCTTTTCACCTAGCCGTTGAACTATTGTTTCAGCAATTGTTGATGCTGCTCCCGACTGAATAAGGACCCCTGCTAAAATTCCTGCCGCTAATATACGAAGAACAGCCGGAATAATGCTTTCAGCTCCTTCAATCATGAGCGTCACTGTATCTTCTATACCGACTCCGCCAAAAAGACCACCTAACAATGCTCCTGCTACCATTCCGTATGCCGGTGGCACTTTAATAAGGATAAGAAAAATAGCAATAACGAGTGCAATGATAGCGCCTAAAGCGCTTACTTCTATTTCCATCTAGTGTCACTCCTTTTGTATTATAATCATGATGATAATTCTATTGTATCGTTTTGCAAAAGCGATTACATTAAGCAAATAAACAAAAGAAGGCACATAAAAGATTATACTTTAAGTCATCTGCACAATTTAAGATTGTAATTTATATGCTATTTGTTCGATATACAAATTTAACAAATCATGTATGTTTCTAGGGTCTTTCCCGGTAATACGTTTAATTTTTTCCAGTCGATAACTCAGCGTATTACGATGGATGAACAATCTCTCTGCAACACGAGATAACTCCCCTTGACTATCAATATATGTCTCTAGCGTCGTTTGCAAATCACCACTTTGATCTTCCATAACGAGGGAATGATAGTGTTTTGAAAAATCAGCAGGCAAACGATTGGCATGTAAAAGAATAGATAAATATAAATCGTCATAAACATAAATTGTATTTTCGGGATATAGTATCGTCCCCACTGCCAAAGCTTCTCGAGCATATTGATATGAACGTTTCGCATCTTCTAACTCGGAAAATGGATTACCAATACTGGCTTGCCACTGTCCATTTGATCTAAATGTTAACTGCTTAAGTAATGCCTCTATTCTTTTATACAATGATTCAATGGATTGAGACTCAGAAAATTGTTTTAATATCACTATTTTAGTCGTTTGCACGCTTGCGACAAGATCATTTGTATCACAATAATTTTTTAAATAAGTTAAACTATCTTGCTTAATTTTTGCTAACTCTCTTTCATTCTCATCAGACATAAAATGGAGAAGGACTGCGATGCGCGGTGTGCGTAAGTCAATCCCCATTCTAGCTGCCCTCTCGATTAATAAATCATTCGTCCGATCGTTAATGACCTCAAAAACTAATTCTTCACGCAAACGTTCTTCCCACTGTAATTGATGAGTGAGTGCAGCCTGTTCCAAGGTAAGTTCCGCTCCCATTTTAACTAACTCTCCAAACTGGGAAATATCTTCGGGACGACCTGTAATACCTACCACGCCGACAATCTTTTTTTCAAACACAATCGGCAAATTAATCCCAGGTTTCGTTCCCGGTAACTGCTTGCTTTTAACGTGATCTATATCTATTCGTTTATTTTCCCGAATTACCTGAAGTGCTGCCGCATGAAAGTGACCTAATCTATCTTTTTCACCACTTCCTATAATCACGCCGTCTTGATCCATTACATTAATATTATGAGTAAGTATCCGCATCGTCCTGTTCACAATATCTTCTGCTATAGCCTTTGTTAACATAGTCATTGATAGCCCTACTTTCAAAAAGATGTATATTCATTTTCATCACGATATACCATTGTTTAAATAAACAGCAAACTCGTCAAACGACACTTAATCCTTTTCCCATTCCATTAAATATTCTTCCTCGGAAGTCTGTTCATCTAATGTTTCTTCTTTTATTACAAAGCCATTTTTTAAATAGAAATCAACAGCTTTGTTATTTTTCTTGTATACTTTTAATTGTATATTTTCCCTTTGCCTTTTAACAAAATCTAACAAGCCCTTTCCATATCCTCCACCTTGATGCTTAACATCAATAAATAATGCAGCCAAATAATTATTCATCATCGATACGAAGCCGACAATGTCTTTTTCATTACTTACAACATAGGTTTCAGACATTGGGATATACTTTTCTTCCATCTTCGTTTGCTGTGATTTCCAATAATTCTTATCAATAAAGTCGTGTGCTATTAAAGAACCCTCATACCATATCTCTACTAATTTATTGACTTCTGTTTTCTTGTTTGGTCTAATATTCACCTTATCATCCCTATCATATAAATCTAAATGCTTCATTCAATTAAAAGACCCTATTGTTGAATTGATAACTAAATATTAAAATAACTATCTACACATATTTAATACGTTTTCAAGATCATGGCTATGTAATTCTCCCAAATGACGTTTCAATTCTGTGTCGTGAATGGAAGTAATTTTGGAAGTACGTACAAACTAACGGTTTTAATAATCCGGCTTCTTCCCAATACTTTAAGACTTTGACAAATTGGGGACAAATTGATTTCCTGATCGGTAACTGGTGCAATAATAACATCTATATCCAAAGCTAATTCGTTGCCGACAATAAAACATTAGCACTGTTTAGTTTGCCGTATGCCTTTAAATAGAACATCTGCCAACCAAACTTCACCCTGCTTCTTTTTACTGCTCACTGTATATATCATCCGCTTCGTTATCCCACCAGGAGTAGTTTTCCCCCAATAAAACAACGTCCTCAGCCATATATATTTCTTTAATTTTATCTAGTTCCTTTTGCTGTTCTTGTTCACTTAACATATCAATTTCTTTTATGATTTTATCAGGAATAGACATATGACGCACCTCCGTCACTCCATACACTTATTATACCTTATTTTTTCGCTAGCCTAAACGAACGATCTTCCTTCATCATCGCGTTTCCCAAGATACCATTGGAGTATGACACCACCCGTGTTGATGTTCAATCTCAAGTTTGGAGAGAAACTTTGGAATTTGTTGTTCTAATTTTGGTTCTTTCAGTTTAACAGCTGGATTCTTTGAAATATATCCTTCCTCATGAAAGAAAATAAGCCTAACTTTCACTTAAAATTTAAGAGTTAAGTTAGGTTTTTTAATAAAAAGATACTTAATGTTCCAAATTCCTATTTCTCTCGCAAAAGGCAATTTCCAATTTTGGCCAAATTATTCAAGCAATTATTCTTCACTTTTAATAGAAATACATGTCTCAATAAGAAAAAGTTACATACTTGCTGGTTTAATAATTTTGATTAATAGAACTCTGAATATGCCTTTTTAGTTGATCAAGTGAAGTGAATGAATTTGATTTTTAAATTCTTAAGGTAATCTTCAGGTAGCTTTCAGGAAGGCGCAAGGTTCACTCGTTATACTTACATTAATCATAATGATATGGAGGAAATGACATGATGAATAAACCGATTATAGTACAAACAAAAAATTTAACCAAAACACATGGTGCTGTTAAAAGTGTAAACAATGTTGACCTTCACGTACCAGAAGGTGAAATTTATGGTTTTTTGGGGCCAAATGGGGCGGGCAAAACAACAACTATCAAAATGTTATTAGGTTTGATTAAACCTTCTGCAGGAGACATTCAGGTATTTGGAAAGAATCTTCGTAAGTCTCGGGCATCTATTTTACAGAATACGGGTTCCTTAGTGGAGTCTCCATCTTACTATGGACATTTAACAGGTTTAGAGAACCTGCTCGTTATGAAACGTCTTCGAAATGTCCCAAGGAAAAATGTTGATGAAGTACTTCGTATTGTCAGATTAGAAAAGCAAAAAGATAAGAAAGTAAACCAATACTCTTTAGGTATGAAACAACGATTAGGAATGGCTATCTCCTTACTATCGTTTCCCAAATTATTAATTTTGGATGAACCAACCAATGGGCTTGATCCATCAGGTATTGGTGAGATGAGGGAACTTATTAAATCTTTACCATCCCGTTATGGAATAACAGTTTTACTATCCAGTCATCTTCTATCAGAAATTGAACAAATGGCGACATCTGTCGGGATTATCAGGTCGGTCTTTTCTATGGTGAGTTTTTTCTGCCAATTCTTGTAAACTAGCACATTATTCCAGGTCATCTATTTCAAACTAATTCA
>NZ_BMOS01000050.1 GCF_014647195.1 Oceanobacillus indicireducens | reverse complement strand
GTTTACAAAAAGGGCTGCCGTTTCATACATTTTACACTTGCCAAATACATCCCTACCAAACGAAACAGCATATTCTACTTCCATTCTATCTAGGGAGTACCCCATATCTTCGGTTAGCACTATGATATATAATTGACGTATAACTTCTTCTGGTGTTAGCCTTATATCCCTTTTTCTAATATAGCAATTAAAATAAGGAACAACCTTACCGCGCATTTCTTTTGTAAAAAAATTGCTTTCAATAAAATCTATCTTCTCTTGACTAAATTGAGTCAATTTGTAATTTGAATCTTTTAAAATATCGGATAACTGCATTCTTACCCTCTTCCCTCCATGAATTTTCTTATGTTAACATACAACAATTAATTTTACTAGTTAATCTGGTTTTTGTAAAAAACATTCTTTAATTTATAAAAAGCCCCTACACTATGCCTGTTATTTCATAAGAGCATAGAATAGAAGCTTCAAAGTCATTTAGGGTGATTATAGCCATCAGATAACCCAATTGTGCCATCTTTTTGGTCCATTTGTGTAAAAGTGACCCAATTCGCGGTGATATAGACTTCTTAACCTAGCTTCAGCTGCTTACCCTTGACCACCATGCCACTTCTAAGTTCACTAGAAGCTCCAGCGGAACTTAGAAGTGATTGTTGGTCTTACGCTTGATGCAAATGAATCCTTAAGGCTTTACTTTTGCCATTTTGCAGTCCAAAATCCATTACCACGGACACAAACAAGCTTAAGAGTAGTGGCGTTATTGCTAAACATGGCAGAGGTGGAGTTAATCTATGTCTTTCTTCATTTAGGCACCCTTTATTCTTTATATAATTCTCTATTTCACATAAAGACAATAGTATTTTTATGTGTATTTATATAATATTATTAGACTAGCCGTAATTAATTTTTGGATTTAAGATACAGCTTACTTATATTTGTTTTTAGATGGGTAAAACTGTTATTAATCAGACTATAGAGCCAATTTTCCTCTCCTTCGCTTGCTGTCATAATCACAGCGATCGTCGGGGATATTTTTAGCTACTCTTTCATGTCTTCTATTGATTTGTTTTATTGCACCCTCATAAAGGTTTTACTTTTCTTGCTATCAAAATACGGACCTTTTCCTAGGAACACTCCATCTGGAATTCTTTTTTCTCATAAACAAGATATTTTATACCGGCAACTTGAAATTGTCTCTTCCTCTTCAACTTTTGCTATTTTTTCAAAATCACTTATCTGAAATAAGAGCCACGTTATCTCAGAACCGATTTAATCCCTACTAAACACATCCCGCGTATAAACCTTCTCTTTTACATCCTTCAGCTCCTCAGACAAGCGGTTAGCAACTATCACATCTGCCTCTGCTTTAAATGCATCGAAATCCTTAAACACTCGTAAACCGTCAAACTCCTCAGCATCTAGTACAGGCTCGTAGATAATTACTTCTATACCTTGTTCCCGAATTCGATTAATAACATCTTGTATCGCTGACTGTCTGAAGTTATCGGAACCGGTCTTCATTGTTAATCGATAGACGCCTACTACTTTAGGATTTCGTTTTGTAATCATATCAGCAATATGGTTTTTACGGGTATCGTTCGAGTCAACAATCGCTCGAATGATATCATTCGGTACATCTTTAAAGTTAGCAAGCAATTGCTTTGAATCCTTTGGTAAGCAGTAACCGCCATATCCGAATGATGGGTTATTATAGTGGTCACCAATTCGGGAATCTAATCCAACACCCTCAATGATTTGCTCACTGTCTAAGCCTTTTAACTCAGCATAGGAATCTAATTCATTAAAGAAGGATACACGCATGGCGAGATATGTATTAGCGAATAATTTAATAGCTTCAGCCTCAGTGGAATCTGTGAATAATACAGGAATATCTTCCTTGATCGCACCTTCTACTAATAGGTCTGCAAACTTTCTAGCACGCTCTGATCGCTCTCCAACAATAATTCGAGATGGGTACAAATTATCATACAATGCTCTACCTTCTCTTAGAAACTCTGGGGAGAAAATAATATTATCACTATTAAACTTCTCACGGATTCCTTTTGTATATCCTACTGGTATGGTTGATTTGATAATCATAACCGCATCTGGATTTATTTCAATAACATTTTCGATAATCGATTCAACAGAACTTGTATCGAAGTAATTCTTCTCCGGATCATAGTTTGTAGGAGTAGAGATAATAACAAATTCTGCATCTCTAAAAGCTTCCGTTGAATCTGTTGTAGCTTTTAAATTCAATTCCTTTGTTTCTAAAAATATCTCAATTTCGGCATCCGCGATTGGAGACTTTTTATTATTGATCATGTCTACTTTTTCTTGAATGATATCTAATGCAGTTACTTCATTGTTCTGCGCCAAGAGAACTGCATTGGATAAGCCTACGTAACCTGTACCTGCGACTGCTATTTTCATGGTACCATATACTCTCCTTATTTGAACGTTAATTAGTTATACTATAACACTATTCTTTTATAGCATTTTTTCATAGCAATTTAGATAGTTTGTCTCAACAGTATTATTAAGATATACTGACAAATGCGACTCAAACATAGCGTTTATAAAATGGTCATAATTCTAAGAAATAAGACCTTTTCCTAATAGGCAAGTAAGGACTCAACAATCTTTCTTCATAAAAAGCATTTAATAAATACCAATTTTCCGTTACCTTTCCTATTATAGAAGACTCCATTTGTAAAGCTTGTGTCACGACGAACATTCAGTATTCGCAAGTACAAGTAAGAACAAAGTTAATCATAAAATTAATAATTAAAACGGCTATGAAATTTGGTATCTAACATTCTATTAACTACATGCAGAAACTCTTAATTCTACTATGCAGTGAAACCTGAAAAGTGCAGTAATATACTAATACCCAGATGTTTATTATTTAGTTCATGGTTCACTAATGATACAATACTAATAATCGATTTTTCCATTAGGTTATAAAAGATAACACTAGTTTTAAATTGCCACTCGTGCTCCTTCACCACGAAAGGACTATACCATTATAAATGCCCTTTTTGTTTTATTTTTAAATATATTTTATTTTCCCGTTTTAATTTCTCGTATCGTTCATTATTGCGATATTTAATAATTTTTGCAGGGTTCCCTCCTACTACTGAAAATGGGGGTACATCTTTTGTAACAACTGCACCCATTGCAACAACTGCACCTTCTCCTATTGTGACCCCAGGAACTATTCTAACATTGGAACCAATCCATACATTTTCTTCAATTATCACGGGTTTCAAAATATATCTTTTATCATAAGGGATAGATTGTAGGTCTTCACTGTCATAATTATGGTTTCTTGTCATAATTTCTACACGGTGAGCAATAATAGTACCACTCCCTATTTTTATCCCACCATAACCAAAAAACAAACCTTCGAAACCAATATATACATCATCACCGATTTCTATTTTATCTGTTTGATGAAAACTATTTCCGCTAGCAACTACAACGTTATTACCAATGTTTTTAAAGCTTACTTTTTTTTTCTTATTTCGTTTTAATAATTTTTTTAATATGCTTAGCATAGTTATTCTCCTTCTTTTATTAAGATAAAAATGCCTCTTCGAGAATAGAATACTTTGTTACATAGACACTATAAAAAATGTATCTTTATGCTAACAATATATTGGTTTTCTAAGCTTTCATCTAACTAAAAAATACTATCGAAAGGTGGTTAGATAAAATTTCTTGAATTTAACTTTGACCGAGCAAACTACATACTTATCTTAAAGGTTTATTTTAAAAATCTTACTTTTAAAAGTCTTTAACAACACAATAAATACTACTATCGTATAAACTGAATAAACAATTAAACCGGCATAGGGATTTGTAATATTAACCATATTTTTAAATAGCATTGCAGCTATTACAGCTAAAATAGTAATAATGATAACTTTACTATTTTCTATAAATAATATTTTCTTACTGAAATAAACAGGAAATTTCCTTCCAAATCTAAAACTAATAAAAAACAAGCTATAAAAAGAAGCTAAAATTGTGCCTATTACGATACCATATAATCCAATATATTTAGCCAGAAATAAACTTATTACTATATTAACTATGCTTACCATTATACTATTAATAAAAGGAGTTATAGTATCTTTATTCATATAAAAATACCTATACAATAAATCTCTTATTGCATTTGCTGGTAATGAAAGTGTTAGTATTAGAGCAACTATGAATACAATTTCGGTATCCCCACTAGTAAATTCCCCTCTTTCAAATAATACCCTAATACCTTCTCGGCCACTTGAGTAAAATAATACAATTAAAAGACACATCATAACGTTAACTAGTAAAATATAACTGATTAAGCTATTTTGACGATCTTTATTATTATTTTTTTTAACTAATTTTGGATAAACAAATGATATAATATTTCCTAATAACAATAGATTAATCATGCTTATTACAGCATTTGCATAACTCAAAGTAGAAATACTTCCCACTGGTAATCTTGCAGCAATTAAAGTATCTATCAATAATGATAATTGGTAAACTCCTGTACTCAACATAGTCGGATAAAACAATCTCAACATTTCTCTAAAGTTCTGATCTTTTAAATCATAATTTAATTCATAATTAAAATTGGACTTTTTTAAAAAAATGATATGAAAAAATAAGTTGATTATTGCTGCAAATAATACAATTAGCGCGTAATAATATATATTATTTCTGCCTATAAATAGCATAATTACAATTATAACGTTCGAAGAAAGTACGATCAGTTTTTGAATATTAAACTTTTCATTAAACTCTAATATTCCTTTAGCTAGTTGTATCAATGATTCTAAAAATCCAGTTATAGCCGTAAATATTAAAATATTAGCAGCAATAGATAAAAATGATTCTTCTTTAGAGCCGCCAGCCAATAGTATTATATCTACTCTAAATATTATTATTGCCAACAATAATAAAAAACCGGCAGTATAAATAACACTTATAAATATATCAATACCTCTTTTATTAACTTTTTCTCTTAGGTAAGGTATGATTACCGTAGACACCCCAGCCCCAATAAAGCTATAAATAAATGTCGTAATCCGATTTGCTAAATTAAAGGCATCTAGCTCCGCACTGATACCAAAATAAGAAGCAACAATAGCATTTTTAATTAAAATAAAAACCTGTGTGATTAATGTCAATATAACCATAGTATTTAATTGTTTAAGTATCTTAGCATTGTTATTCAAAATCTACACACTTTCTAAAGGCTTTTCATTAATAATTTATCTAATTCCTTGAAATGATCTTTTGACTTTTCTCTTTGTTTTGTAATATCAACTATATTTGTCTGTTCACTCTTGACAACATCAGATGGATTTAATTTCCAAAGATTTTCGAAGTCTGTAAATAACCCCTTAAAATTAACATCTTTCATAACATTTGTGATTTTTTCACTATAAGCAATTGGAACAACTGGCTTGTTGAAAACCCATCCTAAAATCATAGCGTGAAACCTTGTCCCAATTACTAAACTTGAACAAGAAATTATATCAAGGGATTCTGACATATTTCCTCTATAATTATATTGTTTTACATATCGTATACACTTTTGTGGAATTAATTTTAAAATTTCTTTTATTGCTTCCTCATCGCCTTCATGTTTACAAAAAGACATAAGTGTAATTCCGAAACCCTTTTTAATAAATTCAATGGATATATCCCTTATTTTTTCATAATAAATATCATCATAACCTGACAAATGTGGCCTATAAGACGGTTTTATTACAGAAATGACTACATTTTTTTCAGCGCTTTCCGAAGAATTTGTAACAGTATTAAGAGAAAACACAATATCATCAGCTATTCTTACATTATCTAGATCTTGAAATAGGTGATATGAATATGTGTCTCTAAAACATATGTCCTCATATTTTGAAATAAGCTTCCTATACTCTGAATAAAAATTTTCATTATTATACGGACCAAAGTTAGCACCTAAAACATAAAATGGTTGATTTTTAATTAAAAGATTTCTTCGTTTTGTAACATCAAGTTCCCAATTGTCACGCTGTTGAAAAATTGAACCGCCTATGTAAACAGCGGCATCACACTTGTCTGAAATAACTTTATTATTAACGTAGTTTTTCTTAGTTTTCCTCATTATATAATTAATTCCGCGTAAAAAGATATTATTTGAAGAATAAACCTTCACATTTTCCTGTTTAAAGACTTCTTGATATTTTTCACGGGCTACCAAAACAAAATTTGTTTCTGGATATCTATCAAATAAAATTTTTAAAAATAAATCATCTCCAAGATTGAGTTTAGTATATGCATAAACCATCACCTTTTTCATTAAAACTACTCCTTCTATATTTTGATTATCTTAGATGTGTCCATGAAACTATACTAGCATCACGCTCTGTTAAAACATAAGTTTTCTAATTACAGATTTACCCTTTATGTATTTTTAGTTCTAGTACCAAGTTTACACTATCTTAATTTAACCTTCCTAGATATATAAGCCACAGTTTTATAGACAGGCACTAGGAACGGAGCTTTTACTAATAAATAGTTCAGCAAACTAATTCGATAAAATGCCTTCCCGCCGTTAATCTTTTTAAACTTTTCTTCCTTAATAACAGCTGATATGGTATTGAAGATTAAGGTGTTTTCTCTCAACTTTTTTATAGAAACATTTGTTGATTTAATTTTTTCCTTCGATCTTTCAAATGTTTGATTAATAACTTTGCTAACATCATACATTACAATTAGTTGAAACAATTCCTGATACTCTTCAAGTTTTGATTCCTTTTTCAAATAATCATAAAGATAGTTCAATAGAGAGATATTTTGATCATAATAATTTGAACTTAATGTTCTTGATCTTGAGTTATCTAATATATTATAAATATATGTATATTCATTAACCACTTGAATGGTGGGGTTATTTACGTAACATATCAAATTAAATAATCGATCTTCTGCAATGACTCCATCTACAAATGAAACCTGTAATTTTTTTAAGAAATCTAATTTATATAATTTATTTCCAGCTCTTGCCATATGTCGATTATTAACAATAAACATTTCTAATGTAGTTCCAGTTTTTTTTAAATCACTCTTATTAAATAATTTGTTTTCAAAGGATTGCTTTTCAACAAATTTATTTCCACTTTTTTCATAAAAGTTACCTATAATGATATCCGCCTTAGAATACAGAGCATCCGTAACTAGCTTTAATATTGCATATTCCTCGAGATAATCATCTGCATCTAAGAAAAATATATAGTCACCATTTGCTATAGAAATCCCCTTATTTCGCGCAATTGCAACTCCTTGGTTTCTCTGACTAAAATACCTAATTCTTTTATCTTTTGCGCTCCACTTTTCTATGATATTTTCACTATTATCCTTTGAACCATCATTTATTATTATAATTTCTATATCCCTATATTGTTGATTGACAACAGATTGAATACAGTCATTTAAATACATCTCTTTATTATAAACTGGTATAATAATACTTACTGACACCAACTTTCCCCTCCTCCCTAAATACTGTAATTAAGTTCACTTGTTGCTATTGGTTTTATCGACTATCTAATCAATTGTTTGAATTGTTATCTTAAGCCAAAATGGATTCCCTTAACTGCTATTTATTATAGATTAAATAAAACATGAAATTTTTCTTTATAAACCTATCTTCAATCCTTTTTGAACTTCCATGTGTATTCTTTACGTTTTTTGTTTTACAAAGTCAATATTTTCCGGGTGCTCTTTATGTTTTGATAAAAATGTAAAGAGAAAAAAGATTAATAGCCAAAGTGCCTGTTCTTTCCATAAATAGGATGAAAGCATTAATCTGGGAATACATACAATAGATAGAAACAAAATAAATATTCTTTTCTCGTTCAGAATATCTTCTTTGACCCACGATTTTAATAAAATCCACAAGGTTATTATTATTATTAAGGTGAAGGGGATAGTAAGGATTAATCCACCTTCTACCAATAAATGTAAAAAAAGATTATGTGGATATGTACCATAATAGATATCAGCATAACTACCAATACCATGTCCCCATATAGGTGATTCTGAAAACAACTCGTATCCTCTTTCATATACTCTATCTCTGGCATTAAGAATACCTAACAGTCCATCACGCTCAACCATATTTATTGTTTTTGTGATTGCTGCAATTTCAATATCATACGATCGTAATAAGCTTTCTATCCAAAGTAATACCTTTTGAATGTTAATCGCTGCTATAGTTATACCCACAAATAATATAGCCATAAAAAAGGAATAAAAAGATCCCGTACCCATGTTTATTTTCATTTTCCTACTTAATAAAATATAAGCAATTATAATAAGTAGTAACAGGATTGCTACTATGGCGCCTCTCGTTCCTTCAAACAGCAATATGTACAATAAATATCCATTTGACAAGAGCGTTATAAAATTTATTAATAAATTTCCTTTCTTTTTTATAAACATGAAATAAATTATTGTTGCAACTATACTTGGTAATATTGCATATGTAGCATCCATGCTAACAAAATCATAAAAATACCCTCTACTGATATAGTCTTTAAAAGCTAAGGGATTAATTAGTATAATATTCCCGATAAGCATTGTAAAATAAATGACTAATGAGGGTGAATATTTCACCCGAGATAGCAAATATGTTATTATTCCATAGAATATGAATTCTATAAAATATACATATGTATATGAATCTATTCCCCGAAACAAGAAAGAAAGTAGGAATGCTAGTATAATAATATATATAAATATTACACTATTTTTTTCAAAACTGACTTTTGTTTTTGTCATAATTACTATTGTATAAGATACTATCAGTGCAATAATGAATAGTACTGGTACCATTCCTTCACTAAAAATACCCACAGCTGCAATCATTCGGGCAATCATTCCGGATGTAAGAATGATTGCTATCATAAGGCTATTTACATTTTCTAACACATTATTATTTCTCATAAGAAATCCCCCAATAATGATTTACTTTACTTTGATATAAATCATTATTTTATACTCGCTTATCCTTTTTATATTTTTGGATTATGTAATAATATCAAAATGAATTGGTAACTCACATATTAGTTCACAATTTTCCGTTTTGAATAGTATGATAAAGTTCAACTATCTGATTAACGACACTAGATATGGAATAATTTTCAAGCGCCGTTTCGTACCCTTTTTCTATAATTGAGGCCATATCCTGTTTATTTTCAATTGCAAATTTAATTTTTCTTGCTAAACTTAAATAATCTCCTTCCTGGTATAAAAGCCCAGTTACATTATCTTCAATAATTTCTATGGTCCCTCCTGTATTTGCACCTATAACTAACATACGCGATACCATTGTTTCTATTGTGACTCTTCCAAAAGCCTCTTTTTTAGAACAGACTAATCCTATATCACACTTTTCTCTTATCTTTTTTAAATTATCAACATGTTCAATAATTTCTATATAATCATGAAGACCTTGGTTATATATATATTTTTTAATTTTCTCGACATATTCTATATCTTCACTATTCCCAGCTATTGTTAAATGTATATTTTTCACACCTGTCTTTACTAAATGGTCTATGGCTTTTACTGCATCAAACTGTCCTTTCTGTCTGATTATCCTTCCAGCAAGCAATAGATTAACTACCTGATTACTAAAACGAACATTTTCTTCAATTTTATAGTTTTCCAAGGGGATACCATTAGGGATAAGTTTTAAATCCTTGTTAAGTAGTGTTTCGAACTTAGATTTAACTGTATCCGAAATCGCAATTACAGAATCTGCTTTCTGTAATAATTTATAAATGTGTTTTTCATTACGAACTCGCATACCAAGGTCTTCTGCTAGTAGCTGTCTAATATGCCATACAAAGGGGATATCAAGTTTCAATGCCACTTGCGCTCCTATCCCAGAATCCAAACCATTGATGTGAATAATATCAGGTTTTTCCTTTTTTAAAATAGAAAGTACCTTTTTCATAGAATACCAATTATATAAAGTCTTTATCATTCCTTTAAAGCTACTAATTAACCCATGGTAATTAACAGGAGCGCGCATTGAGTATGCTGGAACACTAATGCATTTTATTTTCTCATTGTCTATAGGATAGATTAAATTTTTATTTGGTTGTATTATAATTACCTCAATACCCTTTTCAACTAATTCATTAGCAATATTTAAAAGTGATAATGTTGCACCATTTTGGTATGTCTTACTATAGTGTGGAAAAAAGCATACTTTCATTCAAACTTTCCTTTCACTCTCTAATTTTTAACTCAAAACTGTAATTGATATTGATAGGAAACAGCGCAGTTGATTACTAATGTATTTTGAACTATCGTTCTGACAATAAATATATATAACGTTTATCATTTTCTATCTTTAAATTCTTAAAATCATCCTATGGAAACAACCGCAATCACTCTTCTATTAACCACTTTGTTTTTCCTGCCAGAGTTTGCTTCAAATTATCTGTCTGCCTAATTTCTATTTCTCCTAGTCTCTTATCAATTTTGTTTAATCTTTTTTTTATTTCCTGTATTTCATGTTCATTTAGCCTCTTATCAGACTTAAGATAAATTGTATATTTTAAGTCTTTTGTATATCTTATTTGATAAGCTGTTACTTCTTCTGAAAACTTGATAGCATGTGTAATAGACTCTGAATGTATTGGTGTACTCTCATCCAACATCAGAAAGTCATTATCTCTACCTTTTATCCGTTCAAAGGAATATACACTATTAGAGTTTTTTTGTGCACCTGTAATCACATCTCCTAATTCATATCTGACTAACGGAAATGCTCTTGGATACAATGATGTAACTAGAATCCTACCGCTTTCTGCAGGTTTGCCATTTTCATCGACACATTCCACTAAATTATCTCTCCACAACACACAATAATCTCCTTCAGGATGGGTATGTGCTAATAATTTCGTTTCCATTGAAGCATATTCAAGACCAACCGGACTTCCGAAGACTTTACTAATAAATTTTCTATCTCCCTCATTATCAAACCCTTCAGCAGCTCCGATAACTGCTTTAAGATTTAATTTATGAAAATCCAACCGCCTATCCAGATTTGCTTTAGCTAGCAATTGCAGGGCCTTACTGTACCCAATAATGTAATCTGGTTTAAACTGTAGTATTTGTGCTCCTGCCTCCCTTAACTGCTCATCTGATAAATCATATGCAGAAAACCTTTTATAACCTATTAAAGGCAAGCCAATTTTAAAAGATATTATTTTTTTATACTTAGAGATGCCTGAACCTAAAGTATGTGAATGTCCCCATAACCTAAACATTCGATCTGATCTTTTAATATTATAAAAATCTCTTGCATACCAAATATTCGATTCATATTGTTTCGATTGATTTTTCCAGCTGGGATACTTAAGAGGTGTTCCCGTAGAGCCACCTGTGGTTACCCAAGCATCTGGCTCTCTAGAACTATCACTGAATTTTTCTATATATTTTTTAACATAGGAGCGATCTATAATAGGTATGTTATTAAAATCATCCACACTATTAATGTGTAGAGGAACTTCTTTTTTAATAGCAAGTTCATTATAGAAAGGTACATTTTTTATTATGTTAGACCAAATTCGATTAAACTTAGCCAATTGATAATCTGATATTTCATTTTTTTCAGTACTACTGTAAAAATTAACTTCTTCGTTTACTTTTGGCCTTATTATTTTTTCCCTTAAATAAGGTAGTAACAGCATATAAAGACACCTCACAATAGACACAAATTAATTTTAAGAACCCCGTTTATCATTACATAGACACGGGGCAAATTATCTAACACTCCACAAAATTAAATCCTAAGCACTCATTTAGCTAAATGTACTACCTGAACCTCATTATATTTCATCATATATGTACCCTCTTCGTAATTTCCAATTAAATCCTCGTTCTCGATACCTTCTATATTATTAACAATCATTTTCGGTACATTAATGCCACTTTCATGTGCATGGGGATAACCCCCACCAAATCTTGGATTAACTTCAGATATATAATATTTACCATTAACTTCAAAAACATCAATATCAAGAATCCCTTTAAACCCTACTTTTTTCACAAACTCTTTTATCAAGGATGATAAACACTCGTTTTTAATAGATACGGATTTATCAGTTTCTCCAGCCCTCATTTTAATCTTTTCTTTTATGAATATGGCTTTTGGGTCCTCAGAAATAATATCGATATAAACATCTATACCATACTCTCTTCCCTTCATATATTCCTGAATCATTAAATTGTCAAATCTATTAAACAACAACTCTACTTCTTCTTTTGAACTTACTTTACTTATATTAATACTTGCGCTTCCTTTTACAGGCTTCACAAACACTGGATAGTTTATTTTTCCATTATCAACATCCATATAAAATTTTTCTTTATCAAGATAACTTGGGACCGTTGGAAATTCATTTCGAACTAGAAATTTAAACATCTCATATTTATCAAAGCACAGTTCTACTAAATCATATTCTGAAACAACTGGCGTTGTACCTATATCCAGAAATTTTTGTCTATGCTTAGCTAATAAGCTAAGTTCTGGGTCGATTAAAGATAAAACAGCTTTCACATTGCTTTCCCTACAAATGGATAGTATTTCATCTAGATAACCTTTCTCATTCATTCTCGGAACAATAAAATGCTTATCAGCATGATATAAAGCAGGTGCTAATTCACTGCAGTCTGTAGCTATTACAGAACCTTTACCAGATAACTCTCTTTGAAAGTATTGAATTATTTTATTACGGGTACCGCAACTTAAAATTAAAACATTCATTTATTTATTCTCCTCAGGTAACTTAAAAAACTCTTCTCTTAACATTGAAAATAGTACTCTGTCTTTATATTCACCATTCGAAAATCTTTCTTGTCTTAAAGTTCCTTCTAGTGTAAATCCCAATTTTTCATTGATACGTATCATACCTCTGTTTTCTGCCCAATTGTAAGCATATACTCTATTTAAACCTAATTCCAAAAAAACGTACTTAGTTAACAGTTTTTTTACTTCCGTTCCATAACCTTTACCCCAATAGTTTTTATCACCTATACACACATAGGTTTCAGCACTTGAGTTTCTAAGATCTATATTAACCACACTGGCAAATCCGATAGGAGTATCATTCCCTTGTTCACAAATCACATAATCATTCCTCGTATTATCATTAGTCACTTTTATCAACCATTGTTCGGTCGCTAATTCAGAAACATCTTGAAAAAACAGAGTTTTTCTAACTTCGGGATCATTAATCCATTTCACTTTATGCTTAACATCTCTTTTTTCCATTAATCTTAGATATATATTTTTACCCTCAAACATAATATTCTCCTTATATTATAGTTATGTATGTTACTTTATTTATTATTCTCTTTTTCCACTTTGTCATCATTTCTACCGGAGTAGATCCCTTCTGATAGCAATACAACTTTTACAGTTTTTAGTAGTATTCTCAAATCTAACCAAAGCGAAATATTATTAACATACCAAATGTCCTTTTCTATCCTTTCAGGCCACGTCAATACATTTCGACCATTCACTTGAGACCAGCCTGTAATACCAGGTAGTACCTGCAATCTTTTCCGATCTGTTTCACTGTACTTTTTAAGATGCTTCACTGGAGCTGGTCTCGGTCCTATAAAGCTCATATCTCCTTTTATTACATTAACTAACTGTGGAATTTCATCAATACTAGTTTTTCTTAGTAACTTACCAATCTTTGTAATTCTTGGGTCTTTCTCAGCCGTTGTTAACCCTGTTCCCATCTGTTCAGCATTATCAACCATCGTTCGAAGTTTCCAGACCTCAAAAACCTTTCCATTTTCTCCAATTCTAGACTGTTTGAAAATTATAGGTCCTTTTGATGTAAACTAGCACATTATTCCAGGTCATCTATTTCAAACTAATTCA
>NZ_BMOS01000049.1 GCF_014647195.1 Oceanobacillus indicireducens | reverse complement strand
TGAACAATTAGCAAGTGTTTTAGATGGAACAATGTGGAGCTTTACAATAGTGACACAATCGAAGACAAGACTCTACTTGCTGAGTCGCTGTATTCTAGTGTAGGTGATGTTATGTTTTTGTATGAAGGTTGGGAAATTTTTACCGTAGAATTTGTGGGTCTGGGAAAGATATCACTACATAGATATGAGAAAGAAACCAATGAATATGGAATGGATTACTTTCCGTTAGAAAAAATAATAGGACAGTTAGACTGATTTACAAGACACTTACTTAATTGTAGGTGTCTTTTTATTATGATCAAAAGGAGTTGAAGACGATGTTTAAAGATAAACCGAGTATAACAAAGAAACCAGGTAGACCAGTCAAAGAAAAAGTAACACAGATACCATTACTAAAAATAGAACTACAAGATGAATCATCCGTACCAAAAGTATTCTATAAAGGTGAAGAGATTACTCACAAAGCGAATGTCCACTTTGATTGGGATACAAAGGATGCTCATTCATTAGGTGGATTAACATACGGATTCGAACATCTTAGAAGTGATGGGACTGTTGAAAGAATAGAAAGAAGAACTAAAGACCATAGGTGATAACATGAAGACACTCATTTAAATTGAAAGTGTCTTTTTTTAATGGAGGGGTAACGGGATGGATAAATGCAATCACACATACAAACCATTGGATAGTCAAGTGACAAAGTATTACGGAGACAACAGTGTACATTCGGAAGTAGTTGAAGCTACCTTTTATTGTGAGAAGTGCTTGGATATAGTAACTAAACGAAAAGTTATTGAGGAGTGGTGATGATCAATGACTGAATTCAAATGCGAAGTATGTGCAACAGAACTATCAACCGAACTCATTCAAACTGAAAAGAAATATGATATTGATGTTGCTTACGTTGATTGTCCAGAGTGTGACAACAGATTCAATATGATGTTCGACAACAAAGACACCATACGTATTAAGAATAAGATTAAGAAAGTAAAAGAAATAGAACACTACCTACAACTACAACTATACCGTGAGATGCTGCTAGTGGAGGATGAGTACTATAGACAGACCTACAATGATCTTCCTGTAGAAGAAAAGGAACTCATCGGTGAATATCAATCTGATATAGATAAGCAGAAGTTAAAGGAATACAACAGGGCGATTAAAGATAAACGATATGACTTTAAAGACCTGTTGAGATTGATGTGACCTATAGTACACCCGGTAGTAAAAAGAAATTCTATGGCTCCAAGGAGTGGCTATGGTTACGGTGGCAGGCAATGAAGCGCGACAACTTCGAGTGTCAGCAATGCAAGCGAGAAGGATTAGTTACAATCGATTCAAAGAAAGAAGAAGGCAAACGAAAAGAAATTGTTCTTAATGTTCATCATAAGAAAGAGATTGAAACTCATCCTGAATTAGCTTTAGAAATTGATAATTTAGAAACATTATGCATTACGCATCACAATATAATTCACGGAAAAGGATTCAAACCGAAGAAAAAGAAATGGAATGACGAGAAATGGTGATACCCCCCGTCAAAATATTTTGGTCAAAATGCTCCATATAGGGACCGAGGAGGGTATCCGAAAAACCAAATTCAGAACAAAATTACACGATAGGGGGGTGGGGTAATGTGACAGAACCACTTAGAGTTGACGTTGGTATAGATAAAATAAAGGATTCGCTCATGTCTCGCGTGGATAATACTGATCCAGTTGAAGTTGAAAAAGTTGGTAGGTACTTGAAGCATATCGAGATGTATCGACGTATGGAACGGACAGTCAAAAGAGAAGGGGTATCCGTTAAGACTGAGAACGGAAGTCAGACGTTTGTAAAATCCCATCCCCTGTTAAATGAAATGAACAAAGTTAACGCATCTTTATTAAGTATTGAAAAGTCATTTAACTTCTTAGAAGGTAATGACAATCATAGCGCAGACGATCTGATATGATTAAACAAAAGTACGTTGAAGCGTATATAAATGAATATCGAACAGGTAAGATAAAACTTAATAAAGAGCGTATCTGGTTAATTGAATACTTGGAAGAACATGTACTCAATCGCGATGATATATATTTTGATGAAAAACAAATCGAACAGTGCATTAAGTATTGCGAAAAGTGGTTTTTCCCTTTTCAATCATTCCAAAAGTTTATAACGGCGTTCCTGTTTCTAAAATATAAAGAAACGGATCGCCTTTTTTATCGTCGTTTTTTAATCATGATGGGTCGTGGTGGTGGAAAGAACGGTTATATATCTGCGATATCAAGTTATTTAAAAAGTGAATTGCATGGTGTTAAGAATTACAACATCTCTCTCGTAGCTAATAGCGAGGATCAGGCGAAAACATCATTTGAAGAAGTTTATAATGTCATAGATGAAAATGATACATTAAAAAAATCATTCCAACACGGGAAACAAAGAATAACAAACAGGAAAACTAAAAGCTTTCTACGATTCCGCACGTCTAATCCTCAATCTAAAGATGGCGGCCGTGAGGGAATGGTTGTATTTGATGAAATCCACATGTACGAAACAGCAAAGACAGTGCGTGTTATGCGTGGGGGCTTAGGGAAGGTTCCTTTCCCCCGTGAAATGTACATTGGAACTGATGGTTATGTACGTGAAGGCTTTATTGACAGTATGAAAAAACAAGCTGCGCGTATCTTAAAAGGGCAAGTTCCGAATGCCAACATGTTCCCATTTATTTGTAAGCTTGATGTTCCTGATGAAGTAGATGACATGGATATGTGGGAAAAAGCAAATCCAATGCTAACCATCCCCTTAACTGACTACGCGGAAAATCTACTTGAGACAATAAAGGAAGAATACTTTGATTTAGAAGAAGATCCATCTGGTCGTGAAGAATTTATGACCAAGAGAATGAACTTACCAGAGGAGGATGTTGAAAAGTCAGTTGCTCCCTGGGATGAGATTTGGGCAACCGGCTTTGAAACTGATTATGAAGAACCAAATCAAATACCTAGAGTTATTCCGAATTTAAAAAACAGAGTATGTGTTGGTGGTCTTGACTATGCACGAATTAAAGACTTTGCTTCAGTTGGACTACTTTTTAAAATAGATAACAATTACGTCTGGAAAACTCATTCATTTGTCAGACGAGAATTCTTGAAACAAGTTAAGATACAAGCGCCGATTGAAGAATGGGAAGAACAAGGGTTGCTAACTATTGTTGATGGTCCAGTCATTGATATTAAGCACATTGTTAATTGGTTTGTAGATATGCGACTGGAGTATGGCGTAAATACAATAGTAGCCGATACGTTTAGATTGGATTTAGTTAAAACAGCACTAGAAGATGAAGGGTTTGAGCTTGTCTATATACGTAATCCGAAAGCAATACACTCCTTGCTTGCGCCACGAATTGAAACCTTGTTTGCGCAGCGTGAATTAATATTCGGAGACAATCCATTGATGCGGTGGGCAACTAATAATGTGCTCGTAGTAACTAAGAAAGACGGTAATAAGGAGTATTTAAAGAAAGATGAATTAACCCGCAAGACAGACCCGTTTCAAGCGTTTATACACGCCATGTTTAAGGCGGATGACATACTCGTGGACGAGGGGGAGTTTCTCTTGGCTGATATTAAATTTTAACAGAAAGGCGGTGATATATTGGGATTTTTAGATAAAGTTTTTAAACGCAATAAAGAGCTAGGTTATTCTTTTGATCTTGATTTTATGGACCTATTCGCTAAAAAGTCAGAACGAATACACATGAAAAGATTAGCAATTGAAACTTGCATTTCTTTTTTAGCACGAACCGTTAGCCAGACTGAATTTAGAGTTAAGAATGGGAGTGAGTATGTAAGAAATGAACTTTATTACAGACTAAACACCAGACCGAATAAAAACATGACTGCTAGTACATTTTGGCAGAAGTTTATTAGTAAGTTGATTTATGACAATGAGGTTTTGGTCATCCAAGCTAATGATGGAGATCTATTAATTGCAGATGATTTTTATCACAAGAAATATGCAGTTTATGAAGATAGATTTACTGATGTAATAGTTAGGGATTATGAATTCAAGGATTCTTTCAAACAATCAGAAGTTATTCATTTAAAATATGGAAACGAGAAACTGTCTAATTTGCTAGATAGTCTTTTTTATGATTATGGTGATCTGTTTGGGTATATTCTAAAAGGGCAAAAAAGGAAGAATCAATTAAGAGCCACAGTTGATATGGATATGTTAGCTGCCAAAAGTGGCGAAAAGCAAGCTAAATTACAGGAGTTTATCGATAACATGTACGAGGCTGTCGAGAAAAAGGATGTTGCTATTATTCCACAACAGCCGGGTTTTGAATACAAAGAGCAATCCGGTAATGGCATAGCTGGTCAATCTGTGGATGAGATAAATAAAGTTACTGGTGGTTATTTGGATCAAGTGGCAGTTGCCATTGGAATACCGCCATCATTAATTAGAGGTGATATGGCTGATGTAGAAAAGCAAACTAAGAATTATATGTTTTTTTCTGTCTCTCCATTGCTTAAAAAAATAAAAGAGGAATCAGATGTTAAGTTTTTTACAAAAAAAGAACTTCTTAATGGCAATTGCATTGAGACTAGAAAGCCGTCATACAGGGATATATTCGACTTGGCTACTGCGGTAGATAAGTTGGTTTCGAGTGGCGTATTCAATGGTAATGAAGTTCGGTCTGAACTAGGTAAAGAAACCACTGATGAACAGATACACAAGGAATACTTTATTACCAAGAACTATCAGAGTGGTAAAGAAGCGATTGAAGGAGGTGATAACGAGTGAAAAACATAAATATTAAGGGGCCCATTGTACCTAGTGATGAAAAATGGATTTATGATATTTTTGATATTGAATCCACTTGTGCAAAGGATGTTACAGATGTGTTGAAAAATGCAAATGGAGAAGATATACAACTTACAATCAATTCTCCTGGTGGTGATGTATATACTGCATCTGAAATTTATACAGAGTTAAAAGATTATGACGGCTATGTAGAATCACGCATTGTTGGAGTTGCCGCAAGTGCCGCGTCTGTTATCGCTATGGCTGGAAAAGTTAAAATGTCTCCAACCGCACAAATGATGATACACAATGCTTCTACAATAGCAATTGGTGATCATAATGAAATGGATAGGACATCCAATTTTTTAAAATCGGTCAATAAGTCTATCTCTACATCCTATCAACAAAAGACAGGCTTAAGTGAAGAAGAATTATTGAATTTGATGGATGAAGAAACATGGATGGATGCAGAAGAAGCAAAAGAAAAAGGATTTGTTGATGAAATTATGTTTGAGGATGCTCCGAAAGCTGTTGCTAGTTTACCAGGAGCGCTACCTAAAAATGTAATTGATAAAATGCGCACAGATGCTTTAAAACAACCAGAAAAAGTTACTCTCGAAGATATAAAAAATGTGGTTGCAGAAATGAAACAGGAAATAGTTAATGAATTAAAAAATGAAGAAAAACAAAAACCAGTTAAAAATAACTGGTTATTTTAATTTTAGGAGGAATAAGGAATGACAATTAAATTTAACAGTGTACTAGAAGCTAAAAATAACTTTGCTACGGTTAGTCAAGACCCGGAAGCTACTGCAGAGGAAAAAACTGAAGCTTTATCTAATTACATGGAAGCAATTCAGAAGGATGCAGAAAATCGAATTTTAGAAGAGGCGCGTACATTCGCGAATGATAATAACGTCTTGCAATCACGGGGTCAAAACGTTCTTACATCAGAAGAACGCAAATTTTTCAATGCTGTAATTGAAGAAGGCGGATTTACTGACGAGGATATCTTGCCTAAAACTACTCAAGAACGCGTGTTTAAGGACATTGTAGAAGAACATCCATTCCTAGATGCGGTAGGAATTGAAAATCTTGGCGCAGTAACTGAGTTTATTTTTAGTGATCCAGAGGGTGCTGCTGTTTGGGGACCGTTATTTGCTGAAATCAAAGGTCAACTCAATGCTTCATTTAGAAAAGAAACAATCACTCAACTGAAATTGACGGCATTTATCCCAATTGCAAAGGATATGCTGAAGCTTGGTCCTGAATGGATTGAGCGTTATGTGAGAACTATTTTAACAGAAGCAATGCGAGCAGGTCTTGAGCGTGGATACATTGCTGGTAGAGGTCCAGCGCAGAATGAACCTATTGGATTGCTGAAAAACGTTGATAAAGAAACAGGCGCCGTATCAGACAAGGCAAGTTCTGGAACTTTAACGTTCAAACCAGGAAGAACAACAGTTAACGAATTAAAAGATGTGGTTAAAAAGCTATCTGAAAAACTTAATGCAGATGGGGAAGTTGCAGAAACTCCTAGGAAAGTTGAAAGCAAAATTGTGATGGTAACAAACCCATTTGACACATTTGACATTAAAGCGAACGCGACAACTCAAAATACTAGCGGTGCATACGTAACTAACTTGCCATTCAATCCAATCATGACTGAATCAGCATATGTGCCACAAGGTAAAGTGTTGTTTTTTGTTAAAGGAGAATATATTGCAGCAGTTGGTGGCGGAATTGATATTCAACGTTATAAAGAAACTCTAGCGCTTGAAGATGCAGATGTGTTTATTGCTAAACAGTTTGCAACAGGTAAACCCGTAGATAATAACGCAGCACAAGTTTACGACTTGGATGTTGATATATCTGATGAAGAAGGAAACGACACACCCTAATAATCCGCCTGCAATCGGACAGGCGGAAATCGGAAAAGACTTTGAAATACAATAAGAGGTGATATAAATGGCTACAAAAGAAGAATTAAAAGAAAAGTTTAGCACTGGTAAGATTCCTACCGGTGCTGATTTTGCTGAATTAATTGATGGTGTTGAAGGTCCTCAAGGTCCGGCTGGTAAAGACGGTGCACAAGGACCGAAAGGCGACAAGGGAGATAAAGGTGAACCCGGCGAAAAAGGCGCGGATGGTAAAGACGCCGAACCCCAATTCACTCCGGAACAAGTAGAGGCTATACTTGCATTGATTGATGGTGAAGAAGGCGGGTGATTTAAGTGATCACTGATGAAATTGTAAAAGATTTTAAAGAGAGAATGCATTTAGGAGACTTTGAGGACGACAACTTAAAAAGCATATTAAGTGCATCGTATGAGGACTTAAAAGAAACATGCGGAAATTACACATTAGAAGACGAGACGTTCAAAGAATTGGTCTTTGAGCGCTCTCGTTATGTTTATAACGATGCTCTTGAATATTTCGAGGAAAATTTTTTAACGAGAATAAATACATTGTCTATACGGAAAGTTTTGGGAGAGAGTGATTCAGATGAAACAGAATAAATACAACCCTAACTTTCACACTGGATTATTTAGTAACCGCATCTCCATTGTTGAAATGGTTGATGCAGAGGATGAACTTGGTAATCAAATTGAAGAGGAAAAGGAATTTATTAAAGCCTGGGCAATGATTAAGACGTTAAAGGGTTCAGAGTATTTAAAAGCGGCCGCAGTTCGAGCTGAAAAGATTTATAGATTTATTATCCATTACACACCAGGTATTACAAATAAGATGATTGTTAAGTATGACAACCGCACATTTGATATTATCGAACCGCCCACTAACGATGATGAAATGGATAGAACACTTACCATCATTGCGAAAGAAAGGTTGTGATACTCTTGGTTAAAACAAGTATAGACAACTTAGCCAATGAAATCACAAGTATTTTAACAGAGTATACAACAGAGGTTGAAGAAGGTCTTGAAAAAGCCAAGGAAGATAACGCTAAATTAGGTGCCAAAACCCTCAAAGTAACAAGTCCTAAAAAAACCGGTAAGTATGCTAAGGGATGGCGGGCGAAGAAGATTGGGAAGGCTTGGGTCGTACACAATGCAACCGACTACCAACTAACACACCTACTTGAAAAAGGTCACGCTAAAGTTGGTGGGGGTCGCGTACCTGGAAAAGCTCATATAGCACCAGTCGAAGAACAAGTCATTGTCGGTTATGAGGAGCAATTAGAAAAGGTGATACGTGGATGACTTTAATTGAATTAAAGAAACTACTAGATGCAACAGGGTATCCTGTGGCTTATTCGCATTTCAACAAAACTACGGAGACACCTTTTATCACTTATTTGGTGACTTATTCGCCACATTTTCACGCAGACAATAAAACTTACCATAAGATTGATTCGGTTGATATTGAGTTGTATACAGACAAGAAGGATTTACAAGCAGAACAAGTGTTAGAGGATTTACTTGATGAAAATGAACTCCCCTATGATTCTTACGAGGAATATATAGAAACGGAAAAAGTATTAAAAAAAACTTATGAAGTGAGGTTATTATAATGTCTAACAAAGTGCAATTTGGATTAAAAAACGTGCACTACGCACCAATTACGGAAGAGGAAGGGAAAATTACTTACGGAACTCCAATTAGGATTCCGGGAGGGGTATCTCTCACACTAACACCTAGAGGAGAGCTAGCGGAATTCTACGCTGATAATATGCTCTATTATTCAGCATCATCTAACGACGGATATGATGGAACGCTAGCAATCGCTACGATCCCAGAGCAATTTGCCATTGATGCCTTGGGAGAAATTAAAGATGAAGATGATGGGGTCTTAACGGAGAGAGCGGATGCGAAACAGAAAGAGTTTGCATTACTGTTTGAATTTGATGGTGACAAAAAAGCAACGCGCCATGTTTTATATAAGTGCTCCGCAAATCGCCCAACAATCACGGGAGAGACTACAACCAACACCAAAGAACCACAACCTAACGAATTGACGTTCATTTCATCCGCACGAGAGACTGATTATGCTGTTAAGACAAAAACAACAGCAGATACATCCAAAACAGTTTACGACAATTGGTATAAAGAAGTTTATGAGAAGCAGAATCAAAACGACGAAGAAGGAAACGACACTCCCTAATGGTCCCCGACCAATCGGGGAGGCTGAAATAGGCGAAGATTTTATTGTGGGGTGATTAAGTGGAAGCGACAATTAACATTGGCGAGCAAAAAGTAAGATTAAAAGCAAATGCAATCACAGCTATACATTATAAAAACCAATTTAAATCTGACATCCTAAAAGACACGCTTAATGCTATGGGTGGAGTTGAAGCAATCTTAAAACTTCAATCCCTAGAGGGTGCGGAGGATTACGAAAAACTCCAACTCTTACTGGACGAAATAGATACTGTGTTGATTTATCAATTCGTATGGTCATGGGCAAAAACAGCGGATAGAAATGTAGAGCCATTTTATGAATGGATAAACAGCGTAGATATGCCGCCAGTCACGGAATTACTACTAGAAGACGGATTTGTTGAGTTGTTGGTAGGTAATGTATATAGAAAAAAGTAAGTGAGACTCATGTTGAAAGTGCATCTGAAAGTGATGAGGATGTGTTGACGACAGAGTCTTTTTTTATGACGTGCAAGATGGTCGGTCTAACGCTTGAGGATTTAGACATGATGACGATTGGCGAATGCTTGGATTACGTCGAAAACTATGTGGATATAAAAAGTGGTAAGCAAGAAGAGAAAACTAGACGAGCCACACAAGATGATTTCGATTCATTTTAAGGTGTGATGATATGACTAATAAACCTGTTAGATGTCGTAAATGTAATAAATTAATGTTCTACATTAGCGATGATTTAAAAGGAAAAATTGAAGTTAAATGTACAAGATGTGGAAGCTTAGAAACTATTAGTAAGTAGAGGGTCATTGAACCCCCAATACTTTAGCTGGGGGTGAGGTGATTTGTCGAAAAGAATTAAAGGAATCACTATTGAACTTGATGGAGACACGAAAGGTCTCGACAAGGCGCTAAAAGATGTTAATAAGGAATCAAGAGACATACAAAAAGAGTTGCGTGACGTTGACCGTTTACTTAAATTTAATCCGAAAAATACCGAACTTGTTGCCCAAAAACAGAAACTTCTGGGGGACCAAGTACAAGCTACAAAAAAGAAACTTGAGCAACTAAAAGGCTCTCAAGAACAAGTAACCGAAGCATTTAAAAAAGGCGAAATATCGGAAGAGCAATATCGCGCTTTCCAGCGAGAGATTGCAGAGACTGAAAGTAAGCTAAAGCATTACGAAAATCAATTAAAAGGTGTTGATAAGACACAACGTACTTTTGGTGATAAGTTGGCTGACTCCGGGAAAAAGGTAAAAGATTTCGGAGAAAAAATGACGACGGTTGGAAAAGAAATGTCGCTTAAAGTCACTGCCCCACTTATGGCGGTCGGTGGAGTTGCCGCCAAAATAGGTATGGATTTTAAGGCTGGCTTATCAGAAGTACAAGCATTAAGTGGAGCAACTGGCGAAGAATTAGCAAGGTTAGAAGAGCGATCGCGTGAGCTAGGGGCAACCACAAAGTTTAGTGCCAAAGAGGTTACAGATGGATTCAAGTATATGGCGCTTGCAGGTTGGGATGTACAACAATCTCTTGATGGTATTGATGGTGTTTTAAACTTAGCGGCTGCATCTGGTGAAGATTTAGGGCGAGTTTCTGACATTTTAACGGATAGTATTTCAGCATTTGGGGATGAAGCAAAAGATGCTGGTCGATATGCAGATGTATTAGCGGCTGCATCGTCCAACGCCAACACTGATGTTGCGGGACTTGGGGAATCATTTAAAATGGTCGCTCCGGTCGCTGGTGCATTAGGATATAGTCTCGAAGATACAGCTGTAGCACTAGGTTTAATGGCTAACGCTGGTGTTAAAGGGTCAAGCGCTGGTACGGCTTTGCGTAGTGCGTTAACTAACTTAGTTAAGCCTACAGCTGCAATGGAAAAGGAAATGAAAAAGCTTGGCATTAACATCAAGGATTCCAATGGTGAAATGAAACCTCTTGATGTTTTGCTTGGTGATTTAAGAGAAAGTTTTGGTAAGTTATCAGAAGACCAGAAAGCATCTTCTGCAGCAACTATATTTGGTAAAGAGGCTATGGCTGGAATGCTCGCAGTTATTAATGCGGGCGAAGGTGATTTTGATAAATTAACTAAAGCTATCGCAAACAGTGAAGGTGTAGCAGAAGAAATGGCTGATACCATGCAGAATAATCTGCAAGGTAAATTAATTAATTTAAAGTCAGCGCTTGAAGAATTGGCTATAAAGTTATTTGACGCTTTAGAACCTGCACTAACAGCCATTATAGATGCAACGCAAAAACTTGTGGACTGGCTGAACGGGTTAAGTAAAGAGACTCAACTAGTTATTGTGGCAATTGGAGCCTTCGCGGCTGCCATTGGTCCACTACTGTTAGTTTTAGGACCATTGTTAACCATGCTTGGGGGCTTAATGACTGTTTTACCAACTATAGCGCCTGTGTTGCTAGGATTAGCAGGTCCAATTGGTATAGTTGTGGGCGGTTTAACTGCGTTAGGTGCAGCATTTGCATTGACGAGGACCAAGGCTGATGAATCCTATAAGGCTCAGGAAGAGTTAGCTCAGAACAACTTAGAATTAGCTGAAACGCAATTAGAATCAGCTCAAGCTGTAACGGAACAAATTGATGAAACGACAAAGTTAATCGATAAGACGAAAGAGCAAATGGAAACTACAGATGAGCTTGTAGATACATTTGAGAATCTAATCGAGAAATCAAAATTAACCACAGATGAATTTGGTGAGTTTTTAACTTTACAAACCGAATTAGAAAATACAAAGTCACCACAGCGTATAGCTGAAATTGAAGGACGCATGGAGAAGCTGCGTGAAAAGTCTGGGTTGTCTAAAGAGGAATTTGATAAGTTACTAGAATCGAATGAGTTACTTGCAGAACAATTCCCGGAAGCTGGTCAAGTGATTGATGATTATGGGAATGTCATTATGGATACTACCGGTAAATTGCGGGATATGACGAACGCAGAACTTGAACGTATGCAACTGGAAATTTATAACCAGATGATCGAGGATCTTCAATCTGTAAACAATGAAATTAATAGTTATAACGACTTGCTGGGCGAAACTCTCGAATTAGAAGATGGTATTAATGAGGCCAAAAGCGAAATTAATAACATCCAAAATGACATAAAGTCTAATCAAGAATTAATAAAAAGTAACGACGAAGAGATATTGAATTTAAAGGAACAGCAAAAGGACGCAAGTTTTTCAGAGTGGTGGGAGTTAGATAAACAAATTTTATCTCTTCAATCTCAAAATATTGAATTGGATAGTAAAAACCAGAAGAACGAAAAGAACCTTGAATCTTTAGAAAGTGCACTAGCTACTGATGAAGAGTCCTTGAAAGTAAAAAAACAAACGCGGGATGAAATATCAAATCAAATAGATAAGAATATGCAAAACTACGATGCGTACGTTGAAATACTTGGAAAACAATATGACATCAATATCGAAAAGGGAAAAGAAAATAAATCGATTGACGATGCTATCCAAAAAAGAAAAGATGAAATCAAACAATTAGAAGATAAGATTCAAAAAGAGGGAGACTCCAACGGTAAAACGCAAGAAAAAATTGATAAGCTGAAAACAGAAAATAGCCAACTTGAGGATGCTAAAACTAAGTTGAGCGGGATAAATAGTACCTTGGATACTCAAACATCTAAATACGACACTGCAAACAACAAGCTTGCTAAGGTTAATGGTAAATTCCAAGAGGCCGGCGGACTTACTGATAACAACATTAAAAAGACAGATATTTGGAATGACAAACTGGATAAAAACCACACGAAAGATGTCAATGTCAAAACCAACAAAGACCCAGACGAGGAAAATGTAAAATGGAGCACTCCGATTAAGAAAGTTGTTAGTATTGTCACAGATGGTTTGAGTAAGTTGAAATTTTGGGCTAAGGGAACGAATTATCACCCTGGTGGTGACGCTGTTTTGGGAGAGGAAGGGCCAGAGCTTGTTGAACATGGCGGTAAATTGAGCCTAGCTAGTTTTGGTATGTACGATCTCCCTGTGGGAGCTAAAGTTTTCACTCATGAGGATACTGTCAATATGCTTAGGAGTGGATTGGTTAGTGGTATCAACCGAGGTATTGGACTAAAACAACCTACACATTCGACGAGCTTGAGTACTCCAGCTTCCGACGGAAATTCAGAATTGGCTAATATTTTAATTGAACAAAACGAGATATTAATACAGATATTAGCTAAAGATTCCAATGTCTACTTAGACAGTAGAAAGTTAGGAAGAGATTTGGAACCCGCAATAACGAAAAGGCAAAAAACAAAACAAGAAATTTTGAGTTCATTTAATTAAGAGAGGAGGGTATTCTTGAAATCACTCACCTTCAATGGAGTTCGTAAATCGTGGTTATATCTATTACGCGGAAGGAGCAAGCCTCCTTTCGCTCCTGTTCAGCGAAACCTATTAAGTATTCCGGGTATGCCGGGAGCTCACTTGCAATCAAGTCAAACCCAACCCTTGGTAATTAATCAACCGATTGGCTTTAAAGCTGAAGACGATGAGTATGCACTTCAATTAAAAGATGAATTGGCAGATTGGTTAATAACAGATAAACCGGTACCTTTAGAGTTTGATGACGAACCGGGGCGGGTTTATTTTGCTGTTGTTGAAAATACATTAGATGACTTTGAAAAGATGGCAACGCTAAGGAAAGGTACGATTCAATTCGTGTGCCCGGATTCATTTGGATACGGTCCCGAACTCACCCACCGCTTCTCATCTGATGTCCGTACCATAACCAACAAAGGCACAGCCAAAGCCAAACCAATTATCGAAATGACGGCAAAGGAATCTGTAACTTACGCTCTTATCCAAAATCAGAATGACCTAGAGCAACTCGGCGATGAGTGGTATCCAAAATATCTCATGCTAGGAAAACCACATGAAGTAGACGAAACACCATTTGAAAGGTATGTACGGAGATATTACACAAACGCCAATACTCTTGTTGGATGGACAAAAGCAAGTAACAGCGACATTGACGGTGGTACAGTTGCCGGTAATATAGTTTCTCGTAATAATCGATTTGTCGCTGATTCATACGGAACAGGAAGCAACTGGCATGGACCAGCCATTAAAACTAGCCTAGAGTCTCCTATTCGAGATTTTAGGCTATCCGCATTTGTGGGCTTTATGAACCAAGCACAAGCCGCCATGGTTGGGAGACTAGAAATATATCTCCTTGATGTAAAT
>NZ_BMOS01000048.1 GCF_014647195.1 Oceanobacillus indicireducens | reverse complement strand
ATTATAGTTTGTGGATACGCAAAGCGTAGCCATGATTGTTTCAGTGGGGTAAGGAATGCCCCATTGAATGAAGTTTCACTTTATCAGGCCGTAATTTTTGACGTCAACCTTTAGATTATGTACATTTAAACTAGAGTTATGTAGGAGGAAAATGGAATGGAACCTATTAATGTATCAAAAGTTCAAGCATGTTTGGATGACTACATAAACAAATCTGTTTATCTCCATCTTGAAACAACTAACGGTGCTTACGCGAGTCATATAAATGAAAAAGCATATAACGTTGGAGCTTTCATCCGAAATGCTGAAGTGAAATTTACAAATGCTAAAATCGTTGAAAATAACAGTGTATACCGAGTAGGTCTCAAATTGGAAATCGGTTGGGTTTATGCTGAAGGCTTAACGGATTGGATCGTAACGGAAGAAGGGCAATTATTGCTCGCTGGCCATGATAGGGAAGGCAGGTTAATGGTGGCACTGCAAATTAGTGAACAGCCATTTCCAAATTAAGGAGTAAGATTGTTTTTAAACGGAATGATAAGAAAATAGGTGATAGAAATGGGAAAACATAAACATGTTGTTGTCATTTATCCGCATCCAGATGATGAATCATTTGGTGCAGCGGGTACAATAAGCCAATACCGAAAACAAGGTGTTCCTGTGACATACTTATGCGGAACATTAGGTGAAATGGGGAGGAATATGGGAAATCCTCCAATCGCAAACAGGGAAACATTACCGCAAATTAGAAGGGAAGAATTACTGGAAGCTGCGAAGGTCTTGGATATGGAAGTAGAGATGCTCGGGTTTAGGGATAAGACTCTTGAGTTTGAAGACCTGACGACGGTTGCGACTCATCTTAAAGAATATCTCGATCAAATAAAACCGTCTCTAGTTATCACGCATTATCCGGATTATGCAGTTCACCCGGACCATAATGCACTTGGAGCAGCTGCGATTGAAGCGGTTCGTATGATGGATAAGAGCGAGCGTCCAGTCGTATGGGCACAAGCAATTAGTAGGAATTTTGAGGATGTGCTGGGAAGTCCTGACGTGAAGAATGATGTTCGTGCGGAAATCGATACGAAGCTGAAGGCGATTTATGCTCATAAGACCCAAGCTGCAGGAGTTTTATCACAATTTATGCAACCAGGTTTTAGTGAGGAAGAATTTAAAAAAGAAGTAGCAAACAATTTCTCGACCGAGCAATTTTATGTATGGAAGTATAATGATTAAATGCAATTCATACGAAACTTTTCTTCGTGCTTATCCGTATAACAGGTAAGTATTGTTATGCTTAGGAGGGAATTTTATGAAAAAACTTTATCGTTCATCTGATAACCGCTATGTGGCTGGAGTATTTGGAGGTTTATCTGATTACTTAAACGTTGATGCCACTGTATTGCGGGTCATCTTCGTCATATTGCTCATCCCGAGTTTTACTACGGTTGCATTAATTTATTTAGTTGCAGCACTGATTATCCCTAAAGATATGGAGATTTACTAATGATGCGCTTTCTGATATCTCTAGGACTCAATACAGTCGCTCTATTAATAGTGAATGAAATCTTTGCTTCTTTCTATATTGAAGGAATAGGTACAGCGATATTAGCAAGTATCATTCTAGCAATATTGAATGTGCTCTTGAAGCCGATTCTGATCATCCTGACCTTACCAATCACAATCTTAACAATGGGATTGTTCCTGCTCGTTATTAATGCCATCACACTAATGGCGACCCAGGCATTGATGGGATCTTCCTTTGTCATCGATGGCTTTGGCACTGCCTTTATCGCTTCCATCATTATCTCGCTTATCACTCTTGTGCTCGGTGGTTTGGTGAAAGAATAAACGTCAATCAAAATCGTAGGCCACCTGCCTACGATTTTTCGCGGGCTTATGCTACAATAAAGTGAAACTTCTATAAGTTAACATTAAAAGTATTGAATCGGAACATTATACCTAAGCATGGATAAAATCTGAACAAACTACTTGCCTACTTCGCAATTTTATGGAGACTCCTATGGGGTAACTAAAGTATGCTTACGTTCTGTAACCAACGCTGGAACTAGAACATTCTGTTCGTCGGACGGCACAAGTGAGCCCTCTCAAGAAGATAGCATGTGGCGGACTATTACATACGTACTGTGGAAACGCCAGCATTAGCATGTCTTGTGCGTCAAGACTCACTTAGCTGTCCACGGGAAGCACTGTATATTCCTAGAGCGATGGTTGATACAGTTTCACGACTTGTTCAGATTTCCATCTTTATATGGAGGGAAGATAATGGTGAGGGTTTGTACAAAAGATCTGCTTGATAACTTTACATTAACACTAGTAGCTGGAGCCCAAGGAATCAATCGAGAGATCATTACGAGTGATATATCACGACCGGGAATAGAAATGACAGGGTATTTTAATTTTTATCCAAAAGAGAGACTGCAATTAATTGGACGTACCGAGATGGCTTATTTTCTAGAACTATCCGATGAAGAAAAACGCGACCGGGCTATCAAACTTTGCGAAGATATCACACCAGGAATCGTTGTTTCACGTGGCATGGATATCCCAGAAATATTGATTGAAGCTGCGAATGAAGCTGGTGTCCCGATTCTGCGTTCTCCCCGGAAGACAACCCGGGTATTAAGTCGATTAACCAACTACTTAGAAGGGAAATTCGCGCCGACTACTTCAATGCATGGTGTACTCGTTGATATTTATGGTGTAGGCGTGTTGATTACTGGGCAAAGCGGTGTTGGAAAGAGTGAAACAGCACTGGAGCTTGTGAAACGTGGTCATCGCCTTGTTGCGGACGACAGTGTGGAAATTTACCAAGAAGATTATGACAGCCTTGTTGGCAGCTCACCTGAAATCCTTGAACATATGCTGGAGATTCGTGGATTAGGGATTATTGATGTCATGACTTTATTTGGTGCGGGAGCAGTACGGACGAAAAAACGTATCTCTGTCGCCATTCATCTTGAAAACTGGGATGACACAAAGCAGTATGACCGTCTTGGACTTGATGAAGATACGTTGCAAATTATGGACGTCAAATTGCCGAAAGCAACAATACCTGTACGACCTGGGAGAAACTTAGCTGTTATTATTGAAGTGGCGGCGATGAACTTCCGGCTCAAACTCATGGGAATAAACACCGCCGAACAATTTTCCGAGCGGTTAACAGATATCATTCAAAATGAAAGTAACATGTTGGAATAGAGGGGTGTTTTTTTGATTTATACGGTAGAGCCATTAGACCGGGTTATGCTTGAATTGGGACCCTTTACCATTTATTGGTACGGCGTCATTATTGCCTTTGGAGCATTACTTGGAATTTATTTAGCAACGAGAGAAGCGGAGAGGCTCGGTTGGAATAAAGATACGATTATTGATTTTGTCGTATATGCCATTCCAATCGCGATTATAACTGCACGAATTTTTTACGTTACCTTTGAATGGGAACGGTATGCTGACGGTCCGTTTTGGAAGGTGTTTGCGATTTGGGAAGGTGGAATTGCGATTCATGGCGCGGTCCTTGGCGGAGTTCTGACAGCAATCGTATATACGAGAGTGAAAAAGTTGTCATTTTGGAAGCTTGCCGATATTATCGCACCAAGCTTGATTCTTGGACAAGCAATTGGCCGCTGGGGAAATTTCATGAATCAGGAAGCCCATGGAGGACCTGTTTCAGAAGCAGCCTATAATAATTTTCTCCAATACTTACCAGATTTTATTATGAATCAGATGACGATTGGAGGCGTCATGTATCACCCGACGTTCCTTTATGAATCCATCTGGAATATTCTTGTATTTATATTCTTGCTTCTGCTTCGGAAATATAACCCGACGCGCGGCGTAATATTCTTAAACTATCTCATATTTTATTCTGTTGGACGCTTCTTTATTGAAAGTTTGCGAACGGACAGCTTATATATTATCGAAGGCTTACGGACTGCACAGGTTGTCTCGGTGACATTAATCGTGGTAGGAATTATCTTGATCATCTATCGCCGTAGAACGGAACCGGTAAGGTATCTGGATATACCGGAGTCGAAGAAAAGCCGGAAGAAAAAGAAGAAAAAACGTTAAGCTTTAGAAGGAAATATGAAACCCAGAAAGGAACTGAAGCATGAACACGCGGACAATACTCTTTGATTTGGATGGAACGCTCATTGATACGAATCAGTTGATTGTTGCATCTTTTAAACATACTTTTGAACATTTTAAATTAGACTTTACGGATGAGGAAATTATTGAATTTAATGGTCCACCACTTGTGGAGACATTTAAGAAAATCGATCCAGTCCGGTCAGATGAGATGGTAGCAACGTACAGGGCCCATAATTACCTTTATCATGACCAATATGTAACAGCATTTCCGAATGTGCTGGAAACACTTCAGGTATTGAAAAAGAATAATATTAAAATGGGAATCGTCACGACAAAGATTAGACAAGGTGTAGAGATGGGCTTGAAGAAAACAGGGCTGACCGGATTTTTTGATTCTATTGTTACGTTAGATAAAGTGACACATGCAAAACCTCATCCAGAACCGGTTCTTAAAGCGATGGAGGAGCTGGGGGGAGAGAGTAAGTCTACGATTATGGTTGGAGATAATTCCCATGATATTGAATCAGGCCACAATGCCGGTGTAAGGACCGCGGCTGTTAGCTGGTCGCAAAAGGGAAGGGACCGATTACTTACATATGAGCCGACATATATGCTTGAAGATATGTCAGATCTCCTTCAAATAGTAGGTGTGTAACCGATGCGTAAGACGAAAGCGTATCCTGTAAAAGATTCCAATTCCCTGTGGCAGATTTATAAAACGGTCCCGTTTCTTAAAGTTGTTAAAAACTTTATTATTATCCAACTTGCCCGCTATACACCGTTTCTCGCGATGAAAAACTGGTTATATCGAACTTTTTTACGAATGGAAGTTGGGGAGGAGACCGCATTTGCTTTGATGGTCATGCCAGATATTATGTTTCCGGAAAAAATCAAAGTAGGCAGGAATAGTATTATCGGTTATAACACGACGATTCTTGCCCATGAATATTTGATTAATGAATACCGTCTTGGGGAAGTGGCAATAGGAGATGAAGTGCTGATCGGCGCGAATTCAACCATCCTGCCAGGAATTACGATTGGCGATGGTGCTACGGTGTCTGCTGGAACACTCGTCCATAAAAATGTTCCAGCAGGCGCATTTGTCGGTGGAAACCCGATGCGAATCATATATACGAAAGAAGAAATGGATGAACGGAAAAAACAAGAATAAATATATTCGTATCGTGAGACGAATGGAATGGTTGAGAAGTTCAGTTTAGTTTTAGGCCGAAGCGGGACATGTAATATGTGCCGCTTTTTTGGTGCAGAGGGAAAGACACTAGCGTTGCATTAAAACCATTTCCGAAAATCAATACATTATCAAAATAGGCAGTCTGTAAAAATGCACGCGTTTGGCATCTTACCCAAGCAGTCTCATCAATCGCGTTATAATCCCTGACAATCACCCTATTCTCCCCGATTTTTAATTATCGCATATTGTAAAAATGCATTTGCCCTCTCTCGTTTATTTTTGGAGCTTACCATATAAACCATTCGTTTAGGTATATCTATACTTGGTATTTGAGTTAGTAAACCAAATTCTCACCGGGATCACCAAAAGTCCAATTTGTTAAAATCAAGCGGATGTATGAGTACACTTACGTAAGAAATGCGCTGCCCAAGGATATCTTGCATTAATTAATTTGATTGCATTTGATAGGAGGCAAAATGTACTTCCCATCAAAAGTAAGCACATGGGAAAACATATTTTTAATTTGATTCATCAAGCTCACGAAGACCTACTTTCATTTCACTTGGCAATTCGAAAAAAGGTTGGATATCCTGGACATATTCCATAATTCCTAGATATTCTCCATTTTCATTAAAAATCGCTTTAAAAGAAACATGGATGTATTGATTCTTTTTCTTAAACCACATACTTTCAATATCGCGCTTCCCTGCTTTAAGGTCACGAACTAATGGCATCACTTTTCCGTGACTCTTTGAAGGATGACTGTCGGCTACATCAGCACCAAGCATATCCTTTGTTCTGACAAACATCATCTCCTCTGGCGACTCCGATCTTTCATTAAAGTATTTAACAATATCATTTTTATCAATAAATGAAATTTCTAATGGCAGATTGTTGAGAAGGTGGTTAGCTTCATGCGCGGTCAGGTGCCCTCCGCCAAAACATAGTTGCCGAGTGGATAGTTGTTCCTCCAGGTTTTTAGGTTGCTCAGATAGTTCCGCGACCTTTTCCGTTAATTGTTTTACTTCATTAGCAAGACGTTCATTTTCAGTGATTAATTCATCCATCGTAATTACTTTTCCATCTTTCACTGTTTTATGATCCATTTTAACAATTCCTCCTAGTATCTTTTTTTCTGTGACTCATTTCAAAATACGGACAGCTTTGAGAGTGAGGTGTGCAGCCACATTTGCACCTTTCGATAAACACTCCCATTTCTACTTTCATATTTCCTTACTTGATTAACTTAAGTATAATTTACCTCTAACGGAAACAACAACAAATATGTGATAAGATTCACAAAATAGTCATTAAAACCAGTCGGACGTAGCTTTTTTTCTAGTAATTAAATCGTACGTATATTAAGCTAAAAAGTGCAGGGGAAACTTTCTTAGATCATTTCCTTCATATCCATCTGGAGAATTGTAATTTCGGGAAAAGATTATGTTCCTATTTAAACTGAAATTTCTCACCCTAGAGGCTGAAGCTCTATTTTTAAAAGATAAGTATAAAATTTTGTTGGGATTTGTTTGGAAAAAGAATAAATTCCGGGCATTAGTTGAACTTATAAATGAAACAAAACAAACTATACTCCAAGTGACATTCCCATCTGCCGAACTGGATTGGTGTATTTTAAATCGATTAAATGCATCACATGTGATAGCCTATATGGCAGCCACCGTTGTTTGGTTGTTTCCGAGAAAACGAATTTTGCTTAAAGTAGGGCAACATAGGGATGTTGCAATTACCTACCTTTAGGTACTGTTCCAAGTTCGCCTATAAAAGGAAATGTGTTATACTAAAAACATATGTCAATTTTAGGAGCAGGCTAATGAATAAACAGCGTAAAAAAGCAAATAAGCTTCTTCCGTTTATTCCGAACGCGGAATTTTACTTCTCAAAAGGAGTTAAAGCATTCCAGAAGCAGAGATTTGACCAATCTGTAAGGTGGTTAACGAAAGCGATCGATTCAGATCCAACGAATCCTTTATATAAATGCCAGCTTTCCGTTGTATATACAGAAACAGGGAAGTATCACAGGGCAAATCAATTATTAAATCATGTATTACAGAACAATGATTATGTAGATTGTTATTATTTACTTGCGAATAACTATGCACATCTTGGGCTTCTCAATGATTCCATGAAATATGCGAAAACGTATTTAGAGAAGGAACCGGAGGGGGAGTTCGGTGAAGAAGCGGAGATGCTGATGGAGCTCATCGAATTCGAACTGGAAGATGAAGAATTCGATGATTGGTTATTAGAAGAGGAAGATGACTTGCTAAAGTATCAGGAGACAGTCTTCTATATGATGGAGAATGAGGAATGGCAGAAAGCAATCCCGCTCATTCATGAGATGCTCCTCTTATTTCCGGATCATCTTGTTGTGAGACATGATTATGCGCAAGCCTTGTTCTATACCGGAGAAGAGCAGAAGGCAATTGATCTGGAAATGAAGATTTTTAAAGAAGTGGGCAATTCCTTGCATAGTATGATTAATCTTGCGCTGTTCTACTATGAAGCAGAGCAGCATGAAGCATATGAGAAAATCATAAATGAATTGATCCATGTCTATCCGCTCCATGCGGATCAACAGATTAAGCTTGCGGTGACGATGGCAAAAACAGGGAACTATGACGTAGCTTATCGACGATTTACAAGAATTAATCGGGGTATGGCACGTGGGCATTTATCTTTTTATAAATGGTTCAGCATCACTTGTTACCATATAGGGAAAAAAGAACTTGCCATCGACTTATGGGAGGATGGCTGCTTGAAGCATCGAGCTCTTCAAGATCACGTAGCACCCTGGCAGGAGTCGTGAGCAGATAGATAGACGAAAAACCGTAGATTATTATAAACTCAACATAAGAACAATTATAAAAGAGGCGATAAACATGTCTGAAGAAATTTTATATGATGTGATCATAGCTGGAGCAGGTCCTGCTGGTATGACTGCAGCTGTCTACGCATCACGAGCAAATTTAAAAACATTGATGATCGAGCGCGGAATTCCAGGAGGTCAAGTAGCGAACACGGAAGATGTGGAGAACTACCCTGGATATGACCATATCCTTGGCCCAGACCTATCAAATAAAATGTTTGAACATGCGAAGAAATTCGGAGCCGAATATGCATACGGTGATATTAAAGACGTTGTTGACCACGGAGACTATAAAACCGTTATTGCAGGCAATAAAGAATATAATACCAAATCATTAATCATTACAACAGGTGCAGAGCATAAGAAGTTAGGCATTCCTGGCGAAGAGGAATTAGCCGGACGCGGAGTTTCCTACTGTGCGGTATGTGACGGGGCATTCTTTAAGGAAAGACATCTTGTCGTTGTCGGTGGGGGCGACTCGGCAGTTGAGGAGGGAATGTACCTCACTCGATTTGCGAGTAAAGTGACAATTATCCACCGTCGTGATGAACTACGAGCTCAAAAGATTCTCCAAGAACGAGCATTCAATAATGAAAAAATTGAATTCATCTGGGATACTGGCGTTACTGAAATAAACGGAGAAAATGGTAAAGTAGCGAGTGTTACGTTAGAAAATAGGAATACAGGTGAGAAATCTGACTTCCCAACAGATGGTGTATTTATCTACATTGGAACAGAACCTTTAAGTGAGCCATTCCAGTCCCTCGGAATTACAGATGAGGAAGGCTACATTCCAACGGACGAAAATATGGCGACGAAAATACCAGGCGTATTTGCAGCTGGGGATATTCGCGACAAAAAATTACGACAAATTGTGACAGCAACTGGAGACGGCAGTATCGCTGCTGAAGAGGCAATCAGCTATGTGGAAAATTTACCTGAAGTAATTGATACGACCCAATCGTAAAGAAAGTTAATGAAAAGTCATTACTTCTTAACGCTCCTGTAACCCGTATGCAACAATAATTGGGTACACTATTTATAACTAATTGACCCCCTTTTAATAGATAAATTAGTTTTTGTGCACAGGTTGCTACACCTGTGCATTTTTTTTACTTTACGAAAAAATGAATCCCCATCAAAATTTGTTGCAACCTGTCGAATCTTAAATGGACCACCATCCCTTTCATTCAGCGTAAGTGATTAGACGTTCTCTTGGCTAGATCTCTAATCGCCGTTCAGTTGCCCGGTGGACGGATGCGCATCCTAAGGCACAGCCGAAGCTTCCTCGGGCTATCGCCCTGCGGGGTCTCCGGACCCGTGCTATTCCCGCAGGAGTCACCGTCCACCGGGCAACTGAACTGGTATACATGATTATTCTAAATGGAGATTATTTTCTCACGATAAGCATTATGCTTCAGGGATAATAATAAGTGTTCCTAATTTGGCCTTTCCTCGGAGCAGTCCAGACACCTCGAGACTCCAGCAGGAGGATAGGCATAGGTGAGACCCCGCAGGGCGCCAGCCCGAGGAGGCTCACCAGCCGCTCAGCAGGTGCGAGAGGTGTCTGGACTGCGGACCTCCAGAAGGCAGTTGTACTTACGCTGAACGAAAGAAGTAATGAAAAGTGTACCTAGCTGTTTGAATAAAAATAAATTAATATAGTTTAAATTCGTTCGTGAATAGCATATGATAGATATAAGAACAAGAAGCGAAGAAAAGTTCCTCTAAAGGAGTGCGATTAGAAATGGCAGAGACGGAAATGGGCTTAGACACAGGAACGCGATTAGTAATTATTACCGGAATGTCAGGAGCAGGAAAGACAGTAGCAGTACAGAGCTTTGAAGACTTGGGATTTTATTGTGTAGATAACTTACCACCAACATTACTACCTAAATTTCTGGAGTTGATGAAGGATTCTACCAATAACATTACAAAAGTTGCCCTCGTGATGGACTTGCGGGGCAGGGAATTTTTCGATTCCTTATTCGAAGCATTAGATTCACTAAGTGAAGAAAATTGGGTAAAGGAACACATCCTTTTCTTAGATGCAAAAGATACAGCACTAGTGAGCCGTTATAAAGAAACAAGGCGCTCCCATCCATTAGCTGTTGGCGGTTTGCCGCTTACAGGGATTAAGCAGGAAAGAGAAATATTAGATGAATTAAGAGGACGTGCACAACGAATTATCGATACGACTGATTTGAAACCGCGAGAGCTTCGCGATAAAATCTTGAAAATATATTCTGAAGAACATCAGGAAATCTTCTCCATCAATATGGTTTCTTTCGGTTTTAAATACGGGATCCCGATTGATGCGGATCTGGTTTTTGATGTCCGCTTCTTACCGAACCCTCATTATGTAGGCCATCTTAAGCCACTTACCGGTCTGAATCAAGAAGTATCCTCTTATGTATTCAAATGGTCGGACACGCAGAAATTCATTGATAAAGTCTTAGATTTATTAGAGTTCATGCTTCCACAGTATAAGAAAGAAGGGAAATCACAACTTGTCATCGCGATTGGATGTACGGGAGGACAACACCGTTCTGTTGCTCTCGCTGAACACTTCGCTAAGGAATTATCAAGGAATTATATTACCCATATCAGTCATCGCGATATCGATAAGAGAAAGGGAAGTTGAGGCATGAATGAGGATAAACAACCAAGAGTCGTTGTCGTCGGTGGAGGTACAGGAATGCCTGTCCTTCTACGGGGGTTAAAGAATTTACCAATTGATTTGATTGCAATTGTTACGGTAGCAGATGATGGCGGAAGTACCGGGAGATTGCGGGATGAGATGGCCATCCCTGCACCTGGAGATATTCGCAATGTAATTGCTGCACTTTCGGATGCAGAACCGATGTTAGTTGAATTATTTCAGCACCGGTTTGAAGTAGGAAATGGTTTGTCTGGTCATTCCCTGGGCAATTTATTGCTTGCAGCGATGACCTCTGTCACGGGCGACTTTTATGATGGAATAAAAGAGATTTCCCGTGTGTTGAACGTAAAAGGCACCATCTATCCAATTTCCACAGAAAATCTATCGCTTCATGCTAAAATGAAAGATGGATCAATTGTTTCGGGTGAATCTAATATTCCGTTATCAAATAAAGGGATTGACCATGTTTTTATAAGTCCTGAACCTGTAAAACCATTCAGTCATGCAGTTCAGGCAATTGTTGAGGCTGATCTAGTTGTCATCGGCCCAGGCAGTCTTTATACGAGTATAATGCCCAATCTGATTGTCCCTAGTGTACAAGAAGCATTGGAGCAGACAAAAGCTAAAATTGTTTATGTTTGTAATTTGATGACTCAGGCTGGTGAAACGACGGGGTATACAGCATCTGATCATGTGGAGGCGATTAACCGTCATATCGGGAAAGGAATCGTTGATGCGATCGTCGTACACAATGAACCGATTAAAGATACGATTAAGGAAAAATATGCGGAAGAGAATGCCGAACCCGTTATTTACGATACCGATAAATTGCTTGCATTTGGACTTGAAATTATCGAAGGGGATATTGTTAACAAAGAACATCCCGCTCTTCGTCATGATACGGATAAGATTGCAAAGCTGTTATATTCCTTATTATAAAAGAGTAGATAGGAAAAAGGCGGAAAAGGAATGAGGCAGGCTCAAAACGCGATTGTTTTTGCTAGCGCTGACCTCTAGTACGTCCTATATGACATTTCAAGGCGGCAAGTAGTGCTTAGGGAGCGGAAAAGCTAACTAGCGTGTGTGGTGATTTTTACATTGTAGAATGTGGGTGTTTTTAGCAGAACCTCTTCTTTTGTGAAGTGTCATTTTTACCTGCCTTTTTGCGTAACCAAAAGAGGGAAGGAATCGAAGGTAAAGGAGGAGAACACGATGTCCTTTGCTTCAGAAATTAAGAAAGAATTAACAACAATAGAATCGAATGCAACTGAAAAGAAGGCTGAACTTGCAGCATTGATCCGCATGAATGGAGTTGTTTCCGTGTCAAAGCAGCGCTACTCTCTTGATGTGCAGACTGAAAATGCCGCGATTGCCCGTAGAATCTATACATTGATAAAGAGTAATTATGATGTACCGATTGAAGTGCTTGTTCGGAAAAAGATGAAATTGAAGAAAAATAATATTTATATTGTCAGGATGAAAGAAGGAGTACGAAAGGTTTTGCAGGATTTGGAAATTATGCAACCCCCGTATGATATCATTAGGGCGATTTCACCGGAAATATTTAACCATGACGCAAATAAGCGGGCCTATCTTAGAGGTGCGTTCCTTGCAGGCGGGTCGGTAAACAACCCGGAAACATCTTCTTATCATTTGGAAATTTACAACTACCACGAAGAGCATAACAATTCCCTAAGCGAATTATTAAATTCATTCGATTTAAAATCCAAGACACTTGAAAGAAGACATGGTTATATCGTCTATATTAAAGAGGCGGAGAAGATTACAGAATTTCTAAGTATTATCGGAGCGCATAATGCACTATTTAAATTTGAAGATGTACGGATCGTGCGTGATATGCGTAATTCCGTCAATCGGCTTGTTAATTGTGAAACAGCTAATTTGAATAAAACAATCGGAGCCGCATTCCGACAAATCGAGAATATTAAGCTAATTGAACAGACGGTCGGTCTAGACCAATTACCAGAGAAACTTCAGGAAATTGCTGTTTTACGAAAGGAACATGAAGATGTTTCATTGAAAGAACTCGGTGAGTTGGTGGGGAGTGGAAAGATATCCAAGTCAGGTGTGAATCATCGCCTAAAGAAAATAGATGAATTTGCAGAGAAAATCCGGCAAGGTGAAATTTTTGTGAAGAAATAAAAGGATATTCTCTTTCTCCGTATTTCATGTTATAATACTGATAATTAAAAAATTTGGATCGGGAATGTTGCAACATTCCCGATTGGGATATTAAGTGATAAAATGCTACGAAGCGATGTAAGCAGAATAATTTTATTGCCTACATAATAAAGATAAATATTGAGTAAAAGTAAAATGGTAGCGTTTTCTAAACTTCAGGGAGGATGAGTTGAGTTGGTAGAGAATTTGGTGAAGGTTGATTTAGATTCAGGTCTGCAGGCCAGACCTGCTGCACTATTTGTGCAAGAAGCGAATCGTTACTCTTCGCATTTATTTTTAGAAAAAGACGGTAAAAAGGTGAATGCAAAAAGTATTATGGGATTAATGAGCTTGGCCATTGCAAATGGTGAGGAAATAAAAATTATTGCCGATGGGCCAGATGAAGAGGTAGCTTTAAACCATTTAATCTCCTTCGTCACAAATAAAGAATAAAAAAATACCCTTTCACTTGATTAGTGAAAGGGTTCTTTTTATAGTATTACTTATCCTCTGGCTTACGCTCTAAGATTTGGTCGATTAAACCGTATTCTACGGAACGTTCTGCATTCATGAAGTTGTCACGCTCTGTGTCGCGCTCAATTACTTCTAGTGGCTGACCGGTTTTCTCAGATAGGATTTCATTCATCCGTTGCTTAATTTCAATGATTCGTTTTGCATGGATTTCAATATCTGTTGCTTGCCCTTGCGCACCGCCAAGTGGCTGGTGAATCATAATCTCACTGTTAGGAAGGGCGTAGCGTTTGCCTTTTTCACCTGCTGCAAGCAGGAATGCCCCCATTGAAGCGGCCATACCGATACAAATAGTCGATACATCTGATTTAATGAAATTCATTGTATCATAGATTGCCATTCCAGCTGTGATGGATCCGCCCGGAGAGTTGATATAAAGAGAGATGTCTTTACCAGGATCTTCTGCCTCAAGGAATAGCAGTTGAGCGACAATTGAGTTCGCCACGTTATCATCAATAGCGCTACCAAGCAGAATGATACGGTCTTTCAAAAGTCTTGAATAAATATCATAAGCACGTTCTCCACGGTTCGTTTGTTCAATAACTGTAGGTACTAAATTCATTTACATATCCTCCTTATTTACATTGTCAATCGTTAGTATTTCTAGTGGGCTTTCTTTTTTCATCATATACCATTGGTCAAAAAAGGTCAAACGAAAGACTTCAACGAAATAAAAACAGACTAAATGCTAGCTTACCCGTTTATTTATCTTTATAAACAGTAGTAAAATAAGTATACCCAAAATTGCAATATTAAATGCAACACTTTATGTGAAACCACTATATAAGGT
>NZ_BMOS01000047.1 GCF_014647195.1 Oceanobacillus indicireducens | reverse complement strand
ACGCCAGTGCCACTGGCTATTCATACGACATTATGCGTGGCTGCGAACAGTATACCTAAAACAAACAATTTGGAAGTTGGTGCCACTCGGTCACTCCCTGTATGGGGAGTCACTCCCTGTATGGGGAGTGTGGATTGAAATACCTCTTCCCGGACCTGATTATAAACAGATTGGCTGTCACTCCCTATATGGGGAGTGTGGATTGAAATCTGACAGTCTCCTTACCAAGAATGCCATCTTGTTGTCACTCCCTGTATGGGGAGTGTGGATTGAAATAAGGTGTTTCCGATACAGCTACTGTTAATGTAACGTCACTCCCTGTATGGGGAGTGTGGATTGAAATGGGAATATATGGATGGGACGAAAGACCAACAACTAGTCACTCCCTGTATGGGGAGTGTGGATTGAAATCCCATAATGTTTCACCACTTTTTACAGTGTGATAGTCACTCCCTGTATGGGGAGTGTGGATTGAAATAGGGAGTGCCGCAACTTCTGATTGACGGACAACAGGTCACTCCCTGTATGGGGAGTGTGGATTGAAATATCATACCGCTAGCCATTTTGTTAATCTCGTCAGTCACTCCCTGTACTGGAAGTGTGGGTTGAAATCATAAATGTCAAGGATTGACGCAAAGTAGCTCCGGTCACTCCCTGTACTGGGAGTGTGGGTTGAAATATCTGTCGCATTGATGACTTCATGTCTCTTAACCGTCACTCCCTGTACTGGGAGTGTGGGTTGAAATATAACGGTAAACCGTTGGCTCAAGTGGGGAATAAGTCACTCCCTGGATTGAGAGTGTGGATTGAAATTTTTTAAGAAATGCCATTGATTTATCTGTTAACGTCACTCCCTGGATTGGGAGTGTGGATTGAAATTGCGATTTGCATGACTAGATAGTGTGGATTGAAATACAACACGGTGGAACATCCCGCTGCGGTATTCGAGTCACTCCCTGGATTGGGAGTGTGGATTGAAATACTAGATCCAATTGCTTTAAACTCAATCTCTTGTGTCACTCCCTGGGTTGGGAGTGTGGGTTGAAATCTTTGACCTAACGCGCGAATGGCGTACTCCCTGTATTAGGGGTGGATATTGAAATATTTCATTCATAGCATAACGGCTGCTGGTTCTGCACCACCCCTGTATCAAGGACCCTAACCAAAACTAAAAATAATTTTGATTTTCATTTTGAACGCCCATAGTACCAAGAGTTTGTTCAATAACATAACCCGCTCCCCATTAACTGACGGGCGCTGAACACAATTTTGTGAGTAATTCCATCTATGGATCATAATAATCAGACAAATCAGAGTGAAGATTACCCCTACTATCAATCACTCAAGCTGAATTTAGAAAATGGTGGGAAGGCAACCAATACCTTTCATCATATATACTAGCAGACGCTCCTTGTATCAGACCACATGCAAAAAAACAAGACCATTAATTCATTAAAATTGCTGGTCTTGTCTTTTGGGAGGCTTATTCAAATGTCCCTAAGTAACAGGCTAACAAAGTCATATTCCAAAACTAGTCATCTTTTTCTGCTTTAAATGACCCTGCTCTTCCTTTAAATATCATTTCATTAAAGTCTAAGATTTCTTGCGGTATTTTTCCCTTCTCACTTGGCTGAATCCCTTAATACTATTCAATGTAAGTATTTTCCCACCCCGGATAATGCAGCTTCATCTGCAATTATCTCTACATGAGCATGTTTGTGTAAAATAGATGCCGGAAACTTTTCATCAACTGGCCCCTCTATTAACCTAGCTAAAGAATGCGCTTTTTCCTTACCTGAAATAAGCAGTAATATTTCTTTACTTTCCATAATCGTTTCTATTCCCATCGTTATTGCCTGTCTTGGAACTTCTTCTATGGATTGAAAGAATCTAACATTTGCTTTTCGTGTCGATTCATCCAAATCTACCACATGGGTTCTACTTGTAAATGGAGTTTCAGGATCATTGAACCCAATGTGACCATTTACACCAATGCCTAAAATTTGAACATCTATAAAGCCAGCTTCACGTATGGCATCCTCATAATCTCGGCATTCTTGTTTTAAGTCTTTCGCAGCACCATTCGGTAAATGTGTATTTTCCTTCTTGATATCAATATGATTAAATAATTTATCATTCATATAAAAGTGATAACTATTCTGATCATCCTTACTCAAACCGACATATTCGTCTAAATTAAAGGTTGTCACATTTTTAAAAGATATTTCTTCTTTTTTCTCAATCAGGTATTTGTACATTCCTTCTGGGGTGGATCCTGTCGCAAGCCCAATGACAGGTTTCTTCAGCTTAACAATTTTTTTAAGAAGGTATTCCGCAGCTCTAAAACTCATTTCCTCATAATCTTTCACTTTTGTGATGTTCATTTTTACATTACTCCTTTAAATGCAATATCATCGCGACAAATAGTATACTTAATCGTTAATTTATTATCGACAAGCAAAATATCTGCTACCTTTCCTTGCGTAATACTGCCCTTACGATCATACACCCCGATTTGTTTAGTTGGATTTTCAGAGGTCATTTTTACAATATGTCGTATGGTAACTAGTCATAGTGAACTTCTCCGTAATCATGTTCTACTCACACCCATACAATTCGAAATTTCTGATTCTCTTTTAACCAACGAAGAATTGGTACATCCGCCTCAATAACTTTCCCCAACACATTTACACGCTCATCTGCTGGTAGATCTGTTAATGTTATCTGGATTTCTCCTTGATAGCGCATATATCGTTCATTATCAATCGTAATTGAACCAATTGGGCGCTCCACCATGTTCTGTGGATGAACAACAGTAGCCCCGTACTGTGCGTAACTTCTCGACTCAACGGAGCGAACAAGGTCCCTTGCTGGATCAGCTCTATTTGTAAAAGGTTCCGCTGCTTTTTTCAATAATTCTTTATCTGCTTCCTTGCTAGCAATCGCACGGACAACGATCTCACCCTGATCATAAGCACGAAATTGTTCACGTGATGCATCACTAATCGTCACATCACCGACCATAATTTTATCGACATCTCCTACTTTTTCTAAATCTAAAAAGGCAGCGAATGGAGACACTGTTCGATGCTGTTCTAATGTAGGTAACTTTTCAAAAAGAGGGCCTCTTAATTTAGCATCACCCGGGATAAAAGCCATTACGGTTATTCCAGCTTCTTTCAACTCAGTATTTTTTTTAATAAAATCACTGAATCCAAGCCCTGTTTCTGGTCGCGGGTAATAGTTATGCCATGCCTCAACTGCAGCAACGTTAAGGCCCTTTTCTTTCATTCGATTTAATTCATCTTTCGTAATCGTACTCGCATTCAAAGCAATACGCATTTTATGAGATAAATCAATAATCATCTGTTCATCTACACCATAATCAATTCTTAAACCCGTTAGCCCCCAGCTTAGCAGATTATCTGCAGTTTCCCATTCAATTTCAAGTACTTCGAGTGAGTGGGGAGAGATATCCGCCATCAACTCCATCTCCAGCTCTGTAGCTACTTTTCCAAGTGCCTGGAGCTGTTCCTTATAAATTGTTTGATTTTCCTCTGGAATGTGGAGCGACGTGAAAATGGATTCAAATCCCATTTCTCTCATGTTACGGATATAGGGGATTTGCTTGGAGATTGGTTCACTTCCTAGATAAATAGAAATTCCTAGCATCGTTATACCTCCGATTACCTATAATTAAAGAGAAGGAGGTCATGAATCAACCTCCAACCCATTTAAAGTTCATCAAATATTGTCTGCCATACTTTCCTTGAAGCCAAATGTATATGTGAATAGAAAGCCAAACGCATACGAGATGACTAAACCTAGGAAATACGTGAGATATTGTCCATTTGTGATTAGGGGAATTAAGGATAAACCTGAAACACCAATTCCAGAAGACGCTGTACTCATAACTGCTTGGAAAGCTCCTCCAACCGCTGCACCCATACAAGCTGTCAGGAACGGTCTACCTAATGGCAGGGTTACCCCGTACATTAACGGTTCACCAATCCCCAGGAATCCAACGGGTGCACTCCCTTTAATAATATTCCGTAAGCGTTTGTTCTTTGTTTTCGCATAGATTGCTAATGCTGCACCAACTTGCCCGGCTCCACCCATCGCTAAAATTGTAAGTAATGCTGTTTCTCCATAAACGTTGATTAATTCCAGATGGATTGGGGTCAAACCATGATGCAATCCAACCATAACTAATGGCAGGAAGAATCCGGCTAGTATTGCACCCGCAATGGCTCCTCCAGTATCAATTAAAGAAGTAAGTCCAATGGTGATTCCATCTGACAACAAGCCAGCAACTGGCGCAATCGCATATAATGACGCGAATCCAACAACGAGTAACGTAATTAAAGGGGTAAAGATAATATCAACAGCGTTTGGCATGACCTTTCGTACATTTTTCTCAACAAACGTCATTAACCATGCTGCAAAAATTACGCCAAACAAACCACCCCTACCTGGTATTAACTCTTCCCCATAAATCGTGATGTCTTCAAGTAATGGGCTAAACAATATCATCCCTGCAATCGCCCCCATTACTGGCGTTCCACCAAATTCCTTTGCCGTATTCCAACCAACTAAGATTCCAAGTGACGCAAAGACAACGCTTCCAAATAGGAGTAAAATTTGCATCCATGTTTGCTCTCGGTCGACACCTGCGTTTACTGCAAAGTTAGCGAGCCCATTAATAATCCCTGATGCAACAAGCCCGGGTATTAATGGAATAAATATATTTCCGATTTTACGTAAAAAGTTTTTAAAAGGTGTTCTATTTTTTGATTTGATTTTTTGCCTATTAAGTGCTGCCTTTTCTTCAAATGTTAAATCGTCATCATCAGGTCCTGCATCTTCCCCAATGGCCAAACCTGTGATTCGACTCATCTCTGCCGCAACTTTATTCACTGTCCCTGGTCCAATCACAATTTGTAGGGTGTCGTCATTGATTACGCCCATTACACCATCAATATTTTTTAGATTCTCTAGGTTGACTTTCGAATCGTCTTTAATGGACAAGCGTAGCCGCGTCATACAGTGAGCAATACGGCGAACGTTGTCCTTGCCACCGATACCTTGTAAGACATCTTTTGCAATTTTCTCCTCTTTCCTCATATGGACCCCTCCAATTTACTTAGCTAAAGCCCGACGAACAAAACCATCCGAATGCTCCAGTCGACTGACCGCCTCTTCAAACGAACATTGCAGTAAAATCATAATAATAGCGACTTTCACTTGATGCCTTGACTTTTCAAAATAGGTATTCGCAGTTTCATAGTCAACCCCAGTAATCTCCATAATATTGCGTTTTGATCTTTCCAGTAATTTTTCATTTGTCGGCTTAAGATCTACCATAAAGTTCTGATAAACCTTCCCAATTCCTACCATCGCTGCAGTGGATATCATATTTAACACCATCTTCTGAGCTGTCCCTGCTTTTAATCTAGTAGAACCAGTTAACACCTCTGCCCCAGTCACTAATTCAATGGCAACGGAACCATAAGCACTCATTGCTGCATCCTTATTGCAGGAAATACTCACCGTACTGGCATTTTTCAAATTTGCATATTCTAACGCCCCGATTACGTAGGGCGTACGTCCACTCGCAGCAATTCCAATTACAGTATCATTTTCTGACAGCTGGATGTTCTTTAAATCATTCGCTCCTAGCTCTCGGTCGTCCTCTACCCCCTCAGCCGCTTGATAGAGCGCCTTCATCCCACCTGCCATAATCCCCTGTACCATCTCCGGTTCCGTACCAAATGTTGGCACACATTCCACTGCATCTAAGACCCCTAACCTACCACTCGTACCAGCACCTACATAAATGAGTCTTCCATTATTCTTAAATGACCTAATTGTTAATTTAACTGCCTTCTCAATATTTGGTAATTCTTCCTCTACCGCTTGTAAAGCGCTTTCATCTTCTTGATTCATAATACGTAAGATGTCCAGTGTAGACATTTCATCCAAATTTATTGTATGTGGATTTCTCGCTTCCGTCGTTAATTTATCGAGCATAACACCACTCCTTTACTAACTATTACCTTTATTGTACCTACCGTGAAATTAAAAGTCAACGACCTATATGGATATTAATGAAATTTAATTTCATTAATATCCAAAAAACTACCTCCTTAATTTAACGACATAATCTCTTGCTTCTTGGAATTCCTCTAACACATGCTCGCCAACCATATTAAAGATACAAATATAGAGTGTATCTACAATCGTCAATTGCGTCATCCTTGATGTGATACTACCAATACGAAAATCTTCTTCCACATTCGGTGTTGCTAATCGAATATCTGCCTCTTTATAAAGAGGTGATTTATTTATATTGGTAATCGCGATAACCTTCGCACCTTTTTTTTGAGCTATTCGAGATAAATCAAGGACTTCCTTTGTTTTTCCTGACATACTAATCGCAACAAAAACATCTTTTTTATTTAAATGGGGAACTCTTGAGAGCATATAATGAAAATCTGAATTAAACTCGACCTGAAAACCTAGCTTGGTAAATTTGTATAGCGCATCTATCGCAGCAATGGAAGAGCCGCCAATGCCATAAAATACAATCTTTCTAGCATTTTTCAATGCATGAACTGCTTCCTCTAAGTCTTTTTTATTTAAAGACTCTTTCGTAGTCTCAATCGCATTCTTATTCACATGAACAACCTTTTGAAACATTTCATGGGGCGAATCCTTTTTCTGTAAAATTGTAAAATCCGTAATATACTCTTCTTTTACCGCTAATTCCTGAGCTAAAGCAATTTTAAATGTTTTAAAACTACCAATCCCAATTGTCTTCGCAAACCGAATTACGCTCGCTTCACTTACATCTGCTTTTAGCGCTAATTCCTTCGTCGTCATATTCGGAATTAGCTCCGCATGATTTAGTATATAGGTGGAAATCCGCTTCTCTGTTTTAGAAAATTGATTAAACTGATTGTATATCCTCGTTAATAATGTACTTGCCATGTTGTACTCCCCTTTGGCTAAAGTTTGGTCGTTTAATAGTAGTATAGCAAATATGCAGATTGTGGGCGATTGTGAATGAGTGCTTATTTGCTGTAGTAAACCATTTACAGCATGGGGAAGCTCTCCAACTGTCAGCGGCGCAGGTTCTTGCTTCGTAACCATACAGTTAACTTCCACCACTGTGTCATGAAGCTGATTCGTAATGGCACCGTGATTTAAACGACTAAAGTCGTTCTTCAGGCTGAAGTCCTGCTCAAAGTCCCTATGCTTAAGCACACTTCAAATTTGACTGAACTCAATCTTCAATCCTAAATCTGTCGTTCTTTTCTCCACTAAATTGATTTGCGATATAACTTCTAATTGTTTCTTCATCTACATTTCCAACGGTTGCACAGAAATAATCTCTTGCCCATAAATGCTGACCCCAATATTTCATTTTCAAATCTGGAAATTGATCTTGCAGAAGTCTCGATGATCTTCCTTTTAGATATTGCATTATTTTACTTAGGGCAAGACTTGGCGGACACGATATCAATAAATGAATATGGTCTTTACCAACACTTCCTTGCAAGATTGTTATACCTCTTGCTTCACAACCTTGTCTAATTAACTCCCTGGTTCTATATGCGATTTGACCGCTTAACACCTTATATCTATATTTTGTTACCCAGATAACATGGTACTTGATATCGTAAACTGCGTGACTATTCTTCTTATATCCGTCCATACTATTCACCTCGTCCCCCTCAGTATGGACATCAAATGATAAGACTAAAAGCGGGTACCCTCTAAAAACGGTGGAATTAGACCACGCATTTGGAAATTAAACATTTAATGTCTGGATGTCGCACCTATCGTTATAAAATGGAGGATATTAAGTTACATGTTGCATCACTATAGTAGAGCTCCCCCTCTTTTTTCAAATGTTCCTCTCCCAGTTCCAATAAGCAAAAAAGCGGGTCCTTCAGAGATGATCTGAAGAATCCCCACTTCTTGCTATTATTAGTTTATGGTTGATAAATTAATGGTCCACCTGGTCCTAGAGGGATACCAAGCAGCATCCAGATAATTAACATAAGTGTCCAACCTACTAGGAAGAACATAGAATACGGAACCATCGTAGAAATCAAGGTACCAATACCCATTTTCTTATCATATTTCTGTGCGAACGCAATAATGATTGCAAAATAGGTCATTAATGGCGAAATAATATTTGTGGAAGAATCCGCAATCCGATAAGCCATTTGAGTTAGCTCCGGAGAATATCCAAGCTGCATCATAATCGGTACAAATACCGGCGCCATCATCGCCCATTTTGCTGAAGCGCTTCCTATAAATAAGTTAATAAATGCTGTAATCAAGATGAATAGTAAGATTAATGGAATACCAGTTAACTTTACACTCGTTAATAATTCCGCACCATATACACCTAATACTAAGCCCATATTGGTTTCATTAAAATAGGCAACAAACTGTCCTGCCGTAAAAGCCAACACAATGAATGTTCCCATGGAAGCCATCGTATCCGACATTTGGGCTGCTACATCCTTATCACTGCGGATCGATTTCGTGACTATTCCATAAACAAGACCAGGAATAAAGAATATAATCGCTATAATTGGTACTAATGAACTCATAAATGGAGATTGAACAATTTGAGCCATTGCATCACCTTCTGTCCCACGCAATGGGGCGCCTTTTGGTAAGACGAGCAATAATGTAAGTACAACACCAATCACTGTTGCTACACCAGCCCAGATAAGACCTTTTTTCTCTGTTGCTTCAAGACCTTCGAGCTTCTCTTTATATTCGCCTTTATAGGAGCCAAGACGGGGTTCTACAATTTTTTCCGTTACCCAAGTACCGATCACCGCTAATACAAATACGGAAACGGCAATAAACAACCAGTTCATTGCGATATTCATATTTGCAGCATAGGCAGGATCGATAATCGCTGCGGCTGCAATTGTCATCTCTCCAAGCATGGCATCTGTACCCGATAGTAATAAGTTGGCACTAAATCCTCCAGATACCCCAGCAAATGCCGCTGCGAGCCCTGCTAACGGATGCCTGCCAAGTGCCGCAAAAATCAATGCCCCTAGTGGTGGCAATACGACATACCCCGCATCCGATGCTACACTAGACATAATACCTGCTGTAACCAATCCTAGCGTAATAAATCGATTAGGTATGGATAAAACGAACCCTCTAAGTAATGCACTAATCAGTCCAGTCCGTTCAGCCACCCCTATCCCGAGCATTGTTAAAAGGACAACACCTAAAGGCGCAAAACCAATAAAGTTATCGGTCATACTCGTGAATATGTATTGAATTCCTTCTGCGCTCAATAGATTTTTAATTTCTACAATTGTTCCTTCTTCTCCGGGATGCTCTACACTAATCCCCAGCGGTTGTAACGCTGCAGATAGTAAAATAACAGAGAATGCTAAAATTGCAAATAAGGTAGCTGGGTGTGGCAATTTATTTCCAGCTGATTCAATTTTATCCAAAGAACGCAGAATAATCCCCTTTTTTTGTTTTGCCATACAAAATTTACCTCCTACATGCAAAAAATATTGTGAAAATTGTAACCTATGGAGTCCTTTCTGAATGAAGATTAACTACAATAATTAATCTATGATACTTTATTACTTTTCTTCAGTACTCCTATCGCAACTAGGTTTCTATTACATTTTCACTATTCAAGTCTACTTATAAAATGATAGACACAATGAGAATAATAACAGTTCCATTCAACTATTTCAATTTCGATCGAAGTTTAAACCTTTAGTACTGTTAATTAAAATGTAAAAGGTAAATGTATATGCCCTATAAAATTCGCTCTAACTGTAGAAATGTTATTATAGCATGGTAGATTTCCGAACTTTTGTCTTTATATTGATACAATTAAAAAGTTTGTATCAGGAAGTTTTTTCTTCAAAAGAAACGAAAGACTTACTTAAACATAGAGAAACCTCGCAGTAAGGAAGACTTTTCCAGTTTTTATCCATCTCATAACCTACATCATAACCTCAGTTTTTATGTCAGTCTTCACATCCAATAATAGGTTCTACAAATTAAAACAATGTTCAGGTAGTAATGGGCTTTGAAATTATTGAAAAACGTTAATTAAAACGTGCGAACCTGAAGCGCCCATGATTTCCCCGGAAGATTCGCACATAAAACTTTCTATTAACAATGGATATTTTCTGTTTTTAACTTGTTTTATAGATAGTGAAGATGATACGATACAACATATAGTAAGTTAGAGATGTTTTTGTCAATATCTCGCAGTCACTCCCTGTATGGGGAGTGTGGATTGAAATACCTCTTGGGCGCGGGTTACGAATCGTTCCCCACGTCACTCCCTGTATGGGGAGTGTGGATTGAAATGAAAGGTGGCGGCAACGAATAAACATGGATACATTGTCACTCCCTGTATGGGGAGTGTGGATTGAAATGAAAGGTGGCGGCAACGAATAAACATGGATACATTGTCACTCCCTGTATGGGGAGTGTGGATTGAAATGTACAACCGCGAATATAATCAAGGTTTAAATAGGTCACTCCCTGTATGGGGAGTGTGGATTGAAATCAGATGACGACTAAAAAAGCACCTGTGGTTTCACGTCACTCCCTGTATGGGGAGTGTGGATTGAAATTTTTGAAACGAATAACGGGGCAAGCGGATCGGGTGTCACTCCCTGTATGGGGAGTGTGGATTGAAATGATCAGATCATCGATGTGTATGGGGGGAGAATGAAGTCACTCCCCGTATGGGGAGTGTGGAGTGAAATGATCAGATCATCGAAGTGTATGGGGGTAGAAAGAAGTCACTCCCTGTATGGGGAGTGTGGATTGAAATGGTTTTATCATGCGAAAAGCAAGCGAAAACGGGGAGTCACTCCCTGTATGGGGAGTGTGGATTGAAATTTCCTTCCGGCGCTGGCCTTCTAATATTGTTTCGGTCACTCCCTGTATGGGGAGTGTGGATTGAAATAGCTAGATGCTGTATCTTTCGAACACCGTCTTGGTCACTCCCTGTACGGGGAGTGTGGATTGAAATGAAACCTCCGCTGTTTCAAATGTCCTGCCGATGCGAAGTCACTCCTTGTGAAAAGGAATTGGTAGCATGAATATATATAGTTCCTTCCGAATCCGAAAGCAACAGGATAATTAGAACCGGAAGAACAATATATCGCTGAAGAAGAGGCAATTGAGACTGCAGAAAAATTAGCTAGAGAAAAATAGGCTGAGCACTGTCCAAATTTTAAACACGGAACATGACTTAGTAGATGAAATAACCTCCCAATAACTAACTAGTGGCACTTAACAGTAAAATTTAAGTGCACTTTTTTCAGTCATTTCTCGCGTTGAAGTTATACAAGCCATCGCTTTCTATTTATCCGTTTTATCGGGGTGCAATCGTCCGTAAAACTCCCACCCCAAAATGGAGAGATTAATCAAATCTATTTAGGCGGGAGATAACGGACGCTAACCCCCCCGATTTACAAAAGCTCATTCAGTGGGAAAAGAGCCGCGACTAAAAAAACGCGATTCGTTTTAGCAATGTCGCATACTAACAACCTGTACGTCGAAACTTCCACTGAATAAAGTTTCGCTTTATAAATAATTCATAAATGTCGTAGCTATTGAAAAGTAAATCATTAATGCGATAATATCATTAATCGTCGTTATAAATGGACCTGAAGCAATAGCGGGATCAAATTTTAATTTATTAAGAATTAGTGGGAAAGTTAACCCGATTACCGCCGATATACTTAATGTAACAAGAATGGATAGCCCAACAACTACCCCTAGCATGATATTTCCATAAAAAATGAGAATCAAGATGGAAATGAGCACCATACAAACAAATCCGATTAAAAAACCTGTTGAAAATTCTTTTCTAATCATTCGCCACAGATCTTTTACGTCAATTGTTCCAAGTGCAAGTCCTCTAACAGAAACTGCCAATGATTGGGTTCCGACGTTTCCTCCCGAATCCATCAACATCGGCATAAAAGCTGCTAGGACGACAACGGATTCCAACGTTTCTTCAAATTGTCCGATAACTCCACTTGTGATCAGACCAGCAAACATGAGAAAAACGATCCAAGGAGCACGTTTTTTTGCTGCTGTAAAAGCACTCGTATCTGTTTCCGTTGCATCTTTTACCGTCGAGAATTCACCAAAGCTTTTAGTCGTTTGCAGTTCAATTATGTCCATAACGTCATCCACTGTAATTATTCCCAGTAGGTGATTTTGCTCTGTTACGACGGGAACAGCCAGTAAGTCGTATTTCTGAACAATTTTCCCGACATCTTCTTGTCCCATGTCTGCCGGAATAGATACAATATGTTTATGCATAATATCTCTGACCGCATCATTCGGGTCAGCTATAATTAATTTTTTTAAAGTGACAACTCCCATTAAATAGCCTTTTCTATCTATTACATACGTATAGTAAACAATTTCAGCATCAGAGCCTTCTCTCCTTATTTTGTCTAACACGTTTTCTGCGGTTTCTTCAGGAAAAGCGGTGATATATTCATAGGTCATCACGGATCCAGCGGTTTCCAAATCATAATCTAGAATCACCTGGATTTTCTCTGCTTTTTCCTTTTCCATATTATCCAAAATATGCTTTGCTTCCTCTTGATTAATCCGTTTTAAAAAATTTACCGTATCATCTGTAAACATATTATTTAACATTTTCGAGGAATATTCATCCGACAATTCTTCGATACAAACTTGCTGATGAATAAAATACAAGCCAGAGAAAATGACTGCAAACTCTTTCGGCTCCAAAAACATATACACTCTTTCCCGTCCCTCTTTATCCAACGTAATAAAAATATCTACTTGATCGGATGGATGAAGTTCTAAATAGCTTTCACGAAATTCTTCTTTATCATTTTCATATAAAGCATTTAATATATTTTTCGTATATCTTTCTCTATTTTCTTTATCTAATCGAAACATAAGCGCTCCTCCTCACAAACGCAATTCCTGAATTATGCAGCCGGTTCTTGCCTCCTTATTCAATTACACCGATAAAGAGGTTTCTCGTTCCCTTTTTCAACTACCCTTTTTTAAAATTCTCACACGTTTTTAATTGCGTTTATCGGAGGCGGAGATCAAATGTTTACTCATACCATCCATTCACTCGAGCGAATAAAGGTGCTCTAATTACCTAGTTGAAACAAATTCCAGTTTGTTCAGGTGATTAGAAGTACTCTAATCACCCAGATATAATTACACAAAAAAAGCCCCAAGCAAACTTCTTATCGCTCGGAACTTTTTCATATTACTATTTGAGCTATCTACGTCTCAGCTTATTCTTACTCTTTATTACATTCATCATAAGCTTCCGCTACCAAAGCCTCCATCAAGTCTAAATACTTCTCAAGCATCTCTTCGCCTTTTTCCTTAGAAGCGAGAGTCGCATCCCCGTATATACCACTCTTACTCAAGTCGCCTAAGGAAATAGTTGACTTCCCATATAAGCTTGGTTTTTCAGGATACTCCTTCACCGCTTTTTCCATATTGACCAATTCAGGTTTTACTGCCAGCATTAAGGAAGTTTCAAATTCACAAGCGTGGACCATGCCATGCCATGTCGGCGATTCACAAATCTCGCTGCGGATCTGTTCTAAATTTGGATAAAACATATAGATAACCGGCATATCTAATTCATCCATCAGCTCTCTCGCGGCATATTTCATACTTGTTTTATTTGAGTCATGTCCATTAACCAGGACTAACAGTTTCACACCATAGCGTGAGACACTATGCGCTACATCTTTTATTATACTTTCCACATGGTGCTGCTGTATGGAAACAGTGCCTGGAATGTCACGCCATACCCAAGAATAACCGAAAGGCATGGCCGGTAACATCAATGCTCCGGTTCTTTCCGATAATCTTCTGGACATCGCTTCCGCTAAATATATATCGACTCCTAAAGGCATGTGGTGTCCATGCTGCTCCGTTGCACCTAAAGGAAGAATAGCAACCGGGAACTCTTCTATAGCTGTAGCTACCTCATCACGATTCATTTTGATAATTTCTTTTGCTGATCCCATGACTATGCCTCCTTTTCCAATGATTGAACAAATGCTTTTGCGTTTTCCTTGATTTTTTCTACGTCTTTTCTTGACGCCCCTCTTGGTACCAGATCGCTTCCAATAGCAAAAGAAGAGTAGCCAGCATTTTTAAACTCATGAATGTTTTCTTTCGTTACCCCGCCGACTGCCATAAAATTCATGTTTGGAAAAGGACCTCGAACATTTTTAATGAATCCAAATCCCAAATCGATAGCAGGAAATACTTTAACCGTTTCGATGCCGAGACTCGCTGCTTGCATAATCTCACCCGGCGAGAAGACACCAGGGAATAGGAGAATATCTTTTGAGCGTACATACTTCGCTATTTCGCGGTCCCAACCTGGTGTAATGATGTATGTTGCACCAGCTTCCAATGCTGCATCCACTTGACGTTCTGATATTACGGTCCGGAGAGGAGGATGCGGGAATTGGGAATCAGGGCTGAGTAGCTGGGTAGTCTTTAATAAGCTGATTAGGAAGGGATATGATCAGATTCATATTTGAGTCCGGAAACACGAAAGAAATCAAGCGAGTTTCTATCACTCTAAAAGAATATAAAAGCTCCTATTTTATTCGATCTCCCTACACTAGTAGATTAAATGCGTGCGGATCAAGAAAATATTTTAGTTGTCCAAGCTGATGTTACAAACGAA
>NZ_BMOS01000046.1 GCF_014647195.1 Oceanobacillus indicireducens | reverse complement strand
ACAATTAGCAAGTGTTTTAGATGGAACAATGTGGAGCTTTACACTTTTGAATCTAATTTAATAAGAATAGCTACTATGATTAAAAGCGGGGATACGATTATTAGTAAAATCAAGGACATAATAAAATCTAGAACTCTTTTAATTTTTAAATACATTTCATCCACGTAACCTTTCCTCGTGAATTTGTTTTATTATTTTACAGATTCTCTCTAAATCTTCGTCAGTCATTTTCGTATCGCTTGGTAGACAAACGCCGTTCTCAAACAATCTTTCTGAAACTTTTTCTCCAACATAATCATATTTTTTAAAGAATGGTTGCAAATGCATTGGCTTCCACACTGGGCGAGACTCAATATTTTCTTCTTCCAGTGTATCAATTATTTCATTAGGTCGTACTTTACTATTGAGTAATAGTGAACTTAACCAGTAATTTGGCTCATCCCATTCATTAGTGGGCATGAATTCAATACCTTCTAGTTTACTTAATTCTCTTTTATAATATTCAAAAATATAGCGTTTCTTTTCAACTCGGTCATCAAGCACCTTGAGCTGACCTCTACCAATTCCAGCAACAATATTACTCATTCGGTAATTATAACCTAATTCACTATGCTGATAATGTCTTGCATTATCCCTTGATTGCGTCGCCCAGAACCTTGTTTTTGCAATCATCTCTTCATTATCAGAGACTAGCATGCCACCGCCAGAAGTCGTAATTATTTTATTTCCATTAAAAGAAAAAATACCAAAATCTCCAATTGTTCCAGTATGTCTTCCTTTGTAATATGTACCAAGTGACTCTGCTGCATCTTCTATAACTGCCACATTATGTTTATCACAGATTTCCATGATTCGATCCATATCTGCAGATAAGCCATATAGATGGACAACTATTACAGCTTTAACTTCAGGATATTTTTCGAAGGCCTCTTCTAAAGCCTCCGGACTCATATTCCAAGTTTTATAGTCACTATCAATAAATACCGGGGTAGCATTCTGATAAATGATTGGATTGGCGGTCGCCGAAAAAGTGAGACTAGGACAAAATACAATATCTCCTTCTCCGACTCCAGCAGCTTTAAGTGCTAAGTGGATTGCTGCTGTCCCCGATGACAGTGCAGCGGCATCCTTAGAACCTACTTTAGCTGCTAATTCTTTTTCAAATTGATTCACATTTTCTCCCAAGGGTGCAATCCAGTTGGTATCAAATGCTTCTTGCACAAAGTGTTGCTCGTAACCTTCATTACTCATATGGGGAGATGAAAGAAAAATTCTCTTTTTTTCTACCTTCGCTGTCATAATATTTATCACTCTTTCATGAGCTATACTCTATAATAAAAGACTTAAAAATATCTATGGAATACTAATTTTTACTTAATCTCTTTAACTATTGAATTAACGTTCTACATTAAACACTTTTGAAATTTCAAGAAATCTTATTTGGTATTATTTAATTACTTTTTTGTTGCATTTGATCTATTTTTTCTTGTAAGAATAAATACAATTCATCTTTCATTTCTGGATCCTCTAAAGCAAAATCAATTGTAGTTTTCACAAATCCAGTTTTTTCCCCGACATCAAATCGTTTACCTGCAAAGTCATAAGCATATACGCTTCGAATTTCGTTTAGCTTTTCAATCGCATCCGTTAATTGAATTTCTCCCCCAGCACCAATCTCATGCTTACTTAAAAGATCAAATATTTCAGGAGTAAAAACATAGCGACCCATAATTGCTAAGTTTGAAGGTGCCGTTCCTTTTGCTGGCTTTTCCACGAATTTATTAACTTTGTATCTTCTGCCTTCTTTTTCACCTGGATCAACAATGCCATACCGATCTGTTTCATTTTCTGAAACCTGCTGAACACCTACAACAGAGCTACCTGTTTCGTCGTACTGTTCAATCAATTGTTTTAAACCTGGGGTCTCAGCCTGTACGATATCATCCCCTAGGAGTACTGCAAAGGGCTCATCTCCAATAAATTTCCGAGCACACCAAACTGCATGTCCCAGTCCCTTTGGATCTTTTTGACGTATATAATGCAAATCAATATTAGAGGCGTGATTAACTTTTTCTAACACATCATATTTCTCTTTATTTAATAGATTTTGTTCTAATTCATAATTATGGTCAAAATGATCTTCAATAGCTCGTTTTCCTTTACCTGTTACAATAATAATGTCCTCTATACCAGATTCAATCGCCTCTTCCACAATATATTGAATAGTAGGCTTATCTAAAATTGGCAGCATTTCTTTAGGCATTGCTTTTGTAACGGGTAAAAATCTTGTCCCTAAGCCAGCAGCTGGTATGATGGCCTTTTTTACTTTTTTCATTTCAAATGCCTCCATAAGGTTGGTAATCTCAAATAAAGTATTATTTCGCTTTGTTAATAAAATGAACTAGCATCAATTTAAACTTGAACTGCTAATTGTTCACGCTCTAAATAAACTATGTTCATCAGTTCTTCTTTTAACTGTGCATGATCATACTCTATAAATCCATCAAGTAGTTCATCAATCAGACTTGGATGGACTTCTACAGTTCTACCAACATAAATTTTCTCATAAACCTCACCGGGAAGAACCTCATCCTCCCCCAATAACTCCTCAAACATTTTCTCACCAGGTCTCAAACCAGAGTATTCTAATCTTATTTCGTCTTCCGTATACCCCGACAACTTAATCAAATTCTTCGCAAGGTCAACTATTTTCACCGGCTCACCCATATCTAACACAAAAATTTCTCCACCTTGCGCCAATGTTCCGGCCTGAATAACAAGCCTCGATGCTTCCGGTATTGTCATAAAATACCTCGTAATATCAGGATGGGTTATCGTTATTGGCCCGCCATTTTCAATTTGTTTACGGAAAAGCGGGATAACACTCCCCCTACTCCCAAGCACATTACCAAAACGGACAGCCACAAACTTCGTATCACTCTGCTTAGCTAAATTCTGCACAACCATTTCAGCAACACGTTTGGAAGCTCCCATCACATTCGTTGGGTTAACCGCTTTATCCGTCGATACAAGAACAAACGTCCTTACATAGAACTTGTCCGCAGCTTCTGCGACATTTTTCGTACCAATAATATTATTTTTCACAGCCTCATGAGGATTATATTCCATCAATGGAACATGCTTATGAGCCGCTGCATGATAAATAATTGCTGGTAGATGTTCTCTGACAATATCAAACATACGCTTCTTATCTTTAACGTCACCTATTATGGGAACAATCTCCGTCTGATTATCACTAATTTCTTTTCTTAATTCCATATCAATATTGTAAATACTATATTCTCCATGTCCAACAAGGAGAATCTTTTTCGGCGAAAACCGCATCAACTGACGGCAAATCTCAGAACCTATCGACCCGCCTGCTCCAGTAACCATTACCGTATTTCCAGTTACATATTCTGAAATGGCATTAATATCAAGTTTAACAGGTTCACGGCCTAGTAAATCTTCTACTTCGATGTTTTTCAAACTACTTACAGTAATTCTTCCTGTCATTAAGTCCTCAATTTTCGGGATCATTTGCACTTGGGCAGATGTACTTGCACAGGCTTCAACAATATTTTTTAGTTCCCCATTTCTTAATGAGGGAATCGCAATTACAATATGTTCAATATTATATTCTTCGACAATTCTCGGAATATCATTAACAGACCCAACAACTGGAAGGTTATACATTTCCATTTTCTGTTTATTTAAATCATCGTCAACAAACGCAACTGGTGTTAGTTCAGTATTATGTTCATTTTGCAGTTGACGTACGATCATTGCCCCAGCAGCTCCAGCACCAACCACAAGAGTCCGTTTTTGGGATTTATTATTATGATTGATATGGCGATCTCTATACATACGCCATATAAAACGAGAACCTCCAATAAGTATAATGTGCAAGAGCCAAGTAACAATTAAAGCACGTCGTAAAATTGAGAAGTCATTTAATACAAGTTGTACCATCCCAGCTGAAACAACAGTAAGCGTTACAGCTTTAACGATAGCGACCAATTCCCCGACACTTGCATAAGACCACACTTTATTATAAAGTTTAAAAACTGCTGCGAATAAATGATGAAAGATGACGAGTGCGATAGCGGATGTAATAATTGCATTTGAAGTAAGTATGTCAGTATACGCGGGATAAACAATCCAAGCCGCAACGAATATTGCTGTTGCAACAATCAGTGTATCAAGTAAGAAGAGCAATGATAAACGCTTTGAATAGGACATGAGTTCTCCTTTCTCATGAGGTTTAAGCCGTCATGTCAGTTAGTTTATTTTATGTAAAAAACTTAGTAGCTTTTCGCCTGTTATGTAATAGCACTAAAGTCGGATTCCGAATTCAATAGTAAATACTTATTTTTACCACATAGAGTCTACCTAGCAAAGTAATCCTACACCACTCTATTAAATTAGCAGTCATATTTAAAGTGACTTTTGCCGTTTATTTTTTATAAGGTTTGTGACTTTATTTTGACACCCGTGTATATAAGTTTTGCAAAGTAAATTTTGGCATAGTTTTATACTTACCTAAGCAATTCACAGGGAGAGTTCCTTGGTCATACTAAAATAGACCAAGGAACTTTTTTCTTTTAATATTTGATGGTTCCACACGATTCACATTCTTGTTATCTATCAGCAATTCACTATTCTCAAGGTACATATATACATAATCATTACCGTAATCATTCTGAATCAATTGAAATGCTTCATTCATCACAAAACCTCTTGTCGTTGTATTATGAGCATCTGAAGCGATAAAATGAGCCAAATTAGATTCAATGATCTGTCTACTGAATTTCTGAATGTTTTTCCCGAACTTTCCTACAACACTCGCTGCTGTAACCTGCGTTAGAGCACCCTTTTTCACAAACTCATAGAGTCTGTTTGGGTGTTCAATTAACTCTTGGTTTCGTTCTGGATGAACAATGACCGGTATATATCCAGCAACTTGAATATCAAATAGCATCTGACTAGTATAACGTGGAACGTGGGCAGAAGGGAATTCTACAAACACATACTTTGAATTGTTAATAGGCAAGATAATCTCATTCTCCAGTTCAGCAATCATATCGCCATTAATCCGTGTTTCCTGGCCTGGAAGTACAGTAAGTGGAATACCTTCACTTATAATTAATTCATTTAACGTTTCTACCCAGCGAATGATATTATTCCGTTCATTATCGAATTTTCCATTCCGGTGATGAGGAGTCGCAACAATTGTAGTAATTCCTTCTTTAACCGCAGCTCTTGCCATCTTTAGACTATCTGCTTCAGTTTGGGCTCCATCATCTATACCAGGAAGAATATGTGAATGAATATCAATCATTATGGTCACTCCCCTTCTATCATTCTATTCAAATTAACCAATACTAAATTGTATTGTTAATCTACGCGCAAATCAATTATTTGATATACCATTATAGCAAAGTTTGTCAAGTTTTGATATTTTTCAATGAAACTTAACATTTTTGAAATATCATGTAATTCATTTCCACAACCCACACAAAAATAGCCCCCTCTATCGCCGATTCCGCGAAAGGAAGGAGCTTTATTTAGTTCGTACCATAATAGTAATAATAATTAGATGCTTTTTTCTCCCGATCGTTTAGAACTACACCAAGTAATTTCGCTTTCGCCGGGATTAGAGCCTCTTTCGCCTTTTGAGCTGGCTCAATTTCTGTACTTCCACTTCGGACAACAAGTACTGAACCATCTACTATATTAGCTAGAATCTGTGCGTCAGTTACCGCAAGTACAGGTGGCGTATCAAATATTACGAGGTCGTAGCTTAATTTTGCTTCTTTTAAAAGAGTTTCCATTTTCCTTGAACCGAGCAATTCGGATGGGTTCGGGGGAATCGGACCACAAGTCATCACATCAAGTGTATCGATATCCGTACCATTCACTGCTTCTTCGAGTGAGATTTCCCCAACAAGGACATTACTTAATCCACGTAAATTATCAAGTCGGAACGTATAATGCATTGTTGGCTTCCTCAAGTCAGCGTCAATAAGTAAAACACGCTTTCCTTGTTGAGCATAAACAATAGCCAAATTTGCGGTTGTTGATGACTTTCCTTCTGCTGGACCTGATGAGGTGACAAGAAATGATTTCAAATCATTATCAACGGAAGAGAATTGCATATTTGTTCTCACTGTACGATATTGCTCAGAAATAGGCGATTTCGGATTTACTTTTGTAATTAAGTGACGGACATTACTGCTTACTTTAGACTGATTCTTTTTGCGCAGCATTAAATCCACCTCTCTTCTGTCTGTTCGTCTGGAAACTCATGTGATTTGACCGGACATCTTCCGGATTAATATGCGAGATAACACCGAGCACCGGTAACCCAAGATGCTTTTCTACATCGTCTTCTGTCGTAACAGAATTATCAAGATACGCTAGCAAGAACGCTATACCAACCCCGACCATCAATCCAAGAACTACCGCAATTGCGATATTCAAAATCGGAGTAGGTGCCACTGGTGATGGATTCGCGCTTAGTTCAGCTTCTGTTAACACTCCCACATTATCTACGTTCATGAATTCTTGAATTTTCTCTTGGAAGACAGCAACGGTTGTGTTTGCGATATCCACTGCTGTTGCTGGATTCTCATCTGTTACTGTCACTGTTACGACTTGTGATTCATTTGCATTGGCAACACTTATATTTTGAGCAAGGGTTGCAACCGTGTATGGTAAATTAAGTTCATCGATGACCTCTCCTAAAATTGCCGGAGCTTTAATAATCTCGTTGTAAGTATTTATAATTTCGACGTTTGCCCGAATATCGTTAACATTGTATGGAACTTCTTGCTCCTGTGCACTTTGGTTAACAATAAACTGTGAACTAGATTGATAAGTCGGAGTGAGCACAAAATAACTTATAACTGCTGCTACCACAGCAGCACCAAGTGTAATTGCCAAAATAAGCAGGATGCGCTGCTTGATTACCTCAAATATTTCCTTTAAGGAAATTGTTTCCTCCATGGTGTTACCTCCATATTCCTTTAGTATTCTACTTTTTGCGGTAGTTATCGCTAATATTATTTAATTAAATTTATACTTTAAACTTTACAATATGTGATTATAACACATAACCGGGAAAAAAGTAGGGGTTTTTTTAGAATTGTTTCAGAGTTTGCTAGGCAGCTAGATGATCCGGTTGGAATTATATAGAAAAGGCACTCACTTGTTTCCCATAGATTAGAGGTTTTTATTGGGTGGAAATAGTTGCGAAATAAACGTTTAATCTAGTTATTCCATTAATTCTACCTCAATGCCCTCTCCGATGTTTCTCCCTTATATTACAAAGAGATTACAAATCCATTAATCTTCTATCAAACTAGAGATTTTACGCTATAATAGATGGTAGTTATTTCTAATTTTCAATACCTAGCTAGCAATTCACAAATAAATACGACAATCTTTTCAGATGATGATTCTTGTAAATGATACAACATATGATAGGGAGGACTTTTAATTGGCAAAAAAGAAAATCTACATGTCAGTAACAGCAGGAGCAGCGATTGCAGCGGCACTATTTGGAGCGGACGAAGCATCTGCAGCATCGCATAAGGTACAATCAGGAGATTCTCTATGGTCGATTGCACAAAAGTACAATACGAATGTAGCGACATTAAAGAAGTTAAACAAATTAACATCTGATATTATTTATCCGAACCAAATAATCGAAACATCCGGTTCAGCAACTCCATCGAAGCCAAACAACTCTAACAAAAATAACAACTCAAATAGTGGTTCCGCTAATACATATAAGGTAAAGGCAGGAGACACATTGAGTGGAATTGCTTCACGCCACGGCATTTCTCTGCAGAACCTAATGAAGTGGAACAATCTGAATACTACGCTCATCTACCCAGGAAACGTATTTTATGTAAAAAATCCGGGAAATTCAGGTAATACAACACCACCGAAGAATTCAAATTCTGGAAAGAAAACTCCTAGTAAACCAAAGACAGGGAACGCCACTGTTTACGTTGTTAAGTCTGGTGATACATTATCACGCATTGGAAAAGAGTTCGGAGTGTCTGTTGCAAACTTAAAGAGCTGGAACAACTTATCTTCTGACATGATTTATATCGGACAGAAGTTAAATATTAACGGAAGTAAATCAACTCCACCTTCCAATAATAAACCGAAAGAGCAACCTAAAAATAATGTTGGCTATAATGTAGACACACTAATTAGCACCGCTCGAAGCCAAATTGGCGTACCGTATGTGTGGGGTGGCTCCTCACCTAGCGGATTCGACTGTAGTGGATTCATTTATTATGCGTACAAAAATGCTGGGATGAGTATTAGCCGGACATCAACGCAAGGATACTTTGACCGTTCGTTTTATGTAAATACACCTCAGGTTGGAGACCTTGTATTCTTCTCCGGCACGTATAAAGCCGGAATTTCCCATATGGGAATCTATATCGGAAACAACCAGTTCATCCACGCAGGATCATCAACTGGTGTCACCATCACAAACTTGAATGACTCTTATTGGAGTAAGCACTTCGATAGCTATAAGCGATTTTATTAAAAGCCAGACCTTCCAAATGGGAGGTCTTTTTTTGTGGAATATTCTACACCTGTTAGCAATAGAATGGTGACAGGGGGCATGTCAAATGGATAATAAGCTAAATGTAGACAAGCTGGCGCGGTTTTATAACCTACAGGAAATGAAACGAGAAATCGAGCAGGAATTAGGTGAACTGAAAAAGGAGTTCAATAAAGCTTTTGACGAATTGGTTGGCGAGAATCAAACTGGAGAGTTTATTCGAGATGGATATCAATTGAAGCGACAGATACGGAAAACGGAGAAGTTTGATGAAGAGCGAACGGTTCGTCGGTTGGAGGAGCTGCGAATGGAAGATTTGATTGAGATAGTCCGGCGGCCGGATAAAGCGAAGATTAAAGCGGCGATTGAGCTCGGTTTACTCCGGGCAGATCAATTGGAGGATTTGGTCGTGCGGCAGTATTCAAAGGTGTTGATCGCTAAGCGTGTTTAACTTTTTCAGGGTAAGAGAAAGGCTATTGTCTGGACAATAGCCTTTTTTCATCGTAACATTTATTATTCATTATCTCCCCAAGCCGCTTCATCTATAATAACCGTTGCATTCGGATGGTTATGTAAAGCGGATGCTGGGATGTCTTCTGAGATTGTACCTTTAAGAAGGCTGGTCACAGCGTCTCTTTTGTTTTCACCAGAGATAATCATGAGGATTTCTTTACTATCAAGAATCGTGCCAATTCCCATTGTAATTGCTTTTGTCGGAACTTCATCAATGGAATCAAAGAAGCGGGCATTCGCTTGAATCGTCTCCTCTTTAAGTCCAATAATATGAGTTCTGCTGTCAACAGGTGTACCTGGTTCGTTGAAGCCGATATGGCCGTTATTGCCAATACCAAGTAATTGAAGGTCGATGTTACCTGCAGCTTTAATAGCTTCTTCATATTCACGGCATTCTCTGTCTAAGTCATCCGCCATACCACTTGGAACATGAGTTTTTTCTTTTTGAATATTGACATGATCAAACAGATGCTTATCCATGAAGTAATGGTAGCTGTTCGGGTCATCGTCTGTGATACCAACATATTCATCTAAATTGAATGTCGTTGTATTTGCAAAATCAATTTCACCTTTGTTATATTTGTCAATCAGAATCTCATACATACCCTCTGGAGTCGAGCCAGTTGCAAGGCCAATGACCGGATTTTCAATCGCGTTCATACGCTCGGCTACGATTTCAGCAGCTTTTCTGCTCATTTCCTCATAATCTTTCACTTTCACAATTTTCATTTCTTCATTCCTCCTAAAGGATGAGTCTTAACATCTAAACATTGGATTTCAACCAACATCATTACTATTATATCTAATTCATCATGTATAGAAAATCTTTTTTGTTATACATATGAAAAAATACTTTTTAAGTGTACACGAAATTTTAATATTTGCCTAGATATTTTGTAGGTTTTTTTGTAAAAATGTTGCTTCTCTAATCGGGAAGTGGCACTGTGCTGGGATTTGTTCTTTTTCTGGGAATGGCAGTTCCAGTTATTTTAGCGAAGCATTCTTTACTGTAGATACCCTTCTTTTGTATATCCCGCCTTTTCCATATGCATAAATGTAATCCCCGCGCATAAACACTGGCCCAATAATACGCTTCCCTTTTTCGTCCACAACTCGCAGTTCTTCCTTTGGAGTAAACTTTCGGAATGTTTTTCGGAAGCGCATCAGCTTTTGCCCATCTATTTGACCAATTAATCCCTTCTCGTCTAACACAAATTGCTGCAACGTATGATGGCGGCTATTAACACGATAACGAATCGATTCCTTCCGCTCATTCAGTTGCACGAGAAAAAAGTCATCATAATAATAGAAGTATATTTCCTTTGAGCTCGCAACATTTAGCGCATAACAGTCCATAATTCCATAATCACTTGCATCCCACAACCGTTCACCGTTTATTGTATAAGCAACAACACCAGCACTGCCCATCGGCTCTTCCCAGCCAAAGTTTCCAAATATCCCTTCATCAAAATAGCTTACCCAAATCGTGTCAGTTTCATCAACTTGTACACTCTCTATGCCGTCACCCAACGTAAAAGCATCAATTAATTGCCCGCTCGGATTATATCTTCTCGCATTTCGTTCAATAGATGTACCTTCCTTTAGACAACGGCTTTGGACAAGAAGCAACGTACCATCTGAAAAGATGTCTACTTCCGTCGGGATAAGCGGAACATTTTTTAATTCGACAGTTTCTATCCTGCCATCTTTTATCAGCTTGATGAACCAATTATTTTTTACAACCGGTCGTCTGAAGAAATCGAGTTCTTCTATATCACTTTCGATTAAGATTAATGTGCCGTCTCTTGCTACATGGCCGGATATGAAATTTAGACGTGAGGAATAGTCTATATGTTTTTCCAATATTAACTTCTCTATTTTCATCACCCTGACTAAAAAATACATTTATGAATCGAAATATTATTATTTCAACTTTCGCAGCTGAAACAGTAAACTACTCTCTCGTATAATTAGTGAAACCAGCAATTCATTATAGTTATGGATACGATCCCAATACCTCAATAGGGTTCTAATGACTCGTTTGAAGGTGATTCCAGACATTCGAGTGAATTACGGGGCTCTAATCAATCGAATGAAGTAGATTCCAGTTCGTTCGAATGAATAGCAGAGTTCAAATCGATCGAATGAAGCAGATTCCAGTTCATTCGAGTGAATAGCGGGGCTCTAATCAATCGAATGAAGTAGATTCCAGTTCGTTCGAATGAATAGCAGAGTTCAAATCGATCGAATGAAGCAGATTCCAGTTCATTCGAGTGAATAGCGGGGCTCTAATCAATCGAATGAAGTAGATTCCAGTTCGTTCGAATGAATAGAAAGGTTCTAATCGATCGAATGAAGCAGATTCCAGTTCGTTCGAGTGAATAGAGGAGTCCCATTCCCGTTTGAACAAGATACTAGTTCACTCGGGCTGAAAACACTCACCTTGCTTAAATTCGCTGCTGAAGCTGTCCGTTCATTATATCGAGCTAGGTGTACTATTTAAAGTCTTCTCGGTACAGTCATGTAGAGCAATTTTATGAAGCTTATCAGTGCGAAAGTTGAATTATGATAAAGTGATCTCCCAAAACTCAAGGTCATCTATGACTAAATCATAAGGGTCTTTTATATCTGACCAGCGGATTTGGCGCTTTTTCGAAAGCGCCGAGTCCTCTTTTCCATTCAAACTAGTGAAATACTCTACAACTCCGCTTGCTTGGAGGGCTTCTTCTATATAAGCATACAGGATGCTTAAACATTTCGCTTCTTCTGCAGTCCCTTGTAGTTGAAGTTTCAATGGGATGTCACGAGCATCTGCCGCTACTTGATGCTTGAATGAAAAGTGCGGACTGTATGAGAATCGCTGTTTTAATTGGCTATCATAATTGTTTTCAAAATATAAATGGGCGAAATCCAGTTCACTGTTAAAGACATTCGGTTGTTCAGGAGACAAAGGTGACTGTCCAAATGAACCTATTGGTAACCTGATAGGTGAAGCAAGGTATACATATTGGGTCATAGCTGGTTTCCTCTCTTACCTTTTAAAATTAGAAGCGTATCATTAGTTGCCGTCACTTTATACCAACACTCGAGAATATAATCCCAATAACGAGTGCCGTTATAATAAAATTCGGGATAGAAAGTATGATTGTATTTTTTAATACTATATTATCGAAACGTTTAAATAACGTAAAGAGCAAAAATAATAAATAGCCAAGAATAGACAGGCATATGATGCTCGCTATTACATCTGTCTTTGTGAAAGGTGGGCCAAGGTTAATATCGTAAAAGTAATTCACTATTATAATCAACCCAAATAATATAGACTCTTGAATTAGAAATTTAAAATACTGCAAGTTACGTTGCTCCTCAACATAATATATTCTTCATTTCCCTACTTCGCTGTTTTATCACGGAATACGAACAGCGTAATTGTATTTAATAGAATGGTAACAACAAGCAGAACCGTGGCAGCAAAAACTACCGCCCCTGCTGTATTCATCAGAGCAGTCCAGTCCTCGATTCTCACCAGATGATAAGTGTAAAACATCTCGAGACATAGCGAAATAGCACAAGCACTCAAACTAAGCATGGTAAGCGTAATCCAATTCTTATTGTTATTACTTCTATACCTCATTAGATTCATTGCAGGAAGGATCCAAGCAGTGAGTCCAAGAACAAAACTCGCAACATTAAGCAAACCCATCATATGTAATTCCCCTTTGTGTTTTTAATTTAATCCTCGGTATTTTTAATTGTTTCTTCCTCATCTTCTTCATCTTTATCTTCCAATACAATTTCGAACAAGGCAATAAAGATTGCAATTATAATCTCTGTTTTAAGAGATAGCGTGATACTGCTCATAAACTCATCCACAGTGAAGAGGACGAGCCAATTCGATGTGCTCTCGATCAAAAATCGGATAACAAGCACTTTTGCTTTTCCTGTCATATTTCGGACGGACAATTTGAATATTACGTTGGTAAACAATTCGAAAATAAGGCCGATCGCAAACAAATTGAAAACAAAAATAACTAATGACCAGTTTGAATCATACTGAACACCAAGCACTTTAAAAACGCCTGCAAGACCGAAGAAATAAATCCCAAACACAAAACCCACCGCCACGATAATAAGAAGCGCGATTCCTACGACTGTAACTATTTTTTCTTTTTTATTCATATTACGAAATGAATCATCATTAGATTCTGGCATAACTTTGGTTCCCCTTCTTTTTTCAATAACTTTATGCTGTATTTAATATGGTAACCTTCTCTTCACGTGAAAGTATCCACTCATTCGAGCGAGGACTTCCTATTTAATCTTCCACGTAAAGTGTTGATTGATCTCTTCCCGGTAACTTTCATCCATCTAGTCTGCATATTTTTCATAGATAGGGCGAATCGCTTCACTATTCTTCGCAATCACCTCACACCCTCTATCATCATAAATGTAAAATATAATATTTCTCGTCGTATTAATAAAAAATATATCCGGGGCATCCAAGTTAAATGGATAATGTATTCTTGGCTTCACTGGCGGGAAATCCTGGTTGCAAATTGCTTTTATTAAAGTTGAATACTGAATATCTTGCTTGCGACATCGTAAGGAGAATTGAGATGTGCACTTCTCTTCCTTCTCTTCGTCATCCTCAAACATATAAAGTAAAGTTGCTTGCGTTAAACGCAAACGGACGTCTTTACTATTTATATAATGAAGATATACCCCAAGCTTCCTTCTGTTCTTTCTTCTATCATTTTTATACCGATAGCTATTCGTTACCAATATAATTTCCTCATCGGCCGAGAATAGATCATGAAATAGGGAGATAGCTTGCTGATAGACAGTATGAAAATAATCAGGATTCAGCTCGTCACTCTCCTCTTTAATTGGACAGAATCCTTTGGCTAGTTCGAGATGAATACTTGGATTCCATTGGGAGGTGAGATTTGGTTTTAGAGTTAGGCTTGGGAAGTTCGTTTGGATGTATTTATTTAAATGCATTTCTTCGTCCTCCCTCATCTCTCAAGATTATTTTTCATGATGACTATAAATTCCTGCACTCGCGGATGGTATGAATTTTATTTTATAGTTTCTACCGAGTTCTTGTTTCACTTTTCCTGTTAAAAAATATCCTCTTTGATTAACCTCTTTTTCCAATTGGTTGCCGTGGGGAAGCAACTTATCTTGTTCCCAATCTATCCATGTCCCATAGCTCTTTGCCCAATCCGACAATTCCTCTGCTAATTCATTGGAAACGGGAACGTCTTCTATATCAAGATTGCAACCGCACCGATTACACCAAATCGGGTCTGCCCCAACATCTCCTTCGATTTTTAAATCATTTGTTATTCCACTATCACAACAACAGTTCAAGGTAGTTGACCTCCGTTTTAAATAAAAGTTGGTTCTTTCTTTATCGTAAGTAAATGCCCCGCTGGCAGTAATAGAATCCTTTCATCCGTCTCCGTTGAATATCGTATTCCATTCCCTAGTCTCATTTTCTGACAGGATGCTAAATAATAGTAATATGTCATTTAATAACCTAGCTTGTGTTGCTGGTAGTATTCGATAAAATTTTTATTCAAAGGATGGTTTTTTCCCAGTACAGAATTCAATTTTACTATTCTTTGTCATTTCATATTAATCCTTAATACGATATTATCCAAGTGAAAGTTTCGTCTTGGGAATATTTTTTATGACGTATTAACGGTCTGTAATACCCCCACTTCTAAGCATGAGGGAAGCCAACTTCCGCGATAAACGAATGCCACGCATCCATGACTAATCTCTCCTTCTTGAAAGCGAATGATTCACCTTTTTTGATATAGCACGAGGCCCCAATCGTCCTATTTAACAATTGGGGCCTCTGGTTTAAGATTTTAGTAAATCTCGATATCTTCTGTTATCTGTTCAACGATGCAGGCGCTTCGTTTCGCAACTAAGTCACCGCCACTGGAGTTGAAGGCGTTCTGGGCAATGATCGTATATTCATTTAAAAATTACCTTTCCGAATCCCACCCCCACCAACCCGCATTCCACCGTTTCGATTAAAATAAAGATTTCCGATGGAACCTCGATTTCGGACCTTTTACGATTCAATATTGGTCTGTTTTCGAGTCATTTTTGAGGTGTTTTTTAGGATTTAAAATAAACTTCACCGATAATAGAGATAGTAGATAGAAGAAAATAGAGAGAAAAGATTGGCTTGAAAAGAGATTGGAAAATGATTGGATTCCGATTGAAAAACGATGGATAAAGATTGATATATAGCTGATTTGAAGAGGTAGGAGAGAGCGGATAGGAAGAAAAAAGAGGAGAAAGATGAGCTCTTTTCTCCCCTACTCTTACGGATATTATTTTGGATCAGCTTCTGAATCGGAAAAAATTATTTTAACGGAAATAGGAAATGTTTTGTTTTAAGTGAGACGAGTTTATTTTTGGGAAACATAGTAGAAATAAGAGTTTTGTGGATAAATCACCAAAATACAATTGCAATGATAGCAACCCTTTAGCTCATCAGTGCATGCTTATTGAAATGCAAAGTATTCAAAAATGGTATGTGTTGGGTTCTAACTTTTTCTTATTTCCTTTTACATGATTCCTTACCCATGTCTTTCTTCCAGATGGCAATGTTCTCCAATGACCTCTTACTGTCCAAGACTCTTTCATTCGTCGATATGCCTTTTTTTCTTTTTCACTGACAGGAACAGGTGGGATGTTCACGTTATAAACTTTAATTGTGATTGATCGAGTATTCTTCTTTCTTTTTTTTCTTCTCTTAGTTACTTTTTTACGTTTAGATTCATAAGACACTCTCTCTTTTACGTCTCGATATAATTCCATATAATTCATCAAAGCAATATGACTAGTTGTTATTGTATCTAAGAATCTGATTGCATTCTCAGTTTTTTGTATAAGTTTATTATCGGAGTATATATTTAATTCACTTTTTAGTTCCCTGTAGTTCTTAGTGGCTTTTAAAATATATTTAATTTGATCTTCACCAGTAAATTGGTAAATTTCATAATATACTCGTACATCATCGAGCTGTTTAAAGTATAATAAAAATGACAATGAGGTTAAATTGTTTGCATCAATAAACGATTGGTCGAATGCCATATTTGGGTGCATTTCTAATAATATTACTCCCTCTTCGATCACGGGACGAAATTCATTGAATGCTCCATCGTGAATATTAAGCCACCATTCATCTAATCGCTTTAAATCCCCTGAAGACAACAGTATTTTGTCTACCTTATCTAACCGTTCAAAATTCGAGATGTCCCCCCACCCCACATTGTTTTTAAGAGACTTCCAACACGTTAAAACGTTAAAGAGAAACAAGCTAAAATAAAAACTTGATTTTTCTGTAATCACTCTCTTACAGGCTATTCACTACTTAGTCATCACTTCAGCTAATAAACGATTGTACTTTTCTGGCGTGAGTAAAGGTTTAGTTAAGTCTATTACATGATATGTATCAAGATTAGAGAGATAGTTTAAGTTTTCTGAGATAGTTGCAAAGAATATTTGTTTAGAGATTGATAGTATATATTTTTCGACTTCCTTAAACGTTACTTTAACAGTACCCTTATCAATTTCATTTTTCACGAAGGAATCTATTCCAAAAGGAAGCGTATATTTCCCATATTCAACCACAAGCCTCATGTATGCCAGATACAAGGCTAATAGCGTTTTATTGTTATCCATTCCACTACCCTTCACTTCTTTAAAATCAAAGAATTCAATCTCATTTAATTTTGTGCTACCAATGTAAACTAGCACATTATTCCAGGTCATCTATTTCAAACTAATTCAG
>NZ_BMOS01000045.1 GCF_014647195.1 Oceanobacillus indicireducens | reverse complement strand
TGAATTAGTTTGAAATAGATGACCTGGAATAATGTGCTAGTTTACATCACTATCTCCAATTTCGATTGTGGCTTTCACTTCTCCGTTTTCGATTATGAGATCTGTTAAAACATCGCCATCTCCAAGAGCTTCGTATTCTATATCGCTCCTTAATTCATCTATCTCATGACCGTCTTCATTATCGCTTTCAATTCCCATTTCACTAGCTAATTCTTCAAGCGATTCAGTCGTTTCATCAATTTGCTCTGAAACTTGCTGGGCGCTTTCTAATTCCTTTTGCGATTCTTCTAAGCGTTTTTCAGCTTCTTTTAATTGATCTTTGTATTCTTTGTCAGCCCCACCGCATGCCGTCAATGCAATAGCAGTAGTAATTGACAGTAGAACAAACAATATCTTTTTCACTCAATCCCCTCCTAGTGCCATAATACTATAATAATATTATTTGAGCCACCCAATAATGAGTGGCTCCAGAAGGGGTAGTGGTATAGGATTACCTATTACCATAATAACACGATTAGTAACGCCAAAAGTCGCATGATAGTTTCACTCGTATCCCCTTGCCTTTATAATATCCATTGCCTGTTCATCGGTAAACCCTTCTTTTTTCAACGCCTTATACATATTCATATATAAGTTCGCTTTTATTCTCTGTTTTTCAAGATGCAATGGTAATTCGTGCTTTACTTGTTCTATCGCATTTGCGAATTGTATACTGTTTGGTTTACTCATTATCTCCACCCCAATAATTCAATAGTAGCCTGTACAATTTCGTTTCTCCACCGTATAGCCGTAGACCGATTAACATATAACTCTTCGGCAATAACATCCCAAGTTAAGTCTTTATTAGACCAGTACTTAATCCTGACTAATTCCTTATAATTGTCTGGAAGAGCATTATATACTCGGTCAATAGCTTCCACAATCTCATTGAGGTAGTTCAATTGTTTACTGGTGGTTAAACGAGTTGCCATCCTTGCTGTCGGATCTCCTGGAACCCTTACCGAAGCAGCACCTTTAACAATATTAGTATCTTCTGGTTCTTCATCGAATGGATTCATAATTTCTTCTCGTAATCTTGCTATCTCTTTTAATGTGTTGTGGTAATTGTACCATTCGGATTCAATTTTTTTGAATGTAATCTTAGTTGCTTTAATTGCATTCGACACTATTTCACCCCATTAATAACCTTGTCTAAATCTTTCCTCACACGAACTCTATAGATTCTGTTTTCTAAATTCTTTTCTGTCTGACGGACACATCCAAGCGCATCATCCAAATGCCTTATCTGCCCTTTCATGTTTTTTAATACTGGTTGTATATGCCTAAGAAGTTCGTTTTCATCCTTGTAAACCCTACGCTCTTTTCTTACCTTTTGTAATTCTTTGTAAGCCTTAAATCCTTCAACTGCATTTAGGTTTACTAATTCGATGTAATGCAGCAAGTCGTTCTCTTCTTTTTCGAGTTTATTAATTTGTTCTAGATTATCGCTATATCGTTTAGGTATATCCCTGATTGCATCACGAATGGTTATGATTATCTGTTCGATGTCTTGCATGGATTATTCCTCCCCTCAATCCCTAGAAGATACCCACAATATAAAACACGTACAGGTCATTGAAAATATGGCAACTAAAGATTCTGGCATCGTCATTGCGTTTCCTCCCCGTATGCACGTGCAGCATCACACTTAACTGATATATAAGTCCACATAAGCGTATATAAGCTAACATCTTCTATATTTCTACCGTCGCTAGTGTGATAGATTCCCATTTTGGGAAGCCTGTTGATTAGATTATTTTTGTCTAGTGTTTGCATGGTTAGACCTCCTAATATCCATTTTCTTGTCTAGCATGATTGATTTTGTTCTTTTGCATGTATGCAGTCTCTATTTGTTCTCGGGTGAAACCCAACAATCCGCCCAACGTATCAAAGTAGCCTATTAATTCTTTTAATTTAAAATCCGAATTCCCTATTTCGCTCGTTATTTTAAATAATTCTCTGAAGACGGAAACAATTTCTTTTTTATTCCCGACAGCAAAACTCGGAACATCTCTCATGCCATCTAAATATATTTGAATTAGGTGTATTTCTAATTGTCCGTGTCTTAGCGTTTCCAACCCAATACTCAATATAAAATGCAGGCAATCAACGTATTCTTCTAGGAGTGGGTTTTTACCCGATTTTCCATCACCTTCACATACTGGACACATATCTTGCTCCATTTCTTCAAAATCAGGAAACGCAGGAACCACTGTTTCTCCATGACCTTGACAAACGTGGCATTTTTCATAAGTCCTCGGCTCCCGGTCCTTACTCCAAAACTTAAACCCGCGCCAATTTTGTGCAAGCTCACCCAACTCAACTTGCAAAGCGAGAATCTTTTTATCCAGCAAATCCTGTCCTTCCAGACCTTTTTCTTTAACAATCTTTTTATCTAGTTTTGCTTGTATTTCAAATAAGTTAGTTAGATTCATAATTACTCTCCCTTTCAATATTTGTTTAGCATGTACGGATTTAATGCTCGTACATCATCTAAAAACTCTTCGATCGTGTGCTTTTCTCGCCTTAGAACATATAAATCCATTTCATCATCATGGAGCTTTGACTTGTGGTATTTACGTCTTGTACGTCTTTCTTCTTCGTTTACTTCCTTTAATTTTTCATGCCATTTATCGTAAAGGTTTTCGGGTGTCATTGGTTAGTCTCCTTCATCACTTTTTAATGGATGCTAATAATTTACCATGGTCAACTTCATCTAAATCAACCTTTTGAAATGTCCAATTTTTAGTTGGCGCAACACCTTGAACGAAATCAATTCGATTTCCAAATTTACTGTATAGCCAATATTCCGCCCACAAATCATGGCTCCAGTTTGCTTGAACAATCAGATACCCAACCTTTCCCAAATTCCCTGTTTCCGTTAAATCAGGAGAGTAAAACACCTTGTAAGCCTTCGTGTTGGACAACATTTCTTCATGCCGTTTTGCTTGTTCCTCACTAAAAAACTTTTTTCCATCTTTCGCGATATACACAGTCATTTCTTTCTTTTCCATCTCAATCTCCCTCCACCAGAAGCAACTCTCTTCTATGAGTCCACTGCTTATTCTCTTCTCTCACCAGCTCCTTGTTTTCACCTGGAGCATATATTTCAATGACCGTTAAAATTTCATTGTGCTTGTTTATATGTTTTCGTTCTGTCATCCAGCGCGGAGTCATGGGTTAGTCCTCCTTTAAATATCCTTGCACTTTCCATACCACTAAATATTTGAAGAATCCTACCTTCTGGATACTTACAAATTCCACACTCGGATTCTCATACTCCGTTGCACCTTCTCTTGCTGATTTCTCACCATCAAAGATAAATGCTAGTAAATTCCTTTTGAAAAAACACGGAAACAATGTATATACATATCTGAAATTCAGTTGTTTTGCAAACATCTTTTCCCCTCCATATCTCAATTTACAGGAGCGTTTCTACTCATTATGTATAAATCATCTAGTTGTCTGCAAAACGCTCCCAGTAACGTTATTTTCGCTAAAACCAAGTGTTATGACTCGACTCTGCCTTTATCTGATGCAATGCTAATTTAGTAGACAATTCTTTAAGCGATTTCCCCGCCGTATCGTAATACCCCAGTGCATTTAACTCATCAATGACATGCTCTATATCGCTTTTAACTTCCACGGGTTGACTTCTCGGCTTTGCCTTTATCGGTTCGTTGATTGCTCTGTCAATATCCCAATCATGCTGTTTAACTCTGGTGTTAACGGTCTTGTAATCAATGCCGTTTTGTTCAGCTTGGTAAATGTGTTCGGGTTTTAGTTTCATTGGGATTCCTCCTTCAGGGCTTTACGTGCTTTTTCTCCACCATCGTTCAGTATTTTTGACTCAACATCTATATCACAATCACTTACAATTGTTTCAAATTCATAGTTACTCTCATCCGCATAAAACTCTAAGGCCTGTTTGAGGCGCCGATTTTCTTTTTCTACTCTTTCCACTCTTTTATGAGCCTTTGCGGCAATTTTCTGCTCGCTATTCGTGCATGACTTCCAATGATTTACTTCTTCTTCCAATTCCTCCACATACTCCATAACGACATCAACAACATGCCTACCCAGCGTGCTTGGTGGTAATTTTCTCTTTTGCAAAAACTCATTCAATTCTCCGTTATACTTGGAAGCATACTCAAGTTCTTTGTTTCTGTTTTCTAATTCCTCCACACGATTGATAAGCCACCCCAGCGCTTCCGTTCGCTTTTTCGCGTAATCATAGTCCTCTTTTGTCTTTTGCTGGGAGACAATCTTGCTTAAATCCCCTAGCCAGTCTTTGGCTGTTTGTAATTGGTCAGTCATTTGTTTTCACGTCCAATCTCTTATCTGCAAAGCAAGCAACTCTCCAATCGCTATCTTCGACTATATTGTTGTAAAACTCCCAATCTCCATTAGTAAAAAGGACGGTCATTTCTTCAGCAGGAAATTTATCAATCACTTTGGCAATTGTCACCGTGCAGTTCTCTCGCCTGTCGTTCAGAATGTCGTTATTCTTCAATTCCCAAGGTTCACGACCATGCCCAGCAAAGAATCTCCGCTCTTTTTCTTTTGCTATTTCGGATGGTGTGGCAAGGCGGATTGTGTACACATTGAATTTATCCTCTAATCTATAAATGGGTAATTGCCCCTCTGGTTTTTCTATTTTCTCTATCCTTTTAACGACATCAAACTCGACACTTACAACCCAATCCCCAACCTTATACTCCGGCTCTACTTCATAGCCGTCCTCCGAATAATAAGCTTGTGCAAACTCATCTACAGTCAAATCATTTAACGACTCCAAACCAAGTGACCATCTGTCATTTAGGTGGGTTTTAACTACTTCCCCCGTAAGATGTTCGCTTTTTAATTCTTCCATCGCTTTCGCCTGTTCCTTCGTCAAAATAACCTTGTTCACCCTAACCCCTCCTAATCAAATACTTTTCATACTCTTTCGCATTCAAGCGACTCACCGGAAACTCCACATCATCAATACCTTTCCACCGCATGAACACACCCATATCCCCGTAATCGATAAGCTGTTCGACTTCATATTCGTTTCCGTTTATCTTGAGGACATCGCCAGTTGCAACTTCCATCGCTATCCCTCCATATTTTTAAATCGCTCAATCCGTCTCCTAAGCTTTTGATTTTGCCGTCTAAGGTCATTGTTGCTTTGTGTTAATTTCTCAAATTCCAGCGTTTCTAGCAGTCTTTTAAGCTTCTGAATACTAATGGTCTCGTTGTGCTTCAAACAACGTTGTAATTCCTTATATGCTTGTTTTTCGGTCATGTATCATCAACCCTATGCACCAATATGGCTTTATCCAAATCAACTGACCTTCTCCGATGTGCAGGTGTGGTGTAAAATCGTATAGTGCTTACAGACAAACCTGTTTGCTCTGCACACTCTTCAACTGTTCCTGTGGCAAGCACTTCGTAGCCTTTTACAACCTCATAAATATTTCTTTTCGTAAGTCCGTTTTTAACTTTTTGGTTTGCAACTGACCCCACTGTTCGGTCTAATGCTTTAGCAAGTTCTTTATTTGACATGAGATTGTGATTTTCTTTGAGAAACTGAAGTTCTTTCATGGTCCACGGTCTTCTCATGACTTCACCGCCTTTTTTAAAGAACTAAACTCATCGGAATATTCCTCAACATCTTTTCATTCGCCGTCTTAAACATGTCCTTTTTGATTTCAAAACCGAATGCATTGCGGTTCAATTCGATTGCTGCCCTTAATGTGGAGGCACTACCTGCAACTGGGTCAATGACCACATCACCGCAGTCGGTGAAAATGCTAATCAATTCTTTCAATACCGGAACCGGTTTCTGCGTTGGATGAATTTTTGGATAGCTATTGTCAACTGTCCAGTTGAACCAGTTAAATATCATCCGTCCGTCGTTGTTGAATTTTGGAAGCTTTTCACGATATAGCACCAATGCATATTCGGTAGCCCCGACAATCTTCATGTTTGCTTTTAATACCTGTGGTGAAGTGTTTTTGATAAACACTAACGGGATATGGTGTTTAAACCCGTATTTCTTGCCGTACTCAATCACCATTTGTATTTGCTGAAATGCACAGAACACTATCATTGCAGGTGCTTTGCCTTTTTGCTTCGGTTCTTTAATAAGCATTTTGGAACAGAAGTGCATGAACTCCGATATTCTAAAGTTGTTATCAGTGTCGAAAAATGCCTTCCCTGCCTTATCTGATTCACCTTTCTTATTATCGCCGTCCACATACCACTCAAGGCTTGAAGCATATGCATTGGAGCCTAAGTTGTAAGGAATATCGGCAATAACTAATTGCGCTCTTGGTATGTTGTATCTCTTATAATTTTGGAAATGATCGTTGAATAACTCGTATTTTATATCCATCTGTTTGCTCCTCACCATTTTCTAAACACGTCATAATACTGCCTCTGCCAATACCTCGACAACCTGCCATCAAAATTACTATTAACGTTTCGCCTGTATGGATTAAGTGTAAATTTAATTGTTTTAATCATGGTGTTGCTCCAGAAGATGACTGTGTTCGAAAATATTTCCGATAACAACTAAGTCTTTTGCGTATCGCTCATTTAACGGTACAGTCATGTTAAATGGCTCAATGGTTTCTTGTGGTTCTAAGTAAAAACCTGTAGCCATATCTACATACTCCATATCCTCGATGCTCGGTACTCCATGTTCGCCAAAGCGTACAATGCAATATGCACCACCAAAATAAGTTATGTCATTTTCATAAATCTCCTTGCCGTTTTTGTCTTTTAATCCTGTATACTGCCCAATCGATTCACCAAGAACCTCAACCCAACCCATCTCCGTCCAGATGAAGTATTCATATTTCTTTCCAGTTTCCTTAGCGTATTCATCGGTAAATGTAGTTTTATGGACACCGGTTCCGTATATCCACTGACTATCGATCATTTCTTCGACTGCATAGCCACGCACTTTTATCTCTCTCATTCAGATTCACTCTCCAATGCTTTAATGATTTTACGTGTTTCGCCTTCTTTCAATCCCTGACTATTTAAGTTGACTATTTGCTCCCAACTTATATCCACTACTTTTTTGCCATGATTGTATATAGTCATTTCCTTACCTCTAAACATTGCTGGATTCCGCAAAACAAACCTAAACATCATAGTGATCCATTTGTAATGTCTTACTACTTTTGGTTTTTCACCTTTTCGGGAAATGTGCCAATTGTATTTACTCATTCAGATTCACCTTCCGCATAAGTGATATATGCATAAAAGCTAACTTTTCCGTCAAATACAATATGGTCAAATTGGATGCTCGTGTCTTTTAGGTCATTATTTGCAAAGAACTGATTTACCTTCGCTCCTAAATTATCTGGGGATATTCCGTATATTACTTCGAGTTTGGTTTTCATTCCGTCCCCTCCAATACGTCCAACCAATGGTTAATCTCCATTTTCGCTTGATAATCACAACGTTCTGTAATGGTGCGGATTCGTTCGATGACAAATTCCCGTTCGTTCTTTTCGGTTAATAATTTTCTTTTTGCTGCCCGATTATATTTAACAGCATCCACCAACTCTTCAAATTCCATATCGAGCCAATCGTAATCATCCATAGGTTCAAGTGGTTTTCCGTATTTTAATATCCCTTTTCTTTCTTGGGAGTTTGCTGTTTTTATAAATTCCTCTTTTGTGTGTTCTAAGTGCGCGAGATTCATTTGTCACCCTCCATGAGTTCTTTAAATTTATCCAACGTCATCACTACTAGCCACGGCTTTCTGTCTGCTTTTAAAGCAACGGCATCCGGTTTTTCTCTTTCGTCAAGAACATAGTCATAAATCATTTTAAAGCCGTTCTTTTTCGCCTTGACTTCCCATTGCAACCCCATGCCTTCTACGTCATTCGGATAGCCTTCTTGTGCTCCGGAAAGCGGTATTCTCCGCCCTCCGATTAATTCTGCAAATTCTCTTTCTCGTCTTTGACCTTTATCTCTGCTTGCCTTCCCCAACTGCATTCCTCCTATTTTCTGAATAATTAAAACGGTAAGTCATCGCTACTTATATCAATTGGTCCGCCTTGATTCTGAAACGGGTCAGCTTGTCTATTAATCTCTTGATTAGCTGCGTTAATTTGTTGCTGGTTGTGAGATTGCTGATTGTATTGTTGGTTTGGTTGTTGATTATATTGTTGTTGCTGGTAACTCTGGTTCTGTTGTTGGTTCGTCTGGTTTTTTGTTTCTAGGAACTGGATGCTATCCGCAACTACCTCCGTAACATATACGGTCTTTCCGTCCTGTCCTTCATAGGTCCGGGATTGCAAACGCCCATCCACACCGATTTGGCTGCCTTTCTTCATGTAATTAGCAAGGCTCTCTGCCTGTTTATTCCAAGCAACTCCGTTTATAAAGTCTGCTTGATTCTCGCCGTTTTGGTCTTTGAATGGGCGATTCACTGCAATATTAAAGTTTGCTACTGCCTTTCCATTTGGGGTATACCGTAAATCTGGATCGCGTGTTAATCTGCCGACTAATACCGTTCTATTTAGCATGTTGCTTCCTCCCTGGAATAAATTTCTGATTTTATTTTATTGATAATCGCTTCTGATTCCTGAATATCTTTTTTTCGGTCATAATCACATTTAGGGTGATTGCAGGGGAGATACTCTACTCCCCACGAATGAACGATATTCACTCCACCTGTTCCCTCACATAGTTCACACATTTATTCCAACCCCTTTAATCTGTGGTCTTTACCTTCGACTTTTATCACTTTGGAATTATTCATTAATCGTGAAATTATCCGTTTAGACATCATTCCGTATTTTTTAGTCAAATCCCTAGAAGTGAAATTAGTGGTGTAAATGTTTTTCTTTCCCTGCCGACTGTTTGCAATTTGGAATAAAATATCAGCAGCCCAACTTTCATATCCATTTGCATCCGGCTTGACGTATTCAGCGCCTATATCATCCAGTACAAGCAAATCAGCTTCTTTTAATGCATTCATAATGTCATCTTGTGTTCTTGCTCTCCAGTCATTCTTGTTGCCGTATGTGCTTCTGATTTCGGATAACAAAGAAGGTAAATCTATAAAAATACTTGCTTTCCTGTCATTAATATAATGTTGGTGAATACAATAGGATAAGTGACTTTTCCCCAGACCTGTATCACCTTGGAAAAACAAGGTTGTCCTATCCATTTCGCCTTTTGCGAATTTAACAGATAAATCATAAGCATCTTTTTGGGTTTGGTTTTCTGGCTTGTAGTCTTGGAAACTTACGCCTTCTAATTCAAATGGAATAACAGAATAATTCTTTGCTTTAGCGATTCGAGCATTTATTCTCGACTCACGAGCTTCCCTCCTTATTTGTTCATCCTCTTTTTTCATTTGGCAGGAAAAACATATGTCACTACCAATCCTAGTTTTAAATTCCCCATCGATGTATAAATCATAGTGTTCATTGTTTTTTCCGCATTCTTCGCACGGTTTTATTTTTACATTTCGCTTATCTTGGCTTTTCATAATACTTTTTAAAGGTTTCATGTTGTCCTCCTAAAACAAATCCTCAAATTGGCTATCGGATGGAACTCGTTTGGTTTCTTGGTTCAAGTATCCTTCGAATTTTGGACTGAACAACGTTTCTGGTCTGATAAACTTATTCATCTTTTGATCGTTCTTCCATTCTTCGTTTTTTATATCAATGACTTTTTTAAAATCATCCAATCCAAAACCTTCGTTCCAACGCGCTTTTATTAAATCTTTTGTTTTTCTAGTAGAAGAACGATAGTTTTTTCCAGATACATCGTTGAGATAGTTTACTATCTCGACATAAGGTATTTTGTTAGTCTCTGTAGTAGTCTCTGGGTAGTCTATGGTAATGGTCTGTTCATTTTGACCAGATGGGCCTGTCCATTTTGACCCGTCCGTCAGGTCAATTTGACCCGATGGTCTGGTCATCCGTTTTAATTCTTGGTAATTAATGGAGTACCATTTTGTATTATCTATCTTTAACTTGTTAAAGTTCCCTACAAGTAATAAGTTTTGATTTTCTAAACTTCTAACTGTCCGCTTAATAGTGGATTCACTCCAAAACGGGAATTGTTCCGCCCATCCTGCATAAGTGTTATAAACCCAGCTGATGTCATCTATTATGTTTTTTCTTTTCTGTATCCAGAAGTGCATTTGTTGTAATAAAATCGCTTCATTCAACCCTATTCTTTTTGCTAGATTAGGAAGGACCACTAAAGGATAGTCATCTATCAGTAAGTTGTTCATGGTTGTCACCTCGAAATTTCACAAATGGCATAATACTTATGGACTTCTATCACCTGATAAGAGGGATAGGCGACAGCCATGTAGTTACCGATTAACTGTTTTAGTTCTTCCTTTGACTGCGCCTGCTCCCATAGTTTTCGGGATAGAATGACTTTACTCTTGTTATGCATTTAATAATTTCCTTAACTCCATTTCCGTTACACTGCAATGGATGCAATAGTCGTAATCTGGTTCTAATAAATGTTCTTCACCAGCCATAGGAGACAACTTTGTTTCCCATTCGTGTTCGCAACTTTTTACTTTTTCTAACCACTTTCGCTTCGGAATTGGAGACAAATAACAATATTTCTCTTCGTGATTTTTAGCTCCCTGCTTTGTTATAAAGCTCTTTTTGCAATACTCACATTGATAAAGTATTTGATTTTCAAGGATATTCACTAGAATCACCTCTCATATAGATCATTCACCTTTTGCAATTCTTCAAATGCTGTACGTTCGTCACGTCTTAAAGCTATAATCAAGTTGTCATATGATTTAAAGAGATTCTGCCATTTACGGCTTTCAGACTTGGCTGCTGCTTCTGCTATTCGCAAATCGTAGGTGGCTAGTTCAGCGGATGATTCTTTTTCAGCCACCGTTCCGGTACTACTTGCAATGGTTTCTGCATATACTTTCTTACGCTCTGCATAAACAGCCCCAGCGGTATAAAGAGCATCTGCATCCAAATGACCGATAATTAATTGCGCTTGGCTGTACAGGCGAATCATTTTGTTTAGGTCCGGAAGTATCTCTGGATTGAGTTGTTTAATCTCTTCGTGTAGTTGGTCTAATCGTTTTTCTTTACCGCTCTTTTCTTCCATAATAATCTATCAACTCTTTTCGCTTCTGCATTCGCCATTCTCTGCCTTCTGCTGTATAGTCTGCATACCAATGGCATGTTCCAGTATTTACAGACGGACCACATAACAGGACAATATTCGCTGGGTCATTCCCGGGTCCAAGTTGGCTAGCTTGCTGTAAGTGAGCCATTTCAAAGGCGTATGCGTTCGTTCTACCGCAACGCTCACATTTACCCTCGCTTCTTCTTAAAACCTCTCTACGGACAGATTTGGTGATTTTAGTAAGATTCCCTCTTTTGGGAACCCTGCGTTTATGATTGGGGTTGATTTTAGGAACGGGTCTAGCCATTCGCCTGCTCCTTTTTCACACCGTCTAGCCATATATCGAGCTGTTTAATAGCTGATGCTGCTTGAGCACGGTTTAATTGTGTGATGTCACTTATTTTTAAAACTTCATAAACAGCTTGTTCTGTTTGATTTCTGGCTTGAGCAAATTGCATTGCTTTTGCTTTTAATTGTCCGACTTGTTGTTGTGTGATTTGATTATTTTGTTGTGTATTTTGAGCTACATTGTTTTGATTGTGGTATTGATCTGTATCTGCATCTTTTGTGTCGTCAATCAGATAAAGTCCGTTTAATGCGTATTTCCTAGCATAAGATGATGCCGTCCCGGTAATCTGACTGCTATCCATCCCTTTTTTTATTTCTGATTCACGGGCATAAGCTGTTACTTCATGATTTTCTTTTCCATCGGAAATGGATGCTGTTGCTTTTATATAGTGCCATTCGCCAATCAGGACGGGTTCATCGGATAATGTGAGCAATAACCCTTGTTCCGCATTTAAAGGCTTCACAGCTTCCAATATGTCCTCTGCCGACCGGTAGTAGAAGCTACTAAACTTATTCCAATTCCCTTTGGGAGCTTTTAACTCTTTTTGAATATGAATAAGCTTTTCCGTAAGACTAGTCATTCTGTGACCACCTCAAACTTATCCTCGCGTTCTTCTACTGTGACACCCTCAATAACTTCACCAGTGCCCGGATTAATCACTTTTCCTTCTTGTACGACAAACAACTTTTTCAATGCTGTTTTATTAGGTTCTTCTTTTATGCGGATTAAGTCTGTTTCACCAGATTCTTTGAGTGACTCTACTAATTTCTTGTCATCGTAATGCCATTTCGGTTGCTGTTTTTTAAATCTAACAGCGCCGTTCGGTAGTTTCTTAGATTTGAATTTCGGGTCACTCTCCCGCTTACTCATTGCGTATTTAGCAAGTAAACCTTGGAAGTAATCAATGCTTCCTTGCGCTTCGCCATTAACAGATTGTAACCATGCTTCAATCTTGCTTATTTCTGCTTCTGCAAGTGCGGTATTCTCTTCCTGCTGTTCTTTTAATTGCTTTATTTTTCTTAAAGCCCAATTGGCTGCTTGATCGTCTTTGATTTCAAATGCTTCTTGCTCCACTTGTTCTTCTTGATCTAAAAATTCATGTAAATTCATTTAGATTTCCTCCCTATCGTAATAGCAGTAAAATCTTAATCCCTTATTATTAGGAATTATCCGTACGTAATTTCCTTCTGGTTTATTCTCGATTTCTCCGAGGTCATCAAATTGCATTGCTTTGTTTTCTGCATCTTCTTGTGTCCTGTCAAAATCCCAGTAATAATGGATATCGATATCAGCACCGTCTTCAAGCAATTCACGTAACGTCATATCAAGAGAGTGCTTCATTCGCAAACCTCCTTGTGATATAATAAAATCGATTATTATTTTTTAACTGGTAGCGTATTGCCGTACGCTGCCTTTTTACATTAATGTGAGCAAACCGATTACGGTAGCAATCACGATTCCGGCGATAGTGCTTTCTTTTGCTAGTTCGTTCATTGTTGTTCACCCCCTTTCATCTGGTAAGCGCTTTGTATCTATCCTCCTCCAACTTCAATTCATTCAATGTGACAAGGTTTTCTAGTGACTTTTTCAAATCTTCATCCCGATTTTTGGCTTGCGCAATGTCTCCGCTATCGACATGACTATCTACCGATTTAAGTAATTCCTTTATGCAGTTCACTTCTTTTTCAGCAGTGGGAATATCTTTTTCACGAAAGTGTTTTTCGTAATCCATTTATCTCACCTCCAATTCTTCAAAAGCCGCACATACCAATCCTGCCGCGAATATATTTTGATTGGGTCCGTATGTTACAAAATTACCTTCTATATCCTTTATCAGTTGCTTAAGGCGTTTGTTTTTTAATTTTTGTGAAGCTCCTTTAATCTGGTTAAAGTGATCAGTCAACTGTTTCATTTCTCCGAAAGTCATCTAATTCACCTCCTTAAAATGTCCTTGCATTAGAAACTTCACGATATAATGCCATTACTTCTGGATTGTTCTTTTCGTAAACTGCCATGGCAAACACTGGAATGTTGTACGAAAGTTCCAAGTCGCTCATTAGTGAAGCTAGCTTTCTAGTTCTGATTGGTTCATCGCTCTTTTTGATTTCTTCGAATCGATTACGGTAAGATTGTAGTTCTTTGTGTGTCATTTTGTTTCTCCTCCAATTCATCTGCCCACGGCAAGCCTTCACCGATGTATTCCTTAAGTTTTTTCGGTGAGATGTGATAAGTCCACACGCTCGACATTTTAACTGCTGTTCCTATCGGCAAAACTCCTTGCTGTAAGCCCACACGAACGAATTGAGGGGAAACCCCTAGCAGTTCAGCCGCTTCGGTTACTTTGATTTTTTGAGTATTCATGAAACGTCAACTCCTTTCAACAGAATTCAATAATGCAGTGCGTGTCATTATCGTTTTTTGAACCGAAAGATACATAATCATCATCTACGTGTACCAACCAATTCTTTTCACTAAATGAATATGTCGCATCTGGTGTCATTACCGTGATTATCAGTCCATGTTCATCCACATAATCTAATATCACTTTTTCGATATAGCTTTCAGTGTGGAGGAACGGCTCACTATTAAAGTCGTGATGATATAATTCAATGGAAAACTTCCAATCGTGTTTGCTTTTTAATTTTTGGTATGCTGATTTAAAGTTGGTTACATGTTTTGTTGTCATACGGAAAACCCTCCCCACGAACGCACATAATCAAACGCTTGCTCGACTTGTGTTGCTAATATTCTATTTTTAGCTGTTGTCCCTTTTTGCTCTAAGCACTTCTTGTGTAGGTCAACCCAAATTTTACTTTTCGTTTTTCCAACCTCATCATTTACTAGCTTCTGAAATTCCGCCAAGCCTTCTGCATCATAGTTGAGCAAGACATCGATACTAAGCTGTATTCCTTTCTTTTTATCAACAAATTTAGATGCTTTTTTATCAACTAGAGATTCTAAGGCATTGAGCTGTTCGGGTGTGATATATTTTGATTCAATCGCTTTTTTAACCCCTAAGATTTCTTCCTGTGTTTCTTCTCTTGTTAATGTAAGCAATTCAAAAATCTGTTCCATTTTCTGTTCCATTTTTTCTGTCATCGCTTGATTTTCTAGATTTGATTCACCTTGACCAAACTCAATAATAATTGCATTTCCTTCTTTTCTTGTTTCTACCAGTGAAACCTCATTATTTTTAGTGATGTTCGATGGTTGCATTTAATGACAACTCCATTTCTTCAATAAATTTTTTTAACTCTTCCACACCTTCGGCTAATTTGCCTTTAGCAGCTTGGCTTGATGCTGCTATCGCTCCCCTCCTGTATGGAGTAACAGCTACCTCTTGCAAAAATTCATCTATTTTAATTTTTGTTTTCAAGACTGACTTACTAGCATCCAGCATAAGCAGTTTGACTTCTTTTTCTTTTTTAGCTTCTTCGTCCATTCCCGTGGTAAGTCTTTCTAACTTATCTATTTCAGATTGCATGGATTCCATTTCTTCTCTTGCGGATTGAAGAACTTTGTCTTTTTCCTGTATCTGTTTTTTGATGTGTTCAGGAATAACCTCTTTAATGACTTCTTTTTCAATGACTTCCGGTTCTCTGCCTTCTACTTCTTCCAGCTTCTTTAACGCAATTTCTTCTGATTTCTGAGCTTGTTCTAGTTGTTGTTGGGATTGTTTTAATTTCTTTTTTGTTTCTTGTAATTCACGAACAGTCATTTCATCAGGTGTTTTTGTTTCACCGCTAGAAAGAGTGTGTTCTTTTTCCCTTTCTCCTTCCGGCATGGTTGCGATTAAATAAAGTGCTTGAGTACCTAAGTTGTTCCATGTAGAATCATTTGAACCCAATTCATCAAACACAGTAATGAATTTCGTTGCCTGCCCTCTACTTAAGTTGATCGATTCCAACCACCTCCCCCACTCTCCGTGAGCGAGATTGTTTTCTTTTACGTGTTTCAGACGTTTCCCAATTTCGAATATCGATTGCCCTGCAACTTGCTTATAGCTGTTTATTTCAGCTGTAATAACATTCAAGTCACTGGATAATTGTATTTCGTCCATTTACTCACCCCTTTAACTTGATACTTTTTCTTTAACTTCCATATCAAACAAATAACCTAATTCAAGCTCTGGGAAGTATTCGTTCTTTATTTTGATTGCTTCCGTTAATAAAAGTGGATATTTCCCATTCAATTTGTCGGATACTGTAGCTGTTCTACCGTTAAATAGATCCCTAGCAATATCTACACGCTTTATACCTCGCCTTGCTAATTCCGCATCTAAATTCGGGTACATAAAAACTCTCCTTTCTCGTCGTTCTTGTTACGATGTGTCGTAACTTGTAACTCCAATATATACTACACATCGTAACTTGTCAAGAGAAAAAAGAAGATTTTTTACATTCTATCGTATAAAAGTTCTTTACATCGGTAATGATACATGTTATATTTAATCTAGTTACGATATTTCGTAACTAAAATATAGAAAGGGGGTATAAAAATGAGAAAAGGTGAAAGGTTAGAGAAGTTAATAGAAAACAGCAAGCATAAAAACGTCTACAGATTTTCTAAAGAAGCAGGCGTACCTTATACAACGCTCAAATCATTCATCGAAAGAGATTTAGAAAAAGCTTCTATTGATAACGTTGTGAAAGTGGCTAAAGAATTAAATGTTACAGTTGAGCATTTAATAGGGGAAGAAAAAGAAGGATACAGCTATTCGATAATGAGTGATTATGCATTTTACCCAACTGCTATAAGTGCAGGTCTACCTATTAATGTAGATGGAATAACAAATGACCAAGTAGAAAAAATCTCACTACCAGATTCAATTATGGGTAAATGGGCAGGTAAGAAAGACATCTTTATAACTAAGATAAATGGAGATTCAATGGATAAGATAATGCCTCACGGGTCTTTAATAGCCGTCAAGCCAATTACATTAAATGAATTAAAAGATGGAGATATGGTTGTGTTTAGTAGCGATTATGATTACAGCGTAAAGTGCTTCTACCAAGACGGAGATAGGCTAATATTTAAGCCAGAAAGCTACAATAAAAAGCATGCTGATCAAATCTACAGTGTGAATGATAACATCGAGATTCATGGGAAAGTCATACTTTATATAGTGGAAAGGGATTAAGGACTAACGTTAGTATTTAATCATGAGGGGACTAGCTATCCCCTCTATTTTCAAAACGGGAAGGTGGTTAAAATTAAAAATCCAAACGGTTACGGGGGAATAGTCAATTTAGGGAAAAAGAGAAGGAAGCCATTCGCCATAAGAACTACTCTAGGATGGGAGATAAATAAAAAGACTGGGAAGAAAAGACAGAAATATAAATACATCGATTATTTTGAGACAAGAAGAGAAGCAATGATTGCATTAGCGGAATACAATAGAGATCCATATGATGTGGATGCAAGGAAATTAACGTTTGAGGAAGTGTTTAATTATTTTATTAAAGAGGAATTCCCCGATAAAGATATAATGGAAAAAGAACAAATTAGAAGAAACGGTTATAGTGCAGCATTTGGACACGCTGAAAGTTTGCATAACATTAAATTTGTCGACATAAGAAAAAATCATATGCAAGATGTTATTGACAATTGCGAAAAAGGACATTCGACAAAAAGAAAAATCAAAACATTATTCAATCTGCTGTATATATTCGCAATAAACAACGACTGGATTGATAAAAACTACTCTACTTCTGTCGCGGTTCCGGATAACACCACTAGAACGACACGGAAGCCGTTTACAGGTGAGGAAATCAACAAGCTATGGGAAAGTGTCTATTCCATTGAATTCGCTGACACGGCTCTAATTATGGCTTATACAGGGTTACGCCCCGGGGAACTACTAGCGATGAAAAACGAAGACATTTTTTTAGAGGATAGATACATGATCGGTGGATTAAAAACTGATGCTGGAAAAGACCGGATTATTCCTATACACAAAAAAATAAAGCCGCTCATTGAAAAGAGAATGAGTGACTATAAATTTTTAGTATTGAGTCCGAAAAATAAAAAAATGAGTTACAGCACTTTTTTAAAGCATCGTTGGAACCCTTTAATGGACAAGTTAGGAATGGACCACACACCACACAATGCGCGCCATACTTTTGCCACTCTAATGGACTATGCAGGCGCTAATGATGTAGCAATAAAGAAGATAATGGGACATGCTACCTCCGATATTACCATAGATGTTTATACGCATAAAACAATAGAGGATTTAATAAAAGAGGTAGACCTGCTAAACTAGAACGATGTATATTGTGTGTATATTACCGTTACTATTTAGGGGTTTATCATACTGTTTCATTTTTAGATAAACCCCATAACCATGCGGTATAACTGCACTCTGTATTTTAGTCCCGTTATCTTGAGATA
>NZ_BMOS01000044.1 GCF_014647195.1 Oceanobacillus indicireducens | reverse complement strand
CTCAAATTTCAATTGCGATAGTGGCTCATTTTTAAGTTACCATATACAGAATCAAGCAAAAGCTAAAATAGACAATTTAACAGTTGTATTGCATGACCATAAGTTTGTGTCGTATACTGAAGATGAGGTATCTTATACACAAAAGTTTGAAGAGTTGATACAGGAATATTCTTCTTTAGAGAATTTAATGATTGACATCATTCCATACAGTACGGATGAAGAAATTAAGGATGTGGAAAAGGATGTTAGCCAGAGGTTCAAGATGAGAAGATGGTTGAGTAAGGACTTAACCTATTTTCATCCAAAGGAAAACTTCTTCCTACATCCATTATATATCTATGATAAAAAGTATGTGTTAAAGGGTACTCCATTAAATGAAACGAAAAACATCACCGAAACGGATGTTCAAGCAATTAATCTATTGTTTATCACCTATTCGCTAATGGTTGAAGTACAACCAAAGGAGGCAGATGTAGATGGGTAAGAATAAAAAACAAATTTATAAGAGCGCATCTGGTATAAAGATGGGTAAAGTCGGATTAAGTCCTGTTAGTAGGCGTGTAAAAAACAGAAATCAGGCATATATTGATGCTTATAAAAGTAGGGAAAAGCAAGGGAAAAAAGTAAAAATAATGTAATTAAGGCAGCACTCAAGAAATTTGAGTGTTTTTTCTTATTAATTTCATAAGTGACATACTTTTTGCATACCTTAACATAAGAGGTGACAAGTATGCAAAAAGAAAAAACGGCAAAACATATAAAGTTTGGAAGAGTTGACGACTCTCCCTATACACAAAAAGTAAAACAGAAGAACAAGTACATTATCGAAGCCATAAAAATGAAAAAAGCAGGACCATTTTGGTTTATAAAACAATTATTCAAAATAAAATAGGCGAAGGAAAGGTGTTTAACATATAAGTTTCCTTGTCAATATAAGAAGTTAAACTTTATTCACCAGGTTTTCCGGTTCTTAGATCGTTGTGTCACTGGTAGCATAACGAATCGCTTGAAATTCAAAGGCTTCTGAGAGGTTTAAAATATCTTGTTTTTCACGGTTAATTTCAATCAATACAATATCCCCTGTTATCAATTGCGGTCAAGTCACTGCCCCCCCTTCCGCATTCCTTACTTCTTTCCGACAATCAGCATCAATTCTTCACCGTTACGAGTTATTTCAATATTTTGCCTTAGCAATTCCTCGATGTCTTTTTCTTTCATATTTAATTCAACAAAAGTGAGTGGTTCCAACTTGGTAGCATGATAATCAGAAATTCTATACATAATGATGCCACTTGTGGTAGTGATTATTGTAGCAGATGATATTACATGTTTGAAATAACAATATAGATCAACTTCACCTATACATATACGAAAATTCGTTCGCTGGAAAGCAACAAATCTGGTAAGATATAGGTAGTAATACATACCCCACAAAATTAAAACTTGCTATCCATAAATACATACATATCAGCAATTTGTTTTAATATTTACATCAAGGGAGAACAGAGAATGGGAAGTTATTTTTATCAGTTTCTAGAAGATATATCAGAAGAATTGGCGAGGACGTTGAACGAACTGGAAAAAGCAATCTACCAAAGTCCTCGCTCGATGTTGACACATAGTAGGACGTTTATTGAAGTATTGCTTGAAAAAGTGATGATCCACGAAAATATGCCCAATGAGCCGTATTTAACGATTAAAACCCGGATTCAAAATTTGGATGATAAAGGGTTGCTGAATGAAGAAGTGAAACATGCATTCCACAAGGTTCGGAAATTAGGGAACGTGGCAGCACATGACACACGGCAATTCAGGTTTTCGGAGTCGCTCACGTCTTGGGAGCATATTCATACGATTGTGAAATGGTTCGTGGAAGTGTATGAATCGTATACGATTGTAGTTCCAGATTATGTGGATCCAATCATGAAACAGGAGCATTCCTATGGATTAGAAGAGATGGCACTGCGCTTCAAGAAAATTGAAGATCTGTTGAAGGAATCGCTTGCGCATGAGAAACCAAAAGATGTCGAATCTGTAGAAAATGAGCTGACTGCAGAAGATAAAACAGAGGAACCGAAGAAGAGGAAGGGCAGGCTTTTATTGCAAGAGGCTTTCAATGAAGAGCCTGGATTTATTCCCGTGCGTGCGATTCACTATGAAGATGACTCCATCGATATCCCCTACTTTTTGCGTGATGCATTTCTACTTCCACAGCGTTTTGAAGAGTCGGAGCGTTTTTTGGTTCGTCTAGGTGGAGAGCAACAAGCTAGAATAATGAGTGAACTGCCGAATTCATTGGAAGGTTTCCATTTAAGGGTAACGCGCTATACCGAATCTCATTCCGAAACATTCTTTAAAGAGTTGAAGGAATTTGTTGCGGAAGAAATTAGAAGGAAAAAGCTGATGAACAGCCGTCCAGGAGAGTTGTTCTTATTCTATAAGTCTAGTGAAATTGTGGTGACGGAGGACTTGGGTAATGTGGAAATCAGTGTAAAGAATTTTACTGGTATGCCTGGGTTGATTGAGCAGTTGAATGAGGATGGGATTGATAAGGTACGGGATTTACCGAAGGAGTTGCTGATTCTTGGGAAGTATCGGAGAGTTGGGAAGAGTAGGGTGGAGAGCTTTTTTGGGCAGCTTGGGGAGGTACAGGGGGATTTGGTGAAAGGGTTGGTGTAGATATTTTTAGCGCTTAGGTTTATCAAGAAATTATTAAAAAATAGGTGACTGTGATCATGTCTCCTTTTTAAGTGCCATACTACAAAATATTTTTTACAAGGAACCATTTGTTTAGTAATTTCAATTAGTTTTATGGAGTGTAGTAGTTTTCAAAAGTGTAGATATACAAGGAAAAAGGCTAAGAATAGGAGGTCAATCATTGATAGTCGTATCAGCAGCAATCATAGCCTCAAATAATAAAATTTTAATAGCAAAAAGAGGCAAAACAAAAAGCCCCCCTAACCTTTGGGAGTTCCCAGGAGGTAAGGTCGAGGAAAACGAATCTCCTGAGGTCTGTGTTGTAAGGGAGATACAAGAAGAATTAAAAATAAACATCAAAGTAAACCGACATTACAAAACAGTCCGGCATACATATGAGTTTGGTGACATTCGATTAATTTCTTTTCTCGCAGAATATGAAAGTGGAACGATTGAGCTTACAGAACACTCTGATTATAAATGGGTAGATATTGAAGAATTACATCATTTTGAGTTTGCACCTGCAGACATACCAATCGTAAACAAATTACTTGATGAGGGTATTAGGGATAAGACCGGGACCTCAAGTGCTCTTTGATGAAAGGGAGTGTGAGTTTTTGTTAAGACAAGGTATCTATGAAGAGATAATCACGAAAGAGCTAAGGCAGGAGCTAGCGTTATTCGATGATACGGAATTTGATATAGAAACCGGAAATTTAGACCCAGAAGAAGCTCGGAAGTTTTTAGCTACCTACATTTTTACAGTAACAAGAAAAGCTTTAAGTTATGTCCATGACCAAGGAAAGGACGATAAAGAAAAACTCTTAAAACAAATCAAAACCTGTAATCAAATCATAGAAACATTGAGTAAAACGGTAGACCAAAACGAATTTGCAAAATTAGAGATTGAAGAAGCTGGGGAAGTTCTGCAATCCATTTACGGTAAGTTAAATTCGATAAGAAGCATAAAGAAAGAACAAACAGTACGACCTGTTACATCTATTTCCGAGAGCTCCCTTTTCACCGGGGCTGTCAATGAGCCGAATATGTTAAGCGAACTAAAGAAAGAGATTCTGTCCGCAGATCATATTGACTTTTTAGTATCCTTCATTAAATGGAGTGGCATTCGTGGATTAATGGAGGATTTGAAAACCTTTACGGACAATGGTGGAAAGCTACAGATTATTACGACCTCGTATATGGAAGCAACTGATTACAAAGCTATTGAAGAACTAAGTAAATTGCAAAATACTAAAATTAAAGTGTCCTATGATATAGAACGGACCAGACTGCATGCAAAGGCCTATATGTTTAAACGAGGAACTGGATTTACAACAGCATATATTGGGTCATCCAATCTATCTAATCCCGCGCTTACTTCCGGACTCGAGTGGAATTTAAAAGTAACGGAAAAAGATTCCTTTGATATTATAAAGAAATTCGAAGCGACATTTGAAAGCTATTGGAATGACCGGGAATTTTACTTCTTTGATCCCCAAGATGAAGATTCTAAGAAGCAGTTACGGCAAGCATTGAAAAAGAAAAATGTTCAAAGTGAACAGGATTTCACCTTTAGTTTTGATATCCGTCCATACTATTATCAGAAAGAAATGCTCGAGAACTTGTGGGCAGAAAGAGAGGTCTATGGTAGATATAGAAATCTTCTTATTGCTGCAACTGGTGTTGGAAAAACAGTGATTTCAGCTTTTGATTTTAAAAATTATATAAGCAAAAATAAGCAGGCAAAGTTGTTGTTTGTTGCGCATCGCGAAGAAATCCTAAAACAAAGTAGAGATACGTTTCGAGTCATTTTAAAAGATGCCAATTTTGGAGATATGCTAGTAGGTGGGCATCAACCGAAGTCAATAGACCATTTATTTGTCAGTATCCAAAGTTTCAACAATACGAAACTACATGAAAAATTGTCTTCTAATTTTTACGATTTCATTATTGTTGACGAATTTCATCATGCAGCTGCCAAGTCTTATCAAGATTTATTGAATTATTTTAAACCACATATCCTGCTCGGTTTGACAGCAACACCGGAAAGAATGGACGGCCAAGATATTACGGAATACTTTGATGGGAAAATTGCCTCTGAAATGTGTCTTACAGAAGCGATTAATCAAAAGCTATTAAGTCCTTTTCACTATTTTGGAGTAAGTGATACGGTTGATTTATCTACCCTGAAATGGAGTGAGAAAGGTTATGATGTCAAAGAATTGGAGAGTGTCTATACAAATAATACCATTCGAAGTAATCAAATCATTAAAAGTCTGTACAAATATGTCACCGATGTGGATGAAGTAAAAGGTTTAGGGTTTTGTGTCAGTGTGGAACATGCGATATACATGGCGAATCATTTTAACAAGAGAAATATCCCTTCGATAGCACTCCATGGTAATTCGGATAAAGAAACGCGAAGAAAAGCCAAAATGGATCTCCAGCAAGGTAAGATTAAATTCATTTTTGTTGTCGATTTATATAACGAAGGGGTAGATATCCCTGATGTAAATACAATTTTATTTTTACGACCTACCGAAAGTTTAACTGTGTTCCTTCAGCAATTGGGTAGGGGATTACGATTAGCAGGAAATAAGGAATGCCTTACCGTATTGGATTTTGTGGGACAAGCGCATAAAAACTATAATTTTGAAGAAAAGTTCCGTGCACTAATTGGTCGAGCGAAGCATTCTGTGGGTCATTACATAGATAAAGGATTCTCCAATTTGCCGAGGGGAAGCTTTATTCAATTAGAAAAGCAAGCAAAAGAATATATCTTACGCAACATAAAAGAAGCAAGTAATACGAAACCCCATCTGCTTAACAAAATGAAATACTTTGAGCGGGATACTGGTTTAGCACTAACGTTCGAAAACTTTTTATCGTATTACCACCTATCATTATATGATTTCTATGGAAGAAGTGGTAATCGCACGTTTCACAGAATGCTTGTGGAAGCCGGCATAGCGCAAGATTTTGTATTTGAAAAAGAGGAGCTTGTTACAAAAAGGCTACCAAAGTTCTTTCATTTAAATTCTAGAAAATTACTGCAGTTTTTTATTCGTTATGTGAGGTTTCTTGGAGAACTTGAAATATCTACTGAGGAAGAAAGATTAATGCAAAATATGCTGTATTATAGTTTCTTCCAAGCAGAGCCAATGAAGGAAGGTTACACTTCGGTAAAAGAAGCTTTACAGTCTATTTTAGCTAATAAACAGATGCAAATTGAAATCATGAATGTGTTGAATTATAACTACGATTCGATTAAGACGATTGAAATTGACCATGATTTCGAATTTGTTACACCATTGACTGTGCATTCTACATATTCGACTGAGCAGATTTTAGCTGCGTTAGGATATTACAATGAAGATAAAAAGCCAGCTTTCCGAGAAGGGGTTAAACACTTTAAGGATAAACATCTTGATATTTTCTTTACCACGCTAAATAAATCTGAGAAAGACTTTTCACCATCTACATTGTATGAGGATTATGCAATTAATGAGAAGTTGTTTCACTGGCAGTCACAAAGTATGTTGACAGAAGAAAGTCCTACAGCTCAGCGATATATAAATCATAGAAAACTTGGACATCAAATAGCTATATTTGTAAGAGAATATAAAAAAGAAAATGGATATACCGCACCATTTACATTTCTTGGTACGTGTGAGTATGTAAGGCATTCTGGAGAAAAGCCAATTAGTTTTATATGGGACCTGAAACATGAAATGCCGCCAGCATTGGTTCCGGTGGCGAATAAGAGTATTATTTAATTTATCTAGTCAAGAAGTGCATCAAGCATGACAACTAAATCTGAGCAGTCATGCTTTTGGTGTTATTATGGGGAAACTACCATTTTACTTTGGCTAATGAAAAGAAAGCTTCTAGAATAAGGTATCAAAAGGAAAAAGTGAGTATACTTAATGAAAGTGATTGGCCTATTATGATTGAATTTCTAGTTGATACTATGATATGAAACCAAGAAGAAAAAACAATTCGTGGAATCAATGGAAGGTTAGCGCTTATTCCAAAAAGTAGTTTATTAAAGGGTTCCTATTGTCAGTCATTACTACATACCCCCCGTATACTTCCTATCAATCATGTTAATAAATATTACTAACATGATAGTTTAGGGAGTGACACAAGATGTTAGTTTTAGAGTTAATTATCGGTTTAGTTCTACTGGCTGCATTCCTTCATTTCCGTTATACAAAAAGGAAACACCAACGGATAAACTCGCTCATTGATCGACATATCGAAGCGAGTGAAGAATTGAAGAAGACTCTTGCTATGGGGTTGTATTTACGATTCAAAAAAGAATCAGCAGAGAAACCGGTAAATTATTCTAGCATTTATCTTAAAGGTGATCCTATTTCCTTTGAATCGTTTGTTGCGGACCTTATGAGAACAAGTAGAGGCGGAAGTATTTGGGTTTCTCCTTCCAGTAATGATCAAGGTGTGGATTTTGAACATACAACTGGTTCCGGATTATATCTAGGCCAAGTAAAATGCTATGAAGAAGATTTGCCTTTTGACCCGATTGCACTCATTCATTCGAATATGGTAAAACGGGATGCGGTTGGTGGCTATGTTATTACTACTGGATCTTTTACCGAAAATGCAAGACACTACGCACGAGGATTAAATATTGAACTGATTGATGGAGTTAAACTTGTGGAAGAATGGTTTGCGGCTTTAAGGCACTCCGAGGAAGATATAAATAATCTGATAGATGATTAGTATCTATTCTTGTTTTTCGTCTCTGTTATATATTAAATAAAGTATGAAGGACAGGTTCCTTTACCATTGTTTTACCGAGAATCAATGGAAGAGGAGCCTTTCCTTTTATTTTTACTTTGATACAATAAATGTATCAATTAAAGGTGCTTTTTTGTTGAGGTATACGATAGGAAAAAATATGTAAAGGAATACTAGTATGAAAAAACTCTCGAGATTTATAAAGATTTTAATCATTGCAGTTGTTATCATATTTGTATTATTTAAAGTAGGGGATAAAATTTATGAATATTTTTCTCCTTTAAGTAATGATGGATATACCAGCCCACATATTTATCTGTTTGATAGAGAAACAGGGAATACTATTTATGAAAAAAATGTACATTCTAAAACATATCCTGCTTCACTGACAAAAATAATGACAGCGATTGTCGCCTTAGAAAATATTGATAACTTATCTGAAATTACCCCAATAGATGTAGAAACATACCAAGATATGGTTGATCAAAATGCTTCGATGGCAGGATTTTACGGGAGAGAGGCAGTCACTTATCGAGATCTGCTGTATGGAACGATTCTAAGTTCGGGTGGTGAAGCCGCCAACTCCTTAGCCATTCATGTAGCGGGAAATGTAAAAGACTTTGTTCAGATGATGAATGCTAAGGCTGCCCAACTAGGGTTGGAGGACACACACTTTACAAATCCAGATGGGCTCCACGATAAAAAACAATATACAACGGCTCATGATATGGCAAAACTTTTAGATTATGCATTAGATAACGGTCATTTTAAAGCGATTTTTACAAAAGAGACCTTCCAAACCACATCAACGCCTGATCACCCTGAGGGAATTTTATTAGAATCAACTGTTCTTACCTATCTGAATAAAGAGGAGCAAAAAGGGTTTGAGATTATTGGTGGGAAATCAGGTACAACCTATGAAGCAGGGCAATGTTGGGCAACCCTCGGAGTAGTAGAAAATCAAGAGTATATAAGTATTGTCATGGGAGCACCACTAGAAGATATTAGTCAACCAGACCAGGCACAAATAACAGACACGCTAAAGTTATTTAAACATATTAAATCTGGAAAATAGTTCATTATCGCTGTATTGTTAGAAGAAAGAAAATAACTACCCCTGAAGCCTCGCAAGCAGAAGAGTAGTTATTTTTTTAACCCCGGCTTTTGCAGTCAAAGTGAGATGAAAATAGCCTCGAACCCATCTGTTTATTGAATCCCCAGCTGTTTCTATTTGTCAAAAAGTTGTAATGTAAACCATCCCCGAGTTCTTTTAATCTCTCCTCATGATAGGCAATGAAAATGAAGTAAGCGCTTTTTTGAAGTATACTAGTTTTATACCTATAATCATCGTTCTAATTAACAAATGATAGATTTTGAATGGTTGCTAATTTTGTTCATCACGAAAAATAGTAGGATGCAACATTTATTACCATAAAATTCATACAAAGGAGCAGTGATCATGAAACAAATAGAGATTGTAGTAACGGGGATGGGGGCTGCCTCTCCATTTGGAATGGGTGTATCGACATTCTGGGATAATTTAATTGCCAATCGTTCTGCTGTAGCGGAAGTGACGGATGAGGAGTTACGTAGGTGGACAAAAGTTGGTGCGCGTGTTCCAGAATTTCATGCAACGGATTTTCTTTCTAAAAAGATTGTCAGAAACACGGATTATTTTACACAGTTAGCATTAATTGCAGCCGAAGAGGCGCTAAAAGATGCAGAATTGTTAAAAGGTGATGGAGAATCCTTTGCAGCTGGCGTGGAAAGAGATCGAATTGGAACAGCGATTGGAACAGCATTTGGCGGTATTCAGTCGCTAGAGCAGGCTTCGGAAAAGCTCGCAACAGGGCGTGCAAAACGAGTTGGACCTCGTATGATTTCCAAGTCGATTCCCAATGCAGCGGCAAGTACGATTTCTATACAATATGGTTTTCGCGGTCCATCTAATACATATGTAACGGCTTGTGCGGCCTCAGCGAATGCAATTGGAGAATCTGCTTACTGGTTTTTCCGGGATGATGTAGATTATATTCTTGCTGGAGGAGTAGATAGCCTTTGGTCCAATGCATTTCTGTCTGGATTAGGAGATGCAGGGGCACTAGCGACTAAGGGGCCGGAAGACTTTTCGACATGGTCTCGTCCTTTCGATAAAGAGCGGACGGGAATGGTAATGGGAGAAGGGGCAGGTTTGTTTGTCCTGGAACCATTAGAACATGCTAAGGCAAGGGGGGCACATATTTATGCGATACTAAAAGGTTACGGGGCTTCCAATGATGCTTATCATGATACGTCGCCGGACCCTGAAGGAACCAGTGCTGCATTGGCAATTGAGCGAGCGCTTCGTTCGTCAGGATTAACTCCTTTTGATATTGATTATATTAATGCACATGCGACGTCAACACCAGCTGGAGATATTGCAGAAACGAAGGCATTAAGACTTATCTTCGGGGAGAGGCTAGATGAAATACCTGTCAGCTCCATTAAAGGAAGTGTGGGACATTTACTTGGTGCAGCGGGAGCGATCGAGAGTATTGCATGCATCAGAGCACTAGAAACAGGGATACTTCCTGCAACACTTCATTCTAATATTCGTGATGAACAAGCACCGTTAGATATCATTCCAAATAAGAGCCGCAAGCAGCGTATTACAACAGCGATGAGTAATTCATTCGGCTTTGGCGGTCAAAATGGAATTCTTATTTGGCAGGCTCCTTAATGAATGAAAGGATGAATGGAGGGACAAAGATGCAAGAAATTCGTTTAAGTGTAGAGCAAAGAAGAGAGGCACTAAAATCGGCTTATCCTAAATGGGAGAAAAAGACAATTGCAGCCCATTTCAAGGAGCAATGTCACCATTATCGGGATAATCCGCTGATTATGATGCCGGAATATACTGTGACATACGAAGAGATTTGGGAAAGGTCACGACGGTATGCCAAAGCTATGATTCATCTTGGTGTACAGCCGGATGATCATGTCGCGATCTTAATGGAAAATGATCCAGATTACATCGCTTTATTTATTGCTTCTTCGATGATTGGAGCTATTGTTGTTCCGTTAAATACACAGCTTCAAAAGGAAGAATTGACCTATATGCTTCGCCAATCGGATACGAACTGGCTTTTCTTACATCAGGTTGCAAATAAAGAAGAACATGCAGAATCATTAAAAGGCGTAATAGCAACCCTCCAGAGGGATGCGGACAGTCCTTTTAAACAGGCAGTTTGCATTCCAATGAAGAAGGAAAAGGCTCCGGCAATTTACCAGCATTGGAATTATTTTATAAAGGGAGCAGAAGCGGTAGAGAATGCGGTTGTTGATCAACGTATGCTGGAAACAAATGATCCTGATTCCTGTGTCGCGATTATTTATACGTCAGGATCTACCGGCTTGCCAAAAGGTGTGATGCTTACGGATGATATGATGCTGCGTTCCGGATTTGCTACTTGTTATACAAGGGCTTATGAAACGGGAAGACGAAATTATGCATCGCTTCCGATGTATCATGTTTATTTTCTACAAGAAGGTTTATTTGCAGCCTCCTTTGTAGGTGGAGGGATGGTTACCTGTCAGGCCTTTCAGCCACTGCAATCATTGGAATTGATGGAAAAATACAATGTGCATGATTTTCTGGCGGTTCCTTCGATGCTGGTAGCTTTATTGAATCGACCGGAAATCAAAAATACCAAACTGAATCATCTCTATGCGTTGTTATGTTGTGCAGCTCCATCACCAGTTCCTCTTTGGAAACGTGCAGTAGAAGAGCTGGCAGTGACAGAGATTGGTACAGGTTGTGGAGGAACGGAAGCAGCTTCTACAACAATGCTGACAGAAATCGGTGATCCTTTAGAAATTATATCGACAACTGTTGGAAAGGTGAAAACAGCTGGAGTAGCAGGAGACCCGGAGTTTGGAAATAAAAGTGTAACATACAAGGTCATCGATCCAGATTCTGGGGAAACCTTACCAAGCGGCTCCGTCGGTGAGTTAGCAGTTCGAGGAAACGTTGTAACAAAAGGCTATTATAAAAAACCGGAGGAAACGGCTTTTGCTATTGATGAAGAAGGCTATGTTCGCAGTGGTGATCTAGGAACCATTGATGAGAATGGCTATATCCGGTTATTAGGAAGAAGTAAAGACCTCTACAAGGTATCCGGAGAAACCGTAGCTCCAAAAGAGGTAGAGGACGTTATATCAATGCATCCTGCTGTCAATCAAGTATACATTGTTGGTGTGCCGGATAAGTTAACGACAGAAACTGGTGCAGCATTCATTGAGTTAAAAGAAGGGGAGAGCTGCACGAAGCAAGAAATCAGAAACCTGTGCCGGGAACGTGTAGCCCGTTTTAAAATACCGAGACATATTTGGTTTGTGGAGGCCTCCGAATGGCCGCTGACGGGAACCGGGAAAATTCAAAAGTTTAAATTACAGGCAATTGCAGAAGAAAGATTGAAAAAAGTAAAACAGACTGGAACAAAATAAATTTGTTTCAGTGTGAGTTCGAATAATAATCGAATATAGAAACGTCTCTAAAGACTTCGTGGCTATATTGTCGGAAAAGAGAAAATAACCACCCTGAAGCCGCACAAGCTGAAGGGTAGTTATTTCTTACTCCCAGCGAGTCGCCCCCTTGAAGGGCTATTATACGCTTTGCCGCTTCATGTGATCAGCATGGAGCAGTTTCTTATATTATGATGATTCTCTACTTAAAGGAATTATGCAAACAAAATGCTTGGGAGTTGCTATGTTCATCCAACAATACCGCTCATTACACAACCCGTTAATTTATTTGATAGGTTTGCATGTCTAAATAGCCAATTTATAAGTTTTGGCTCTATAATAAATTCCTCAGCTCCAACTTTTCCTTCCGTAAACAGCAATGCCAGTTCACTTGTCAACGTAATAGGGATCCCTTCTTGCTTCCATCTTAATTCCGTAACCCAATGCTCATAACTGTCCAAATTTGTCTGGTGAGCATTATACCAATTTAAAATATAGTCGTCTCCAATCATAGCAACTAATTTCATATAAAAATCCGCAATATGCTCCTCGAAGACATTCTCTTTCAAAGTACCTTTCACTGCCTTGTCATCAACATGTAAGCTGTATTGCTCTAAATCGAACCGTTCATTTAAGAAGTTTTTCCATTCATTCTCGGACAATGCTCCAAATGATGTTGCTGTAAAATCTTTTACTATTCCAAGTGAGTAATATGTTGCCATTTTTTCACCTCATTTCTTGTAAATTAGTTGTTAGTTTTCATTCTAACATAATATTTAAAAAATAAAATCAAATAGGGGGTTCGAGAGCAACCACCTCAAATCTATGTTGTTTTACTGCTCTGAGAAATCCAGTTATAGCTGACAATGAATCCGCTTCTCGGTTCGTTCTTAGATAAGAAACGTTTCATAACAACTGCCTCTTTTTAATTACTGTAAGACCTTTCCGATAAGATGTTGCCATTTTTATCAAGGGCTTGGATTTTGAATTGTTCGGGTCTATCGGTTGGGAAAATACTATACCATGCATACAGATCTATGTATTTTTTATGGAACAAAATTGTCTTGCATCCAGTTTTTTCATACGTTATTCTTAAGATAAGGAATCTCATTCTCTAATTTAGCACTCGCTAACATTGGGTTGGGTATGAAGCTAAATGGCGCCACTAGATTTAATGCTCCATACGCCGTTATCCAACCACCTTCTCTCTATAGGAAGATGGTTAACCGCCCGCCATACTTATGTAGTTGTTACACCGATTATAGCATAAGATTTATTAGAATAATAGATTAAATAGAATATATGTTTCCTCTTTTCAGTTAACGTAATGGTATCTAGTTTCTTTTCCGAAAAGGGGGTGCCACAACTTGTGTGCTGCCCAAAACATCGCTTATAGCCACCGATTTCCCCCCCAGTTAAAAGTGCTGTTCCTCCCCGAATCATAGCAAATGTTGTGGAATTGCGAATTAGAGAGATAATTAAATTATATATAGGGAGTGATTTAATTGAGTAAGTGGGCTTTTCATATATTTAACATTATTATTTTACTTTTATTACTGTCGTTTAATCTCTTGGCCTTATTCGGCGCAGGAATAGGTGAAGGAGGAATAAGTTCTGGTATGTGGTTTATTACTGGTTCCTCATTGGTATTTTGGCTCATCTTTTACATTATTCAATTTGTGGGTTCTACTAAAATTTGGAGAATTTCCTGGTTTCTTATTATGGTAGTATTTCTATGGTTTTGGGAAACAGGTCTTGGCTTTCTTGTCGGTGGAATGTGGTTTGATATGAGTTAAAAATATTCTATATCCATTTTGGAGTAGAGGAATCCGTATGACCAAGAACAAAATACGCACCGATAAAAGATTGAAGCTGGCAAGATTCAGCTTCTTCTTTTTTTGAGAATTTACACGTCTATCCATGAATCATAACTCCCAACCTGGGGAAACTATAAAAAATATGAATCCAAAAGGTGAAGTTATGTCATACATATGTTCAGTTGGCACAAGTATCCCGAAATACAACATTAACCAAGAAGAGGTAAAAGAATTAGTCCAGAACGTATTTGGCTATACCAATCGTGAGGTCAAACGGCTACTTCCCGTGTTCGACAATGCCCAGATTGAGAATCGGCAATTTGCCGTAGCTAAAACATGGTTTGAAGAAGAGCACACTTTTGCTGAGAAAAATAGTATCTATCAAGAAAATGCAATCCACTACTCGCTTGAAGCAATTGATGATTGTTTACAAAATGAACATTTCCTGAAAAACTCCATTCCTTATGAAGCGGTAGATTTAATTATTTATGTCTCCAGCTCTGGCCTATCAACTCCCACGATCGATGCTTTTCTGCTTAATGAAAGGCCCTTCCGACAAGACGTCCAACGAATGCCGCTCTGGGGATTGGGCTGTGCAGGTGGGGCAATCGGTTTATCAAGAGCTCATGACTGGGTCAAGGCACACCCTGAAAAAACTGCACTTATCATATGCTGTGAATTTTGCGGGGTGACCTTTCAAAAAGGAGACCATCGTAAAAGTAACCTTGTTGGTACAGCCTTATTTGGAGATGGGGTGGGCGCGGCACTACTGGTTGGAGAGAATTCGCCATATTTGGAGTATAAGAAACAGGCCGTCCCGCAAGTGAAAGGGACGAGTTCACGTACAAAAAAGGATAGCACCGAGGTAATGGGGTGGAATGTAACGAATAGTGGGCTTGAAGTTATTTTTGCAAAAAGCATCCCTTCGCTTGTCGAGTCTTTCTGGAAAGAACATATCGAGCTTTTCTTTCACCAATTTCAAGTGAAAAAAGAAGCAATACACACTTATATTGCCCACCCAGGAGGAGTGAAAGTGTTGCAAGCGATGGAAGAAGTATTAAAGGTGGAAAAAGAAAAATTAAAACATTCCTATAACGTGTTAAGAGATCATGGAAATATGTCGTCCGTCACTGTTTTATATGTCCTTAAAGAATGGATGAAAGAGGGAATAAAAGCTGGGGAGAAAAGCATCTTGTCTGCGTTAGGGCCTGGTTTCTCGTCCGAATTACTGTTATTGGAGTGGAGTGAATGATGCCTGCTTATTTTTGGTGGATTTTTATATTTATTGCGTTAGAGCGTATCGTGGAATTAATCATTGCAAAAAGAAATGAAAAATGGATGTTGGAACGAGGAGGAGTAGAGTGGGGGAGGGAGCATTATAAATGGTTTATTGTTGTTCATCTGTTATTCTTCCTATCGATTTTGACTGAGGTTTCGATCCGTGATAATTCTAGTTTTGTAATGAACAATTATGTATTTGCGCTCTTTCTCCTAACGCAAGCAGCAAGGGTCTGGTGTATTCAATCACTTGGACCGTTCTGGAATACAAAAATCATTATCCTGCCTGACCGTTCTTTAATCAGCAGAGGGCCTTACAAGTATGTAAAGCACCCGAATTATATCATTGTCGGTATCGAGTTATTCATTATTCCCATACTGTTTGGAGCGTATTTCACCGCAATTCTTTTCCCGATTCTTCATATTTCTTTAATGACCGTACGCATTCCAATTGAAAATAAAGCGTTAGCTGAATTAAAGAAAGGGACGTGACAAGCGTTCCTTTTAATTAGGCTGCTAAAGTTATACCTTCTATAAAGGCAATCCGTCTAGATTATTCCTGCTAGCTCAATCGGCAAGATTTGATTCTTTCTCTAATATTTTCACGCTTTCCTTGTTTAGTCACTATAAAATGAGGGAATAAGCCTATCACGTATTAACGGTCTGTAATACCCCCACCTCTAAACAAGAGGGAAAACCAACATGTTAAGGTGGGGGATATACAGTCCGTAAATACCTGATTCTGTTCAACTAACATTCAGTGGGGGGAAGGAATTCCCCACTGAATGAAGTTTCACTTTATGAGCAGTTTTTAATTACAAAAGGGGGGCATCAATTGGCACATACTTACAACGTTCAGTCATTTATTAAGAATAACAGGGAAGATTTCCGGTCGATGCTATTATCGGAGGCTGGGAATGTTACGGAGAAAATCAATCATATTTTAATAGAGGGAAACATTGATCTTTTGAAAAATGCAGAGCATATCTGCCTTTATGTATTGGGAGACAAGGAGAAGGAGCTCATCGCTTTTGCAGAAAAAGAAGGTATTACTTGGGCAAAACACGCTTTGACGCTATCCTTTAAATTGGAGTGGGTGCATGCAATAAGACGCACGTTATGGCATCTCCTTCATGAATATAACCCGTCCGGCACTACTTCAAATTCGCTGGATGATTTTTTTGAGTTGGAGAAGAAAATAAACGATGGAATTGATGAATTTTTAAATACTTTTTTCATCAGTTATTCCAAATACAAAGATGAATTGTTCTTGAATCAGCGAAAAATTGTTGAACATCTGACAGTTCCAATCATCCCGGTTAGCTCTACGATAGCTGTTTTACCGCTCATCGGTGAGTTCGATTCTTACCGAATGGAAATTATAGTGGAAAAAGTATTAAATGAAATAGCAAGATTAGAGGTAGAAACATTGATTATCGACTTGTCTGGTATCCCCGACATAGACGAATATATTATCCATACCTTTCAAACCGTGTTACATGGAATACGAATGATGGGTTCCAAGTCGGTCCTGACTGGCTTAAGGCCACAACTTGCGAAGAAAATAGCCTCTTTAGGAGCAGGCAATACTTTACAGACGGAAGTGAAAGGAACTCTCCAGCAAGCCCTACAGGAATATTTGACGGCGGAATCTGGAAAACTTGAGCACTTACCATCATAAGCAATTATTTCAACCTATTTCTCACATTTAACAAGTAGTTGAACCAGGGACATCCCTGATTCAGCTACTTATATTTTTGTGTTTTTCTTTTTTGCTCGCTGTTCCAATTGTGATTTAGGCTCCTGATTAGCGACATCCTCTGAATACCCTTGTGGATTCACGCTGGATCTAGCTCTTTTTTTCTTTGCATGGTCTGTTTCCTTTGACATGACAGCACCTCCAAGATTTAGTATGTGAAACGTTCTCATATATATACATGACCTCGTAGCGCGAGAAAATCGAAGTGGATAAATTCGTAGTATGAAAAGAATAGGATGAAAAACGTACGACAGCAATGACAAAGCACCCCGTGAAATCCCTAGGGTGCTTAAAGTAAATTTTAGTTAAGAAGATTGTTCCGATACACGTCCATCGTAAGCTTTCTTTCTTTTTCACGTCGTTGATTCAATTCTGACTCGAGCTGTCTAATGTAATGCGGGGGAAGGTCATGTTTTTTCGCCTGAAGCAATGTTTCCTCGAGGTACTTATCCGATTGATTCATCAAGGTGCACATACCTCCTTTTTAATATTATGAGAAACAATAAAAAATTCACCCCGTCCTGGGAGGCACAGTTTGTACGTTGCTGCGACTACTGGATGTGCTAGTGCAAATGCTCTTCGGTGGGACAAGTAATCGCAGTCCCAGATGTTGCGAAACGAATCGCGTTTTAACCTGCAAGAGCGCTTGCGCCTTTGTACTATTATTGTTTCCGCTTACATAGAAGATAAACGTAAAAACGGCTTACAAAATAGGGACAAGTTTATTACAAATTATGACAAAAATAGAAAAGTTGCCTTATGGTCATTCTATGCATAATGTTACGATTTATGAATAAACCAAGAACACTCACAGTTGAAAGATACAGAAGAGTTTGTTGCAGGTAGTTGTGTAGAGATTATATCCGTTGTCCACGCTTCAATGTCAGATGTATGTTTAATAATGATGAAGAAGGGAAATTTGTACACTGAAAGGAGTGGACAACATGAGTGAAGGTTTCAAAAACAAAGTAAGTGGCGAGATTGATAAGGCTAAAGGAGAAGTGAAGGATAAGTTTGGAAAAGCAAGAGGTGATCTCTCCAAACAAGCCGAAGGGAAATTTGATAAGGCAAAAGGTGACGTTAAAAAGGAATTTGGAGAAATGAAGGATAAATTTGATCATGACTCGTCCGACCAAACAAAATAAATAATCTTATAAAGTTAAATGAGAAAGTGCTTTGCATTGCAGAGCACTTTTATATTGTCTCATACGCCCTGCTCGAATAATTCCACTACCAGAAGGGAAACTAATACAAATCTCTAAAGGAGGCTAAATTCATGGAAGAAAATAAAAATCGCCAATTTAAAGAACGTGGCCAAAGTGGCGAGCATCGCAATGGCCGTAAAAGTCAATTTAAGAATTATAACGCTGAAAAAGGAGAGGAACCGAACGAATTTTTGAGTAAGCGAGATGAATGAATTTAACCAATAAAAGAGCGGAGAATCCACACTCCGCTCGAAACGTAAAACCTTAAGCCCGTTCTCCAACTACCTCTTTCATCCTATTCGCAACGGAAGTCGTCAACTTCTCGGTCGTTTTTGGGACAAACTTTTTTAAGATCTTATTAATCATCGGGCTCATCGCTCCACGTGCAGTTATATCTAAATAACCAGTCATTTTCGTGGAATTTTCATCAACTTTCTCTGCATCGAAATAGCCACCACCAGAGAAATTGTCAGACAGACCGGAAAGATTGAAGGTAACAAGGTTCGGTTCTTTCCACTCGGTAATATCAACTTTTAGTTTGATTGTTTTCTTCATGAAGCCTAAATCTCCTTGAAACTCCCAAGTGGATTCGGAGTCATTAATAAGTTCATGGTTGATATAACCGGGGACAAGCGGAGCCCAGTTATTAATGGAACTTACAAACGTCCATACTTTTTCGATCGGTAAATTTAACCGTGTGCAATGTGATCCGTTAGGCATGATTTCATTCTCCTTTAATCAATTTGGTATACTCTTGCTTCATATGCGAGTAAACATCCTTGTATACGTGATTTGTACATATGTACAAAAATTTTCTTTATACAGCTGCATGTTTGTTGAATTAGTTAAATCTTATTATAATTTAAAATTCCGATGATGGGAAGTGGAGGGAATCTTTGGTTTGTGTCAAGATTTTCTCGGTACCCTTTCCACTCCAGTATTTCTGG
>NZ_BMOS01000043.1 GCF_014647195.1 Oceanobacillus indicireducens | reverse complement strand
CTGGACTGCGGACCTCCAGGAGAAGGTTGCACTTACGCTGAATGAAAGTGATTTATCCCCTGTCAATTCTTCGGAAGTTTTCAGAACCTTTGTCGAAAGTAGAAAAAGCGATTCGTTTTATAGTATGATAATAAAAAACAAGACATCTTGGAGGAAAAATTACATGAAATCCAATTATAAATCGGGCTTTATCGCGATTATTGGCAGACCGAATGTGGGAAAGTCTACATTCCTTAATCACGTAATCGGACAAAAAATTGCCATTATGAGTGATAAGCCACAAACAACAAGAAATAAAATACAGGGTGTACTTACAACCGATGATTATCAAATGGTGTTTATCGATACACCAGGTATCCATAAACCGAAACACCGCCTCGGAGATTTCATGATGAAAATTGCCGACAATACATTAAATGAAGTCGATGCAGTATTATTTATGATTAACGCAGACGAGGGTTATGGACGAGGGGATCAATTTATCATCGATCGTTTGGAAAACGTTAAAAGCCCTGTCTTTTTAATTATTAATAAAATTGATTTAGTTTCACCAGAATCTTTACTGGGTATTATTGATGAATATAGGCAAAAAGGTGATTTCCAGGAAATTATTCCAATTTCTGCACTTCAAGGGAATAATGTCAATCGCTTATTAACCGAATTACAGAATTATTTGCCGGAAGGACCACTTTATTATCCGCAAGATCAAATCACGGATCATCCAGAACGCTTTATTATTACAGAATTCATTCGGGAAAAAGCACTGCATCTTACGAGGGAAGAAGTGCCGCACTCCATCGCTGTCGCACTTGAAAACATGGAAAGACGAAAGGATGAAACCGTCTTTATTCAAGCGACAATCGTAACAGAAAGAAGTAGCCAAAAAGGTATTATTATCGGTAAGCAAGGTAGTATGCTAAAGAAAATCGGTCAAGAAGCCAGGAAAGATATTGAGCGTCTTCTCGGTTCGAAAGTATATTTAGAACTTTGGGTAAAAGTTAAAAAAGACTGGCGGAATAAGCAGAGCCAACTGCACGAATTAGGATTTAGACAAGATGAATATTAAACCATGGTAAAATTTAATACTTATTATTTTCAGCTTCATGGTCAATCTAGAAATAGAAGCATTTTCAAAAGAAAAAATAGAAAGGCGGGGTTTCTTGTGCTTGATATTACGTGGAAAGTATTTAGTCAGACAGGAAACATTGAAACCTATTTATTATACAAAGAACTGGAAAATGTAGATAATGAAGAGAATGATGCAGATGAAGATGAATCAAATGAGATTGAGACAACCAAAATGTAACCTGGGATTATGAAAGGAAAAGAGCTGAACAGCTTTGCTTGAAAAAATTGAAGGGATTATTTTAAAGACGATTGATTATGGCGAAACGAATAAAATTATAACGATATTTAGTAAGAATATCGGGAAGTTCACCGCAATGGCAAGAGGGGCGAAGAAGCCTAGAAGCAGAATGGCTGCTGTGACGCAGCCATTCATTGCTGGTCAATTTTTTGTATATATCAATCCCGGTTTAAGTACAATTCGACAGGGGGAAATCTTAGAATCTTTTCGGCCACTGCGGGAAGATATTGAAAAAACAGCTTATACTGCTTATCTGATTGAACTGTCGGAGAAACTTCTTGATGATAAAACACCAGAGCCTTATTTATACGATCAGCTCTACCGTACGATGGAATGGATTGCGGAACACGATGAATATGGTATCCCTATTTTGATGTATGAATTAAAAATATTTCAAAAAGGTGGCTTTGCGCCAACGCTTTCCCACTGTAGTAATTGTGGAAATAAAGAAGGACCTTATGCATTTTCAATAGGAGAAGGCGGCTTATTATGCAGAAGATGTTTGTCGCTTGATGACCAAGCTGTCCAATTAACAGAAATACAGGTAAAATTATTGCAGATGTTTCAAGCAGTTGGGATCGAGCAAGTCGGTGAAATATCGGTGAAATTAGAAAACCGTCAGTTATTTAGGCGGCTTCTTGATGCCTATTATGACCGATTTGGTGGATATTTCTTGAAATCAAGGAGATTTTTGAATCAATTAGATCAGTTTAAAGGATGAACATTGACATTATCCGTTTTTTGGATTATGATGTTACATATTTACAAAATAATATTTCACATGTGTTGAAGGAGAAAGTACTTATCAATAATTCTTCTCAAGCGAGTCCAGGATGGTGTAAGCTGGATGAAGATTGAATAAGGAAGAGGCACTCCAGAGCATGATAATAAAGTGACTCAAGAAACTTGGGTAAATAGGGTGGAACCGCGGTATAAAAGCCGTCCCTATGCTTGTAATAGACTACAAGCATAGGGACGGCTTTTCTTATGATTAAAAGGAGTAAATGGAGGTACTGATAATGAATATTCAACAAATGATTCTAGAATTGCAAAAGCATTGGTCCGAGCAAAATTGTATTCTCGTCCAAGCTTATGATACGGAGAAAGGGGCAGGGACGATGTCACCGATGACGCTACTTCGGAGTCTCGGACCGGAACCGTGGAATGTTGCTTATGTGGAACCATCGCGAAGACCGGATGATGGCAGATATGGGGATAACCCTAACAGGCTGTATCAGCATCATCAGTTCCAAGTCATTATGAAACCATCACCTGATAATATTCAGGAACTATATTTGGAGTCATTAAAAAAGATTGGGATAGACCCACTGCAGCATGATATTCGTTTTGTAGAAGACAACTGGGAAAATCCTACGCTCGGTGCTGCTGGTTTAGGTTGGGAAGTATGGCTGGATGGAATGGAAATTACCCAATTTACCTATTTTCAGCAAATTGGTGGACTTGAAGCAAATCCGGTTTCAGTCGAACTGACATATGGAATAGAACGGTTAGCTTCATACATCCAGGATAAAGAAAATGTCTTTGATTTGGAGTGGACGGATGGTGTCACTGTAAGAGATATTTTTTATCAACCAGAGTTCGAACATTCGACATATACTTTTGAAGAATCGGATACAGCAATGCTGTTTGAATTATTTTCCATGTACGAGAACGAAGCAAAGCGGATTATGGAAAAAGGGCTTGTGTTTCCGGCGTATGATTATGTCTTGAAATGTTCGCACACCTTCAACTTACTTGATGCGCGAGGTGTTATCTCTGTAACAGAAAGAACAGGCTACATTACAAGGGTAAGGAATCTTGCGAGAGGTATTGCGAAAACATATGTACAAGAACGGGAAAGATTAGGCTTTCCAATGCTTCGGAAAGGGGAAGAAGTAAATGGCTAAACATGTTTTATTCGAGATAGGAATGGAAGAATTACCAGCTCGTTTTATAGATGACGCGGAGCTGCAATTAAGAGAAAAAACAGCCAAATGGCTAGAGGATTTAAGGATTGCGTATGACTCGATTACTTCTTTTTCCACTCCGCGTCGTTTAGCAGTACGAATTGAAAATATTGCTGACATGCAAACGACGATTGAAGAAGAGGCAAAAGGGCCAGCCCTAACCATTGCTAAAGACGAGAATGGAGAATGGACAAAGGCGGCAATAGGCTTTGCCAAAGGGCAGGGAAAAACGGTGGAAGACCTTGTGGAAAAAGAAGTAAACGGTAAAGCATATGTGTTTGTTACAAAAAGGATTGAAGGAAAAGCGACCAACGAACTGTTACCAGGGTTTAAAGATGTTATCACATCCATCTCGTTCAGTAATAATATGCGGTGGGGAACGAATACCTTGCGTTTTGCCAGACCGATTCGCTGGCTTGTTGCGTTGTATGGAAACGAAATTGTGCCATTTGAAATTACTAAAGTTGAAACGAGCAATGTCACTTACGGGCATCGTTTCCTTGGGGAGTCAGTGACTTTAGGTGATGCGATGGATTATGAGAAGAAATTAAAAGAAAACTTTGTTATAGCTGATGCCAAGGAACGGAAAGCACGTATCTTGGAAGGAATCGATGAACTGCAAAATGATCAATTTCAAGTGAGTGTTGATCAAGACTTGTTAGCCGAAGTGACTAACCTAGTCGAATACCCAACAGTCTTTAAAGGGGAATTCGAGGAAATGTTTCTTGGTCTCCCGAGTGAAGTTCTAATTATCTCGATGAAGGAGCACCAACGATACTTTCCAGTGAAGTCCAAAGAAGTGAAGTTGCTACCTTCGTTTATTGGAGTTAGAAATGGGGATGACACCGCTCTTGAAACAGTGATTCGAGGAAATGAAAAAGTATTACGCGCCCGGCTGCAAGACGCGGAGTTTTTCTATGAGGAAGATCAAAAGAATACAATAGATCATCATTTAGAGAAATTATCACGCGTCGTTTTCCAAGAAAAACTAGGTACACTTGCTGAAAAGACGGAAAGAGTTACTGATTTAACGGAACGGATTGCAGAAAATCTGAACTTGCCTGCTAATATGATAGAAGATGCCTCGCGGGCGGCAGAAATCAGTAAGTTTGATTTAATGACGAACATGGTTAATGAATTTACTGATTTACAAGGGGTTATCGGTGAAATTTATGCCTTGAATTTAGGTGAGAAAGAAGCTGTAGCAGCAGCTATCCGAGAGCAGTATCTTCCAACACATGCAAATGGCGACCTTCCCGATTCAGAAATTGGGGCAATCCTTAGTGTTGCCGAGAAGATCGACACGATTGTCGGGATTATATCGGTCGGTAAGATCCCTACAGGATCTCAAGACCCCTATGCGCTAAGAAGGCAAGCAATCGGCGTTTTACGTATTTTAGAAGCTGGAAAATGGGAAATGAAAGTAGAGGACCTCTTACAACTTGCCTATGACTTATACGATGAGCTAGAGATTGAAAAGATCAGTGATTATAAAGAGAAAATCCATGAATTCTTCAAGCTGCGTGCTTCTCATTTGTTAAAAGAAGCCGGAATAGAACAAGATGTTTTCCAAGCTGTCATGGATAAGGAAATGGGCAACTTTACTTATGCAATGGCTAAAGCTCGTCATTTATCGAAAAAACGTCATGAAGAAGCTTTTAAAGAAAAGGAAGAAGCGCTTGTTCGCATACTAAACCTTGCTGATAAAGCGGAAAATAATGAAATCAATCCACAGGCGTTTGAAACGGATTCGGAAAAAGCGTTATTCGAACAATTTGAGTTATCGCGTAAAGCATTTAGTGACCATGATAAAGCACACGATGCCGTGAAAGCATTTGAGCAACTGGAGGCATTAGCCGACCCAATCCATGAATTCTTTGACAATAATATGGTTATGGCAGATAATATGGAATTAAGGAATAATCGGTTAGCACTAGTTGCAGCTATTTCCAGTTTAATTTTAGACTATGCAGATCTTGCTCTAATTGAGTGGAAACAACATTTTTAAAAGCTTATAGTATAACATAATTCCTTTCCATCACCAAATAATGTATAATATATAGTAATTAGTATGTCCTATAGGTGGTGGGAAGATGGAATTATCGGATCGTCAAGAACAGATCATTGAGATTGTAAAACCAAATGGCCCGATAACGGGTGAGAAAATTGCGGAAAAATTAGGATTAACTAGGGCAACATTACGACCTGATCTTGCTATTCTAACGATGGCGGGGATTTTAGAAGCAAGACCCCGCGTCGGTTACTTTTTTACTGGAAAGACTGGGTCAGAGTTGCTCACTGAGAATATAAAAAAGTTGAAAGTTCAGGACTACCAGCAGATACCGGTTGCAATCAGGGAAGATGCTTCCGTCTATGATGCCATTACATCCATGTTTTTAGAAGATGTAGGTACGTTATTCGTTGTCGATGAACAGTCATGCCTAACAGGTGTTCTTTCCAGAAAAGATTTGCTGCGGGCAAGTTTGGGGCAACAGCATTTAAGCGGCGTACCTGTCCACATCATCATGACTAGGATGCCGAATATTACGGTCTGTAGGAAAAATGATTCCTTAATCGAAGCAGCACAAAAGTTGATCAATAAGCAAATTGATGGACTTCCAGTAGTAAAAGATACGGAAGCCGGACTTGAAGTTATTGGGAGAATAACAAAAACGTCAATGACGAAAGCACTAGTGGAATTAACAATGGATGAACGTTTTGATTGAATATAAGGGGGAAGAAAATGAGTACGAAACCGACCGTATTTATTTTATCGGATTCAGTTGGAGAAACAGCGGAACTTGTAGTAAAAGCGGGATTAAGTCAATTTAACGGGGATTATAAAATTATCCGCATTCCTTATGTTGAAGATCGGGGGACAATTCAGGAATACATACAAATTGCGAAAGAACAGCGAGGGATGATCGGATTCACTTTAGTCGATCCGGAACTCAGAAGTTATTTAAACGAAGAAGCGGAACGCGTTGGTGTTGAGGCAATTGATATAATGGGACCTGCGATGGACGCGATGGAGAAATACTTTAAAAAAGAACCTCGCTTAGAACCCGGTCTCGTACATAAGCTTGATGAAGATTATTTCAAACGGGTAGAAGCAATAGAATTTGCTGTGAAGTATGATGATGGAAGAGACCCAAGAGGAATTGCGCGAGCTGATATTATCTTAGTCGGAATTTCGCGGACTTCAAAGACACCGTTATCTCAATATCTTGCTAATAAACGGATAAAAGTGGCGAACGTTCCGATTGTTCCAGAAGTCGAGCCACCTGAAGAGTTATTTGAAGTAGCAAAAGATAAATGTATTGGTCTCCGCATCAGTCCGGAGAAATTAAATGAAATTAGGAAAGAAAGGTTAAAAGCCCTTGGACTTGGTAATCAAGCAACCTATGCAACAATTAAACGAATTAACCAGGAATTGGAATACTTTGATAAAGTAATTGAAAAAATTAATTGTGAAGTAATTGATGTATCAAATAAGGCAGTGGAAGAAACCGCAAATATTATTTTACACATGATCAAAAATAAAGCGGAAAATAACTAAAATTCCTTAAAAGTCAAAAAAGGTTGGGTTTACACCCAGCTTTTTTCCTGTTTTAATAAAAATGAGCAAACGAATAGAAATATTTGTCTAGATGTATTATAATAATTTTTCGTGCAAACCTAGTATTATTACTTAAAATATGCGGAGTTATATTCAGAAAAATAAAACATTCATTAAAAAGCAGGAATCTGCCCCCTGCTTATCGAAATTAAGAGTAAAGAAAAAGGCAAAATTAATTTTTTGGCGAAAACTGCATAGAATTCCAGCATTTTTATTTTCTTCATTCAGGAAAATAATGGTGGGGAGGTTAATATCATCATAGAGGTGAGCAGATACAGACAAAATAAGTGTGCTGCACTAAATCTGTATAATTAACAGTTCACTGTTTTTTTACGGTTTTATGAAGAAAAATGTCGTTTTTTGAAGGAGTTTCTAGATTTATCACGAATAAATAGAATATGGTGATTGAGTTGAGTCAAATACCAGAAGAAGTAATAGAAGAAGTAAGAAAAGCCAATAATATTGTGGATGTTGTTGGAGAATATGTACAACTAAAGAAACAAGGAAGGAATTACTTCGGTCTTTGTCCCTTCCATGGTGAAAAGACACCATCCTTCTCGGTCACACAGGATAAACAAATTTTTCACTGTTTTGGATGTGGAAAAGGTGGAAATGTCGTGACATTTTTAATGGAAATAGAAAGTTTTTCATTTTTTGAAGCAATGGAGGTGCTGGCCGGTCGCGCAGGGATCAGCCTTCCTACGACAGGAAATGAGAATAGGTCTTCCTATTCCGACGAAAACCAGCGGATACTGGAGGCTTCTGAATGGTTAACAAAGCTTTATCATCATTTACTCCGCTATACGAAGGACGGTAAGGAAGGATATAACTATTTCCAAGATCGGTCAATCCAAGATGAAACAATTGATGTCTTTCAACTAGGATTTGCTCCGAATACTAAAGATTTCATTGTGGAATTTCTTGAAAAGAAGGGCTTCAATAAGCAATTACTTATCAAAGCAGGGCTTGTTTCGGAAAGGGATGATGGAACTGTTACGGACCGGTTCCAGGGGCGGGTTATTTTCCCGATACGGAATCACCTCGGTAAGACAGTTGCCTTCGGTGGACGAGCTATTCACGATCAAGGACCGAAATATTTAAACAGTCCGGAGAGCGAATTATTCCAGAAAGGAAGGCTGCTTTATAATTTCGATCTGGCAAAAAGACATATTCGGAAAGAAAATGAAGTAATATTGTTTGAAGGGTATATGGATGTAATTGCAGCTTACCAGGCAGGAATAAAAAATGTTGTAGCTACATTAGGGACAGCGCTCTCGGAATCTCAAGCGAAAATGCTTAGAAGGTACGTCAATGATGTCATTATTTGTTATGACGGAGACGATGCTGGTCAAGAAGCAAGTTTTAAGGCAGCTGCAACTCTACGCCAAGCTGGTTGTAAGGTCAAAGTCGCTTATTTAAAGGACGGAAGTGATCCAGATACCTTTATTGAAAGACACGGCGGCGAAGCATTCCAAGACCAAATCTTACGCGCAAGTGATACGTATATGACGTTTTTAATGCGTTATTATAAAAAAGATTATAATCTTAGCCTAGAAGCCGATAAGCTGAATTACATCCAAAAGGTTTTAAAAGAGCTGTCTATGGTTGAAAGCTCATTAGAAAGGGAATATTATTTACAGGAGCTAAGCAAGGACTTCTCGATGTCTCTCGATGTTCTAAAAGAAGAATTAGAGACAATTCAAGCAAAATATGGGAATCAGCCGGATAAGACAACCGAGAACAGATATACTAGTAATACTGTTATTTTGCCCAAGAAGCGGAAACTATTACCAGCATATCAAAATGCAGAAAGAAAAATTATTTACTATATGATGCAGAACGATTGGGTGGCTAACCGTGTTCAAGAAGAACTCGGGGCAAACTTTAGAGTTGATGATCATAAAATAATTGTTACTTATCTTTATGCTTTCTATGAAGATGGAAACAAACCTGATATAAGTAAATTCCTCGAAAGTATAAATGATGATAGATTGAAACAGCTCATCTCGGAGATAGCTATGTCCCCTGAGGTGGATGAAATTAGTGAGGAGGCGCTCGGTGATTATATTCGAATGGTTGAAACCGAATCAAGTAATAAAAGTGTAATCCAATCTTTAAAAGAACAGTTAAAGGTAGCAGAACAGCAAAGTGATCCGATAAAGGCGGCTCAAATTGCCGAAGAAATTTTACAGATTCAAAGAAAGCTGAAACATTAATGGTAATGGAATTTTAATTTGTTGGAAGGAGGGGGACTCATGACCGATAAAAAGCCTACTCAAACAAAAGAAACTGAAATGACTTTAGAGATGGCTAAGGATAATTTAGTCGAAATTGGTAAGAAACGCGGTACATTAGCCTATGAAGAGGTGGCTGACCGACTTGCTAATTTCGAAATTGAATCCGATGAGATGGAGGAGTTCTACGAATACCTGAATGAACAAGGGATTGAAGTAATTGGAGAATCTGAGGATGATCCAAATATGCAGAAAATAGCAAAGGAAGAAGAAATAGATACGGATGACTTAAGTGTCCCTTTAGGAATTAAAATAAATGATCCAGTTCGTATGTATTTAAAAGAAATTGGAAGGGTGAACCTTCTATCTGCAGCTGAAGAAATTGAGCTTGCATCCCGTATTGAACAAGGTGACGAGGAGGCTAAGCGGAGACTGTCAGAGGCAAACTTGCGTCTTGTTGTAAGTATAGCAAAACGCTATGTTGGCCGGGGTATGCTGTTTTTGGACTTAATCCAGGAAGGGAACATGGGGCTTCTTAAAGCCGTCGAAAAGTTCGATTACCGAAAAGGTTTTAAGTTCAGTACGTATGCAACTTGGTGGATTCGTCAGGCAATTACACGGGCGATCGCTGACCAAGCTAGAACAATCCGGATTCCTGTTCATATGGTGGAGACGATCAACAAGCTTATCCGTGTCCAGCGTTCACTGCTTCAGGACTTAGGAAGAGAACCAACTCCTGAAGAAATAGGAGAGGAAATGGAACTATCACCAGATAAGGTGAGAGATATCCTAAAAATCGCTCAAGAACCAGTTTCACTTGAAACGCCAATTGGGGAAGAAGATGATTCCCATTTAGGCGATTTTATTGAAGACCAGGAAGCTATATCTCCATCTGATCATGCAGCTTATGAATTACTGAAGGAGCAGCTGGAAGATGTACTTGATACTTTAACAGATCGTGAAGAAAATGTACTGCGTCTGCGTTTCGGTCTTGATGACGGTCGTACAAGAACACTTGAAGAAGTTGGTAAAGTGTTCGGTGTAACTCGCGAGCGTATTCGTCAAATTGAAGCGAAAGCATTGAGAAAGCTGCGTCACCCTAGCCGCAGCAAGCGCTTGAAAGACTTCTTAGACTAAGACTATAATCCAGTCATTGTTTACACGATGACAAACGTGTAAACAATGACTATTAAATGACTATTTTACAGTATGGAAACAGGCTCTAAACAAAGATGCTGCCTCATTGAACGATCCTATAAAAAATGGGGTGATTACAGGTGGAGCACGAGCGTAAGATAACAATCATCAATGAAATTGAATACTGGAAACAACATAAACTACTGCCAGAGCATTACTGCGATTTCTTGCTTGCTTTATACACGGAAGGTGAAGAAGCAACAACCATCGAACAACAGAGGAAGGGTACTTCTTTTACGAAGGTGGTAGAGCGCTTTCAAATAGCTTTACTTTACCTGTTACTTCCCTTCTCGTTTATTGTCATCTATTTTACTGAATTTCATGTTAATTTGCAACTAGTTATTTTATTTTTGCTACTTAGCTATTCAGTTGCGGTTGCTATCTATTATAAAAATAAGCGAGCTGTATATTTTCATTCAGCTTTTATCATCAGTCTATTCCTGGGTTTATTACTCAGTTTATCAATAAGTAACTTATGGTTTATCCAACCAATCGCGGCTGCTTTAGTTATCGTATGTAATTTCATATTCTGGATTTTCGCGGGTTATAAATTAAAGAGTAAGTATATCGCTTTTATAGGTGCTTTAGGCGTAATATTTGTTTTTTTGTATTATTTTCTTTGGAATTAATATCATTTCCCTTTAAAATTGACACATTATAGAGTAAACTATATATAGTCTTTTATAGATAGAAAAGGGAATACATAAGGAGGCAATTAAATGAAGAATGCAGTAGTACCATACGCACTTATTGCTGTATTAGGAATTGTTGCTGTCATCATCATTTCAGTTATCGGCTTAAATAACCAAGCGGAAATTGCTGAAGGCGAAGACGAAGGTGAAGAAACAGAACAGGTTGAAAACGGTGGAGAAGAGGGCGGTGAAACAGCTGGTGGTGACGCCGATGAGATTTTCCAGAATAACTGTGCAATGTGTCACGGTGCAGACCTTACTGGTGGAGGCGGACCAGATTTAACAGCTGTAGGTGCATCTTATTCAGCGGATGACATAAAAGAAATAATTCAAAATGGTAAAGGCGCAATGCCACCAGTACAAGCAGTGCAAGGCGAAGAACTCGATGCCCTTGCAGAATGGTTGAGTGAAAAACAGTAATATCTATAAAAGGAAAAGACGAGCTTTCTGCTAGAACAGAAAGCTTTTCTTTTTCAAAAGGAGTAAGGGATGAAACAATTAAACTTTAAACTTTCCAAACGTTTAATTGATGTGGCAAATTTTTTACCAACAGGTGCGACATTTGCCGATATAGGATCAGATCATGCGTATTTACCTTGCTATGTGTGCTCGCATGACCCTACTGCAACCGCAATTGCTGGTGAAGTAAACCAGGGTCCATTTGATAGCGCACAAGCGAATGTCCGGCTGCATGGATTGGCGGGGCGTATTACAGTCCGGCTTGGCGACGGTCTAGATGTTGTAAGAGAGGCCGACGATATCCAGCAAGTGGTCATCGCAGGCATGGGCGGAGGATTAATCAAACAAATTTTATCGGATGGAAAAGATAAGCTTGATACGGTTAACCGTATGATTTTACAACCGAATGTCGATGCGAGAAAGGTAAGAATTTGGCTGCATCAAGAAGGCTTCTTATTGACAGAAGAGCGGATTATGGAGGAGAATGGCCATATTTATGAAATTCTTGTCGCAGATCGGGAAGGTAGTGACCCGTATAAAGACGAGATTATGGATAAACAATTTTTATTAGGTCCGTATTTATTAAAGGATAAATCTCCTGTATTTTATAAAAAATGGCGCAAAGAAGCGGATAAATTAAGCCTTATCATCACACAGATGGAGCAGGCGAACAACCCCGATTTAAAACGGATTAACCAATTTAAACGGGAATTAATTTGGATGGAGGAGGAATTAGTCCATGAGCAAAAAAATCATAGTAAAAACAATTTTTGAAGCACTAGAGGAGCTCGCTCCAATAGAGAAAGCTTATTCATGGGATAATGTTGGTCTACAAATTGGTTCCGCTAATCAAAAAGCAAGCAAAATTATGATTACGCTAGACGTACTTGAATCAGTTGTAGATGAAGCAATTGCAAAAAATGTCGATGTTATTATTGCCCACCACCCCCTATTATTTAAACCGCTGAAACAAATTAATTTTGATACTCCAGAAGGTCGGGTCATCACGAAACTGATTCGGCATAATATTACGGTCTATGCGTCCCACACGAATTTAGATGTTGTAAAAGGTGGAGTAAATGATATGTTGGCTGAACAATTGGAAATACGAAAAGGGAAGCCACTTGTTCAAATTGGTACGGAAAAGCTATATAAGTACGCAGTTCACGTTCCCGTCAGCCATCGAGAAACAATCAAGCAGGTGATTGGTGACGCTGGTGGCGGCGAACAGGGTGATTATACTCACTGTTCCTTTGAAATAGAAGGAACTGGCTCATTTAAGCCGGGATCACAAGCCGATCCATTCATAGGTGAAATCGGGGAGATTGCAAAGGTTGAAGAAGTAAAAGTTGAAGCACTTGTACCAGAACATTCTCTTAAGCGAGTTATAGCAGCCGTTCTGGAGGAACATCCTTATGAAGAACCAGCTTATGACATTATCGAATTAACCAATCCCGGTGCAAGCTTTGGACTCGGTCGAATCGGTGAAGTGAAAAATCAAACGAATCTCCAGCAATATGCAGAAGAAGTGAAAGAAAAGTTAGGTTTATCGCATGTTCGAGTTGTTGGAGATTTACAAAAGAATGTTAAAAAAGCGGCTGTAATTGGCGGCAGCGGGGAAAAGTATATTCACGCAGCGAAACGTGCCGGTGCAGACGTTTATATTACAGGGGATGTAGGTTTCCACCAAGCACAGATCGCGATGGAAATGGGACTTGCAATGATTGATGCCGGTCACTATATTGAATCTGTAATGAAAGATAGTGTTAAGGACTATTTAAAACAGAAATTAACAGAATTTGATGTAGAAATTATTACATCCGAACGTAATACCGACCCATTCCAATATTTATAACGGAATGAAGTTAACGGTAAAAAGGAGTACGACTATGACAAAAACTACATTTCAATCCTTAGGCATGCATCCTGCATTAATGGATGTCGTCCAGAAGTTGCAATTTAACCATCCAACTGAAATACAAGAAAAGGTCATTCCGCCGATTCTAAATGGGCAAAGTGTGATTGGTCAGTCGCGAACAGGATCAGGAAAGTCACATGCTTTTCTTCTGCCCCTATTTAATCAACTGGATTCAAGTAAAAGGGAAGTCCAATTTGTCATCACAGCCCCGACGAGGGAGCTTGCTATTCAGTTACATGATGAGGTTAAAAAAATAATCCATTATGCAGATAAAGACGGGATCTGGATAAGTAAGTTGCTCATTGGTGGAACGGATAAACAGAAAATGATGGAGAAATTAAAAACACCACCTCATATTATCGTTGGAACTCCCGGGCGGATTCTCGATATGGTGAAATCGGAAAGTTTATCGATTTATTCAGCGAAATCATTTGTCGTGGATGAGGCAGATTTAATGCTTGACTTAGGGTTTATTCAAGATGTCGACCAACTGCTTGTTCGGTCAAAACAGGATATTCAATTACTAGTATTTTCTGCTACAATTCCTGAAAGGCTGCGACATTTCTTTCAAAAGTATTTGGACCAACCAGTTTATGTTAAAATTGAAGAACATTTCTCACCTGAATTGATGGAACATCAATTTATTGCTGTAAAACATCGCGATAAGGGAGAAGTTATTCGTGATATTTCAAAAGTAATCCAACCATACCTCGCTTTAGTATTTACAAATGGCAAAGCAGAAGCAGACGCATTATTGGATAGCTTGCTACGTCACGGCTTAAATGCTGGTATTATTCATGGTGGTTTATCACCGCGTGAAAGAAAACGTGTATTAAAAGAAATCCAAAATTTACGTTATGAATATGTCGTTGCAACTGATCTTGCCTCAAGAGGGATTGACATAAAAGGTGTGAGTCATGTTATTAATGCTGACTTACCGAAAGAGGAAGCATTTTATATTCACCGCGTCGGCCGAACTGCAAGGGCGGGTCTGGAAGGTACAGCAATCAGTTTATACACCGAAGAAGATTTTGGTCTGATTGAGAACCTAGAGAAAAAAGGGTTGCAAATAACGTATATTGATGTTAAAGATAAGGAGTTCGTTACCGCAAAACCTTGGAATACACGAAAGTTAAGAAAAAACCAAGCGTCTGCGATTGAAAAAGAAGCATGGAAACGTGTCAAGAAAGCAAAGAAGGTTAAACCAGGTTATAAAAAGAAACAAAAACAAGAACAGGAAAATATAAAGAGAAAATTAGCTGCAAAAAAATATAACAAAAGAAAATAATCAGGAGAGGTGTACGTTTTGTTGAAGATTGGATCGCATGTATCAATGAGTGGCAAAAAAATGCTGTTAGGCTCTAGTGAGGAAGCTGTTTCATACGGAGCAAATACGTTTATGATTTATACAGGTGCCCCTCAGAATACGAGAAGAAAACCACTTGAAGAATTAAATATAGAAAAAGGAAAAGAACATATGAAGGAGCATGGGATTACAGATATTATTGTCCATGCCCCGTATATTATTAATATCGGCAATACGCAAAAACCAGCAACATTTGAACTTGGAGTAAATTTTCTAAGAAGTGAAATGGAGCGTACGGAAGTAATCGGAGCGAAACAAATCGTCCTGCATCCCGGGGCTCATGTCGGTTCAGGGGAAGACGCCGGTATTAAAAGAATTATTGAAGGTCTGAATGAAGTGTTGACAAGAGAACACGAAGTGCAAATCGCATTAGAAACGATGGCAGGAAAAGGTTCGGAAATCGGGAAGACATTCGAGGAACTGGCAAGAATTATTGACGGGGTTACATTTAATGAAAAACTTTCGGTATGTATGGATACATGTCACATTCATGACGCTGGTTATGACATTGTCAATGACTTTGACGGTGTATTGAATGAATTTGATAAAACCATTGGAGTTGACCGTATTAAGGTTGTTCATGTCAATGACAGTAAAAATCCAAAAGGCGCAAGAAAAGACCGTCATGAAAACATCGGTTTCGGCCATATAGGCTTCGAACCATTACATTACATCATTAATCATCCACAGCTGAAAGAACTGCCAAAAATTCTCGAAACACCATATGTAGGGGAAGACAAGAAAAATAAAAAAGCGCCATATAAACACGAAATTGAAATGATAAAAGACGGTAATTTCAATGCGGATTTAAAAGAAATTATTATGCAATAAATAGACTGGGGCATAACTACACGATATGGATTAATTAACGAACAGATCTACTCACCGGCCGCCTGCGAAAACGAAGTATCTTTCCGCGGCCGCCGGTGAGAATCATGATGATAAGTTCTGATGTTTACCATACACTAAAGTTATGACCCGTTTTTTTATTGAAATAAATGTTCTAGTCCATAGCTCTTAATAAGTTGTTCAAATAAAGCCCTTGCCTTTTGTGCAGTCTGGGGATTCGTAATTGCCGCTATTTTATCATGCGCTTCATCGATTCCTTTTTTTGAAAAAATATCAATATCATTTGTTTGGATATAATGGATAATTTTTGTTGCTTCATCCCTTGTTAACGAAAATCCGTATTGATCCGCATAATGTAAAATCTCTCCGGCTGTTAACTGTCTCAGCTTGGTTTTCACCATTTCTTTAATAAAAAATGACATCAGCTTCCTCCTTTATTTATTGTGTCATACATAAGCTATGCAAAGCAGGTTCCAATCTTGCCAGTTAATAACATCATAAGTGTGGCCAGACTCCATAAACTAACGTTGAACACGATGAAAAGGAGGCAAAATAAAATGGATGATGATAAACGCAATATCCAACCAGCACCACATCGCGGCGGTGAAGACAGATATAGAAAGCGCCATGATGAAGAATTTGCTGAAGAGTTCGCAATGGATGATGCCGATGCCCGTCATGATGATGACGTTATCAGTACGTACGGGTGGATTGGTATTGTTCTATCCTTACTTTCCTTTTTGGTTTGGCCAGTCTTTTTTGGAGCGGTAGGTATCATCCTAGGCTTCGTTTCCCGGAGCAAGGGTGCTGATACACTAGGTAATATCGCAATCGGTATTGGGGCACTATCCATTATCCTGCGTATATTTATGTAGATAAGAGAGAGGTTGTTACTCAACCTCTCTCTTGTTGTTTTTGCGGTTCATTGTATAATGGAAAGTAATAGAAAGAATTAGGTAGAAGTGACTCTGTATCAACACCTGGATTCAACTTTTCAAAATCATTGATAACTTGTTGGACATCTAAATAATCCAATTCATTAATTTCTTCTGTGACCGATAATATGGTATCTCCATGCTTGATTTTAATATGGGCAATTCCGGTATCTTTATCCTCTTGTACTTTTACAACGCTCTCTTCTTTCAGTGGTTGTTGTTTGGATAAATCATCAATGACACTTATTATCACTAAGATAAATAGTAATAATAAGGATAAACGTTTAGATGTTGACATAGTTTTCTCCTTTTTTCCACAGTAATCATCCCTAAAACTTCCAGTTCAGATGAGTCACTCATGATTTGCTCAACTAATCAGTGGAATGAAGCATTCTTCTGATTAAAGTTTTTTTATGAAACAAAATTTATACTTAATCCGTAGATATAAATGAAAGGGGAAATTATTATGGGCATATTTGATCTTGAATGGATTGGATTAGTTATTACATTCTTAGGAACGCTATTCCTTATTGGAGAAGTACTCGTTAATATGCGAGGTCTGTTTGCATTGTTGGGAATTGGCTTTATTACCGTTTATTTTAGTGCCTATGCTGGAACAGAATCCGTTATACTTATGATTATTATTTATTTTGTTGGTTTAGTACTAATTATTATAGATGGGAAATTACTAAATGATGGTACGCTTTCAACGATTGGGCTTGTAGCTATGCTAACCTCAGTCGGTATAGCCGCTCCTAGTTTAACTGCTGCTCTATTTGCCATCATTGGTGTTGTGTTAGGTGCGGCTTGCTCGTTCTTTTTCCTGAAAGTGTTTAAGCGAAGGGAAATGTGGACCAAAATTGCTCTCAAAGATCAGCTCAGCAAAGAGGCTGGTTATAACTCGATGAATATGGAATATGAAAAATTAGTCGGAGAAAAGGGAGTTGCACTTAATGATTTACGACCAGTGGGAACAGTACGAATCAATGGAAAAGATTATAGTGCCCAGTCGGAGGGGAAATGGGTTTCAAAAGATACAGAAGTAACTGTTGTTAAAGTAGATGGTACAAAGATACAGGTTGAAGAAATTGTATAGAACAATTGCTAATGCTTGCCTAATTAGGTAAAGCATTATTTTTTTGTCTTTTTGACATAAAGTTGTTCGTTAAGGGTAAAAACTACATTATAAAAGAGCGTTTGTAAAAAGTATGTAAATTTTATTAAAAAGGCTTTACAAATCATGGACTAAAATTAATAATAGATAAGTATGCGAATTTCAGGCTTGAAAGGATGAAAATAATTGGATATTGATGTGCAATCGCTCATATTTGATTTTATCGGCGGTATAGGAATATTCCTCCTCGGTATCAAATTCATGGGAGATGGACTTCAGCGTTCTGCTGGAGATAGATTAAGGGATATACTGGATCGATTCACAAGCAATCCATTTCTCGGTGTTTTAGCGGGGATTGTCGTCACGCTATTAATTCAGAGCAGTTCAGGAACAACGGTGCTTACTGTTGGTCTTGTCAGTGCCGGCTTTATGACGCTAAGACAAGCGATCGGTGTCATTATGGGAGCGAATATCGGAACGACAGCAACTGCGTTTATTATCGGGATTGACATAGGAGAATATGCCTTGCCAATTCTCGCTGTCGGTAGTTTCTTAATTATCTTCTTTAGTAACCAAAAAGTAACTGCCATTGGACAAGCTCTCTTTGGATTTGGAGCTCTATTCTTCGGACTTGAATTAATGAGTAGTGGAATGAGCCCACTGCGTACACTTGATTCTTTCCATGAATTAACTGTCAGTATGAGTGAAACACCAATCCTCGGTGTTGTAATTGGAACAGTATTTACAATGGTTGTTCAAAGTTCTACTGCAACGATTGGGATCTTGCAAGGACTAATGTCAGAAGGGGCAATCAAGCTTGATGCAGCAATACCGGTTTTAATAGGTGATAATTTAGGAACAACGATTACTGCGATTATTGCTTCATTAGGGGCTTCGATTGCCGCTAAGCGAGCTGCATTAACACATGTGGTCTTCAATATTATCGGGGTAGTTATATTTATGATCTTATTAAGTCCGTTTATTTCTTTTGTAACTTATTTGCAAGAACAACTATCCTTGAACCCATCCATGACAATTGCGGTCGCACATGGTTCTTATAATATTATGAATACAGCAATTCAATTCCCATTCATCGGTGCATTAGCATGGATTGTTACGAAACTGATTCCTGGAGAAGATATGGTTATTGAATATAAACCACAGCATTTAGATCCAATTGTTATTAATAAATCTTCTTCACTTGCACTCGAACAGGCAAAATTAGAAGTATTACGTATGGGGGACTTTGCATATAAAGGCTTGGAAGAAACGTTGAAATATGCTCAAACATTAGATACAAAACATTCGGAAATGGCAAGTCAAGTTGAAGGTGCAATTAATAACTTGGATCGCAAAATAACCGAATATCTTGTCGCTATCTCTGCAGAATCTATGACGAAGTGGGAAAGGGATAAACATACTCTCTTAATGGATAGTGTGCGCGATATTGAACGAATTGGCGACCACTTTGAAAACATCACTGAGTTGATTGACTATCGGATATCCAATAAGGTTGATTTAACGGATCAGGCAATGGATGACTTAAACAGTATGTTCGATTTAACTTTATTAACGGTGAAACAATCTATTGAATGTTTAGACAATCGTGATAAAGAATTAGCACTCGAAGTAATTCGTAAAGAGGAACAAATTGACCAGATGGTGTAAACTAGCACATTATTCCAGGTCATCTATTTCAAACTAATTCA
>NZ_BMOS01000042.1 GCF_014647195.1 Oceanobacillus indicireducens | reverse complement strand
CCTCAAATTTCTTCATTACAGGAATGCTCCTATTGATAATAAAAAAACTGCATTCCTAAGGGGAATGCAGTTTACACATTAATTTTAACAACATAATATTCGTAAACTGCACTTCCCCACGCTAGTATTATCTAGATCGGGTAGTAAGGGTCGGATTAATCCTCTCAGCCACATGACGCAGCTCCCCTAGTGCTTATGTTTTGATATGCAGTTATTCTAATTCCAGATTGTATACATGTTTCGGTATTTTGTAAAGTATTTAATCAATTTTAATATCCGGTTTCTTCCAAAATATAGTGATAAGGAGACAGACGACAATAACGATCGAGCTGAAAACAAACGGATAATTGATATCTATATCAAATAAAACCCCACCAACTACTGGACCAAATACATTAGCAAGGGACGTGAAGAATGAGTTCATGCCGCCAACAAAACCTTGCTCATTCCCGGCGATTTTTGATAAATAGTTGGTAACAGCTGGACGAATCAGGTCAAACCCAATAAATACCGTGAAGGTTACCGCCATTACTTGCCAATAAGAATTAGCGAGTGTCATGGCAAAGACCAGCATAGCAGAAATGGCGAGCGACCAGCGAATAATATTGATTTCTCCGATCAACTTTGTTAACCAATCGAACAATACAACCTGGAAAATCGCTCCGATAATCGCACCACCTGTAATGGCAATCGCAATGTCAGAAGGAGTGAATCCGTGCTTATGATCAGTATAAAGGCTGAAGAAAGAATCAAACGCGGCAAGACCGAATGTTGATATTAAAATAACAATAAAAGCGATGAAAAACATCGGCATAAACACTTTCCTCAAGCCACTTTTGCCGAGTTCTTCGGTCATATCAGCCATATCGTCTGTTTTCGACTTCGGCTCTTTTAAGGATAAAATCGAAACGAAAGCAACAATTAAACCACACGCCGCAGCAGAGAAGAATGGTACACGCGTACCAATCCCTGCTAAGAAGCCACCAATTCCCGGTCCGATAATAAATCCGGTACTAATCATCGCTGACATATAGCCGAGTGCTTTAGGCCGCGTTTTCAGCGTCGTAATATCTGCGATAAATGCGGTAACAGCAGGCATGATGAATGCGGCACTTATTCCTCCGAGAATTCGTGAGGCGAACAATACTTCAATTGTTTTACCAAGACCAAATAAAAACTCGGAAAAACTGAAGATAAAAAGACCAATGACAATCATGCGTTTACGCCCATATTTATCAACTGCTTTTCCAGCCAAGGGCGAGAAAATCAATTGAGCTAAAGCGAATGCAGCCGTTAAATAACCGACAACAGTACCACTGATGCCGAGTTCATTCATAATAGTTGGCAGAACCGGTATAACAAGTCCAATTCCTAAAAATACAAAGAATATATTTGTAAGCAGAAGCGTCAATGTCCAATCTTTCTTTTTCATAGCTTTTTCTCCTAGGTGATATGATATTCTGTACTAAACATAGAAATTTTACTCTGATTCGATGAGAGATGCAAGCATATATTACTATTTATTATAACTTAATTTTCGCAACCTGAAACAATTTAAGCAAGCTAGCAATTGTAGTAATTATCTCTCGTTTTATTCTCCCATTTTGCGCATTATGTATGCTTGATAGGATGGCTGAACTGCTTTGACTTTTACAAATGCGACAGTTGCTTGCGTTAATATCTTAATAAAGTGAAACTTCATTCAGCGGGGGGGGTCCTTCTCCTCCACTGAATGTTAGTTGAACAGAATCAGGGATTTACGGACTGTATATCGCCCGCCTTAACATTTTGGTTTTCCCTCATGTTTAGAGATGGGTAAATTACAGACTGTTAATACGTGATAAAAAGGATGTTGGATGAATGATTTATATCTATATTGGACTTGTCGGAGCACTCGGTGCGATGCTGCGGTATAGTATAGGAATTCTAATTATGACAGAACATGTTTTTCCCTATGCGACGTTATTGGTTAATTTGATAGGGAGCTTTTTACTTGCGTGGCTGACTTACGGACTGTTTAAAAGGATTCATCTGGATGAAAAGCTGAAAACAGCGATAACAACGGGTTTTGTCGGCTCGTTCACTACATTCTCCGCTGTCAGTGTGGAAACGGTTGAGTTGTTCCAAAATCAGTCGATGTTACTTGGGTGCGTCTATGTTTTTGTGAGTTTGGTTGGAGGGCTTGGTATGTGTGAAGTTGGTTTTCGGGTTAGTAGGGGAGTTGGAGAGAAATGAACTGGATGTATTTATTAATCGTTGGTGTCGGTGGGTTTTTTGGCGCGATTATGCGTTATTCGATTTCGGGGAAGATGAACGATCCGGAAAAAGCCGTACCAATGGGTACACTTCTCGTCAATCTGACAGGTGCATTCTTGCTCGGATTGCTTATAGGTGCAGGGGTAGATGAATTATTACTTCTCTTATTGGGGACAGGTTTTCTTGGTGCCTTTACGACATTTTCAACGTTGAAACTTGAGATGGGAGTGTTGTGGAGGAAGGGGAATAAGCGGGAGTTTTTCCTTTACACTGGGCTGACGTATGTTTTGGGGATTGCTTTGGCGTTTCTAGGAGTTGTTTGTGGGAGTTATTTTTAGGAGGATTGCAATTATAAAACAAGGACGGTGTTCTATCATCTATTTACCATAAAAAGGAGGAACTTGCAATGCAACTAATTCAGTAACCAATACTTCAAAAAGAGGCGATGGCCGGTGTTACTGCTCCATCTTCAGGCGTTGCATTATTTAAAATAAAGGTTCCGCCAATTGAGACGGAACCTTATTAAACGGTTAGTGACCTGCAACATCCCGCTTCGCAAAGAAGATCCAGGTAATTGCTGCGAAAATAATATAGTAGACAACTAGTACGGTAACGGAAAAGCCGAGTGTCATTCCTTCCATCATCGGTGTGTTCCCGTTAAAGTACTGGGACAGGTTTGTATTTGCAAATAGAATGTATTTCGCCCAGTCCCGTTCTATGAAGAAGAACACAATCTGGTTTCCAGCTAGCATAAGAAAAATTGCGAGTCCAATTGCTAGCGCGCTGTTTCTGAAAATGGAAGAGATCATAAAGGCGAATGTCGCCATCATGAGCAAGTTCACAAGACTGAAGCCGTAATCGGTTATAATCTCCCCAATAACTGGAACATATTCCACTCCATCGCCTTTTTCAAGAACGATATGAGGATTCATCCCGTCAAAGCCGATGAAAATTCCTCCGATTATCCATGAGAAGAGGAGCACGAATAAAAACGTTATAAATGAAAATATTAGTACGGCGCTATATTTTGATATTAAGATTTTCGTCCGTGAAATTGGTCGGATGAGCAGCAACTTAATCGTTCCCCAGCGGAATTCGTTAGCAAGAATACCGGCAGCAACGATGATGGTAAAGAGACTGACAAGGGAAAGCAGCATCTCATTTTCCATTACAAATTGCCACGCACCGTAACTTTCAGGCATAATATCATGTTCTAAATAATAATTATTGATTTCAATGAACGTTGAATTAAAGGACTCCATATCGGGAAATTCTTCGGTATCTTTCATGTATTCGGCATTCTCTGTTTCCAGCGTCTCTCTCCACGTATCTTCTTCATATGTCATAAAGTCCCCATAAGTTTTTGCCAACAGGCCGACCCCAATAATGATTAATGCCAGTATGACATACATTGCCCAAGTCGATTTCAAACGGTAGATTTTAATCACTTCATTTTGTATGAGATTTAGAAAATTAGTCAATGATATTCTCTCCAATCAGATCAAAGAATTTATCTTCGAGAGTTGATTTGGTGACTTGCACTTCATAAATGAGAATATTTTCTTTCACCAAATCGGAAATGAGTAGCGGGATATTCTCCTTCTCGGTTTGGAACGTGATTTTACCGTTTGTTTGGGCAGCAGGTGTTTTACGATTGACGACTTCAAGGGCTTTTTCAAGTGGTGTTGCTTCCATTTCCACTTGCAGCAGTTGTTGTTCGCCTGCTGGTGTATTTTCTTTCACAGCTTGAATCGCCACAAGCTCGCCATTTTTAATAATGCCGATCCGGTCGCAAATTAACTCGATTTCGGACAATAGGTGGCTGGAAATGATAACTGCAACATTATGTTCGGTTGCAAGTTTCCGGATATATTGTCTGATTTCCCGAATGCCGGCAGGGTCTAGTCCATTCGTCGGTTCGTCGAGTATGAGAACGGATGGCTTATGTAATAAAGCTTGGGCGATTCCTATTCGTTGTCGCATCCCAAGTGAGTATCGGCCAACTTTTTCATTCATTACTTTTTCCAGACCGACAAGTTTAACCGTTTCATCAATTCTTTCCTGCGTAATCCCTGGAATCATCCTTGCATATTGTTTTAAGTTTTGTGCGCCTGTTAAAAAGGGGTAGAGCTCTGGATTTTCAACGATTCCGCCAACTTCACGGATTGCTTCTTTAAATTCTGTTTTAATACTTTTGCCGAGAATATGTACGTCGCCTTCTGTAAGTTTCATTAACCCTACCATCATACGGATTGTCGTTGTTTTCCCGGCACCATTTGGTCCAATGAAGCCGAATACTTCCCCTCTATTAATGGTAAAGGAAAGGCCTTTAATGATTTCCTTATTGCCGATACGTTTTCGGACATTCGTCAATTGCATTGCAATTTCGGTCATTCTATTCCCTCCTCTATCGTGTTCTCTAGGTGGTACGGAAAAAGGGGTGGGAAAGTTTCATTTTTACTGATTTTGGTAATAATATATTCAAAAAGATGATCGGCAGAAATGTTTTTCTAGCCGATCATCTTTTACTGTAAGGGCACTTCCGCCTTTGATTTAAGGGGAGCTATGCTTTTATATTACCCCATACTTTTTTTGCTTCTGTGCTACCTCACTGAATGAAGTTTCACTTTATGAATAAACCAAGAATACTCGTGACTTCAGTTGTGAGAGATTTAATTTAGGGTAGTATTGCGAACGATCGTACAGGAAATCCACTTGCTTTTTCAGGCTTTGGAACGATATTGAAAATGATGGCACCTTTTGTTGGAACTTTATCCAGATTGGTTAGCAGTTCGATCTGATAGGTGTCTTGCTCTAGTACGTAATATTCTCCGATGAGTCTGCCATTTTTTGCAGCGTCGATAGCGGAGTCGGTGTCAAAGGTTTCGTGGCCGACTGCTTTGATTTTTCTTTCTTCAAATAGGAATTCGAGGGCGTCAATTCCCCAGCCGGGAAGATGTGGATTACCGTCTTCATCCTTATTCTCAAAACGCTCTTTATCTGGCCAAGGCTTGCTCCAATCGGTACGTAAGGCGACAAATGTGCCTGCTTCAATTTCACCGTGGACTGCTTCGAATTTGAGGATATCTTCTTTCGTCAAGGTGAAGTCATGGTTATGTGCTGCTTCCCTTGATTTATCAATGACTATGAGCGGTAAGACAAGTTCTTTTAATTTAAGTTCATCAAGGTAGCGCTGATGTCTTACGAAATGAATTGGAGCATCGATATGAGTACCGTATTGTCCGGCAAAAGAGAACTGTTGGGCAAAGAACCCATCGTCATGGTTGTAAAGTGTCTTGAATGCGGCATCATCAAATGCTGCAAAATGCGGTGAATCAGGGCCGAAAGTGTGAGTCAAATCAACCCATTCTTTTTCTTTCAGTAGTGAGATTGCTTTTTGTAATTCTATTGCTGCTTGTATTGTCGTCAATTTCATCCCCCCTAAAATTATAAAAAACCCTCTTCTTGAAATAAGAAGAGGGTTAGGTAGCATATCTGCCGGCTCTTCTTATCTTCGAGCAAATGCATGCTCCTGGAATTGGCACAGTACTCCAAAAGCCTGTTGCCGAGGTCTCAAAGGGCCAGTCCCTCCACCTCTCTTGATAAGAAAAAAATATTAAGAAATTAGTTAAATAATAGAATATACCGAAACAAGAAAAAAGTCAACATTTAATTCGGGGACAGGGGGACAGAGCATCTGTCCCAACTGGGACAAATGCTCTGACCCCCTGTCCCAGTTTACCGGCAAAAAATAATTATTTCATAAGGGGTTGTTTGGGCTGGAATACTCTTTGTTGCTGCACCATAAACAACAATTAAATTTCTCCTTGCAGGGTTTTGTTTGAAGTCTTGCCCGTTTGTTAATTGCATCTGTGTATCAGGACCGATATTTAGCTGCAAAGAACCGTCACTGCTGATTAATTGCTCATTAAAATAACTTACCTTTACTTGGCTATATGGATTTTCCTTCACGATAACTAATGCCCGGTATTGCGGTGGATAAATTAAAATTGTGGCTGCATCCCCATCATAATAACCGGTGATCTGATCCCCGACTTTGATTTTTTCCTGATATAGAAAGAACGTATCTGGTCCTGCAACGAAGTTAACGACAGTACCGGCATCATTCTGAACAGATATAAACTTGTAACAACCGAAATTATCATTAGGCGGATACATCGGAAAGTCATCTACACTTGTGACGCGGCCGGTAAAGGATTTGAAATTGATTCTACTCACTGGAACCACTCCTTTTTATAAAATTAGCCCACAATAGTTTATGAGAACTTAGGTTAAAAGTGCTGGAGTGGGACAAGTGCTCTGACCCCATTGTCCCAGTGGGACACGGGGGTCAGAGCACTTGTCCCACTTTCTATACAGGGTGTGTTGGTTATGATTTAATGGAAATAATGGAAAAGTTATTGAGGTCGTTCGGTATATGGATGTTTAGACCATAATAAAGATGGAGGAGGGATTTAATGGAATTAAGACAGCTGGAATATTTCATGACTGTATGTGAAGAACTGCATTTTACGAGGGCTGCTGAGAAATTGAACATTGCCCAGCCGACATTAAGCCAGCAAATCAAAGTTTTAGAAGGCGAGGTAGGAATTCCGCTCTTTGACCGGATAGGGAAAAAGACTGCATTAACGGAGGCCGGAGAGATTTTATATAAGCATTGTAAGCAGATTTTCTATGAATTGGAACAAGCACAAGCGGCAATTGGAGAACTGAATGGGTTGGAAAGAGGAAGGCTTACAATCGGATCCTTGCTTACTTGTATGAATTACCTACTTCCTCCTGCACTAGTTCGCTTCAAAGCTCTTTATCCGAATATCAAACTGTCTGTCCATGGATTGCGGACAGAAGAGATTGAAAGAAGCATACTGGAAAATAAACTGGATCTTGGTCTTACGTTCCTGCCGAATGGAAATGATGAGTTGGAGGAAATTTCATTATATACAGAGGAACTGGCACTTGCTGTTCCCAAAGGTCATCCACTTGCGATAAAGTCGGCAGTAAACTTTGATCAAATTACCAATATCCCATTAATACTTATGCCGGAAAATTATCAACTTCGGCAGTTAATTAAGGGCTACGCTCGAACTGTCGGGATCACGATTAATCCGGCACTTGAGCTGACAACATTGGAATCAATTATCCAACTGACGGAAAAAGGTATGGGAGCCCCCATTTTACCACTGCCGTACTTTGAACATTTAAATAATCAAGATATAAAAGTTGTGAAAATACTAAATCCAACCCCACAAAGGGAAATTGGTATTATCTATCGAAAAGATAAATTCATGTGTACAGCAACCAGAGCCTTTATCGGAGAAGTGACGAAAGCAGTAGCAGGTGGGGTAGAGGAGCAGGCTATTAACATCAATCCATGAAAAAAGCAGTTCAGGTACTAAGTTGTCTGAACTGTTTTATCAATTATATTTCTATAAATTATGTAAATACAGTGGGACAAGTGCTCTGACCCCCTGTCCCAACCCCCTGTCCCACTGACAAGAACGCCCGAACCGTCGCCCTAGGGAGATTGGTTCGGGTGTTGTTTTGGTTTTTAGTCTTTTTTAACATCTTCCATACTTGCGCCGTAATTAATATGATAGGTCTGTCCGTTCAGCACTAATGCTGGAACAGATTTTACTCCAGCCTCTTCTGCTTCATTGATTCTAGAAGGATTTTCCTCGAAATGGACAATTTCTAAATCTACTTTCGAATCATCTAGATAATCTAATACCATTTTTTCCGCATTGACGCATACTGGACAACCCGCATGATAAAATATTGCTTTCTGCATGTGAATACCTCCTTTTTCTCTTATATTTAGCTTAGAACAAGTAGGTAGCTATAACAATTAGAAATTTTCTATCGTAATGATAGGTTTTAACTATGCTAAGATAAAAGAATAGAGTAAATGATAATAAAAAAACATGAATAATAAATGGAGGGGCATATGGTTCATATATTATATATTGAAGATGATAAAGAAATAGGTCATTGGGTCTCAACAGATTTAACCGAAAGAGGTTATAAAATAACATGGTTGCAGTCTGGGGAAAATATGGAGAGCTATTTGACTTCGATAGATTTAGCGATTTTAGATGTAATGCTGCCAGGATTAGATGGATTTTCTCTTGGCAAGCGTCTGAAAAAAAGCGCACCAGATATACCAATTATTATGCTTTCCGCTCGAACTGCCGTGGAGGATAGACTGGAAGGTCTCCGTTTTGCAGACGATTATGTGACAAAACCCTTTCATCCCGATGAACTCGCTGCCCGGATTGAAGTATTGCTGCGAAGGTTCCAGCGACATGACGAAGTATTAGAAATTAAGCATTTGCAGATTTACCCGAAAGACATGCGGATTATCAACAAAAATAATGAGGAGGAAATATTATTAACAGGTAAACAATATCATTTATTCCAGTACTTTATCCGACACTTAAATCAAATATTAACAAAAGAGCAATTATATGAAGGTATCTGGGGAGAGAGCTATATCGAAGGTGATAAAACATTAATGGTGCATATCCGATATTTACGAGAAAAAATTGAAGAAAATCCATCTGTACCAACAGTCATTGAAACGATTCGCGGTATTGGATATCGGGTGAAACAATGAGGAATTTCTTCAGGTCTCTGTTGGCAAAATACATGCTCCTAATCGTGATCGCAATTTCTTTAGTACAAATTGCTTCCATAACGATTGGACTATTTGTATACGGATTCGCCGAAAATGTTGAAAACCGTTATCTTAAAGAGGGAATAGACACGGAAACGATTGAAGAAAGATGGCATGAAGATGCGAGCCATCTAGAACAGATTTCAGAAGAGGTTATCCAGCAACACTTTGCTAAATGGAAAGAAGACTTTCCAGAGGCTACAATGTTTTGGGTAGATGGGTCCGGGATATTACGAGAAAAAATTGGTAGCAATCATGATATTCCAACGGAGTGGAGTGCAAGAGAAACTGCATCCTTTATTAAAAGCCGGTATGATGGTGATCCTTTTACTGTCATTGCATTAATGGAAGAATCGGATGGTTTTATTGTTTTTGAAATACCTCGCGAGGCCCTGCAACTCCCAATGCAGTCTGTTTACGATCATTATGGGGATATTTTGATAATCGGACTATTGTCGATTGTTTTATTGTTCATTATCGTATCCTTTCTATTTTTCCACCGGATTAGAAAACGGCTTTTACACCTTCAAGAAGCAATGGAAATAAGGGATGTCGACGGTTTGCCACTAGCCATTCCAGTTAAGAAAAAAGATGAAATTGGCCAATTAGAACAAACGTTTAATCAAATGGTTGACGAACTAAGAAAAAGCAAACAGCGGGAGCAGGAAGAAGAGCGACTGCGAAAAGAATTAATTGCGAATCTTTCTCATGACTTAAGAACACCACTGACTAAGTTACGGGCACAATCCTATTCCATCTCGAAAATGGATCAAGGTGCGGAGTGGAATAAGGCTATTCAACAATTAGAAGTCTCGATTAAAGATATGGACCGGTTAATTGAGAATCTGATGTCGTACACCCTGCTTACGGCGAGTAAGTACCAAATCAAGCGAAAAGAGATTGACATTGTACGTTACGTTCGGGAGCATTTAGCCACTTGGTATCCCGTGTTTGAAAAGGAAGGCTTCGAAATTAACATCGATTTGCAACCATTAGATAGTAGTTATTGGGAGGTTGATCCTGTTTGGATAAGTCGAATCATAGATAACGTGCTGCAAAATATTTTAAGGCATACAAAGGAAGGAAAGTATGTAGAAGTAAAAACGAAAACGACTGAGACCTATGATGCACTTCTGTTTAACGATAAAGGAGATGGAATCGATAAGGGTTCGGATTATAGTGGTGCAGGCATCGGACTATCTATTATAGATATGATGGTGCAGGGATTAAATTTAGATTGGGAGATTCATTCCAGTAACAATGGAACAACCGTTAAAATAATCAAATATCATAAGAAATAAATATATCAAAGAGTGTATGTGCTGATAACCTTCTGTCCGCGTACACTTTTTTTAAACAAAATTTAAACAAGTTCCAACCTTGTTTTTAAACCTCATTCTTTAAGATAAAAGTGAGGTGAGAAAATGGAATACATTGTAGAAACATCAAACTTATCAAAGCGTTTTGGAAAAGACTTAGCGGTAGAAGGATTGAATATGAAAATCTCAAAAGGAGAGATTTATGGATTTTTAGGACCGAATGGAGCGGGAAAGACGACAACGATCCGGATGCTCTTGGGCTTAATGAAACCAACTTCAGGAAGGATTCGTATCTTCGGACAAGATATAAAACAACAACGAAAAAATATATTAGCAAAAGTTGGTTCGTTAGTTGAGAACCCATCCTATTACCCGCATTTAACAGCCTATGAAAACTTAGAAGCATTACGAAAAATAATAGGGGTTCCGAAGCAAAGAATTTATGAAGTGTTGGAGATTGTTCGGCTAACAGAAGTAGCTGACAAAAAGGTGAAAGGTTTCTCTCTCGGGATGAAGCAACGGCTTGGCATTGCTATGTCCTTATTAAATCAACCACAGTTGCTTATTTTAGATGAGCCAACGAATGGGTTGGATCCTTCAGGCATTATTGAAATACGCGAGTTAATTAAACGGCTGCCAGAAGAGTTTGGAATGACGGTGCTTATTTCCAGCCATTTATTGACTGAAATCGACCAAATGGCAACAACAGTAGGTATTGTTACAAAGGGAAAGATGATTTTCCAAGATTCTATTGAGACAATGCGAACGTTAGCAGGCCATGCCATTTCATTAAAAGTTAGTCAAGCGGAACAAGCATGGCGTTTGTTGCTGGCAAATGGAATGAAGGTGGAGCATGAAAGTGGTTTAATTATGTTGCATGAAAGTTCCAATGAAATGGTTGCAGAGGCAGTCAGACTACTCGTGCAGGCGAATCTATCCATCTATCGGGTGGAAGAAGAGAAAAGATCGCTGGAAGATATTTTTCTTTCCATGACGAGGGAGGATTCAGCGGTATGATCAGCATGATGCAAACTGACTTTTTGAAAATAAAGCGGAAAGGATTCTGGTTTTTAACGTTTCTCGGACCTATTGGGGTCGTTGCGTTGCAGATGGTAAATTATGGTGTAAGAAAAGAATATTTATTGCAGCAAAGTGAGAATGATTGGTTGTATTACTTACAAAATATAAGTGTGTTTACCCCGCTTGCCCTTGTATTAGGTATTGCGATATTTACCTCCTTCATAGCAAGTATAGAAAATGAGACCAATGCTTGGAAACAGCTCATTTCTCTCCCGGTTTCCAAGATGATGGTTTATTTATCAAAGTTTACAATTCTTGCCTGTCTGTTGTTCATCTCATCCATTTTATTAATGCTATTTACACTTGGATTTGGCATTTTCCTTTCATTTGATGAGGCAATTCCGTGGTGGGAATTGGTGAAGTATAGTTTCTATCCATATTTTGCTGCGTTGCCTGTATTAGCATTACAGCTATGGATTGCGACGGTCAGTAAGAACCAGGGGGTGCCGATCACAACTGGTATATTTGGTGTGATTTTTGCTTATTCCGCTTATATGTTGCCTGATTGGATGATTTGGAAATGGCCGTCCTTAATGAATCAATGGGATGAGCCGTTGATAAATGTATTGTTAGGTCTTGGTGTTGGATGCCTATTGTATGTCATGGGTATGCTCGACTTCACAAGAAGGGATGTGAAATAGATGGGAGCTGTTCTACGGTCTGAATGGTACAAATTGCGAAAGTCAAAAATTTTACCGATTATATTTGCTGGTCCACTCATTGCGATTATCATCGGTGCCCTGTTTAACTATGATTCTATGGAAGGTGGATTTAATAAATGGTACTTGGCTGTTCTATCAATGAATCTAACTTATGCTCTATTATTTTTACCATTAATTACAGGTGTATTAGCAAGCAGCATTTGCAGGTATGAACATCAGGCAGGTGGATGGAAACAATTATTAGCATTACCGGTAACACGGGGGAATGTATTTATTTCCAAATATGTGCTCCTGTTATTGCTTGTTTTTCTAATCCAATTACTTTACCTTGGAGCTATTTATATCGTTGGAATAATAAACGGATTTACAGACCCATTTCCATTGGAAATCATTTGGAAGAGTATTATTGGCGGTTGGCTTGCTACATTTCCACTTGTCGCCCTGCAATTATGGATGTCAATTGTCTTTAAAAGCTTTGCCGCTCCATTTGCTGTAAATGTCATTTTCACTTTACCAACGATATTAGCAGTGAACTCGGAACGGTTCGGTCCCTTCTACCCTTGGGCACAACCTTTTTCCATGATGTACATCGGGGGAAGCGCAGATGACGTATTCTTCGTTCCCTGGGAACAAGTGCTAACAGTAGTTGGAGGAAGCTTCATCATATTTTTCCTAGGCGGATATATTTACTTTCAAAGAAAAATGATTTAGTGAATTGGGACAAGGGGTCAGAGCACTTGTCCCAGTTGTGTTTTCATTTTACAAGAAGTGATACAAAATGATTCTACTAACTGCTTGTTTTAGTTATAATACGAATAGGTTGATGAGATTAAATAGATATTAAACGTTAAGGTCTGTTATTGTATCATACTCTGATACAAGGGCAGACCTTCGTTTTAAGCTTTATATATACATAGAAGATATGAGAAGGGGAGTGCTACAATGTCCATTAAAGGACTTAATCATTTACTTTTTTCCGTTTCCGATTTGGAGAACTCAATCGTTTTCTACGAGAAAGTATTTGACGCGAGATTACTTGTTAAAGGCCGAACGACTGCTTATTTTGATTTGAACGGAATGTGGCTAGCGCTGAATGAAGAAAAGGACATCCCGCGTAACGAAATTCACCAATCCTATACACATCTTGCATTCTCTATAGCTGAAGCGGATTTTGAAAAAATGTATAACAAACTAGAGCAGTTAAATGTGCATATTTTGGAAGGGCGTCCCCGTGATAAGAAAGACAAGAAATCCATTTATTTCACAGATCCAGACGGGCATAAATTTGAATTCCATACAGGTACACTGGAAGAGCGATTAGATTATTACCGAGCAGACAAACCTCATATGGAATTCTTTGATTGAGTACCGAGAAAGTAGGTTCTTATGTTATTTTACCTTATTACTATTATTTTCGTTTTAATTGATCAAGCAACGAAGGTCTTTGTCAGAATGAACTTGGCTTTGTATGAAAAAGTGACTTGGGCGGGAATCGAGTTCACTTACATTGAAAATAGTGGCATGGCAGGTGGCTTTTTCCCTGGATATGCAAGAGCTTTCGGGATTATCTCCGTATTATTTGTGATTTTCATCTTTTATTTGAGAAGGAGTGAAGCGTGGAGAGGGCCACTCATCGATATCAGTCTAGGTTTCCTTGTTGGGGGAGCGGTGGGGAATGGAATGGACCGGTTATTACATGGGCAAGTGACAGATTTCATTGTTCGTTCTGGCGGAATTCTTAATGTAGCAGATCATGCACTGGAAATTGGTATCGTTCTCTTTATTATCCATGAGCTCGTTCAATGGCTAAAGCGGAGGAAGCGCGTTAAAAGTGAGTGAGCAATAAGCTATATTGATTTGGGATGAAATGATTATCTACGGTTAAAATAAAAACATAAGAATACAGGAACTAATTAATACAAAGGAGCTAATCAAGTGATCGCAAGAATTGAAAAGTTAGACCAAGTCAAGACAGCTGTATATGTACGAAGGTTAAACCATTCAGCAGCGGAAGTTTGGGCATACTTAACAGAAAATGAAAAACTAAAGCAATGGTTTGCTGAATTAGAAATACAGTCATTAGAACCTGGAGGAACCATTCACTTTAATTTTGGCGATGGAAACTATGAACAAATTGAGATACTTGATGTAGAAACGAATAAACGATTCTCCTTTACATGGCCACCTAAGAATACGGTTCGATTTGAATTAAAGGAAACAGCAGGTGGCTGTGAGCTTACGTTTAGGGAATTTTTGTACGAAATCGACGACCATACAGCTAAAGATTTAACCGGCTGGCATGTTTGTTTGGACGTGATTGAAGCTCTACTCGACGGTAAATCGATTGAGAACCGAAAAGAATATTGGGAAAAATATTATCCGATTTATCACGCATTAATGGGTCTGTAATACCCCCACATCTAAACATGAGGGAAGCCCGCCCAACATGTGAAGGTAGGGGATATACAGTCCGTAAATCCCTGATTCTGTTCAACTAACATTCAGTGGGGAGGGAAGGAAGCCCCTACTGAATGAAGTTTCACTTTATCAAGAGCTTTTAAAAAGGGCTGAATAATAAAGCGGAGACGTGAAAAGTACATGAAAAGTGGGACAAATGCTCTGACCCCCTGTACCGCAATTGTTACAACTTTTTGGATGGAGAAATGACTCTTTTGTGAAGGATGTAATGTAGATGCGTTTTAGGAAGTTACATCATATATAATAAGATGTGAAAACAAATAAATCTTCCAGGAAGGTGCAAATAAATGAAAGGTACAGCATTACTAATCAATGACGATCAGATCGTAACGGTATTGGAGAATATTGGTCATGAGGTATATGAGGAGATAAAGCATCAGAAGCCCAAGGAGCATGTCCATTGTGAAATCAATAAGAAAAAAGTAGAATTCGGACCCATTACAAAGATTGTTTGGTTAGAAGATAATGTTGACTGGCAATATGGATATTAAAATATAAATGGAGATAAGCCAAAGCTTGCACTAAGACTTACTTTAGGGCAAGCTTTTTCTTCTTTAACATACTAAAAAAGAAAATATTGCAAATAAAAAACATTGTCAGCGCTAACCACGTCTGGTACTACTACATCTGTTACATAAGTTATAAGTCATGAGTTCTTTGACATAATAGAAGCGGATGCATTGGAAACTTCTGGTTCTTATTGATTAATTTCATAAAAATGAATAGACAATTCTTTCAGTTGTAGTAAGATAGCTTTTGTATCAATACAATGGAGGGGTTTTCATGAAGAAACGACTACTATTACTTGTTGTTATGTTTCTAACAGCGATAATTATTGCAGCTTGCGGAAATAAAGATGAAGGAGAGCCGGAAGAAACTGTTGATGCTGCCGAAGAAGATGAAACAGGTACAGAAGAGGAAGAAGTAGAAGAAGAGCCTGAAGAGGAAGAAGAGGAAGCAGAAGAGGAAGAAGCGGAAGAAGCGGAAGAAACATCTGCAGATGGAAATGATGGTGATTTCGCTGACCTCATTACATTTATGGAAGAAGAAACAGAAGGAACAGCAACTGTATTATATGAAAATAACGAAGCACAGACACATGAAATGGAAGGAGTTACGGTATCTTTAGATGGTTATTCATTGGTAGAGTTGCTCGACTTCCATCGTGATTACAGCATCCCGTTTGACGACCAGAATAATGGAGCGGTACTTATTGCACAATATACTATTGAAAACACGACAGATGAAGATTTACATTATATGACGACGTACGATTTAATAAATACAGATCGATATATCAATAACAATCGTGACCTCTTGCCGGAAGAGAGCCAGTTGCCGAACATTCTGTCTCCGTCGAATGATTATCTACTGGAAGCTGGACAAAAAATTGTTGGGTATTATGCGTATCCGATCGGTGAAGATCGTTTAGAAGAAATTCTTGATGTGGGCAGTGTTGATATAGCAATTTCGACACCACAAACGGATCCAGAAGATTTCTCGTCGATGATTGGTTCGGAAGGTCGCTTTACTCTTCCATTAGATGCAGAAAGTGCGGATAAGGAAGCGGATAAAGCTAGTCAAGGATTTTATGAAGATAAAGCAACTGCAGACAATATGGGTGACAAGGAAATGCTGGAAGAAGAGCAAGATATCGGTGAAAGTCAAGAGCTTGGTGATGTAAAAATTACGCTTGAAGGATACCAATTTACGAATTTCGTGCCGAATGCTGAAGAAGCTCCACGTTTCGAGGAAGATGAGGTTGTTCTTTTAACGGTTAAATTCGATATCGAAAATGGATATGATGAAGACCTTGCGAAGAATTCAATTTCTTCCACATTACACTTAAATGATGGAAAACAATGGACTTTAAACGAAGGAATGTTACTGCCGTATACAAATAGTGATGTAATTCCATCTGGAGACAGTGGTGAATTACTACAAATTTTCCTGCTCGACCAAGAACAGTATGAAGCGATCTGGAAAGATAAATCCTTTGAGATGGAACTTGGCCCAATGCGTAATGAAGAAGGAGAAGACATTTCCAAAGGGGAGAAAGCAGAATTTAAGTTAAAATAAGTTTGATTTTGTGTAGACCCTGTCAGGGAGTTTTCGCTCCTTGACAAGGTCTTTTTGAGTGCATTACTATATTCCCTGCAACCATAATCTATGCTAAAAATAGAACATTAAAACTCATGCTTGAAGAAAATACTGCGTTATTATTAAATGAGCATGCGAATATATTTATTTGCCCAGTATGTGGCAGAAAGGTAGAAGTTGTAGATCATAAAAGTATGATTTGTTCGAATCGGGATATGTTTGACTTTGCCAAGCAAAGGTATATCAATATGCTGACCCGTTTGATGAAGGTTAATTATGACAAGGAATTATTTACTGCTAGACAGCGTATCATCATGAAGCATAATTTATACCGGCAGAAAGAATGCCAGAAGAGAAACGGTTGTATCAGGCAACAGAACTCGCCGGCAGGATTGATGATATTCAGGTCATTCAGTAATGGGGGACACGAGAAACAAGCGTAAGAAGGAGCCGGTAAGATGACAGATGAAAGCAAACTATGGACTCTATTAATCACATCGTCCAGGAAGGCTGCCCGTCTAGGCATCATTATTCCGATTATATTTGCACTAACGGTGGTTATTACTGCTTTAACAGGAGTTTTCCTGCCGGATACATATGAGGGTTCCATCCAGGTGTTGAAGATTGGCTTAAGTATCGGCTTTTCGATTATTCTAGTATTTTACCTGATCACTTGGTTCTCCTGTCTGGATTTTTTAAAGGAAACGAAGCAGCAAGATATTGCAGATGAAAAACTGCGGAGACTGATTGTAATGAATCGTGTCAGCTGTATTATATTTATGATTCCCATCATCTTTTTCGTCGGCCTGTTTGGATTCTTTAAAGTGAAGACATTCGCGGAAGGAAAGGTGCAAAAGGGAACGTTAGACCAAATTTTATATCATTATTTCATCGACAGATAATGAATCGTAGGAGAGATAGGAAGTATGAAGAAGATAATTGGTATCCTAGTAGTCGGAGTATTATTCTTATCCGCTTGTACCGATGGAGATACGGAAGAAGTTGAATCCAACAGCGGACAGACGGAAGAGACCACGGAGCAGTTGGAAGAGAGTAACGGACAATCAGAAGGTAATCAGGAAGAAGTAGAAGATTTGACATTACAGGTGACGAAAGTGGATGAAGAGGCAGGAGTCACAATTGAAAATAGTGAGATCTATCAGGAGCTGAATGAATTCGTTAAAGAAAATTCCAAGTTTGGTACACCGAATGACTTTTCCTTGTTATCTGTTTCGATGGCAGAAGATCCTGATGGGAATCATCAAATGTTGTTCTTAGGGGTGAATCGCATAGGTACTCCGGTGAAAAATGTAAAGTTTGAGCTTACGATAGGCAGCACAGAAGGAGATATGGTCTGGGAGAATATTCCGATCACCTTGGATGAGGAAAATGCAGGGGTGTTAGAAAATAATGCAGCATTACCAATTTTCCTACCTGTCACTTCACAAGAACAAATTGACGTGATGAGAACGATTAGTCAGGAAAACGTGGTGATGGAGATTAGTAACTTTAACTTTGAGACGGTAGATCAGTAGACAATGATAGAGCCTCACAGCAAGTGGGGCTTTTTCTGTCAAAAAATGTGCCCTATAAATGGAAATGGAGGAGCGGGATGAAAGCAAGATATGTATTATTTACAGCCTTTTTAAGCCTAATAATCAATGGAATCAGCCTCTACAACCTTCCTATTGGATACATTTCCATCTTCGTCATGTTGCTCGTATTCATCCCCAATCTATTTCTGAAGATCATTGCAATCGGAAAGAACAAAAAAGCGAAGGGGGCTAATCATATATTGGTGAAAGCTGCGGTTGATTTTGAGAAAAATACTCACTCAAAAGTTCCTTATATTTTGTTGATCGTGATGATGTATATCGGAGGCGGTGCACTGATTTCTTTCAAAATCTATCAATATGATTATATAGATGCCCTCGTCACAGACAATGTTCACTTTCCTATGTTTTATATCGTTGCACCTTACTTAATTGGGGTGGGGTATGTTCTCTTTGTTGCAAGCCTGGTGATGATGACGGGTCATTTCAGAAAAATTTTCCGTGAAGCAGGTATGTTCCAGAAAAATGAAGAATCCAAGTATGTGGAGGGTTAATCTTAGGACATTGGAAAGATGATGCAGAGCAGTCGGCAAATAGGAGATATTCATAAATAAAGGTGGGGATGTAATGAAGAATAAGAATTTAAGGACAGGAAGATTGTTATCAAAAATCGGCGGAATGATTTGTCTAATTATCGCAGGCGTCATGCTTTTCATCAGTATGGTGAAACCAGTATCTATCACTCTCAAAGGGGAGCAATATATTGTGACTATATGGGAAATGGCCAGTTATCCGTCAGCTTTTCAATTCTGGATGGGAATTTTATTTTACCTGATTGTTTTAGGCATTGCAGGTCTCTTGATCAGCAAACGGATTTCTGTCATGCCGACAAAGGGACTTGGTATAACGTTAATCCTCTTGGGGATCCCTGCTTTACCAGTTGTGGGGGCGGGCGTGTTGTATATGATTGCAGGAGCACACATTGTGTTTGCAGCTGGAATGAAGAATATGCAAAACTCGATCTGATTTGATTTGGTCATGGCTTTAAAGGTTTCAGCGAGACATGCAGCTTACTTGAAAATACCTGAGTAAGGGATGGGTGTCTGCGCTAAACCAATTGTATCAACGTATATTCAGGATACAAAACGGAAAGTTATATTCGATGCTCCTACTTTGCAGGAATTTGCTATGAAAGCAAAAAAACAATTTCGTATTGAAATCTATGCTTGTTTATTTGGAGTAATCGTGGCTATTCTATGTTTTGCTTTGTTTTTTTCAATTAACAGGATACAACCGTTACTAATTGGTTGTTTCAGTATTTCGGCTCTATTTATCATACTTTTTATGAAGCCTTTCAGGAGATTAAAGATGCTAAAAGGGTTTATAGAAAATGAAATAAGCAATGAAATAAGTACCTAAATTGCAATATTAAATGCAACACTTTATGTGAAACCACTATAT
>NZ_BMOS01000041.1:12735-21505 GCF_014647195.1 Oceanobacillus indicireducens | reverse complement strand
ATTCGCAGCTTCACATTCCTTGAGGATGGGAGACTTCTTTCGGAAAACCATTAAAAAGGGAATCATGTTCGAGGAGGAATACAATGAAAAGGAATCTATTTATTGTAAGCAGTATATTATGTATCGCCATATTTCTAATTGGCTGCGGATCGACTGATGGAACGAATACAGAAGAAGCGAAAGACGGTAATAAAGTTGAAACCGCAGAAGACAAAAATACACAAGATTTTCCAGTAACGATTGAACATGATGGGGAAGAAATAACAATCAATGAAAAACCGGAAAATATCTTACCATTATCGCTTGACGTAACGGAAATTTTACTGGAACTTGTCGATCCAAGCAGAGTTGTCGCTATCTCTAGTTCTGTTGAAGATGAACATTTGTCAACACATACCGAAAAGGCCGAGGAAATTCCTAATCGGGTTTCTACGGCGGCATATATTGATCCAGAAGAAGTCCTCGCCTATGAAACAGATTTACTTTTACTAACGAAAATGCATGGGCAGGAAGAAGATGCGAGCAGTATTTTAAGTGAAATTGACCTACCGATTATTACTTTTGAAACGATGGGTACACTTGCCCAATTCATGGAAAATATCGAAGTAATCGGTCAAGCAGTTGGAGAAACGGAAAAAGCAGCCGAATTGATTGAACAGATGGAAAATGATATCACAGCAATTCAAGGTAAAATTCCAGAAGATCAAGATGCACCATCTGTCTTAGTTCTTTCGGAAGTCGGAGCAGGAACCGGACCATTCATGATGGGACCTGGAAACATTTCCTATGATTTAATCCAATTAGCTGGAGCAACACCTGCAGTGGATCAAATCGGCTTGGAAGGCTCTACTCCCGCTTCCATTGAACAAGTGATGAAGATGGATCCGGATTATATTTTCCTGCTTGACTTCTTTGGTAATGGGGAAGAAGATTTCACCGAATTAAGTGAGAATCCCGGCTGGGGTAGTCTGCAAGCAATTGAAAACGACCGAGTCAAATTGCTTGATGTAAAATATTTAATGAACCCAAACGTGGAAGTAATTAAAGGACTTGAGATTATGGTTGATTGGATATATGGATTGGAGTGATTCAATGAATATTCTTGTTTTATTTAGTTATGGAAGTCTCACGTCGATTGATGATGTTGCTGGATTTTACAATGATATTTATCATGGAACAGCTACAGAGGAAAATATCGCTGCAGGGGTCAAGACATATGAGGCACACGGCATGGCTGACCCTTTAGGAGCGAATACAGCACGCGTCGGCCGAGCATTGGTAAAGAAATTAACGAAAGAATCTGGTGAAAAATGGATTGTCTATGTAGCCAACCACCATACAGAACCATCGATTCAAACCGTTGCTGAGGAATGTATTAAGCTAAACCCGAAGCGAATCGCTACATTCAGTCTCACACCATTTGATTCGCTTACGGGCAGTAATGCATATGAAAAGCGATTCACCAAAATATTTCGGGAAGAAAATGACCAAACGAAAATCGTCCATGTAGCAACCTACTGTGATCATGACCAATTTGTCGAAGTTTTAGCTGACCGTGCGAAAACCGCTTACGAATGGCTGCCAGAAGCGGAACGAAAGCAAGCGGAAATCGTGTTCACGGTCCACAGCAAGCCCGGCGTTCCGAAAGCACATCAAACGATGATTATGCAATACGAAACATTGGCTAAGAAGGTTGCCGATTCTCTTCCTGTTAAAGACTACCATCTAGCTTATCGGAGCGGTAAACCTCTTCCCCAGCGCTGGTTAGGGCCGGATGTGCTTGATGTAGTTGATGAGCTGCATGCAAAAAACGTCCCAGCCGTTATCTTTATTGAAGCACTGTCCGTTATAGAAAATATTGAAGCGATCCAGGAGATTACAACGGATGCGATCAATAAGGCGAAGGGGCTTGGCATGAGCGCCGTGCAAAGTGAATACTTAAATGACAGTGCGGATTTTGTTGATGCGTTATGTGATCATCTCTCCGTAGAGTTGCAGATGGAAACTGGGGCCGCTACCATTAAATAATCCGTACAAAAATAAAAAGCCTTTCTCCCCATTGGGATAGGCTTTTTATTTACTTATAGCTTCTCTTCGCTATAATCTTTTCTAGCAATCGTCCATCCAGTAAACCCAAACAGCAGGTTTATCAATGGAACAAGATAAATAAAGAATGCATATGGTATGTATTCCCAAGCACTTACTCCTAGAATTCCCGAGGCAAACACTGCGGTCACACTCCAAGGCACAAGGTTTATGCCAACCGTAGCCATTGATTCAACTGTTCTAGATAAGTTTTTCGTATCAATATTCATTTCTTTATATTTCTGCACAAAGGTTCTTCCCGGCAATATAATAGATAAATATTGCTCCCCACTTGCTAACACAACAACAGAAGTGGTTAATAAGGTAGATGCGATTAAAGATCCGGTTGTCTTTACCTTCTCCAACAGTTTTCTTGTTAAGACTTTAAATGATCCCGTTTCTTCTAGAATACCACCAAAAGCTGTGGCAACAATTAAGATACCGACTGTCTCCAGCATGGAGGTAAACCCGCCGCGATTTAATAGGGAATCTACAGCTTCAACACCCGTCTCGATTGCAAAGCCAGTTGACATTGCTTGAACGGTTGACGCAATAGAACTTCCTTGTACAACGACAGCAATAGCAGCACCCAATAAACCAACACTCATTAATGCCGGTAGTGCCGGCACCCGCCTGATCATTAAAAAAATAGTAAAGACTGGAAGCAGTAATAATAATGGATGAATGACAAACCAATCATTTAACGTTTCCATGAACATATCAATCAAAGCTGAATCCAATTTAATATCCGTCACTTCAGATTTCCCGATCATCCAAAATAATCCAAGTGCTAGCAAGAATGCAGGAATCGTATCCCATAACATATGTTTAACATGACTAAATAAATCTGTTTCAACCATCGCCGCAGCAATATTTGTTGTGTCAGACAATGGGGAGAGTTTATCTCCAAAAAACGCTCCAGAAACAATAGCTCCAGAAACAAGTGCCGGAGAAAATCCTAATGCATCACCAATTCCCATAAAAGCTATCCCTACTGTTGCGATAGCGGTAAAGGATGTTCCAAGTGTAATGGACACAATCCCCGTTACAAGGCTAGTGATTGGAACAAACCAGGCCGGATTAATCAGCATCATGCCATAGTAAATCATCGTAGGAATCGCCCCACTAGCTATCCAGGATCCTATAATCATACCGATCGTTAATAAAATAAACAATGCTGGCAAAACCCTGCTTACACCGTTTGCCATCATCTTTTGAACTTCATTCCACTCCCACCCAGAACGAACAGCCATGATGGAAGCTAATATCACCCCAACGATTAACGGAAAACTCATGCCAGCATCCCAAATGAAAATAGAACTTGCTCCTGCAATGATTAAACCGATTATTGGAATGAGTGATTTTGTAAAGGTTATGCTCTTCTTCATCCTATCCTCCGTTATTTTCTAAAAATCTATTTACATGCTTAGAATATAACAGTCCTTAAAATCACTAAACAAAGGCGCAAGCGCCCGTTTAGCAACGTACAAACTGGAGCACTCCGGAATGAGATAAAGGAAACACGGCGAACGTAGAGAGCCGATGTTGACTTATCGATTGGAGGAGTGTGAAGTTTGGGACTGCGCACTGCTCGTCCCACCAAAAGATCTGCTAGTTGCTGGGCGCTGGAGCCGGACGCGGCTAGCCCTGGATACCTAAGTTATTACAGCATTTTATTTTATAATTTCTTATATTACTAAAACACTTTAGTGAATTAATGCGTTTATTCAATGATGTATTGATGTTCTTAAATGATAAGCAATTTACGGTAATTAGTCAACCAATCTTTCATTATATGCGTATTAACCGCATATAGAGAAAGTGAATATAAATTATTACGTAATAAAGCAAATAATCCAAACTTCTGTTAAAACGAAAGGAAGAAAGGAGGATTCTAATATGCCTAATCATAAAAAACAAAAAATTACGATTGACCGAACAAAGGAAACACGCTCCAGGGAAATTGCAGACATGATTAATGAAGGTGGACTCGGTTCGGAGCAATATTATGTCATCCTTAAGCAACAGAACGACCGGGAACATCAAAAAATTGACAATACAGATCACTGAGCATAAAAATCATTTAATTTTATGCAGAGCTTCACTAATTAACCATTCATCATTAATTACAAACTCAGCAATGTCTACAATAGAATACTCAGCAAAAACACTCTATACTTCCCAAGACAGAATTTTACTGCCCATCTTAAGGGACAATGAATTCTGTCTCTGTTTTTTGCTCCCTTCAGGAAACATGTTCAGCCATTTGTTCTATCACCCGTTGATCAATTTGATCCAGTCAAAAATTTGAACTAATTAGATTACCTACACACTTTATTTCAGATATATAAATAATTGAGCATGTTCTTCCAAATGAAATATTCAAGAAGATTCCTCCATAAATAGGGAGTTTCAACGTGACTTCAGTCATAAGAGGTTCAAATTAGTCAGCTCCACTCCTCCATATCTACCATCACATCTTGTACGCATTTCTATATATTGCAAGTCTTTATTTAATGTTATATACTACAATTGAACACTGGTTAATTAAAGGAGACACGATCATGGCAGCTAGAAAAGCAGTGGAAAAGGAATTAACGCGTGAGATGATTATGGATGCTGCGAGAGATTTGTTTGCTGAAAAAGATTATCAACAAGTTTCCATGCGACAGATTGCAACGAAATTGAATTATAGTCATGGAGCAATTTATTATCATTTTAAAAACAAAGCCGAGTTATTTTATGCATTGGTAAAGGATCATTTTCTCATGCTTAACCAGAGAATTGAAGAGATTGTGGATGGAGAAGCGTCTAATGAGGAGAAGCTGCGGAAGCTTTATCTCGGGTATATTGAGTTTGGATTAACGCATCAAAATCATTATGAGATTATGTTTATGATCAAGAATGATGAAGTAAGAAACTTTATGAGTGAAAGTCCGATGCTGACATATCAAAATTTCGCAAGGCAAGTTAGTAAGTTAAGCGAGAAGGAAATGTCCATCCAGGAGATTTGGTCGATCTTTATTTCTTTACACGGCTTTGTATCTCATTATTTAGGACATGTGACAACATTTGATGATGTGAAAAGAGCCGCCGAATTTCATGCTAACATGTTGCTTAGGTGGACTTCAGCTTAAGCACATCTCTTTTTTTACATAGAATTGACCAGTGGTTAATTAATTACAGGAGGAGAAATAATGAAAAAAGCATTAGTATTAGGAGCAACAGGTGGTATGGGTTATTCAATTGTTAAGGAGCTTGCTCAACGGGGAGTGAAAGTGGTTGCCTTCGCACGTACAGAAGAAAAGCTGAAAAAGATGTTTGGAGCAGAACCGAACGTGATTATTCAACCTGGTGATGCATTTCAGCTAAAACAATTAGAAAGTGCTGCAAATGGTATTGATATTATTTTTCAGGCCATCAATCTTCCCTATGCGGATTGGAAGCAAAACTTAATCCCTTTGAATGAAAAAGTGATTCGTACTGCTAGGAACTTTTCAGCGAGGATTGCGGTGGTGGATAACATATATGCTTACGGTAGAAGTAATGGTAAAAAAATATCGGAAACGACTCCAAAAAGTCCAAATACAAGAAAGGGCAAGTTGCGCTTAGAAATGGAAAACCTATACAAACAATCGGGCGTTCCGTATGTTATTGCACATTTTCCAGACTTTTATGGACCATATGCCGAAAACGGACAACTAAACTATTTGCTTAGGGATATTACAGTGAATAAGAAAGCCAGATTTATAGGCAAACAGGGGGTATTAAGAGAACATATTTATACACCAGATGGAGCAAGGGCTATTGTTGAGCTTGCATTGCGTGAGGAAGCTTATGGAGAATGCTGGAATATCCCTGCATATGATGTGATTTCCGGAGAAGAAATTATTCAAATTGCTCGTGAAATGACTGGATATAAGAAACAAGTAGGTATCGTTACTAGAAATATGCTTCGTTTCCTCGGCTTATTTGATAAGCAAATGCGAGAATTTGCGGAGATGCAATATTTAGCTGAGGAACCAGTCGTATTAGATGGAAGAAAATATGAAGAACGTATTGGTCCGGTACCACGAACAGCTTATGTTGAAGGTTTGAGAAAGACGATTGATTCTTATCGAAAGTAGAACATAGAAACTACAGGCACCTTATTCGTTAGTTACAATCTTACATGTCTTATTCTTTGTAGGTGTCAAGTCAAATAATCCTTATCTGAAAATAGATGGGGATTATTTGACTTGACACTCGTTATGTTAGTCACCGCAGCCCTGCTTATGCGCTCTTCTTATTTCCTCCAATTGCATTCAAGCGCTTGTTGTTTGTCGCAATAATGTAAATCGCAATCGTCCAAATAACTAGCGCAATGATTGAACCGATATTAAAAATTCCTTTTTCCGCGGTCCATATAATGGAATAGCCGATAGATCCTGCTAAAAGCGAATAATAGAAAAACGGCAGAAGCGTTTTACGTATGACATGCCCTTCTTTTCCTACAAGTCCAACAACAGCTGATGCCGCTACAACATTATGCACACAAATCATGTTACCTGCTGCACCACCAACCGCCTGCAGAGCAACTATCCAGGAAGGGTCAGCACCAATCCGTTCGCCGACCCCGAATTGGAAGTAGGAAAACATCATATTACTTACCGTATTACTTCCAGCTACAAATGCTCCGATCCCTCCAATAAATGTTGCAAAAATCGGATACATGAAACCTGCAAGATTTGCCACGCCTTCCGCTAAAGCTATCGGCATTTCCGGATATCCCGCTGCTCCTCCTGCCGTATTGATAAATACTTGCACCATCGGAACCGTAAACACAAGGGCTGTACTGGCAGCAATGATTGTTTTACCGGATGCCTTCCACGCCCTTCCAAAATCGCTTGGTTTCATTCCGTGTATAAAGTAGGTAATGACGGCAACAACGATAAAAATAAAACCTGGGGAAAATAAAATTTCCCAACTGGAACTAATATTAGTTCCAAAAATATTAGGTATTACGATCTCTACAGATTTAAGCCAGTCTCCAACTACTGTCAGTCTTGAAATGAGTAAAAAGGCAGCAATCAATACATACGGAGCCCATGCGCGCCACATGCTGATTTTACCTGCATAAATTTCACTGTTTTTCAGTTCAACCCGACCGGTCCAAGTTGGATCCCAGCGATCTTTTTTCTCAAAGTCCCAGGTATCTTCTTCTTTTGGTGTAAGGAAGCCTTTTTGGGCAGCAGGAATGACAATTGCGAGTCCAATAAATCCGCCAAGCAGCGCTGGAAATTCAGGGCCTAATAAATATGCAACGATAATATAGGGAATCGTCATTGCAAGTGCTGCAAATAAAGCAAACTTCCATACCTTCAGGCCCTCACTAAATGATTTGTTTTTCCCGAAAAATTTCGTTAAAATTCCAACTAAAAATAATGGTATCAACAACCCTGCAACAACATGAAGGGTGGCTACTTTTGCAGCAACATCAAAAACGAAACCGGAAACATCCGTTATTTGCGTAAGTGGTTCAACACCCGTACCAACCCCAACAATCATTGGTGTTCCAACAGCTCCGAATGATACTGGTGTACTTTGAATAACCATGCCTGCGACAACTGCAGCCATTGCCGGAAACCCAAGTCCAACCATTAATGGTACAACAACAGCTGCAGGTGTACCAAATCCTGCAGAACCTTCAATAAACGAGCCAAACAGCCAAGCAATGATAATGACCTGAATACGCCGGTCTGGGGAAATATCTGTAAAACCGCGGCGAATCGTGTGCAGACCTCCACTTTCCTGTAACGTGTTCAATAGTAAAATCGCACCAAAAATAATAAATAATAATGTGACAGCAACGATCAGACCGTGAACGGAAGCAGCTGCAACTTGCGGAAAGGCTACATCCCAGACAAATAGTGCCAGAAGTACTGCAACGATGTAGGATAGCGGCATTGCTTTACTCGCAGGCCACTTTAATCCTACTAAAAAGACTGCAACAACAATAATCGGAAGTAATGCCAGAATAGCTAATATTCCATCCCCCATTTTTTTCTCCTCCTTGGATTTCTTTTCTATTAAACAACAACTATATTACTTCTTAAGAGGTAATATTATTGCTTCATGATAATTGTGGGGTTTTCCTCCATTTTGTTATGTTGCCTCTTGCTGTACTGGATTTTGAAGTTCGCTAGTTCCATATATTTTACATATTATTTCAACCCTCTCTTTCAAGGCTGCGCACGAGGCGTATACTTGTTTAATCGGCATAACGGATAATAACACTCACCTTTGTAAGCGTTAACAAAAATGTCTTTTTCTTTTATAAAAATGCTCTAAATCGGAATATACTAGCGAATCTTCGTAAAGTGCCCTGAAAGTTATGTTATCTTCTTTTAATCGGATAAAGCTAATCGCTTTCGTACAACAGTCCCCGTTGCTCCCTCATTCGTATTAAATCGTTTTCTATTAACTTATTGAACAAAATGCATTTCTTTCTGGTCTCGCCTCGTTACTTCAACACAGCGTCCGGGCTGTGGGAATAGTTTACCTGGATTCAGCAAGTCTTTCGGATTAAATACATTACGGATATTTGTTTGCGCTGCTATCTCTTCATCCGTAAAAATAAAACGCATCTCGGCTGATTTTTCAATCCCGACCCCATGTTCACCCGTAATCGATCCACCGACATCTG
>NZ_BMOS01000041.1:0-12725 GCF_014647195.1 Oceanobacillus indicireducens | reverse complement strand
CATCCGTAAAAATAAAACGCATCTCGGCTGATTTTTCAATCCCGACCCCTTTTTTCCTTCAAACATTCTGAACCTGCTCTAGATGCACGTTCACTTTCTCCTGGAACACTTGCATCAAATAAAATTAGCGGATGCAGATTTCCATCCCCTGCATGGAAAATATTTGCAATCCGGAGATCATACTTCCTACTAATTTGTGTGATTTTCGCTAAGACTTCCGGTAATCGGGTTCTCGGAATTACTCCGTCTTGCACGAGATAATCTGGGGATATTGCTCCCATTGCACCAAAGCCCATCTTGCGGTTTGCCCACCATAGGCTACGCTCAGCTTCATCTTTAGCGACTTTTACTTCTCGGACATTATTTTGTTTACAAACCGTGAGAATTTCCTCAATCTGGTCATCAATCCCTACAGCAATTCCATCCACCTCAATCAGAAGAAATGAGGCAATGTCCCTTGGATGTCCTACCGGGTAAGCGGCTGATTCCACGCCTTCAATGGCAATCTCATCCATCATCTCCAGTGCGGCAGGAATGATGCCTGCAGCGATGATATCCGAGACAGCTTGGCTGGCATCATCAATATCATCAAAGTAGGCAAGCGCCGTTTTCTTTGCCTCGGGATTTTTTAAAACTTTCACCGTAACCTTCGTCACAATACCAAGTGTTCCCTCGGATCCAGTAAGTAAGCCTAACAAGTCATATCCTGGCTGGTCAGGAACCCCTTCTTCCCCGATTTCCACAATCTCTCCGCTCGGAAGAACAATTTCAAGGCCTAATATATGGTTTGTCGTCACCCCGTATTTCAAACAATGGGCTCCGCCAGAATTTTCGGCGACATTTCCACCAATCGTGCAGGCATACTGACTGGAAGGGTCCGGAGCATAATAGTAGCCTTTATCTGAAATGGACTGGGTCAACTTCAAGTTAATATAACCTGGTTCCACTACTGCTTTTCTATTTTCCAGGTCCAGATGGAGCATTCGCTTCATTTTCACCAAACTGATGAGCACTTCCCCGCCCAGCGGTGTCGCCCCTCCGCTCAAGCCCGTTCCTGCCCCTCTTGCAATATACGGGATCTCTTCTTTATTTAAACATTGCACCACTTGAGAAACCTGCTGTGTATCTTTTACAAATACAACGGCTCGCGGCATCCCCTTATACATCGTATAACCGTCACATTCATAGGATATGAGATCTTCCTTTTTATAAAGCACTTCATTTTCTCCAACGATAGCCATCAATTTCCGAGTGATTGCATCTAACCCTTGTAATTTACGCTTTTTCCCAAACAAACGAAGCACCCCCTGTATCATTATGATTTCATTTTCTGTTTATCTTTTTCATAGGCCCAGTCAAGCAGTTGGACGGTATGAACAACCTTTTCACTACGGCCATGCTTCTCGACCCCCATGGCAATTTGCAGCATGCAGCCGGGATTCCCCATTGAAATCATTTCCACATTCTCCGGTATATCATCCATCTTCCGGTCAAGCAGTTTACCTGCCATTTCGGGATGTGTGAGATTATAAATCCCCGCGCTGCCACAACATCTATCTGCATCAGGCAATTCTACCATTTCTACACCCGGGATTTCTTGCAAAAGCTGGCGTGGTTCAAAGCGGACCCCTTGCCCGTGCGCCAGATGACATGCATCATGGTACGTAATCTTTATGTTGATTGCAGATTTTGGCCGTTTAAAATCATTGTCATATAAAAACTTGGAAACATCCTCTATCTTTTCGGAAAACTCTTCCGCCAGCGGAAGCATCTCCGGATCATTGCGGAATAGCTCATCATATTCCTGGAGCGCACAACCACACCCAGCTGCATTGACGAGCACTTTATCATAATCTTTAAAAGCTTCTATGTTCCGTTTTGCTAACTTCTTCCCCGTCTTTCTATCACCAGCGTGAATATGAAGGGCACCACAGCATCCTTGTTGTTTTGGCAAGCCGACTTCAAAACCATTATGATTTAAAACGCGAATGGTCGCTTCGTTCACATCACTGAACATGATATCCATCACACAGCCGGTCAGCATACCAACTTTTTCTTTCGTCTTCCCTTCCGCCGGGACCTCTTCCGGGTATCTGCCAAGCACAGGTTTTCCAACTTCAGGGAGAATCGCTTCCATATCCTTCATATGGCTTGGCATTACATTCAGTACACCCGTTTTTCTAGCGATTGTTTGCATGCCGCTTTTCTGATAAAACCGCATGAGACCGCCAAGCATGTTCAGCCGTTTCTTATTTGGGAAAATGCCATTTAGTACTGTTTTGCTAACCGTACCTTTCAAACCTTTTAATGGTATTGCTTGGCGGATTTGGCCCCGCGCTTCCTCAATCAAGCCGCCAACCTGAACATCTGCTGGGCAGGCTGTTTCACAGGCTCTGCAATCAAGGCAATCAAATACAGGCTTGGAGAAAGCATCATTAATATCAATTTTCCCTTCTGCGACTGCTTTGATTAAATAAACACGCCCTCTTGGCGAATGCTGTTCTTCTCCTGTTTCCTGATATGTCGGGCATGCCTCTAAGCACATACCACAATGCACACAATCCGCCCATTTATCCGGATCAGGTAAATCATCCCAAATATAATTTCCCAAGGTCTTTGTTTCACAGGCAGGTCCACCTTTTTCCAGCATATTGACAAGGTCCATTGTCTCTCTTTCTTTTTCGCCCACGTTCATGTCATATTCCTCCTACAAATCGTTTTCTGTTCAGGATGCGCTTTGAATCGTTCGCTAGCTTAACCCCTTCCAGAAGTGCGAAGTGTGCTGGTTTAACGCCCCAAACATTGACGGTTTCCCTTAACTTAAACGGCAAGTGCGTACAAACAACAAACCCGTTTTTCTCTTCTGTTTTTGCCCTTAACTTTTTAATGAAAGAAACGATATCATCGGGGCGGCCTTTTATATATATGCGTGAAATGCCGTGCCCTAAGCCGCCGTGTCCTTGGAGTGTTAGATGATGGGTTTCTGCAAGCTTTTCAGCTGCTTCTAGATTATCAAGTACATCCATGTTGTTACTTCCAATTTTCAACGCTGCCCAAGTATTGTCCTCATCAACTTCATCATTGTAGCCATTTGGTCCAATCTGCCAGAAGTCTTCCCACCATTTCTTTGCTTCTTCCTGATACATTACGGTATGTCCCACACTCTCAGGTAGATTTTCGCTTATCCACTTCACCTGCTCGAGCACAGCTTTTTCCCTGTCCTCAAAAGCTATTCCTAAGATGTAGCTGTTCTTTCCGGTTAATTTTTCAGCAAGAGTCGGAGTTAATAACTCTAAGGTCACCGGTTCCATTACGGAGTCAAGCAAGGAAACGGAAAAATCATGAATTTTCTTTTCGCTTCCCTTGGGAAAATGAATGAGCGAAAGTCCTTCATATTTAGGAAGCGGACGCAGTTTAATCGTAATTTCACTAATCACACCAAGCGTTCCCATCGCACCGATAAAAAGTTTATTCATATCATAGCCAGCAACATTTTTAACCACTTTTCCACCTGTTCGAATTACCCTGCCATCTGCATAAACAACCCGCAATCCAATCACTAAATCTCTCGCTGAACCGTAAAGCAATCGCTTTGGCCCACTGTCATTAGCGGAAATGATACCACCGATTGTCGCCATTTCTGGCCAAGCTGTATCAAGAGCGACAAATTGCCCTTTTTTCGCCAGTTCATCAGTAATTTCTTTGAGGGTTGTTCCAGGCCTCACCGTCATTGTTAGATCTCCGACAGAATGTTCCACAATGCCTTTATAGTTTGCAAGCGATAATAATATATCTGCACTTTCTGATTCCCCGCCAAAACCTCGCTTTGTCCCACCAGAAATCACATTAACTGTTTTTTCATGTTCATAAGCAAAGGTGAGCACTTTGGAAATATCCGCTTCGGAATAAGCTTCCATGATTTGCACGCCGCTATTGCCAAGGAGATGCTCTCGTTCATTATTTACTTTTACTTGTTCTTCTGGCAAAATACTTTCTGTGTCTGAATAAATCATATGAATCCTCCTTTGGACAAATGGTTAAGTTCTTACCCCAGATTAATCCGAGCCTGCCGTTTAGTTATCTGCACCCCGAAATCCCTTTCATTAAATTTTAGTATTGCTCTTGCGTTGTTGAACGAAATGAAGCTATCTGACCAAAGCTATCAATCTTCCCATAATGGATTATGAAATATTTACATTTTAATTTATATTCAGATAAGTTAAATTATAGATTAACCATTATTCGATTAAAGCCAAGCTTGTTTTTAATCGTTCAACACCTTGCAATTCATCCCCTCCTAATTGCGCTACAATTTGAAGGGGACTTCTTGCAATATTTGTTAAATAACTAATTAAAACACTGGGGTTCGCTTTCTTAATGAGGACAAATAAACATCTTGTGCCGCTTTGACCCCAGCTCCAGGCTCAAATGAATAAGCAAAATCCTGTAATCCCGCTTCCATAAGGGAAATAGCTTGGAGAATATCGCTAGGGAAACAATACCCCATATGCCCAAATCTGAAAATTTTACCTTGCAGGTGACCAAGACCACCCGCAAAATCTAGTTGATACTTTTTCTTTAAGTGAGCTAAGTATGTTGCAAGATCCAATCCTTCAGGAGTGCGGATCGCCGTAATTGTTGGGGATGCAAATTCGTCGCTTGTTAACAAATCAATCGACAATGCCTTCATGGCTGATCGAACCATATTTTTCATAACCTCGTGTCTTTCAGTAGTTTTTGCTATCCCGCCTTCCTCCTCAATTAAATCGCACACAGCAGAAAGCCCCATAATAAGGGAAACCGCCGGGGTATTGGGAGTCATTCCTTTTTCCGCCCAATCACGATAACTTAATAGATTTAAATAATAAGCAGTCGAACGATTAGCCTCTATCACCTTCCATGCTTTTTCACTAACTGCTAATAAGGCAAGTCCTGGAGGGAGCATCATTGCTTTTTGTGAACCGGTTACTAAAATATCAATACCCCATTCATCCATTCGGGCGGACACCCCTCCAATACCGCTCACGCTATCCACTATAAAGAGAGCATCTGAATGTTCCTGAACTACTCTTGCTAATTGTTTAATAGGATTTATGATTCCTGTTGAAGTTTCATTATGCGTTACAAAGACAGCCTTAATATTGGATAACGGCTTTAAAAATTCAATCAGCTCATTCTCCGTACAGGCCTCTCCCCAATTTTTTTCAAGTTTATGTACTTTTAAGCCGTATTTCTCGCATATCGAGACGAAATAATCCCCAAAGGCGCCTACTGTGATTACGACTATTTCCTCTCCAGGGGAAACAGAATTGACCACAGCTGCTTCAAGCGCCGCCGTCCCACCTGAAGGTAAAAGCAAAATTTCTTGTTTCGTCCCAAATATAGGTTTTACACGTTCCATCGTTTCTCGGTAGAGCTTAACAAATTCCTCTGAACGGTGGCTAATCATACTTTGCGCCATTGCCAGTTCCACCTTTTTAGGTATAGGCGTAGGCCCAGGATGTCTAAGAATAGTTGGATACATAAATTCCCTCTCCCCTTCATCATTTTTATGTTTAGTATTCGTGCTTTAATTCTCTACTTGATCAATTAACAAATCACCCCTCACATTTTATCTATATACGGTAAAGATTATATATTATGATAACATCTTTTTATAAAATTTAAATAGTTAGGAGAAACAGAAAACACCCCCTACTGAATCAGCTGACTTATTATTCAAGCCTAGTCGTTCTCTAAAATATAGATCCCATTTTAAATAAGTTTGTTGCATCGTACATTAATGTAGTACTAGCAATTTGCTTTCGTTAAATATAATATTAGAGTATATTATAATTCAGAACCTTGTGAATTCAATTGTGTCAATCATATAAGCCCTAACATCACATAAATAGTGATTGAATCTTTGATTTTACTTCATAAAGAAACACTTAACTAAAAGTGATTCATTCTGCTGATTACAATTCTCACGTATCACTTGATGAATTGGGGGTGTCTAAAATAGTTACACATATGTAAAATCATTTTTCATATTATTTTTTATACGGTGTTTTTGTATTGATTGTTGGATTTGGAGGCGTACTTTCTCAGTTCTATCATTTATCACGTATTAACGGTCTGTGATAATCCCACTTCTGGTCGTTAGTGCGGTAGCTGTATCTATGATAGCTCCATCGCTGGTCGAACTACTATTATAGTAGGTTATTATATTTGTTTGTCCGCGATTTTTTTATAGAGGGAAGTGAACCTAGTGAAAGTTTCATTGTTTATTACATGTCTATGTGATATTTTCTCGGCAAATGTCGGGAAAGATACGGTTGAAATATTAGAACGGGTTGGCTGTAATGTTGACTTTCCAGAATTACAAACCTGCTGCGGTCAACCAGCATACAATAGTGGTTATGTTAAGGAAGCGAAACAATCAATGAAACAGATGATACGCGCGTTCAAGGATTCAGATTATGTAGTTGGCCCATCAGGCTCCTGCGTAGGTATGCTCAAGGAATACCCTAATCTATTTAAGGGGGACAAAGAATGGGAAGAAGACGCGAAAGAATTAGCTGATAAATCATACGAATTAACACAATTTCTAGTCGATGTAGTGGGGATTGTAGATGTCGGTTCTACGTTTAATGGCAGGATTACTTATCATCCATCTTGTCACATGACACGAATTTTAGGAGTTAACGATGCACCTATTCTATTATTAAAACAAATTGAAGGAATCGAGTTTATTGAGTTGCCGGTAAAAGAAGATTGCTGTGGTTTCGGTGGCACATTTTCCGTTAAAAATGCTGCTATCTCAGAAGAAATGGTAAAGGAAAAATCACAACATGTGACAGAGACAAAGGCAGAATATCTTGTTGGTGGGGATATGGGCTGTCTGATGAATATTGGTGGCAGAATGCAACGAGAAGGAAAAAAAGTAGAAGTCGTTCACATAACTGAGATTTTAAATACAACCGACTGAGTAAAAGGAGGTCTATTCATGAGCATACAAATTAATGAATCTCCATTTCAAGAACGTGTTCAAAAGGGAATTGAAAATGATTTTATGCGCCAGGCCGTCTCCTCTGCACAGGGGCGTTTCAGAACGGGAAAACTTACGCAGGCAGAAGAACTTGGAAACTGGGAAGATTGGCGTCAATTGGGAGAAGAAATCCGCAAGCACACAGTGGAAAACCTTGATTATTATTTGCAGCAGTTAAGTGATCAAGTTTCTAGAAGAGGTGGTAATGTCTTCTTTGCATCCACCGCTGAAGAAGCAACCGAATATATTCAAAACGTAATAAAGAACAAAGAAGCAAAAAAGGTAGTCAAGTCAAAATCAATGGTTACCGAAGAAATTGGTTTAAACCATGCATTGGAGCTAGGTGGTGTGGAAGTAGTAGAATCAGACCTTGGTGAATGGATTTTACAATTAGATGATGACCCACCATCCCACATTGTCACACCAGCACTCCATAAAAATAAAGAGCAAATTCGCGAAACATTTGCGGAAAAAAGAGGCTACACCAACTCGGATAAACCCGAAGAACTTGCATCATTCTCACGTGACCAATTACGAAAGGAGTTTTTATCCGCTGATGTTGGAATTACAGGTTGTAACTTTGCGATTGCAGAGTCTGGTACCATTACACTCGTAACGAACGAAGGGAATGCAGAGATGGCAACAACTCTCACCGATACGCTTGTTACTGTAATGGGTATGGAAAGAATTGTACCAACTTGGGAGGAGATGGAAATCCTTGTTGGTTTATTGACAAGATCAGCAGTTTGTCAAAAATTAACAAGCTATATAACTGCTTACACCGGATCGCGCTTGGAAGATGAAATTGATGGTCCAGATGATTACCATCTTGTCATTGTGGATAATGGCCGTTCGAAGATTTTAGGTACAGAATTTCAAGCCGCACTTCATTGTATTCGTTGTGCCGCCTGTATCAATGTTTGTCCAGTGTATCGCCATATTGGTGGGCATGCTCACAATTCCATTTACCCCGGTCCGATTGGTGCAGTACTTACACCATTACTCGATGGCTATCAAGATCACACAGAATTACCATATGCTTCATCTTTATGCGGCGCTTGTACGGAAGCATGTCCTGTTAAAATCCCACTCCATGACATGCTGATCAAACATCGTCAAATTATTGTAGAAAAAGAAAATAAAGCACCGACAGCAGAAAAGATGATGATGAAGGGCTTTGCCAAATGGTCTTCAAGTCCCGCTGCATATATATTGAGTACAAAAATGGCACGCCTTGCACTCAAAGCTTGGACAAAAGATGACACAATTGAAAATGGCCCTGGCCCACTAAAGAATTGGACAAATTCACGTAATTTCCCCGCACCAAGTAAACAATCTTTCCGAGCATGGTATAAAGAGAGAGAAAAGAGTGGTGGCGCATCATGACAATTCAAAACAGGGATCAATTTTTAAATCGTATAGCTGCGAGTCTTGGCCGTCCACGCCATACAGATGGAGTCGAACGACCAAAATGGAGTGTCAATCCTCAGCTTGAAGTATTAAAAGGACAGACGCAGGAGAATTTAATAGATGTACTAGAAAAACAATGTAAAATCATTCATACTGTTTTTAAACGGACAGATAAAAATGGGTTAGAGCAGGTTCTTAAGGAAACGATTAAGGCTTATAATGGGAAGTCAATAATAGTCCCTAATGACCCACGAAATGAGCAATATGGATTATTAAATCTTTTTCATGAAATCGAACAACGTATAGAAACTCATATATGGGATTATACAAAACAAAAAGAAAATCAAATTTTTGCCGAAAGAGCTGATATTGGTATTACGTTCAGTGATATTACACTAGCCGAATCTGCTACGGTGACATTATTCCATCATAAAGATCACGGGCGCACGATTAGCCTGTTACCCCATTCCTATATCGCGATCATCCCAAGGGAAACAATTGTCCCTCGCATGACACAAGCAACACAGCAAATTCATGAAGCCATTGCAAAGGGCGAAGATGTTGCATCTTGTGTCAGTTTCATTTCAGGCCCAAGTAATAGTGCAGATATTGAAATGAATCTGATTGTTGGCGTACATGGCCCGGTGCACGCAACTTATATAGTTGTAGACTAGATAGTTGGATTGTAGTTTTGGAATGCCTTTGAAACACCATTTATCGTTTTCACGAATCATTTGATTTATTTTGCATCTATTCTGGCTTTGTTTTGTTGAACAAGCGTCCTTCTGTCGGTAGGATTAGTAATTTAAATCCAACCATTCAACCCGTGGTAAGTCACGACGCTTGTTCTTTGTTGTATTATAATACGATAATAATTGATATTTAGACTAACTTACCAGCATGTTTCAAATCCCTAGTTAATCTTCAGAGTCTAGTTAAATGTAGGTAATGATATCATCTAAATCACTAATTGCTAATTTTGACCATCTTAACTCAACCATTTGACAAATCTTCCCTCTACTTCATCATGAGAATAAAATTCTCCATTATTAAGTTGGTTCATCCCTTCTTCAATCTTCGCTTTCACAGAAAGTTGCTCAATAATTTCTTCTAACGTTGTATTATTAGGCAGGTCTTCAATCATCTTTATAACTTCCTCTTTTGCACTCATTCAACTACCACCTAACTTCTGTCTCTCCATTATAAACCAAAACCTTTTAAAATCAGCTTATTCAAAGACACATTTTTTATACAAATGCTATCTTGCTTATTGAACAATCGCACAAGTTAGTGGAAGAGCGTTAAGGTAGATCATTCAATAATAATTACTTCTCCGTCCTTTAACGCCTTAAAAGGTATTTTATTATTAACCATATATTCTATTGCTTTATCAATACCCTTAGACTCTGGATGTTCTGATTTATAATGTGGAGCAATTGCATATTCCAAAATATGCAGTCCATCCCAAATAGTTTGATACCTTTCTTCATACGGCTTTTGATCTGGGTCATCAACCAAATGAATACCTTTTAGCGTTGGTCCAAGGATACAAACTCCAGCACTGTACCCTCCATATAAGATGTTCTTTTTATCCTTATAATACTTTTTAACGATTTTATCGAAACCACTTAACCTCATTGCCTGTGCAAGAACGAATGTGTTGCCTCCCCTTACCCAGATAACATCATACTCATTAAGTTTTTCTTGTAGCCCTTCTGTGTTACGGAAATACTTTTTCAGATCAAGAATATCCACTATAAAACCAATTCTTTTAAGATCCGATACATCCATTGCGTCACTTTTATTCTTTCTTTCTAAATCAGTTGCAAAATCTAATGCGTTATTGATATAAGCAACTTTTTTATTGCCGTTTTTCGTGATGTCTATTAATTTTTGTTCTTCATTACCAATTTTATAAGATGACAGATAAAATTTCATAATATCCCCCTATTCTCCCTTAAATGAATAACTTTTGTTAAATAAAGATAGACTCGTTTCTTCCACAATCCTGCCCTATAGTTTAAAAACATTCTTTCATAATAAAGAATAAAGCACCGGAAGATCGGCTCTTTATTTTGGTTTTATCGAGCATAAAAGATACTATCTAACATCAGGTCCGTATTCTTATGATGTGTTTCACTCTTTAAGAGCAGCGAGCCGTGTTGAAGCACGTATTCATTGCTGATGACGGTGTCAAACTCTTTTTGGATCATTTTATCATTGATTCTAGTGAAACAAAGCAATTAATCTCGTCATCTATCAGTTACAATTTCTAGTGCAGAATCTTCTTTTACCGCTAAAACTTCTCCCGTCAAAGCATTTGAAAAGTCCACGCGCTCGCAATTACACTCGATTGCGGGAGATCTTATATAAATAAACACCTATTAGCTGAATAAGTCTGTCAGCCACTTGGTCCAATTATTCCAAGTTGATATTCTTAAGTCTTTTCCGTGACCAACACTCTCTTTGATTAAAATCTCAACTTGTTTAGCTCCATTTTCTTTCAATTTATTATAAAAATTTTCAGTATGATACGGACGAATGCTTTTGTCTTCATTTCCGTGGATTAAGAGTAAAGGACGTTCTTTAATCTTTGTTAAGAACCTTGAAGGATCAACTGAATGTCTACCTTCAATATAATCCTTCCACTCATTTTCGTCTAAATTACGATACACGTTTTCGTGGCATCTTTTTAAATATGGATAGAGTGTAGAAAGATCATCTTCTTGGAGTAAATGGTCGGCATTCTGTTGACTTGGCTCTAGTAAAGGACAAAATGCTATTGCGCCAGATGCTAAACTAGAGGAACCTAATGCTGAAACAGCTATACCACCACCATAACTATTTCCAATAAGAATAATATGGTCAATATCCCAATAAATTTCTTTTTCAGTATTCAAGTCCAATGTATTACCTTTTGCTAAAAGTTCAAGACCCATTAAAGCACCCTTTACAGAAGAATCTGGACCAAAATCTCCATAACTTTCCCAGTTTCCAGGATAGCGCGCCTGCAACACGGTAAAGCCCAGATCCGATAAAGGTTTTCCCATTTCAGGGGCAATCGGTTTGTTAGGTAATCCCGGTAACCACACAATTCCTATTTTATTATTCAATGTTGTATCAGGTAGATAGAGTTCACCAAGAATATCTCCATTTCTAACATAAGCTATCATATATTATCTCCTTTCTTTACGTTAACTTCTGAATTTTATAGTAGCGGTAAACCTTCTAAAAAAACGTAGCACAAAATTATTGAGGCTACGTTTTTGTTTTTGTCTTACTTACGAACGTTATCCCGTTTAAGTTTCCTGTCGAGAAATATATAAAACAAAGAAACCGCTATGCCTATTGCTCCTATTACATTTACTGCCGTTGTAGAATAGCTGCTAACCGTAATTATCGCAAAAAATAATATCACTAAGAGTACTTGCGTAGCCCTATATATTTTTCTCATTACCCAGTCCCCCTCGCAGTGTCTCCAACAAAATGGACTGTTTGTTGAACAGATTCCTCTTAATTAAACATAATTTGTAACAAGCGATTGAAAATTAAACCAATGGCAAATCCTATAATTATTATAAAACCACCCAAATAGGAACTTCTTTTTCAGTAAGCCCTGTTTTCCGTAAAAGCCATGATATTACCGTAACGATGATTAGTAGCAGAATATACTTCCAAATTGCTAATCCTAGTGAATCAAAAAAGCTCAACCCTGAAATAGATATAAATAATAAACAAATATTTAAAGGGTGTGCAAGTCGTTCGTATGAAAGGGGGGTTTTTAATCAATTGGAAAAATCCCCCTGGGAGTACCTAATCTTGAGAGGATATAATGTTAACACAGCGCTATTAGACTATCTTCTGACACCTAACCACTTCTTTTCAATTATTTTGGGTTCTTTACGATTGGTGTGCAGAACATATAATTCTTTATTCGGATTTTCACGATGAAATTCTTGATATGCTCTCATTGCCGCTGGAGAACTAGTAAACTTATTTAGCGGTGCTATTTCTTCCAAAATTCGCTCACTTTGTTCATTTGTTTAAGCTTGGGTTGCTTCTATCAATACCCAAGTATCTGGAAATGCCTGGCGTACATCTTCCCATTTTATTTCCAATGGGGCAGGCATTATTAAAATAAGTTTGCAGTGCAAACTCCACCCGGTAAAAATGCACCATATAAACAATAGACGATTTTCTCATTTAAAATAATTTTTATCCACTTTTATTTTATACATCCTCCCTCTATATACTTCAATTATCTTCAAAATGCTCCTGTTTTCTT
>NZ_BMOS01000040.1 GCF_014647195.1 Oceanobacillus indicireducens | reverse complement strand
ATATTTTTCACTTGGTTTTCATAGAACTTTTTACATTACCAAGCTATCCTATTAATCTTATGAAAATAAAGGACAAGTGTCAATTTCTTTTATTTAGTCCTAGCACATTGTTATTTCAACACTAGGGTAGCGGAGATCCCTATTTTTTTAGCTTAAATGTCAAAAAACGGTCCTTTTCTTGAGAAAGTGAAGAAAAGAGCATAAAATGGTTATAGATGTTTTTTTAGTGGTATTTATCACGGTGCAATCGTCCGTAAAACTCCCGCCTTCACCTGGAGAGATGAATCAAATCTATTTTAGGCGGGAGATAACGGATGCTAACACCCTGATTGACTAAAGCTAATTCAGTGGGACTAGAGCAAAATCTCACACTGAATGAAGTTTCGTTTTATCGGAGGTATAGTTATGATCGATATTCAAATGAAAGAGCTTGAGGAAAAAATAGCGGCCGTAAAGCATTCCATCGGCCAAAATGAATCATCCAAGCTTTTCAGTTTGACGAAGAAAATAGAAAATAAAGACCCTCTACTTATATTCGAAGGGGCGAAGCAATTTGTTAAAGATCGCTTTTATTGGAAGAATCCGAATCGCACTCTAGCAATAACGGGAGTCGGTAGCGTGCAAACGCTAATAGCTGAAAATAATCGTTTTCAAGAAACGGAGAATCTATGGAAGCAAGCAGTAAAAAATGCTTGGATCGATAATCCATATACGATGGTGCCGGCAACAGGGCTTGTGGCTTTTGGCGGAATGGATTTTGACCCACTTGAAGCCAAAACAGAGCTTTGGAAGAAATTTGAATTAAGCAAATTCTATATTCCGGAATTAATGCTGACAACTTATCATTCAGACAGTTATGTGACGGTGAATATACTCATCAATAAAGAAGAGACAATAGATGAAGCAGCAACAAGACTTCGTAAAAACACACAGAAGTTTATAACTGGTAAGACATTCGGCGTGCAGCATATTGAGATTAAAAGAAATCGAGTCATTGAACCAGAAAAATGGAAAGAAACCGTCAAAGAAGCAACAAAGGAAATGAAAGAAAAACGCGCAGAAAAAATAGTCCTTGCACGGGAAGTCCGTCTATCCTTTACGGAAGAGATTAATATCACGCAAGTTCTTGAAGAGCTGCATCATACACAGGCAAACAGTTATATCTTCGCATTCGAAAGCGGAGGGGACTGTTTTATTGGTGCGACTCCAGAACGGATAGTCAAAGTAGAAAAGAATAATTTACTTTCGACCTGTCTTGCGGGAACGGCTCCTCGTGGGAAGACGAAAGAGGAGGACGAGCAGATCGGTTATGAACTGCTGCATGACAAGAAGAATCGGGATGAGCATGAATTTGTCGTAAAAATGATTAAAGAAGCTGTGCTAAAAACCTGTACAGACGTCAATATTCCGAACGAACCGGTACTTCATCCGTTAAAAAACCTACAGCATTTATATACGCCGGTAACAGGAACGTTGAAAGACGAGTATTCCATTTTCGATTGTCTTAAAGATCTGCACCCGACACCTGCTCTTGGTGGTACGCCAACAGAAGATTCGTTAGCTTATATACGTGAACATGAACTGCTTGACCGGGGATGGTACGGTGCCCCAATCGGTTGGGTTGATAGCAATCAAAATGGAGAGTTTGCGGTAGCAATTCGTTCTGGACTAATCCAAGGGGATGAGGCATCACTATTTGCTGGTTGCGGGGTTCTAGCCGATTCCGATCCGGAAATGGAATTTGAAGAGACAAGAATTAAAATGCTGCCGATGCTAAACGTGCTGGGAGGAAAACAGGAATGAATCATACGGAAATATTAACGAGGTATACTGCCAATTTTGTCGATGAAATGATTCAAAACGGAATTCAGCATGTTGTTATTTCCCCTGGATCCCGGTCAACCCCGCTATCTCTAGCCTTTGCCGAACATGAACACATCAAGGAATGGGTTGTTATCGATGAGCGATCCGCTGCATTTTTCGCGCTCGGACTTGCGAAACAGACGAAAGCAGCGGTAGCATTAGTTTGTACGTCAGGTACTGCTGCAGCGAATTATTATCCGGCAGTTGTCGAGGCGTATTACAGCCGTGTTCCGCTCGTTATTCTAACTGCAGATAGGCCCCATGAGTTAAGGGATGTCGGCGCCCCGCAAACGATTGATCAACTTCATTTATTCGGCAATTATGTTAAATGGTTCCAGGAAATGGCGATTCCTGAAGTGGATGACGGTATGTTACGTTATGTGAGACAAAAAGCGGCACGGGCAGTGTATATGGCTTGTGAAGGGAATCCAGGTCCTGTTCATTTGAACTTCCCATTACGTGAACCACTTACTCTTGACTTTTCCCTGGAAGGCATTTGGAAGTATAAAGGAATGGTTGAACATTCAGCTCGCATCCCGCTTGACGGAAAAAAACGATTGACGGAAGAACAGCTCGAAGCATTTGTCAGCCAGTTGACAAATAAGAAAAAGGGGCTGATCGTCTGCGGACCACAAGCAGATGCTGATGAACAGTTCCCCGAGCAAGTTGTCGCGCTTGCTGAAAAGTGGCAGCTGCCAATACTAGCTGACCCGCTCTCTGGGCTGCGAAGTGGGACACATAGTAAGGAAAATATTATTGAAACGTATGACGCACTACTCAAAAATAAGGTAATTCGAGACCGAATGAAGCCTGATTTTATTATCCGTTTTGGTGCTATGCCAGTCTCAAAACCTTATTTATTTTTCATAAAAGAAAATGCAACGATTCCACAATTCGTTGTAGAAAATCATTCTGGCTATAGGGAACCGACGGGAAATGTAACGGAATTCATTTATGCAGATCCAACTACACTTTGTGAAGAATTGCTTGCTGTTGATCAGCCAGCCTTTTCAGAGGAATGGTTGCATGATTGGAAAGCGATGAACAAAGTAGCGAGAAATCATTTTCTTTTTGGTATGGAAGAGAAGATTACGGAAGGTGAAGCCATTCGCGGACTGCGTGAAGTCATTCCTGAAGGTAGCACGCTTTATGTAGGAAACAGTATGGCTGTCCGGGATGTAGATACCTTTTTCTTAACGGATGATAAACCGATTTCGGTTCTTGCCAACCGCGGGGCAAATGGAATTGATGGAATGGTTTCAAGTGGAGTTGGAGCGGCGGCTGCTGGAAAACGAGTGACGCTCGTCTTAGGGGATTTATCATTTTTCCATGATATGAATGGATTGCACGCGGCTAAGCATTATGGGCTTGATATCACGATACTGCTCATCAATAATAATGGTGGTGGAATCTTCTCATTCCTCCCCCAAGCAGAGGATCCGAAGCATTTTGAAGCATTATTCGGGACCCCGTTACATTTGGATTTCAGAAAAGCTGCTGAACTTTATGAGGCGAATTACTTTGCCCCAGAAACAGAGGAAGAATTGAAAGAAATCTTGCAAGCAAGTTATGAGAAAAAAGGTTTATCAATTGTCGAAGTGAAAACGGATCGGGAAGAGAATGTAAAGTGGCACCATGAGAAATGGCAGGCAATTGCAGATGAAATTTTCTTTAAGAATGGGATGGTCTAATTGTATTTTTCAATGGAAGATATGAATTATTGGTACGAGATTCATGGGGAAGGGGTACCAGTTGTTCTTCTTCATGGCTTTACAGGCAGCACGTTGACATGGGATAAGGTTGTAACAGCTCGTCCGGATGGGATGCAATTGATTACAGTTGATTTACCGGGCCATGGCTGGACAAAAGGAACTTCAAGAATAACGATGGACTCCTGTATTGATGATTTACATGGATTATTTCAGCATCTTGAATTAGATACGTTTTTCCTTGTTGGCTATTCAATGGGTGGGCGAGCCGCATTAAGTTATACTGTGAAATACCCGGAAAGTGTACGGGGGCTTATCCTTGAGAGTGCTTCTCCAGGTCTAAAGGATACGAAAGCGAGAAAGAATCGAGAAGCAGGTGATGAGGAGCTCGCTAAGCTGTTGGAGGAAGAAGGGATCGAATCATTCGTTGATTACTGGGAGAATATCCCGTTATTTGCTACACAGAAGGAGTTGCCGGATGAAACACAGGCAGCAATCCGTGCTGAGAGAATGTCCCAATCGAAAAAAGGGCTTGCTGATTCTTTACGCGGAATGGGAACAGGAAGCCAACCATCCAATTGGGAAGCTTTAAAAGATGTAACAGTTCCAGTCAAGCTTCTTGCAGGTGAGCTGGATGAGAAGTTTGTGGCAATCAATCAACAAATGGCTGAAATGTTACCTTATGCAGAATTAGACATTTTTCCTAAATGCGGACATGCATTACATATTGAGCAACCGGAGCATTTTCAGCAAGCTTTACTTGAATTTGCAAAATTGCATATATCATGAGAAAATTAATCAAGTGAGTTTTTTGGCAGATAAGAAAGCATAAATCCTTTCTTACTGCATAAGTGCAACTAAGGCATTCGCCAAAAAACGTTAGCAAATGCCAAGTTTCTAATAGAATAGGGGAGGAATAAGGGTTGACTGTACAATGGGTTGAAGCTAAAAAATATGAAGAAATCATTTATGAAAAATATAACGTTATCGCAAAAGTGACGATTAATCGTCCGGAGAAGCGAAATGCATTTACACCGCTTACTGTAAATGAAATGATCGATGCATTTTCAGATGCGCGCGATGATTCCTCGATCGGTGTTATCGTTTTAACTGGTCAAGGGGAAAAAGCATTTTGCTCTGGTGGTGATCAATCAGTACGCGGTCACGGCGGGTATGTCGGGGGAGATGAAATCCCTCGTTTGAACGTGCTTGATTTACAACGCCTCATCCGTACAATACCGAAACCGGTAATCGCAATGGTAGCTGGTTATGCAATTGGTGGTGGACATGTATTGCATGTCGTTTGTGATATAACAATTGCAGCTGATAATGCGATCTTTGGTCAAACTGGTCCGAAAGTTGGTAGCTTTGATGCGGGTTATGGAGCAGGTTACTTAGCGCGTCATATCGGTCATAAACGTGCACGTGAAATCTGGTTCCTTTGCCGTCAGTACAACGCCCAAGAAGCGTTTGATATGGGACTTGTCAATACAGTCGTGCCTTATGAGAAGCTGGAAGAAGAAACAATTCAGTGGTGTGAAGAGATTTTGGAGAAATCACCAACAGCGCTTCGTTTCTTGAAAGCATCATTTAATGCAGATACCGACGGACTTGCTGGATTGCAGCAATTAGGCGGAGATGCAACGTTACTTTATTACACAACAGATGAAGCAAAAGAAGGCCGCGATGCATTTAAAGAAAAAAGAAAACCGGACTTCAAAAAGTTCCCACGCTTCCCGTAAAACCAAAACCTTTGCTACCCCAGCAAAGGTTTTCTTTTTGAACCGGGACAAGGGGTCAGAGCACTTGTCCCGGTTTGAAGTGGGACAAGGGGTCGGAGGCTTTGTCCCGGTTTGAGGTGGGACAAGGGGTCGGAGGCTTTGTCCCGGTTTGAAGTGGGACAAGGGGTCAGAGCAGTTGTCCCGGTTTGAAGTGGGACAAGGGGTCAGAGTAACTGTCCCACTTCGACAAAGTAAAAAGCAATTATGTAATTAATGAAAGGAACAAATATAAATGGCTGAAATTATTCCACACTGGCTTTCGAAACAAGCAAATTTATCACCAGATAGCACTGCGCTTGAATTAGTAGACGGCGGTAAAATTACTTTTCTAGAATTACAGAACAGAAGTATGGAAATGGCAAGAAAACTAGCTGGACTTGGTGTTAAAAAAGGGTCTCATCTTGGAATTTTATCGGCTAACAATTTAGATATGGTCTATATGATTCATGCTATAAGTTACCTCGGAGCTGTCGGTGTGCTATTAAACACAAGACTGAGTGATGATGAATTAAATTATCAGCTGCAAGATGCTGAAGTAAGTATACTCATTACGGATGATAAGCACTCTTCCCGACAGCTTCAAGTGAATCAAGTCTATGCGTACGATGAAGTCAATGAGCAAAAAGAAATGCAAGTTACATTACAGTTAGAACTAAATTTAGAACAGCCATTTACAATTATTTACACCTCTGGTACAACCGGGTTTCCAAAAGGGGTCGTACACACGTATGGAAATCACTGGTGGAGCGCTATTTCCTCCGCATTAAACCTTGGACTGGAGAAAAATGATAAATGGTTAATTTCTTTGCCGTTATTTCATGTAAGCGGGCTATCCACTTTAATGAAAAGTGTGATTTATGGAATGCCGGTCTATCTGATGAAAAAGTTTGATGTTGATCTAGTTCACGAAGCGATTATGGATAAAAAAGTTACCATCGTTTCTGTTGTAACATTGATGGTTCAGCGTCTTATGGATAAACTGGGCTCGGAAAATTATCCACAAACATTGCGTTGTTTTCTACTTGGCGGCGGTCCCGCTCCAAAAGTATTATTGAAACAAGCACAAGATAAAAAGATACCGGTTTTCCAGAGTTATGGGATGACGGAAACGACTTCGCAAATAGCAACATTATCCGCTAAAGACGCATTATTAAAAATTGGTTCAGCCGGAAAACCGCTATTACCTGCTGAACTGAAGATTAATAATCCTGGTGAGGATGATGTTGGCGAAATTATTGTAAAAGGGCCCATGGTCACGAAAGGTTATTTTAAAAATGAAGCGGCCAATAAGCAGACGATTATAGATGGGTGGCTTCATACAGGGGACCTCGGTTATCTCGACGAAGCGGGCTATCTTTATGTTGTGGACCGCCGAACAGATCTCATTATTTCCGGTGGAGAAAATATTTATCCTTCTGAAATTGAAAATGCACTGATGAAAATACCAGAGATTAAAGAAGCAGGAGTTATCGGTGTCGCCGATGATACTTGGGGTGAAGTTCCCGTTGCTTATGTAGTGTTGTATGAATCTATATCGAAAACGGATATTTTAGCAAAACTAAGCAAACAATTGGCAAAGTACAAATTGCCGAAGAAAATCAAATTTATCGATGAAATGCCCAGAAATGCGTCAAATAAGTTAGTTAGAAAAAAATTAAAAGAACTTGAATAAAGTAACAATGCGAGCTTTCCACTACTATAGCGGAAGGCTTATTTTTTGGTGGGACAATTTCTCTGTCCCACTTCATATCGGGACAACTACACTGACCCCACGTCCCGACCCCACGTCCCGCTCACGCCGGGGACAAACACACTGACCCATGTCCCAAGTGGGGCCTCAACAATTCATTCGGCTTTTGTACATGCATTTTCTTTAAAAAGGTAAACTAATACAAAGGAGGGTGAATTCATGAAAGAGAAATATTACGTGAATATTGCAGATGGTGGTATTCACAAGAAGAGTGCGGAAGGTAGCGCGACATTTGGGATCTATGCGGATGATGGAGATCTTAGCAAGATAAGGGAAAAGATGGAAAATATGGACGAGGCGAATTTGAAAAGTTATGTTCGGGCGCATATTCCATTTATCCCTCCGGATAATTCTCCAGAAAACGCGCGGTATGATAGGAACTTGAAAGAACTGTATGCACTGCTTCATGAGCTTGGTGATGAGGACACGAAAGCACATATCGAATCCATCGATATTCTGAACGGACCGGGTAATGGTTTAGTTTAAAAGAGAAAGTGGGGGAGACCTCACTTTCTTTTTGTACATATGGTACAATGAAGCAACCTAAGGAAATAAAAGACATGAAATAATTAATACATCGAAGGTCGTGTTTTTGTTTGATTACATTTAGAGACTTTTATAATAATAAAGTACAATTATCCTTTCAAGATCATCCTTTTTCCAAAGAACCAAAACATGTCCTCGTCATCTGCAAACACCGTGAAAAGTGGCTGTTGACAAAGCATAAGGAACGAGGACTGGAATTTCCGGGTGGAAAAGTCGAACCTGGAGAATCTGCAGACGATGCTGCCGTAAGAGAGGTGCTGGAGGAAACTGGTGGGGTTGTTACTAACCTTCATTATATCGGGCAATATTTCGTAGATGGTAAAAAGGATTATGTCATTAAAAATCTTTATTTCGCCGAAGTGAAAGAATTAAAAGAGCAACCAACTTATTTTGAAACAGATGGGCCGGTATTGTTGTTGAAAATTCCTGAAAACGTGAATTTTAATTCATCCTACAGTTTTATCATGAAAGATCGGGTTATTGAACATGCCATGGAATACATCGAGAAATATTTCGAATAGGACGAGGAGGCGCGGACATTGTCCGTGCCTTATCTCGTATGCTTCATCAGCCAAGCCTCGAGCTTTTCGACCCCTTTATACATCAATGCAGCTAGTATCGCGATAATAACAAGACTAGCCATTACGAGTGAAAAATCAAACACTTGGAAACCATAAATAATTAAATATCCAAGTCCTTGTTTGGAAACAAGATATTCTCCGACAATAACTCCGACCCAGGATAACCCGACATTCACTTTCAATGTGGAAATCATAACAGGGAGTGAAGCGGGAAAAATTGCTTCTTTAAATATTTGTGATTGATTCGCCCCGAAACTGCGCAGTACCATCGTATAATTCCGGTCCACTTCTAAAAAAGCCCGGTAAACAACTAAAGTAGTAACAATTACTGAGATAATAAATCCCATCGCAATAATCGATAGATACCCTGGGCCGAGTGCGACGATAAGAATCGGTCCAAGAGCAACTTTTGGCATCGCATTGAAAATGACTAAATATGGATCCATAATATTTGCGAACCGGTTTGAATACCATAGGGAAGTTGCGATTAACACACCACCGATCGTACCAATGAGAAAGCCGAGTAATGTCTCAAATAATGTAACCGAAACATGGACGAACAGGCTCCCGTTTGCAATTCGTGTGAAGATCAGGTCGAAAATTTTTGAGGGAGAGCTAAATAATAATGGATCAATAATGTAAAGGCGACTACTAATTTCCCAACAGAGGAAAAAAAGAACAGCAATACTTATTTGCCATGTTAGGACAATTTTTCTCTCTTTTTTAATCCCTTTTTGATACGCTCTATATAATTGTTCATCTTTTAGCTTCTTCATGTCGCTTCACCAGATTTTTGTTGCACTTCTTCTTTCTCTAACTCTTGCCAAATCGTATCGAACAGTGGTTGAAAAGCTTTGTGCTTCCGGGCGATAATTGGGGATTCTTCACGTAATTCCATTGGTACCTCATAAACTTTTACAATTTTACCGGGATTCGCCTCCATAATCATGATCCGGTCACTCATCGCAATCGCTTCTCCAATATCATGGGTTACGAGAATGGTTGTTTTCTTATATTGATTAAGAATTGTTGCAACAAGGTCTTCCAGTTTCAATTTTGTCTGAAAGTCGAGAGATGAAAATGGTTCATCCAGGAGGAAAATTTCCGGGTTATTCATAAGCGTCCGAACAAGGGCGGCACGCTGTCTCATTCCTCCAGACAATTCGGTCGGATATTGGTGCTTTGCGTTCGATAAACCGACTTCCTGAAGCAGAACATTAGCCCGATTTTCTGCTTCTTCGTCTAGGCGTTTCTGGATCTTTGGCCCAAGTAAAACATTATCTTGGACCGTTTTCCAAGGGAATAAATAATCTTGCTGCAGCATATAACCAATTTCTTCCTTACTTTGTTTAATTGGTTCGCCTTGAATGAAAATATTTCCCGAAGTGTGCTCAAGTAACCGTGCGATTATGGAGAGAATCGTTGACTTGCCACAGCCGCTTGGCCCTAGGATCGATACGAATTCCCCGCGTTCCATCGTAAAGCTAATGTCCTCAAGTGCTTTCGTATAGCCTGTTTTTGAAAAATAATGATGGCTGACCCCGGCAAGCTTTAAAATCGCCATAAATATCCCTCCTATTCATTCATCACTTCTTCGGCAATGTCCGTGTTAACCAAGTCTTTATGAGGGGCATCAATGGGGAGTTCACCAGCTTCATCCATGATCGCTTTCAAATTTTCCCATTCTTCTTCATCTAAATAAGGATCTTTGGCGAAAGAGTCTTGATTTTTATATCGTTCAATAGAAGAAGCTAGTATATCTAGATCGGTATCTTCAAAGTAGGGGGCAATCACTTCCGCAATCGTCTCGGGGCTATTTTCCTCCACCCATTGCTGGGCCTTGTAAATGGCTCGTGTAAACTTTTTCACCGTTTCTTCGTTCTTTTCCAAATAGCTTTCCTGTGTCATGAAAACGGTATAAGGAACTTTTCCGGATTCTTCGCCAAAGGATGCGATAATATGTCCTTGCCCTTCCTGTTCAAAAACACTTGCAGTCGGCTCGAATAATTGTACGAATTCATAATTCCCTGACTGAAAAGCGCTAGGGATATTTGCAAAATCAACGCTTTGGTCTAAGAGAAGGTCATCATGCGGATCAATGTCATGTTTTTTCAGCACGAATTCTCCAACCATTTGTGGCATACCTCCAACACGCTGGCCAAGAAATTCTTTCCCTTTCATATCTTCCCAGGTGAAATCGGGGTAAGCCTCTTTTGCCACAAGAAATGTACCGTCCGTTTGCGTGAGCTGAGCGAAGTTTACTGCATAATCACGGGAATCTTGAGCATAGACGTAGATAGATGTTTCAGACCCTACTAGGGCAATATCTGCTCCGCCGGATAGGAGTGCAGTCATTGTTGTATCCCCGCCCCAAGTCGTTTGAAGTTCAACATCCAAGCCTTCTTCCTCAAAAAATCCTTGTTCCAATGCTACATATTGTGGGGCGTAAAATAGGGAGCGCGTAACTTCAGCGAGATTAATCTTCACTGTTTCTGATTGACAGGCAGTAATAAATAACAGGAAGCCGAGCAAAAGTAAACCTTTCGTTATTTTTCTCATATTGTCCGACCCTTTCGCATGATAGTGGATAGTCAACTACAGTTTATGCCTGGGCGGTGGAATTGTGCAGAAGACAGGGGGGTAAATGAGAAAAACAAAGACGAAAGTACCCTGACAGTAAGTTTGCGGACGCTTGGGACTGTGATTACTCGTCCTACCGAATTGCGTTTGTAATAACAGATCCAGTAGTCGCAGCAACGCACAAGAGCTTTGCTGGGGGGCAGAGCGAACGGGCTAACCCTCGATACAAATTATCATAATAAAGTGAAACTTCATTCAGTGGGGTTTCCTTACCTCCCTCACTGAATGTTAGTTGAATAGAATCAGGTATTTACGGTCTGTATATCCCCCACCTTACCTTTTTGGTTTTCCCACTTGTTTAGAGGTGAGGGTATTACAGAGCGTTAATACGTGATAAAAAAACTTCCGATTTTTATTAAAAAAATCGGAAGTCCCAGCAAAGTCGCTGTTAATGAAATTTATAATTATCCTTTTGGGATGAGGATACATTGTTACCCTTTATACACGGGACCTGCTGCTTTAGTAGCCTCACTCACGTTCTCAAACTTCGCAAAGTTCTCGTGGAATTTCTTAGCGAGTGCTTTCGCTTCCTGTTCGTAGGCCGCTTTATCTTCCCATGTATTCTTCGGGATGAGTACTTCATCAGGCACACCTGCTACGTGAACAGGAACCTGCAAGCCGAATATATCATCGGTTATTGTTTCGATATGATTCAATTCACCTTCTAGCGCGGCATGGATCATCGCGCGTGTATAGGATAATTTCATTCGGTTCCCAACACCGTAAGATCCACCAGTCCAACCTGTATTTACGAGGAATACATTAGAATTATGCTGATCGATTTTTTGTCCAAGCATATCCGCATACTTCGCTGGTGCGAGCGGTAAGAATGGGGAGCCAAAGCAAGCAGAGAAGGTTGCTTCCGGCTCTGTCACGCCACGCTCTGTTCCAGCAAGCTTACTAGTATAGCCGCTTAGAAAATGGTACATAGCCTGTTCTTTCGTAAGCTTGCTGATCGGTGGCAATGTTCCAGACGCGTCGGCTGTTAAGAAAATAATCGTATTTGGATGACCAGCAACACTTGGAGTGACGATGTTATCGATATTATCTACCGGATAAGCTGCCCGGGTATTCTCAGTCAAGCTCGTATCGTCATAATTTGGTTCACTTGTCACATCATCAATCGTAACGTTCTCAAGTACGGATCCAAAGCGAATCGCGTTGTAAATTTGTGGCTCTTTCTCTGCAGAAAGATTAACACATTTAGCATAACAGCCGCCTTCAATATTAAATACACCATTCGGACTCCAGCCATGTTCATCATCACCAATCAACCGGCGGTATGGATCAGCAGAAAGAGTCGTTTTTCCGGTTCCGGATAGGCCGAAAAATAATGCCACGTCACCCTCTTGACCAACGTTCGCTGAGCAGTGCATCGATAAAACATCCTGCTGTGGCAGCAGATAGTTCATTACAGAGAAGATCGACTTTTTAATTTCCCCTGCATATTCCGTTCCCCCGATTAATACGACACGTTTTTTGAAGGAAATGATGATGAATGTCTCTGAATTCGTCCCATCTTCTGCAGGGTCTGCTTTAAAATGCGGTGCTGAAATAACCGTAAATTCTGCTTGATGTGTTTTAAGTTCTTCTTCTGTAGGTGTAATAAATAGTTGACGGGCAAAGAGATTATGCCAGGCAAATTCGTTAATTACTTGGATCGGTAAACGATATTTTTCATCCGCTCCAGCAAAGCCTTGGAACTGATAAACTTCGTCCTTTTCCATTAAGTAATTTACTACCTTTTCGTGTAACTTATCAAAGGAAGCTTCATCGATCGGTTGATTCACTGGGCCCCACTCAACCGTGTCTTCCGTAATCTCGTCTTTAACAATAAATTTATCTTTCGGTGAACGACCTGTATATTTACCTGTAGTTGCAGTTACTGCCCCTGTCGAAGTTAGAACGCCTTCATTTCGATCTAACACGCGTTCCACCAGACGAGCTACTGAATAATTTCGATTCAAATTCTCGTGTTCTAATAGTTGATTTGTCAATGATTTCTCCACCATTTTCATTCTTATTCTCCTGCCTTTTAAAAGGTTTTGTTGAAGGAAGACTGCAAACTTCCTTATCGCTTATCTTAAATCTGACATTAGTATAACACATTAAATTAAATAGTCCATACTAATTGGGGGGATTTTTGAGAATTGCCGGTAACCTATTTTGGTTCGTTATCACTTTCGTTGGAAAACGATTTCAATATGTTGTTCTATATTTGATTGTAACAAAGAACAGACAGTATGAAAATAAAACTGGTAAAAAATAATGAAATATGATACGCTATTTTTCAGTAATCGATTATTAAGTAACGAATCCCTTTTAAATAAGGTTATAATAATTTCAATTCTTATTCAGAGCTGGTGGAGGGACAGACCCGGTGAAGCCCAGCAACCTCACGATTTGTGAAAGGTGCTAATCTGTTGCAAGGAATTTTCCTTGAACAATAAGAGTGAAAGGCTAATTAATCCTTTCCTCATACTTGCGGGAAAGGATTTTTATTTTCATGCTTTGAATAATGGAACGAATGGAGAGATCGGGTTCCGTTACACATTACAAAGGAGAGAACAAGCCAAATGGCTGCAAATGCAAATCGTCGTTTATTTACTTCAGAATCTGTAACAGAGGGACATCCAGATAAAATGTCGGATCAAATATCTGATGCGATACTGGATGATATTTTAAAAAAGGATCCAGATGCACGTGTGGCATGCGAGACAGTCGTTACGACGGGAATGGTGCTCGTAGCAGGTGAAATCACAACTACAACTTATGTAGATATTCCGCAAATTGTCCGCCAGACGGTGAAAGACATTGGTTACACCCGAGCAAAGTATGGATTTGATTATGAAACTTGTGCCGTCATGACTGCAATTGATGAGCAATCACCTGATATTGCCGGTGGAGTCGATAAGGCACTTGAAGCTAGAGAAGGGAAGATGGAGGAAGAGATAGAAGCAATCGGAGCAGGTGACCAAGGATTGGTGTTCGGTTATGCGACGAAAGAGACAGAGGAATATATGCCACTTCCAATTAGCCTTTCCCATAAGCTTGCAAGACGTCTTTCCGATGTAAGAAAAAACCGTATACTGGATTATTTACGTCCAGATGGGAAGACGCAAGTTACCGTCGAATATGATGAAAAGAATCAACCAGTTCGTGTGGATACAATCGTTGTTTCTACTCAGCATCATGAAGACATTCCGAATGAACAGATTATTTCTGACATTCGCGAGTATGTTATTAAACCGGTCATACCAGAAGCGCTTTTAGATGAAGATACAAAATACTTCATCAATCCATCTGGCCGCTTCGTGCTTGGCGGTCCGCAAGGTGATGTCGGCTTAACGGGCCGGAAGATCATCGTGGATACGTACGGAGGCTACGCACGTCATGGTGGAGGTGCTTTCAGTGGGAAGGATCCGACAAAGGTGGACCGTTCCGGTGCTTATGCAGCTCGCTATGTAGCGAAAAACATCGTGGCGGCAGGGCTTGCTGCAAAATGTGAAGTACAGCTTGCTTATGCGATCGGTGTTGCAGAGCCTGTATCTATCACAATCGACACATTTGGAACGAGTAAATATCAGGAAGAAGTATTAGTGGGAGCGGTGCGTAAGCTATTTGACCTCCGACCTGCAGGGCTGATCGAGATGCTTGATTTACGGAAGCCAATTTATAAAAATACAGCGGCTTACGGACATTTCGGCAGAACCGACATTATTTTCCCGTGGGAAAAACTTGATAAAGTTGAAGAACTGCAAAAGATAGTTTGTGAAAAGTAAAAAGCGCGAAGGTGGAAACGTCATTATAGTATAGTTTTGCGGGCGCTTGGGACTTAAGGTTACTCATCCCACCGAAGAGCGTTTGTACTAGCGTATCCAGAAGTCATAGTAGCATACAAACTGTGCTTCAAAGGAATAGTCCGGTGTTGCCCCATACGTGAGCGACTGCTAACTTTAGCTAACCACTACATTTTTAATAGTTTTATATGAAGTGAAATAAGAGCTATTCCGTCAAGTTGGGATAGCTCTTATTGTATAAAGGAAAATTTATTTTTTACCTAAATCTGTATGTACTTTATAATAGTGACCTTTCTCCACGTAGGATTTCCTTACCCGTTCCATTTCTTGGTAGTCAGCTTCTGTAAGGTCTCTTACGTATTTTGCAGGGTTTCCCATATATAAGGTGTTTGGTGGAACTTGTTTCCCCGGTGGCACGAGGCTTCCTGCTGCTACAAATGCATTTTCTCCGATTTCCGCTCCGTCTAGGATGATTGCTCCCATACCAATAAGGGCGTTCTTTCTAATAATGGCTGAATGTAGGGTGACTTGATGACCGACCGTTACGTCATCTTCAATAATAAGTGGATTATCAGGGCTTTGATGCAGAACGGTCAAGTCCTGGATGCTGACTCGTTTACCAATTCTTGTTGGTGCGATATCTCCGCGGATTACAACGTGGAACCAAATGCTCGAATCCTCATCGATTGTGACATCTCCATTTATAACAGCGTTTTTTGCTAGGAAAACTGAATCATGAATTGTTGGATAAACCCCTTGATAATGATCAATCATATGAACACTCCTATTCCCTTGTATTTTTTAAGCCCAATGTTGATAATAATGATAGTATAACAAATCTACGTAAAAATGATGAAATGATGTGGAGGCACAAGGAATGCTAGTACCGAATACAGCAACTGGGTTACTATATGAAGTCTATAACACTTTATTTCCTATTGTTGAGGAAGAGATGAAAGGGTGGGAAGAGAAAGCAGCGGCTATTCCAGATAGGGAACTGCAACTACAAGCCCTAGCAAGTATCGATTCAAAAAAATTCCATTGTCAAGGTGGTGCTGTGTTCGCATTGCTTGCTGGAATGAAGTATGAAAAAGCAATTCGTTTTATCGTTGCGTATCAGACGATCAGCGATTACTTGGATAATCTCTGTGATCGCAGTACGTCACTTGATCCGAAAGATTTTCGAATGCTCCATGAGGCGATGAAGGATGCGCTCCGTCCTGAAGCAGCTTTACAAGATTATTATGCTTATCGGTCGGAGAAAGCTGATGGGGGTTATCTTGAGAAATTAGTGCTTACGTGTCAAGCTGCATTGAAAGATAGCGACGACTATGAACAAATCCAGGAATATTGTTTAGAACTATGGGCGCTGTATGCGGACCTTCAAGTACATAAACACGTCAAAGTGGAAGAGCGCATCCCGCGGCTGACAACTTGGTATAAGGAAAATAAAGATAAAGCGTTTGGATTAAGCTGGTATGAATTTGCAGCAGCGTCTGGATCAACGCTTGGCATTTTTTGTCTTGTGTCTTATGCAATGGGCGGGAAAATGACTGCATCGCTTCCGCAGCATATTATGTACAGTTATTTTCCATCTGTGCAAGGCTTGCATATTTTACTTGATTATTATATTGATCAAAAAGAAGATGAAATGGAAGGAGATTTAAATTTTTGCAATTACTACCGGGATGATGTGGAGCTTCTCGAACGGTTACAATATTTTATACACTTAGCAGAAGACCGTACGCGGGACCTACCTGATTCGACTTTCCATCAGTACATTCCTAAAGGTCTTGTTGCATTATATTTAAGTGATGAAAAGGTTGAATCGTTACGGGAAGGGAAGCAAGTTAGGAAAAGATTGTTAAAAACAGCAGGAATGTCGGGAGCATTTCTTCATTACAATATTCGTTTGTATAATAAAGTGAAACTTCATTCAGTGGGGCGCCTTCCCCCCACTGAATGTTAGTTGAACAGAATCAGGAATTTACGGACTGTTTAAGGTGGGGGTATTACAGACCGTTAATACGTGGCAAACTTACGAGTTAAGGGAGAATGAATTTATGTATGAATTAAAAACGAAAGAAAATGATCGGGATGTCGTGGAGTTTATCGAATCGGTAGACCATCCGAAACGGCGGGAAGATGCTTATAAATTGTTGGATATTTTCTCCAGTGTAACTGGAAGAAAAGCGAAAATGTGGGGACCAAGTATTATCTGTTATGGTTCTTACCATTATAAATATGCTTCTGGCCATGAAGGCGATGCACCGATAGTAGGTTTTTCCCCTAGAAAAGCTCGACATAGCATTTATGTCATGATGGATGAGGGGAAGCGCGAAAAATTACTCGAGAACTTCGGGAAATATAAAGCCGGCAAAGCTTGTGTCTATGTTAATAAGCTTGAAGATATTGATCGAGCTATTCTGGAAGAAATGATAAAAGAAACAGTTGCCTTTGTAACGGAGCACTATGAAATCACTGATTTTTAAAAAGAAACAGGTCAGTCGGAGAATAAATCTAACTGACCTGTTTCCTGTCCATTCACTTCTTTTCAATAGCGAGCACGAATGGCGGATTATTGATTTGATTAATGAAATCATATTTAAGGACATGGTACTTTTTCTGATCGAGTTCCGTAACATATTCAAGAAGTGCTGTTTTTTCTTCCTTCCCGCCTTCATGACCATGATAAACAACAAGGATAATGAGTCCTTTTTTCTTTAACCTAGCTAATAACTTTTCTACAGCAGGAATAGTCGAGTTGCTTGTCGTGATAATTTGTTTATCACTCTTTGGTAAATAGCCTAAATTAAAAATCGCCGCACTAATTTCCTCATTATCTTCTAGATAATGATCGACAAGGGCATGGCTATCTTGAATAAGCGTGACATTCGTATATTCGGATGCTTCAAGCCTTTCTCGTGTTGAAGCAATCGCTTGTTTTTGAATATCAAATGCCAGTACTTTTCCTTGTGCACCAGCAAGCTTAGCTAAGACAAGTGTATCGTTACCATTTCCGCAAGTTGCATCAATGGCGAGGTCTCCTGGGGAAATGGTTTCTTCTAGTAAATGGTGGGCGAATTGCAAGACATTTTTTAACATGATTCATACATCCTTTCTAGCATAAGAATAGAACATTTGGCTTATCTTGACAATAATCTTAGGATTCTTTATAATTCGATGTAATCATTACATTAAAAAAACGTCGCATAGGATTAGTAATAAATGCGGGTCATGGATAGAGAGGCAGCGGGTGGTGGAAGCTGCTCATGATGTATTTATGAACTCACCTATAAGTTGCAGAGGTGAAATGAGTAACTTCTGCCGTAAATCTGCGTTAAAGATGGAAAGTGAGCATAATTGCTAATTTGGGTGGTACCGCGGGAATATAAGCCTCTCGTCCCTATCTTGGGGATGAGTGGCTTTTTTTGGCAGAAAGATAAGTATAAATCCTTTCTTACTGCATAAGTGCGACTAAGGTTGTCACTAAAAAGCTCGGTGACAACCAAGTTTTCTAATATAAAATAATCAGCACCATGTTGCATGAAGGAGGTCACAGCATGAGTTATCATCATGCAGAGATTGAAAAGAAATGGCAGGAATATTGGGATAAACATAAAACATTTAAAACAGATACGTATTCCAATAAAGAAAAATTCTATGCATTAGATATGTTCCCTTATCCGTCTGGTTCAGGGCTTCATGTCGGTCATCCGGAGGGGTATACGGCAACGGATATTATTTCACGGATGAAAAGGATGCAAGGATACGAGGTGCTTCACCCAATGGGGTGGGATGCATTTGGTTTGCCGGCTGAGCAGTATGCGTTGGATACTGGAAATAGCCCGGCGCAATTTACCGAACAAAATATTGCTACATTTAAACGTCAAATTAAAGAACTAGGTTTCTCTTATGATTGGGATAGAGAAATTAATACGACAGATCCGAACTACTATAAGTGGACCCAGTGGATTTTTACAAAGTTGTATGAAAAAGGTCTTGCGTATATTGATGAAGTGCCAGTGAACTGGTGTCCGGCACTCGGAACGGTTCTCGCTAACGAAGAAGTTATTGATGGGAAAAGTGAACGTGGTGGTCATCCGGTTATTCGCAAACCGATGAAGCAGTGGATGCTTCGTATTACTGCTTATGCGGATCGTTTGCTTGAGGATCTGGAAGAGTTGGATTGGCCGGAGAGTTTAAAAGAAATGCAACGAAATTGGATTGGTCGTTCGGAGGGAGCGGAAGTAACCTTCACGATCGATGGGCATGATAAAGATTTCACTGTTTTTACAACCCGTCCGGATACACTGTTCGGTGCAACGTATACAGTACTTGCTCCGGAACACCCTTACGTTAAAGAGATTACAACCGCAGAACAAAAGGACGCAGTTGAAGGATATCTTCATGAGGTTGAGACAAAATCCGAACTAGAAAGAACCGATTTGGCGAAGGATAAAACCGGAGTATTCACTGGAGCCTATGCCATTAACCCGGCTAACGATAAAAAAATACCGATCTGGGTAGCGGACTATGTGTTGATGTCTTACGGTACTGGGGCGATTATGGCGGTTCCCGGGCATGATGAACGGGACTATGAATTTGCGACAGAATTCGATCTTCCCATTATCGAAGTCGTAAGTGGTGGAGATATGACGAAAGAGGCGTATGCTGGCGACGGCCCCCATATCAATTCCGGATTTTTAGATGGATTGCATACCGAAGAAGCAATTACAAAGATGATCGACTGGCTCGCTCAAAATGGTAAGGGTGAGAAGAAAATCACTTACCGTCTTCGCGATTGGCTCTTTGCAAGACAGCGTTACTGGGGTGAACCAATTCCAATTATCCATTGGGAAGATGGTTCAATGACGGCTGTTCCTGAGGAAGAACTTCCATTGGAATTACCTGTTATTAAGGAAATCAAACCTTCTGGTACAGGTGAGTCTCCATTAGCGAATGCGGAAGACTGGGTGAACGTTGTTGATCCAGAAACCGGAATGAAAGGTCGTCGTGAAACGAATACGATGCCGCAATGGGCAGGAAGCAGCTGGTATTTCTTACGGTATATCGATCCGAATAACAAAGAAGCGTTAGCGGATCCGGAGGCACTTAAAGAATGGTTGCCGGTTGATTTATATATTGGAGGAGCGGAGCACGCAGTATTACACTTGCTCTATGCGAGATTCTGGCATAAGTTTTTATATGATATTGGTGTCGTACCTACGAAAGAGCCGTTCCAAAAGCTATATAACCAAGGGATGATTCTTGGAGAAGGTAATGAGAAGATGAGTAAATCGAAAGGGAATGTCGTAAACCCTGATGATATCGTTCACTCACATGGTGCTGATACGCTAAGACTATACGAAATGTTTATGGGGCCACTAGATGCTTCTGTTGCTTGGTCTACTACTGGACTTGATGGAGCACGACGCTTTTTGGACCGAGTGTGGCGCTTGTTCATCAATGAGGATGGAAGTTTGACAGATAAAGTTACAGAAGGGTCAAATGAGAAATTAGATAAGGTTTATCATGAAACGGTTAAAAAAGTCACCATAGATTATGATAATCTGCATTTTAATACGGCGATTTCTCAATTAATGGTATTTACGAATGAGGCTTATAAAGTCGACCAGATACCAAAAGAGTATGCGGAAGGCTTTGTAAAATTACTTTATCCGATTGCACCTCATATGGGAGAAGAACTCTGGGATAGATTAGGTAACCCTGGTACGATAACGTACGAAGCTTGGCCAGCATTTGATGAGAGCAAACTTGTAGAGGATGAAATCGAAATCGTTCTGCAGGTAATGGGTAAAGTCCGTTCGAAAGCAAATGTATCAAGAGACACTTCAAAAGAAGAACTTGAGCAATTAGCATTAGCGGATGAAAAGATCCAAGAATGGACCCGTGGGAAGACAGTTCGGAAAGTAATTGTTGTCCCTGGTAAACTAGTTAATATTGTTGCTAATTAATAGATGGAAAAAGCTTTCTCTTCCTATTTGAAAAGGAGAGAAAGCTTTTTTAAAGATAAGTATAATTGAAAATGCTGTGATAACTTAGGTGACCGGGGCTAGCCACGTCCGGCTCCAGCGCCCAGCAACTATCAAACTTCACACTCCTCCAATCGATAAGTCAACATCAACTCACTATCGTTCGTTGTGTTTCCTATATCTCATTCCGGAGTGCTCCAGTTTGTACGTTGCTAAACGGGCGCTTATTTAATGATTACTTCACCTTGCCAGTCGATCATTCCACCTATCATGTTTGAAACATTGAAACCTTGTTCTTTCATATATAATGCAGCGTTCATACTTCTTCCACCCGAACGGCATACTAAGATATATTCTTTTGACCGATCAAGTGAATCTGTAGCTTTTGGTATTTGTTTCAAAGGGATATGGAGTGCTCCTTCAATTATTCCATTTGCAATTTCCTCATCTTCTCTTACATCGATAAGGACGACGTCTTGTTCTTTTATTAGCATTTCTTCTACTTCAGTTGTACTTATTTCTTTAATTTGATCCATCAAAATTATCCTTCCTATTAACGATTTCTATTTCACGCTATATTTTACTTTGTTCATGTATAGCTTGCAATCAAGATACACAAGCTAGCAAATGACAATATACGAAAAGAGGAATCCGTATGCGATTATTTATTTATCTTTTTATCGTGCCGATCATGATTTTTCAAACCATTGAAGTAGCGGCAAGTGAAATTGAACCAGTTCTCATCTCGACATATGAAGAGGATGTAACTGGGGATGGTAAGCTTGATACAATTAAGCTGTATGGCGTTCATTTTAGTCCGGATTCCGTATATTACAAAGATATTTTTGCGATTATCACATCGGAGTCCGAAGAATGGCGAATTGATTATCAAGGTGGATATGACCCAACTATTCAGTTTATCGACTTGAATCACGATAATGTTCCAGATATCTTCTATCAAAGTCCTACAGGAGGAAGTGGTGGGTTGTACACATCAAAACTTGATACACTTGCTCGTAGTGAATTGGAATCAATCCCTTTACCGGAACAAGACTATATAAAAGGATATTTTGAAGACGGATTTCAGGCTGTAATTGAACTCGCGCTGAACGCAGAACCTATTCTAGTAGATGTAGCGGATCGGAAAGATGATTACATTAGACTGGGAATATTCGATGAAGAAGGCAAGCTTCTTCAAGAAACACCCCTTATGATTGATCCGATTGCCTTTTTTGAACCTGTCGAAATTAGTGACCGTAATGGCTATGGATTGAAAAGTTTTAAGCAAATAAGCGGAGCCTATCACGCCGATCAGCTAGGTGTAGTTGAGACACTTTGGTACTGCGAAGACGGCAAGTGGATAGCATTACAGGTCGATTGGAAAGGGTCTGGAGAATACGATGCGGCTAAATTCTATTAAAAAACATGTATTTTTATGTAAGAAAAGTGTCAGCTATGAAGAGTAAAATTTTTTCGTGATAAATTCAATGATATACCT
>NZ_BMOS01000039.1 GCF_014647195.1 Oceanobacillus indicireducens | reverse complement strand
TGAATTAGTTTGAAATAGATGACCTGGAATAATGTGCTAGTTTACATTAGTAGCGTTCATTGTTTCTGATAATAACCATAAAAAATAATCCCTCATGTGGTTTGACAGGCCTTTGAGGGATTATTTTCCTGAACAGTGCCTAGCCCCTCTTGTCGGGGTTCGGTCTATTCGACCGTTCCATGTAACAACATGGGCGGTCGTTATTAATTTATGTCTTTCTATATTTAATTATACCACGAATACAATGATTGTACACACCCATGATTCATATACAGGAATCATACCCATATCTAGAACAGTTCTTATTTTGGATAAGTATCCGATCCTTAATAAAAATAAAATGATTCTGTTCAACGAGATTTCCTTCTCAGTAGATTCCAAGGAAATAAGATCCTTTGTACTGAAGGTGGTCTAATGATATATTGATGTGATACAGTAATTTGAAAAAGCAATAAAAAGGGACTAATCGTTTGCCTTGAAACCCTAACTGTTTTTGCCAATTCGCCTTGTGTCATATTTTTTCTGCTGGTGCCACCTTTAATCGATTTTGCAGTATAAACGTTAGAACATTTGATTCTGTTGTTTTATTTAAACAAAAAAATCCCTTCTGCTACAGAAGCAGATGGGATTTTCTATAAATTAGGATTTAACAACGTTAGTTGCTTGTGGTCCACGGTTACCTTCTTCGATATCGAAAGAAACTTGTTGACCTTCGTCTAAAGTTTTGAAACCATCACCTTGAATTGCTGAGAAGTGTACGAATACATCGTCTCCACCTTCAACTTCGATAAAACCGAAACCTTTGTCTGCGTTAAACCATTTTACTGAACCTGTGTTCATATGAAATTCCTCCATTGTGCATCAAGCACGTTTATTACTTTGGTTGTTCTGATAATAATTCAAGATGATGATAAACGTTATAATGTTTTGACATAAATCCTGTATTGCTAGCACGAACAATTAAGTAACCTAAGTGTAACACATGTCACCCAAAAAAGATACTATTCTTTTTTAGATATAGTATTCAATCTGGTTCAAACTCTATTTCAACCCATTCTTCTCAAAGTATAATCGTTCGCTAAATTATTATAATGACTAATACTCCATTTCAACTTCATTATATGCTTTTACCAGTTCCTTCATTTTATTTATAATGTCTCTTTCATAATTTCCTTCCAATAAAATCGATTCTGTTGCATATGGTGCGAAATCTAGGTGGGATCCAATCATTACCGAGTGAGCAGCTTTCTGGAACATATACTTTTCTTTAATTTTATCAAGAACCTTTTGTCTATCCTTCTCATTCAACATGTCAATTTCTTTAATGATTTTATCTGGAAGAGACATAGCATGTACCTCCATGAAGAGAAACCCTTAGCGGTGACTTCCCCTCTTTCTCACCGAATCCCCATCAATTCCTTCAATTCCTGCTCATTATGAATCAAATCCTTCAACGTATACTCATCAAGCACTTTAAAAAATGCATGCAATGCCCGGTTAACGACATGCTTTAACGTGCAACCCGGTTCGATGACACAATGTTTTTGACCTTTTTCAAAGCATTCGAGCATATTAAAGTCATTCTCCAGCTGCCTGACAACAATACCAATATTAATTTCTTCTGCAGGCTTTGCTAGACGGATTCCGCCATTTCGGCCTCTAATTGTTTCAATCAACTCAAGCTTATTTAATTCGTGGACAATTTTCCCCAAGTGATGTTGCGATATGTTAAATACTTCCGAGATTTCTTTAATGTTTACCAGTTCTTCATTCTCTTTCATCCCAGCAAATAATAGAACACGAAGCCCATAATCTGTATATTTTTTTAGATTCATATTCGTTTCTCCTTAAAAAATACTTTCACATTATTGTAACATAGGTTCGGTTTTTCCTATTGATACAGTAGTTACATTAATTATACAATAAACATGTATTCAAAATACATGTTTAAACTTTTAAAGGGGAGTGCTTAAATTATGGCAACAACTACTACAGGTTTAACTGAAGAAACTCGAAACATTATTAAAGCAACTGTACCAGTATTAGAAGAACATGGTGAACAAATTACAACACGTTTCTATCAATTAATGTTTGAAAATCATCCAGAACTAAAAAACATTTTCAACCAGACAAACCAACGACACGGGGATCAACCGAGAGCCTTGGCAAATACGGTTTATGCAGCTGCAGCAAACATCGATAATTTGGAAGCGATCTTACCAGCTGTCGTATCGATTGCGCATAAACATAAGAGTCTAAACATCAAGCCGGAACACTATCCAATCGTCGGTAAATATCTGCTTCTTGGTATTAAAGATGTACTGGGAGACGCTGCGACAGATGAAATCATCGATGCCTGGGAAAAAGCATACGGTGTGATTGCAGATGTATTTATTTCCGTTGAAAAAGAAATGTATGAAGAAACGAAAAACATGACAGGCGGTTGGATTGATTACCGTGACTTTAAAGTAATGAAAAAAGTTAAAGAAAGTGATGTTATTACGTCGTTCTATCTAGAACCGGCAGACGGAAACCCTTTTCCTAGTTATAAGGCGGGTCAGTACATTACCGTAAAAGTTGATATCGAAGGAGAACCATACACGCACCAACGTCAATACAGCTTATCTTGTGCGCCAGACGAAGGGCAATACCGGATTAGCGTGAAGCGAGAAGATGGTACTGCAGATACTCCAGCTGGAATTGTGTCATCTTATTTACATGAACATGTTGAGGAAGGAAGCGTACTTTCCATTAGTGCACCTTCTGGAGAATTCTATCTTGATACAGAAGATACTCGTCCACTCGTTCTATTAAGTGGTGGCGTCGGACTTACCCCAATGATGAGTATGCTTGAAACAGTAATCAAGGAACAGCCAGAACGTGAAGTTACGTATATTCACGCTGCACAAAATGGTAATGTGCATGCAATGAAAGACCGTGTGGGTGAAATTACAGAATCCCATAACAATGTGAAAAGCTATGTCGTCTACGATAGCCCGGAAGCAGATGATCAATATGATAAATTAGGACATATTGATACCGAATGGTTAAGCACAATTCTCCCAACGACAGATGCTGCCTATTATTTCTGCGGGCCTAAAGGCTTTATGCGTGCCGCTTATAAAATCTTAAAAGAATACGGCGTTGCTGAAGAAGATATCCACTTTGAAATCTTCGGACCAGCTGAAGATATTACAAATTAATTTCACCATCACAAACAATCAGAGAATCCCATCTACTGCCCTTCTTACACAGTAGCCGGGATTTTTTTCTTTTCCCCCTCTCTCCCGGCTGATTTGAAGAATAACTGTTTTGTTCTCTAGTTAGTGCGTTCATTCTGCTCGAATGGGAAGAAGCAGGTATTATTTTCCTGTTAATGCGCTCGGCTTGCCGGAATGAGAAAACAAACAGGCTGCATTTTCCTTTCAGCGAACTCGGTATGACGGAATGGGAAAATAAACAGGCTGTATTTTCCCTCCAGCTCACCCAGTCTGCTGGAATGGGAAAACAAATAGGCTGTATTTTCCCTCCAGCGCACTCGGTATGACGGAATGGGAAAACAAACGGACTTTATTTTCCTTTCAGCGCACCCAGTCTGCTAGAATGGGAAAACAAACAGGCTTTATTTTCCTTTCAGCGCTCCCGGTATGACGGAGTGGGAAAACAAACGGCTTTATTCTCCCATTCATTCCTTCAACTTGCCTAATCGGGAAAACAAAATGACTTTACTCTCCTATTCGCGCGCCCTTCTTATCCAAATAAGAAATAAACGAGTTTTTATTCTCCCATTTCTGCGCCCGTCCTGTTTTTCTATCTTGGAGTAACCAGACAAAAATGCACTTACACCGAATGAAAGTAATCCGCAGCTTTCACAATTACGCTCTGTAACTTTTTTTATACTAAAGGTAAAAAATAAGTTACCTTATGTAAAAAATATGTTACCTTAACTAAAGAAGAGGTGAATGGATATCTCCTTTAACCAAAAAAGAAAAATAAACAACAGAATTGTTGTATTAAGAGTGGAAAGGGGATTATCCCAGCGTGAGCTTGCAAATCAACTAGGGGTAAGCCGACAAACGATTATTTCTCTTGAGAAAAACAGGTATAACCCCTCTTTGAAATTGGCGTTTGATATCGCCCTTTTCTTTGGTGTCGACTTACATGATGTTTTCCAATATGAAATGGAGGGGGATTAAAGTGGATTTTCTTTTCCTTTGATGTCGTTAGGATGATTGCTAATCGAATTATACGATCAATTCATTCAACATTTCGACTATGAAACATACAAATTAGTTATCTGGTTTTTAATCTCTGGTTTAATGATTCTTCATGCAAGTATTTTAAGCGTACTAAGAAGGAAATATTAATTAGTAGAGAAAGGAACGTGTCTATATGAATATCTGGGCTTGGATTGGGCTTTCTGGAATTGTTATCCTCACTCTTCTCCCACTCCTGAGTGAAAAACAACGAACGAAAGAAAAAATTCGGGAAGCAGTAATCATGAATGCAATTGTGCTTGCCATTATTATTGCTGTATTACTTTTTAATGTAGATTATTTATTAGCTTTTATCCTTGGTGCGGTAGTCTATATCCTCTTGGATAAAAAGACATATACAAAGAAACGCCTCATTATCTATGGCGGAATTATTATCGTTATCGGAACTGCATTCTTCTATATTTTCCGTGATAATCCAGATTATGTCCTCCATCATCTACAAGATAATCCGGAAACAACTTCGCTCTATGTCGTAAAAAATGGTGAAGAAGTCATTGCTTATCAATCAGATATTGTGCATCCACTTGCAAGTACCGTTAAAATAATTATTGCCTTGGAATATGCGATGCAAGTAGAAGCTGGTGAATTGGATAAAGATCAGCTTGTCCCTCTTGCAGATTTAAACCGTTTCTATTTTGAAGGTACGGATGGATTTGCACATGAAACCTGGCTCGAATCCATCCATACGGCAGGTAAGATAAAGGATGAGCAAGTACCTCTTCATGAAGTTGCTAAAGGAATGATTACATACAGTTCGAATGCGAATACCGACTACCTGCTTCACCTGCTAGGGATTTCCGCAGTTAATGATCGGATTGAATCTCTTGGTCTTATCCATCATGAACCGGTCTATCCTTTGGTCAGTCCCCTTCTCTTTCCGGAATATGTTGCTGACGATTCCATGAACACCGATGATATCGTCAACGAACTGGAAGCAATACCGATGGAACGTTACCGGGAACTTGCAATTGATTTCAGCAATCAGATGAAAGAAGGTACAATTGATATCGAATCTTATTCGTTTGATTTGCCACTCGCCGTTCAAAGAGTCTGGTCCGACCGATTAATCGGTGCGTCTGCCAAGGATTACGGAAATCTATTATCGATTATATCTAATGATGAACTACCGACTGAAGCCGCTGCAATCATGCGAGATTTAATGGAATGGCCAATGGAAATGAATGAAGCGAATCAGGACTATTACGCTCATCTCGGATCAAAAGGTGGGTCAACCGCATTTATCCTGAATGATACACTTTACGCAGAAAACCTTGACGGTGAAAACATAGAAATCGTTTTATTTACGGATGACCTCACTCGATGGCAAAACAGATTGTTGCAGCATAACATCAATTCTTTCGAGGTGAACTTAATTGGCAGTGACGAATACCGATTAAAAGTTAAACAAGCGCTAGAGGAACAATCCTAATCCCGTCTCAAGCTAATTCATTGCCGTCTTTATCATTCTCCTCCATACTTATTATAAGGATAAAGTATGGAGGAGAAACAACGAGCCATAACAACCTCTTATACAGGCTTTTTCACGATTAAACGAATTCTTCCGGATAAAATACTATCCCCGTCTATCAAGGATTAAAACCATTTTTATGTAAAGTTACAATTGGAAATCTGATCCTTGAAAAATATGAAGCAGTCACGGACCTCGACGAACCCCTTCCATCGCTCACAGCAACTACCGATACAACGCTTGCCTTATTTCTCATCGATCTTGATACCCCAATGACGCTTGACAGGGCAAAATTAATAAAAAAGCATGATCCCTCTCTACCGAATAATTCGGCAGGGTTTTTGTTTGGCGGATTTTACCATTGCTAACGTTTAGTAAACTACTTATAATAAGAACAAATGTTTCTATTAGGTGGTGGACTACGATGGATTATTCAATTTATCCGCGAAATGACATTCTATGTATCGATATGCGCTCCTTTTACGCAAGTGTTGAAGCGGTAAAACGTAATCTTGACCCAATGAAAACAATGCTTGCCGTTGTCGGTGATTTAAAGCGGCCAGGAAGTATTGTGCTCGCCGCCTCTCCTGCCTTAAAAGAAAAATATGGCATCAGTAATGTTAGCCGTTATTTCGAACTTCCTGATGATCCGGATATTCATATCGTTCCTGCTCGAATGGCCGATTATTTACATGTATCCTTGGAAATTACAAAGCTAATCCATAATTATGCACCAAAAGAAGCCATCCACCCATATTCCATTGATGAAATATGGGTGACGGTCAATGGACTTGAGCGACTATTCGGTGACCGGCGCCAAATTGCCGAGAAAATAAAGGCAGAAATTATGGAAAGCTTTGGACTTACTGCTGCAATCGGAATTGGTGATAATAAATTTCTCGCTAAAGTCGTCATGGATCTTCACGCAAAGAAAGAAGGAATCGCTGAATGCAGCTATGAAGATGTAGAAGAGAAACTTTGGCCTTTTCCAATTGAAAAAATTTGGGGAATTGGCAGCCGCATGAAACGCAATCTGAATCGCATGGGGATTGTCACACTTGGTCAGCTCGCCCGCTACGACTTGAATCAACTAAAAAAACGCTTCGGTATTATGGGTGAGCAACTCTACTCGCATGCTTGGGGTATTGATTTAAGCCCCGTTTACGGCAACTTCACCAAGACGGAGCAAAAAGGATTCGGACATGGCATCTCCCTGCTCCGAGACTATACGGAAAAGGAAGTCGCGACATGTATTTTGGATTTATGTGAAGAAGTCTGCCGGCGTGCGCGCACTGCTAATCAAGCTGGAAAAACGATTAGTCTTAGTATTTCCTACTCCTCAGAAAAGAAAGGTGGGTTTTCTCGTTCGAAAAGCATCGAACGCCCGACCAATGTAACGATGGATATGTATGAGGTCTGTATGCAGCTTTTCCAAAAATTTTATGACGGAAGCAGCTACATCCGCCACGTATATGTAACCCTTGGTAATCTTTATGATCATGAAGATATTCAGCTTGATTTATTTGAAGATCGCTTAAAGAAAAATAATATCGGTTATGTCATGGACGCCATCCGTGATAAATACGGATCCACTTCCATCCTGCGAGCCTCGAGCTACACCGAAGCAGGCATTCTCCTCGACCGAAGCAAAAAAATCGGAGGTCATCAAGCTTAAACCAACGCTGTGTAACGTGCTATAATAAGTTGGATGTCTAACTACTCAAACAGCGAAAGGAAGAATAGACGATGAAAAAACACTTCTTACTCACTATTTTTCTGTTTGCCGCAATTTTAACTGCTTGTGGTGAACAAGAAGCTCCAGCCGAAGAAACTGCAGATGATACAACTGCTTATCCAAATGACGTGGAAGAGAATCCGGTCGTCACCATTACGATGGAGAATGACGAACAAATTATACTGGAATTATATCCGGAAATTGCACCGAATACCGTCGCAAACTTCATTTCCCTAGTCGAAGATGGATTTTATGATGGACTCATTTTCCACCGGGTTATCCCTGGATTTATGATTCAAGGCGGTGACCCAGATGGCGCTGGCACGGGCGGTCCCGGCTATTCGATTGCCGGAGAATTTTCCTCCAACAACTTTGATAATGATTTAGAACATGATCGGGGCGTACTATCTATGGCAAGATCACAATCACCGGATTCCGCTGGTTCCCAATTCTTTATTATGGTAGAAAAGTCCTCACAATTGGATGGTGACTATGCTGGTTTCGGTAAAGTGACGGAGGGGATGGAAGTCGTCGATCAGATTGTTTCAGTTGACCGAGATGAACTGGATAAGCCTTTTGAAGACCAAGTGATGAAGACAGTTGAAGTCGATACGAAAGGTTATGACTATCCCGAGCCAAATGTATTATCCGAATAGTAATTATGAAGGTTTAACTAATTGTCACAGACAGCCCGTTTCACATATAGTACAGTTATACTATAAACATAATCACGATGAAAATCAGTGAAAAGAGTGAGGAAAGTCATATGAATGAAACATCTAAAAAACTGGATCAGATAAAGTTCAAATTCCAACACGAAATTGAAAAAGCAATCAACGACTTAGCAATGATTATTATATTCAATCATCAAGGTATCATTCAGTATGTCAATAAAAGGTTTACAGAAGTCACCCAATATACGCAGGAAGAATTGTTAGGAAATGCGTTGACAAATATTTTCCCTGATGACTTTTCAACACTTGTTAACCAAGCTGCAAATAATCAGCGAAAATGGAGGGGTGACATAAGACAGCAGAGGAAAGACGGGACCTATTATTGGGTGGAAGCAAACCTCTCCCCTACGTCCGACACCGTGACTGGAGAAGCCCATTACGTGCTAATCCAGCGTGAAATGACCGAACGTAAAGAGTATGAGCAAATGATGGAAAACCTAGCTTATGTTGACCCTCTGACAAACCTTCCAAACCGGAATTATATGAAGAAATGGGTAACGGAAAAACAGCACCTAGCTGATACCAAAATCACAATTCTTTTTATCGATATTGACCGGTTTAAAACAATTAATGATCATTTCGGTCAGGATATTGGGGACCAAGTCTTAATAGCCTTGGCAAAACGGTTGGAAGCATGCGTAGGAAAAGAGCCGCTCATCTTCCGTTATGACGGTGAAGAATTTATTATACTATTAGAGAACCACTCTAGAGAAGATACAAATCGGCTGGTAAATCAGATTCTCCGCACCATCCGGCAACCTGTCCGAATCGATTATCATGAACTGCTCCTAACAGCAAGCATCGGAATCAGTTCTGGTCATCCTTTCCTAGCAGAAAGAGATGCAACTACTGCGCTTGAAGATCTTGTAAAAAAAGCGGACACAGCGATGTATCACGCTAAAAAGCAAGGTAGAAACAATTTTCAATTCCATTCAGATAATCAGATTAGAGAGCTGGATCGGGATTATCAAATTGAACTTGAAGTTACGGACGCATTGGAGCGTAATGAATTTTCCCTTGTTTATCAACCATTAATTAATTTGAAAACAAATAAAATTGTTGGCGTAGAATCATTACTTCGCTGGGACAACCGGTTACTTGGTAAAGTCTCTCCAATGGAATTCATTCCAGTTCTAGAGGAGACAGGTCTTATCGTACCTGTAGGAAAATGGATTCTTCATAGTGTCTGTCATCAAATGATGAGCTGGCAGCAACAAGGACTATTCTTGCAACGCGTGTCCGTCAATGTGTCACCACTTCAATTCCGTGATCCGTATTTTATTGCTGATCTAAAGGAAATCCTCCACGAAGCTCAACTGGATGCTTCCTATTTAGAGCTGGAGATTACGGAAGGCACCTTACTGGATATCGAGGATTCCACAAAGAAATTACATGATCTCCAAGAGCTTGGAGTCAAGGTTTCCATCGATGATTTCGGTACCGGCTATTCCTCCCTCAGTTACTTAAAGCAATTGCCGATTGATACATTAAAAATCGATAAATCTTTTATCGATGACCTAGACAGGGATGGAAAAATTATTGTCAACACAATTATCAGCATGGGCAAAAACTTACAGTTCCGGATTATCGCAGAAGGTATTGAAAACAGTGATCAATTTAAATACCTCCAAGAGCAGCAATGCCATGAAGGACAAGGCTACTTCTTCAGCCGCCCGGTAAACAGTGAAAGAATAGAAGAATTATATCATTCTCTGCAGTAATCAAAAACAGCCGACTGGAAAATTCCAGCTGGCTGTTTTTCAATTCATTATTCGATTTCTTGAGCTTCATCAATTACTTCTTGTGGTACTGCAATCTCATCAACTGTATTGATTCCAGTGTATGTTGCAGTCATTTCTTGATTCATACGTAAGGATTCACCTTCCGCGTTAATATCAAAATCCATATTCGTAATTACTTTTGTCGTATCATATGTTTCTTTATCAATATGGAGTTCATAGTACATGGAATGAATTGTCATTTCTTCAAGTACTTCGGAAATCTCTACTCCTAAGTCGGCAAATGTTTCTTCACCAAGATTCTCTTTGATAAGTTCCTCGGTAAGGTCGGCAAACTCATCGCCTTCTCCTTCAAACTTAAACACATAGTAGTCGTCTTCTTCTGAGAAATCGACATCATCCATAAAGGACTCCAGCATCTCTAATTGATCTTGTGCAGTTTGATCTGTATTCATCATTTCTGTCGGCATCATATCTGTACTCATTTTTAACCAAGTCTCTGACATTGACTCGTACATATAAAAATCTGTATCTGTGAGGTACATTTCCATCTCTGTTTCAATTGGCATCCCTTCGACTTCCATGCTGATTGTACCTGTTTGGTGCATCGCGAGTGGATCGATTGTCATGGCGGATTTTGTATCCATATCCATCACCATTTCACCTTCCATCGCGTCACTCTCCATTGTTTGGTTGATCACCATATCCATCTCAACGCTTTCCATTTTCTCTCCAGCTTCGACAGCTTTTTGATAGACTTCCTTCGCTTCATCACTATTACCGCAAGCTGCTAAGAAGGCCATCAACAAGACAGCTAGACCTACTGTAAATTTCTTCAACATCATAATCCCCTTTCTTTTTTCCCCTACCATTTGATACGAATTACTTTTATCAAAGGTTTCAACTTTTTTGGCGGAATCGTAGGATAGTATATCTTGTTTTCTTTATTTTGAACAGGGCAAAAAGCGGAATTTCAAATATTCCCAACGAAAGTCCTAGTAGAGGCAGTCTATTTGGACGGATTACAAGTTCTCTGAATTTCTACGATATATGCTATGATTCTATTATTATCAGTGGTTCAAGGATTAATTCACGACCTTGAGTAATATAGCGGATAAAAGTAAAAATTCGGACCGGAAATAATAAATGACCCCCCTACTATAAGAAGTTTCCTTTCACATATGGTATGATGTGAACTAATAACCAGTTGAAAGGAAATCAGCATGGATCTAAAAATTTTATACGAAGATAACCATTTACTTTTTGTTATTAAACCTGTAAATATACCTGTCCAAGAAGATCGTACAGGTGACCCTGATTTATTGAATGTTGTAAAATCCGATATTAAAGAAAGATATAATAAACCTGGCAATGTTTATGTTGGGATGGTTCACCGCTTGGATCGACCAGTTGGCGGTGTCATGGTATTTGCCAAGACATCGAAAGCCGCTTCTCGAATTTCGGACGTTATCCGCAAGCAGGAGATGGAAAAGAAATATTTAGCGATTGTAAGAGGCGTGCCAGATAAAGAGTTTGCCCACTTGGAAGATTATCTTGTGAAGAATAAAAAGAAAAATATCGTCCACACCTCCACGAGGGAGAATAAAGAGGCAAAAAGAGCGCTGCTTGATTTTGAAGTACTTGGTACGAAAAAAGGACTAAGCTTGCTTGCAATCACGCTCCATACAGGGCGCCCGCACCAAATCCGTGTTCAACTTGCAAGTCGGGGACTCCCTTTATATGGCGATCAGAAATACGGAGAGAATGTAAATAAACCTGGCGAACAGATCGCTTTATGGTCGAGTGAGCTTGCTTTACCTCATCCAACAAAGAAAGAGGAGATTCGAATCTCAGCCGCTCCACCTAATGAATATCCTTGGAATTTGTTTTAATAAGAAGAAAATGAGACATAGCTCAAACTACAGTTATGCCTCATTTTCTTTTCCTTCTTCCTTCTCTTGTTCCTCCAACAGATCGATTAATACCCTACTAGGTTCGCTCCCGGTATAGCCGATATCGGTGACAGTGTTTTCGGTTCGTGCAATAACAGATATATAGTTATTCTGTTCTTCTATCCATGCTTCATCATAACCTGTCAAATGGATTTCTTCATAATCCTCCAAGCCTCTTTCTGCTCATCATCTTCTCCCCCTAGCATTCTAGCTCTGCCATCTGCAACCATATCCATTAAGCGAGCATATTCTTGTTCCAACGCCTGCTCACCCAATGCAGTCATTTTATAAATCTTCCTTCTGCCATTTGCATCTGTGAGTTCAATCCAGTTATCCTTTTCAAGACGCTTTAAAATTCCATATAATGTTCCGGGACCCATTTCAATTCTTCCCCGAGAAATTTCATGGACCTTTTCCATAATCGCATAACCATGGAGGGGCTCCACTAAAGCTAACAAAATATAATACATCGCTTCTGACATCGGATTCTCTTGTCTTTTCCCCATCTCATCATTCCTTCATTATCTGTATATCGCGTCACGATATATCGTTATACATAGTATATGGCATGAGTAAACCGATTACAATATATTTTTCCCTGGAAATTAAAATTCTGAATGAAAAAGCTGAAACCATATGGTACGATAAAACGTAAATAGAGTAAGACACAAGAAAGGAGGGATTATGTGGAGCTATTCGGTACGTCTATAGAAAATGTTTATTTAATTGTCCTTATCCTTTCGGGTATCTTAACGATTCTTTATTTATTTTTTGGAGATTTCTTAGAAGCTTTTGGGGAGATTACACCATTTTTTAATCCGGCATTGATTCTTGCTTTCATTACATTTTTCTCTGCCTCCGCTTATATTATGGAAATTGTCTCGTCACTATCAACGGTTCTTATTATCATCATTTCTGTTGTTATTGCATTTATACTCACTTCCGTACTGAACCTCTTCGTATTTATTCCGATGAAATCAGCAGAAGAATCATTAAGTTATACAGAGGAATCACTAAAAGGAAGAGTTGGTAAATTAATCCTTTCTATCCCGCTTGATGGTTATGGAGAAATTGTCATAGAAAGTAAAAGTGGCACAATCTCAAAGCCTGCAGCAAGTTATGATAAGGAAGAAATCCAGGCAGGCAAACGTGTACTTGTTATCGAAGTGGAGAATGGTGTCCTTTATGTCATTCCATATGAAACAGAGTTCGATTTATAATCCGTTTAATCTACTCAAAGAGAGTATGTTAATAAATATATATTAAGGAGGAAACTGCATGTTTGAATCAGTCAGCATGGCTGTCTGGGCCGTTATTGCGATTGTCGTCTTTCTTGTCATTGCCTTTATCGCGATTTTCACGACGAGATATCGTACAGCCGGACCAGACGAAGCATTAATTGTAACAGGTAGCTATCTAGGAGGTAAAAATGTACATACGGATGAAGCGGGGAATAAGATCAAAATCATCCGTGGCGGCGGTACTTTTGTTCTGCCGGTCTTCCAGCAGGCAAGCCCATTAAGTCTCTTGTCTAGTAAACTGGAAGTCTCTACTCCCGAAGTCTATACGGAACAGGGCGTTCCCGTAATGGCGGACGGAACTGCTATTATTAAAATCGGTGGATCGATCAATGAGATCGCGACTGCTGCTGAACAATTTTTAGGAAAGAGCCGGCAAGACCGGGAATTTGAAGCAAAGGAAGTATTAGAGGGGCATCTCCGCTCCATCCTCGGTTCCATGACCGTTGAGGAAATTTATAAGAACCGGGATAAGTTCTCCCAAGAAGTGCAACGGGTTGCTTCTCAGGACCTTGCGAAAATGGGGCTTCTTATTGTATCCTTCACCATTAAAGAAGTAAAAGATAAGAATGGTTATCTCGAATCCCTCGGGAAACCGCGAATTGCCCAAGTAAAACGGGATGCAGATATTGCAACAGCTGACGCGGAGAAAGAAACACGGATTAAGCGGGCCGAAGCTGCGAAGGATGCACAAAAATCCGAACTGGAACGTGCAACTGAAATCGCTGAAGCGGAAAAAGAAAATCAGTTGAAAACAGCCGAATACCGCCGCGAACAGGATATTGCGAAAGCACGGGCTGACCAAGCGTACGACTTTGAAACTGCAAGATCGAAACAACAAGTTACCGAACAGGAAATGCAGATTCAAATTATCGAACGTCAAAAACAAATTGAACTCGAAGAAAAAGAGATTCAACGTCGAGAAAAACAATATGATTCAGAAGTTAAGAAAAAAGCGGACGCGGACCGTTATGCAGTTGAGCAAGCGGCTGTCGCAGAGAAAGCGAAACAAATGGCTGCAGCAGATGCGAATAAATACCGTATTGAAGCGCAAGCAAAAGCGGAAGCTGAACAAGTACGGATTGATGGTCTAGCTAAAGCTGATTCATTAAGAGCGCAAGGGGAATCGGAAGCAGAAATCATCCGTCTCAAAGGTATCGCAGAAGCGGAAGCCAAAGAGAAAATTGCCGAAGCTTTCGAACAGTACGGTCAAGCAGCGATACTCGATATGGTTATCAAGATGCTTCCTGACTATGCGAAAGAAGTTGCAGGACCACTTGGCAACATCGATAAGATTACGGTTGTTGATACTGGTGGCGGCAAAGGTGATGGTGGCGCCAATAAAGTGTCAGGTTATGCAACTAATCTAATGGCAAGTCTGCAGGAAACATTAAAAGAGACTTCCGGTATTGATGTAAAAGAATTACTGGAAGGTATCGCAGGTAAACAAACACAAGCCGTAAGCACGATCAACCCTGTTCCAGAAACAAAAGCGAAAAAAGAACAAATAGAGGCAGAGGCTGATACATCTAAAATAACTGATTCTGAATAAATAAATAGCCACTATCTGGTTCACAAACAACTGTAAACCAGGTAGTGGCTATTCTCTATCAATAAATAATGTAAGTACCTTCGCCTCTTCATGTTGATTCACCGGCATGAATAAATGCGGCTTGTGCCCTTGGAAATACGCACTATCTCCCTGTTCCATCAAATGCTTTTCTCCATTATAAAAAAGAATGATGGAGCCTTCCAAAATGAAAATGAACTCATCCTGTGAGTGGGTATACCCTTCCGTCCGCTTGTTGAATTCCTTTGGTGTAACATGGACAATTGTTGGTTCGATCCCGCTATAATGAGCCCGGTTTGCAAGCAGTTCATAAGAATACCCCATGGACTCGTCCCCTACTTTAGATGGGCGGTCATTATTTCTTTGTAATACGAGTTCTTCTTCTTTCTCTTCATCTAAAATCCAGGAAAGTGGAACTTCCAATGTTTCACTGATTTTCGAGAGTGTCGCGACAGCTGCCGCAGTTTGGCCGTTTTCAATTTTGGAGAGCATACTTTTTGATATTTGGCATTGATCAGCAATTTGCTGTTGTGTTAGCTTTTTTCGTAATCGGATTTGCTTAATTTTTTTACCAATACTTTGCAGATCTATGGGTGTTCATTCCTTTCCCAAATATTCTATTACGTTATTATGATAGAATAGCAAGACCTGCAAGTCAAGATAAGTAGAGTAAAATAAGCCATGATAACCGTTTCGGTACCATGGCTCATTATTAGGCGTTGGATATATAAGCTAGGGAGCGGCTTGGCAGTTGCTTGCCAAGGATGTTTTGAATATAGAGACCTGCTTGCTGCATTTTCTTTTCACTAATCCCTGTTTCAATTCCGATCCCGTGCAGCAAATACAATACATCATTCGTATCCACATTTCCGGTGGCACCCTTGGCATAAGGACAGCCTCCGAGCCCTCCTACAGTACTATCAAATCGATTTATTCCATAATGGAGTGAAGTCATAATATTGGCGATTGCCATCCCTCTTGTATCATGGAAATGGAGAATAAGCTTCTCTTTCGGGAAATGTTTCAGTAATACTTCGAGCAGCTTTTCAACATCGGTAGGAACCGCTGTCCCGATCGTATCGCCTAACGATAAATCATCGACACCTGCTTCAACGAGCCGGTCACATACTTCAAGCACTTGTTCTGGCGTAATCTTTCCTTGGTATGGACAATCGAATACAGTTGAAATATATCCTGTCACAAGTTTCCCGGCATCCTTTGCTTCCTTAATCACTTCTTCTAGAATCGGGTACGTATCCCCAATAGATTTATTAATATTCTTCTGATTATGCATTTCACTTGCCGACATGAAGACAGATGCCCGGTCAATACCTGCTTCCAATGCAAACTCTAATCCCTTCATGTTCGGAACAAGTGCTGAATAGGTAACATCTGGGTTACGGATAATACGCTCGCCCACTTCTCTTGCATCCTTAAGGGCGGGGATCATTTTTGGATTTACGAACGAGGAGTATTCTATCTCCTTTACCCCTGTATTCGAAAGCATATTAATCCAAGCAATTTTATGTTCGGTCGGAATCCATTCCTTTTCATTTTGTAAACCATCTCGGGGACCAACCTCTTTCATAATTACTTCTTTCGGTAAATTTTCCACGCTATCCCTCCGTTCATCAAATCATTGGAACCGTTTACAATAAGCTGTAAAAAATTAAACTCAATATTAGTTTACTCTTATTCAACATTGTTGAGTAAAGTATATAATAAATATTCAGCCATTGCAAATATATTATTCTAAAAAAACAAAACGAACTCTATTTAGAGCCCGTTTTGTTATCGTTGCGATTATTTTTCGTTTAGAGTCCTTCATCTGTGTCTGCACTAGGATCTACGCCGCCATCAGGCGTTTCTTCACCAGGTACATCCGGTGTCATTGGTTCTTCTGCTGGGTCTTCAGCATCTGCGCAAGCTACAAGGAATCCTGATAAAAGGAAAATCGAGGCGAGAATTTTGAGTTGCTTCTTCATCATATTTCATTCCTTTCTTTAGCTTTCTACTTAATGTGTACCCCGATAAAGCCTTTACAAATCTTAAGAAAACATTACAAAAACATGATAGTGTTTTAATAACTCACCCTATTCACAATTTACTATCAAGAAAAAGAAAAATGAAACCAAACTTCCCTTTATACCGTAATATATATTACCCCAACTTTCGCAGCCCAAAACAGCGAATCACATTCATTCAGCGTGAGTATTTTGTGTATTCATTTTATTGGCGTTCTAATTACCGTTCAGTTGCCCGGCGGACGGATGCTTTCTACGGGCACGGCCTCAGCCTCCTCGGAAGAAGTTCGCTTCCTGCTCAGGTCTGGACTCGTGCTTTTCCCGTAGGAGTCACCGTCCGCCGGGCAACTGAACTGGTAAAGATGATTATGATGAATGGAAGTTATTCCATCTTGATAAAATTATACTTCTGGAGTACGAGATAGTGTTCCTAGTTTGGCCTTTCCTGGGAGCAGTCCAGACACCTCGAGACTCCTGCGGGAGGATAGGCTTGGTGAGACCCCACAGCAGGCTTGCCTGCGAGGAGGCTCACCAGCCGCCCGCGGAAAGCGAGAGGTGTCTGGACTGCGGACCTCCAGGAGAAGGTTGCGCTCACGCTGAATAAAAGTGATTATTTTTTCAGATGCGAAAGGTGAGATATTGAGTTAAACTAAAATTAACCCTTATATGGAGGAGGAAGCGGAATGGGAATCCTTTCTAGATTTACTACCCTTATGAAAGCAAATATAAACAGTAGAATCGATCGTTCCAGAGATCCTGAAAAAGTTATTGAAAAAACATTACGCGATGTGAACCTCGATCTTCGTACTATACAATCTGAAGTGAATGCATTAGAAGCGGATGTAAGACGAGCTAAGCGGGCAGTGGATGAATGTGAAATGGAAATTAGAAAGCTAGAGCGCTACCGGGAACGCGCAGCTGATAGGATCGAAACACAGGCTGCAGGATTTTTAGATGACCAAGAACATCTAGAAAGTAAAAAGTTAGAGCTAGTTGCCAAGTATAATCGACTTCTAATAGAAGCAAGGCAAATGAGATTACTAGAAGAAAAATTAACGCTGGATGTCAGGCAATTGGAAGCAAGAAGCCGAATGATTAAAGAAAAATCAGCACTACTTAACCAGAAACAAAAAATAAATAGTGGGAACCCCTCCATTACTTCCGGTTTTATGAGTTACGAGGAAGAACTAAATTTTAAGCTGGATGAAGCTGAAGCACTTGAACAGCTAAGAAACAAACCAGCACCTATTGATTCCATAGATGAAGAAATTGCAAAATTAACGACGAACAGAAGCGAGACATCTAACGAATAGCGGGGGATTACAAATGGTTATACAATATAAATGTCCAAACTGTGGGAGTGATATGACGTTCGATGCCGATTCTGGTACATTGTCCTGTGACAATTGCGGTAGACAGGATAATATAGAGAACTTTTCCGAGGACTTTATTGCAACGGTATTTGAAGAAGAGGAAGCAAAAGAATACCAATGTGAGAACTGCGGGGCTGTCATTGTTACAGATGGTGATACTACCGCGACCAATTGCAGTTTCTGTGGGGCAGCTGTCGTGTTGGCCGATCGCGTGTCTGGAATCCTTGCCCCTTCGCTTGTGCTTCCGTTCACCATTTCAAAACAGCAAGCAGAACAAGCATTTCGAAAATGGTGTAAAAGAGGACTGCTTACCCCTAAAGATTTCAAGATGGCTGACCGGATTAAAGAAATTACCGGCATGTATGTCCCCTTCTGGCTCTATGATTTAAAAAATGAAGCGAAAGTCCATGCAATTGGAACGAGGGTAAGAAACTACACAAGAGGGGATTATATTTATACGGAAACAAAGTATTATGATGTATACCGAGATTTACGCATAGACTTTAGCCGGGTGCCGGTCGATGCTTCGGAAAAAATGGATGATGCTCTGATGGATAAGCTTGAACCCTATCAATATAGTGATCTAAAAGACTTCAAAACCCCTTATCTTGCCGGTTATATTGCAGAGAAGTACAATTATGATGCAGAAGATTTACTGCCACGGGTAAAGGATAAAATGCGTAAACCACTTGATGATTATATTCGTTCAACAATCAGTGGATACCATTCCGTGAATTATAAAGATAAAAATATCCGTACGGCAAAAACAAAAAGCTTATATACGCTTCTTCCAGTCTGGATGGTATACTATGATTACGAGCAGGCGGAACATATTTTTGCAATGAACGGACAAACCGGAAAAGTTGTCGGAAAGCCTCCACTCAGTAAAGCGAAGATTGCCGGATGGTTTGCAAGCATTGCCGGTGGATCCTTTATCTTAATGAAAATTATCTCCTTTATTGTTACAGGAGGTATCAATTTCTAATGTTCATGAACCGTTTATCAAAAAGTGCAATCATTTTTATCGCATTCTTTTTCTTATTCACAACTCCCGCTTTTGCAGATGTCGAGCGGATTTACGATGAAGCTGGCCTGTTAGATGCAAATCAAATAAAACAGCTGGAAAAGAAAGCTGCCTCCTATTTTAGTGAATGGTCGACTGACTTCATTGTCGTTACAACAAATGACATCGAGGGTAAATCACTAAAGAGGTATACGCAGGACATTTCCGATGAACTAGAAGAAAAACTGAACCGCCCAGAAGATAACATGGTCATCTTAACTATTTATATAGAATCAAGCGCGGATAGAGAAGCTTATATCGCAGGGTTCGGAAAGGGAGAGGAATATGTAGACGATGCAAGAATACAATTAATTCTCGATCACATTATCCCTGACTTGGCGAATGACGATTACTTTGAAGCTTTTGAGCTATTCTTTGAGAAATCCGCTGAATATTTGAATATTCGCCCCGGTGTAAATCCGGAATCTATTTTCTTAAATACGTATCTTCAACTTGGGGTTGCTATTACTCTAGGTGGATTAATCGTATTTATCATGGCATATTCCTCGGGGGGAAAAAGCACAGTAACAAGTGGAACATATTTAAATCGGAATAACTCGCGAATCGTCAGGAAGCATGACCGCTATCTCCGTAAAACCGTCACAAGAAAAAGAAAACCGTCAAATAATAGCAATAGCGGTGGCGGCGGTGGATTTGGTGGTGGCGGTGTCACCCGTGCTGGCCGCTCGCATAGTGGCGGCGGTAGGAAATTTTAAATAAATAATTATACGTAACGAGAAAGGACGGATTCCATGTCTTTTTTTAGAAATCAACTAGCAGACGTTGTGGAATGGCAAGAATTTAGAGATGATATGATTTTTTGGAAGTGGCCGAACCGGGAGATTAAAAAAGGCAGTCGCCTAATGATTCAACCTGGTCAAGATGCAATTTTCTTTAGTAATGGAAAAATTGAAGGAATTTTTGAAGAGGATGGGGAGTATAATATTGAATCAGAAATCATTCCTTTCTTATCAACTTTAAAAGGATTTAAATTTGGCTTTAATTCCGGACTGCGTGTCGAAGTCCTATTTGTTAACACGAAACAATTCACGGTGAAATGGGGAACGAAAAACGCAATCAACATCCCTTCCCCCTCCCCCGCTTTACCGGGTGGAATTCCAATCCGGGCGAACGGGACATTTAATTTTAAAGTAAATGATTATGTGAGATTAATCGAAAATGTAGCAGGTGTGAAAAAGAAATATCTCGTGGAAGATGTAAAAATCCGGATTACTACCGTGCTGGATCAACTCTTAATGAAATGGATTGCGCGTGAAGGGAAGGATATGTTTAATCTGCAAGCAAATTCATTTGAAATCTCACAGGGCATCCAGGAAGACCTTGATATGGAAATCTATGATTTAGGGCTTTCCATCACTGGATTTAATGTAAACAGCTTTAACTATCCAAAAGAAATTCAGGATATGATTACGAAAGCTGCTTCCCAGGGTATGGTTGGTGACGTTGCGAAATATCAACAACTTGAAATGACTGACGGTATAGCCTCAGGTAAGGTAAAAAGTGGCGGAACCGCATCCGACATGGCCGGGATGATGATGGGCATGAACGTTGCAAGTGAAATGATGAAAAACATGAAACAAATGAATCAACCGGACCAAAATCAACAACAGGAGCAACAAAATCAGCCAGCAGCGAATAACCAGTCAACTGGCAATTCAAGCAAGCCCAACTTCTGTCCAAATTGCGGGCAGAAAACAGATGGAGCAAACTTCTGCTCGAACTGTGGTCAAAAATTGTAATAGAAAAGGTCGGCACCGAGATGCCGACCTTTTCTTTGTTTTTTTATATAGGAGCACTTGTTATTACTGAATCGTTACTTTCACCGTGCGTACGCCCCAGCTTGTTGCTTGCTTTTGCGTTGGGACGAATACATCTATTTTATTTCCACGAATTGCGCTTCCTGTATCTCCTGCAATCGCATGGCCGTATCCTTCCACATGAACGATACTTCCAAGTGGAATGACACTTGGATCAACTGCGATTACCTTCGCATTTGGATTCGCCTTTAAATCGATTCCTGTACTTGTTACACCAGAACAGCCGTTACAGTCTGCTGTATAAGCGGTAGATGTAACTGTGAATGACTTATCATCAGATTCGCTTGGCTTTGGCGTTGGTTTCGATTCCGGTTTATTTACAGCCGGTTCTTCCTTTTTCACCTGAACCGGTTTGCTTTCTTTCTGTTCCTCTTTTTTCTCTACTGATTTCGTTTTAACCACTGCAGCTTGGGCTTGTTCTTCCTGTTTCGCTTTCTCAGCAGCTGCTAGTTTAATCTCTTCTTGGCGCTCACGTTCTGCCGCTTCTGCTGCAGCAATTTCTTTTTTGACTGTATCTTCCATTGTTTTTAAACGTGTATCTTCCCCTTCTAATTGCTCGACATAAGCAACTAGTTCCTGGCGCTTATCATTTAAAGACGCTTTAACCGTCTCTTGTTGCTGCTTTTCCTGTTCAATCTGTGCACGTTCTGCTTCTTGCGCTTCATGCATTTGGTCTAAATCATTCAGCTTTTCAAGTGTTGAGTGCTGATGCGCTTCGACAAGTTCCATATCAGCTTCAAGCTGTTCCATCAACATCGCATCCGAATCCATTACTTGATTGACTGCAGTTACGCGGCTAATGAAGTCTCCAAAGCTCTGGGAGTCAAAGATCACTTCAATATAATTAATTAGCCCGCCTGATTTCTGGTAGGATGATGCTCTTGTTTTCAACAAGTCAAAGCGTTCTTCAATACTTGCATTCAATCGATCGATTTCTGCTTGGAGGGTGTAAATCTCTTCTTTCGTAGTTTCAATCTCATATGTAATTTCCTCCACTTTTGCCTCTTTCTCTTGTAGAAGGTCATCTAACCGATTGACTTCCTCGTTCAATGCTTTCATATCGTCATAAAGTTCATTGATTTTCTGTTCCCCAGCTAATAAGTTGTTCTGGATTTCTTTTCTCTCTTGTTGGATCTCCTCTAAATTACCCTTGCCACTTGCATGGACTTGTAAATGAAAGGTGCCTTGGATAAATAATAGAGAAGCTATCAAGGTGACGATTGTTATCTTTTTCCTCAACCTTTTTCCCCCATTTCCATAGATTTCTAATTCGCAATCTATGGTTGCAGTATAACATCCAATCGTAACAAAAAGATTATGCTTAGATTACAATTAGATTTCAGGAGAAATTTACATTGAAACAAAGACGGAAACGCCCTTGCAGGTTAAGAACGCGATTCGTTACGCGGAAGCCTGGGACTGCGATTACTTGTCCCTCCGTAGAGGGTTTGCCACTAAGCTAGCACATCTAGTAGTCGCAGCAACGTACAAACTGTTACTCTCGGGCTAGTGCTAACAATTTCAGTTATCCTCAGCATCTTCATTTTACAAGGAACCTTAATAATCCCCTAAAGTTAAAAAGCTAAGGAAAAATAAATTCTCCTTAGCTTTAACATATTTCTATTAATTTTCTACAGTATTTGTTTGGAAGTTTACTAGGGTTTGCGTGAGATTTGCTTTTTCTACATCTGATAATGGGATGAGTGGTAAGCGGACACTTCCAACGGGTACGTTGATTTCATTTAATGCTTCTTTTACCGGTGATGGGCTTGGAGCCTGGAATAAGGCTTTTACAACCGGCACGATGCGACGGTGGATTCCAGCAGCTTCTGTAACGTTACCATCAAGGAAGTTTTGGACCATCGCTCGCATATCTTTCCCAATCACATGAGCTGCGACCGATACAACCCCCGTTCCACCAATAGAAAGAATTGGTAACGTCATGCCGTCATCCCCGCTATATACACTGAAGTCATCTCCAGTTTCTTCAATGATCTGAGATACTGCATCAAGATCTCCGCTCGCTTCTTTTACGGAGACGATGTTATCAACTTGGGACAAGCGGATAATCGTTTCAGGAGTCATGTTGACAGAAGATCTTCCTGGAATATTGTAAAGCATGACTGGTAAAGATGTGGACGCTGCAATTTGGCTGAAATGTTGATATAATCCCTCTTGAGAAGGTTTATTATAATATGGTACGACAAGCATAATTCCATCAATGCCAATCGATTCAACTTCTCTTGTCAGTTCAATGGAGGCTCTCGTATTATTCGAGCCTGTTCCGGCAAGCACCGGTACTCTGCCATTTACTTCTTTCACTATATATTTAAATAGTTCAACCTTTTCTCTCGTCGTTAATGTCGGTGATTCACCGGTTGTCCCGGCCACAACTAAACCATCAGTTCCTGTATCGAGTAAATGTTCAATTAGCTTCGACGTTCTACCATAATCTACTTCTCCGTGTTCATCAAAAGGTGTCACCATTGCTGTTAGTAATCTACCAAAATACATTTATTTCACATCCCTTTCTTTTTTACCATCAATAAAAGCAAAAAAGCAATAACGGTTTGGGCCGCTATTGCTTTTCGAACGATGGATTGTTCTTTCGCTTGATAGCTCCCCATATAGTTGCCTATATGACAGACCTATACCTATTCGATATAGACCCAGCATCCGGAATTAATGAGCTTCCTTCTGCTTCGGCAATTCCCCCTTTCCATATGGTTCACTGGGTCTCATTCACCCTCCACATATGTACTAATGGTCACTGCAACCTCTATCCTTACTTTATCGTTTATAAAATAAGAGATATTTAATTGTTTTCACTACTATAACAAAGACTGTAAGAAATAACAAGTAACAGCAGCTCTTTACTGCTATATTTATGTTATTTGCACCCTAACCGTGCATCTTTTATACAGGGAAACATCATTTAGTCGTTTTTTCCTCACTGAGTATTAGTTGAATAAATCGGGCCGTTACTGGCTGTTGAATCTCTCACTTAGGATTTGCAATTATTCTGATGTTACAATGGCAATTTTATAACCAATTACTCTAGGATAGGATTCGTTCACCAAATAATGATCCAATTAAGTCGACTGCCAATGTCCCCGTTTTATTTCGCTCATCAAGAATTGGATTGACCTCTACAAATTCAGCTGATGTAATTTTACCAGTTTCCGCAAGCATCTCCATTGCAAGATGTGCCTCACGGAACGTTACCCCGCCTGGAACTGGAGTGCCGACACCCGGTGCGTCCAAGGGATCTATTGCATCGAGGTCAAAGGAAAGATGCACCCCGTCTACCCCCTGCTCTTCGAAGTATTGATTCGTATCTTCAATAATCTGAGGCATGCCGATTCGATCAATTTCATGCATCGTGTACACGTTGATTCCTTTTTCTTTAATAAAATCTTTTTCACCAGGATCTAGGTCACGCGCACCGATGATAATAACATTTTCTGGTTTTACTTTTGGAGAATATCCACCAATTTCAGTGAGCCTTTTTTCGCCATAGCCTAACGATGCAGCAAGTGGCATACCATGGATATTTCCGGATGGAGACGTCTCAGGAGTATTCAGATCCCCGTGGGCGTCATACCATATAAGGCCAAGATTTTTATAAGATTTAGCTACCCCTGCTAATGTACCAATAGCCATACTATGGTCACCGCCTAAAATAAGCGGAAAAGAATCTTTTTGAATTACTTCTTCAATCTGGATCATTAACTGTTCACTTGCTTTATAAACCGCTTCCAAGTTTCTAATTCCAGTTTTCGGATCTGTCTTTAGTTTATCTCTACCAATCTGGATATCTCCTAAATCTTTAACGGTGTATCCCCTATTCTCAAGCCTTTCTATGATACCGGCATAGCGA
>NZ_BMOS01000038.1 GCF_014647195.1 Oceanobacillus indicireducens | reverse complement strand
TCCCTTGAGAGGAGATGGAGCGCTGGAATAGGAAAATAAACAGTGATTATTTTCCCTTGAGGAGGGGCGGAGTACTGAAATGGGAAATAAACGGCGATTACTTTCCCTTAAGAGGAGATGGAACACTGGAATAGGAAAATAAACATTGATTACTTTCCCTTGCGAAGAGACAGAGCACTAGAATGGGAAAATAAACGGCGATTACTTTCCCTTGAGAGAAGATGGAGCTCTGGAATAGGAAAATAAACATTGATTACTTTCCCTTGAGAGGAGATGGAGCGCTGGAATGGGAAAATAAACGGTGATTACTTTCCCTTGAGAGAAGATAGAGCTCTGGAATGGGAAATTAAATAGCGAATACTGTCCCTTGGGAAGAGATGGAGCACGGAATGGGGAAATTAACAGCGATTACTGTCCCATCATAAGCAGGGGATATAGCAATAGAAAAATAAACACAAAAAAACTGCTCCCTTGTCCCTTGACAGAAAGCAGTTTCAATCAATTACTCTACCCCAAGTAAATTTTCAATCACGGAAACAACACGGTCGGCATATTTATTACATGCTTCTTTCGTTTCCGCTTCGACCATCACACGGACAAGTGGCTCGGTTCCGGATGGACGGACGAGCACACGGCCATTTTCACCGAGTTCTTTTTCCACGGCATCAATTTCTTCCAAAATAAGTGGATTGGTCAACGCTTCATTCTTATCTGTTACTTTAACGTTTTTCAGAACCTGTGGGAATACTTGCATCTCTCCAGCTAATTCCGATAAAGGTTTCCCTGTATCTTTCATAACATTTACAAGCTGTAATGCAGTTAGCATACCGTCACCTGTCGTAATAAAGTCGAGGAAAATAATATGACCGGATTGTTCTCCGCCAAGGTTGAATCCGCCTCTACGCATTTCCTCCATGACATAGCGGTCGCCTACATCGGTTTTATCACTATGCATGCCATTCTCTTCAAGCGCTTTATAAAAACCGATATTACTCATGACAGTTGAGACGATTGTATCTTCACGAAGTACGCCTTTTGACTTCATATATTTTCCACAGATATACATGATTTGGTCGCCATCAACGATATTACCTTTCTCATCGACTGCAATTAAACGGTCACCATCTCCATCAAATGCAAGACCAATATCTGCTCCCTTTTCCAATACAAGCTCTCTTACCGCTTCTGGATGAGTGGAGCCTACACCGTCGTTAATATTCAAGCCATTCGGTGATGTGCCAATCGTGTAAATGTCTGCTTCGAGGTCCGCAAACAGATGAGTTGCAAGACTGGATGTCGCACCGTGTGCACAGTCGATAGCAATTGCAAGGCCGTCAAAGTCATTATCAATCGTATCTTTCAAGAAAGAAATATACTTTTGTCCGCCTTCAAAATAAGCATTCACTGTACCGATGTCTGCTCCGATTGGCCGCGGAAGTTCGTCATCCGCATCGATAAGCTTTTCAATCTCTGCCTCCTGCTCATCCGTCAACTTAAAACCATCCGGACCGAAGAATTTAATTCCGTTATCTTCCACCGGGTTGTGCGAAGCCGAAATCATAATACCTGCATCAGCACTCATTGATTTCGTTAAATAAGCCACTCCTGGAGTAGAGATGACGCCGAGACGCATGACTTCCGCACCGATAGAAAGTAAGCCTGCGAGCAAAGCTCCTTCAAGCATATGACCTGAGATACGTGTATCTCTTCCGATGATCACTTTCGGATTTTCCCTTTCCTTCGTTAGTACATATCCGCCGATTCGACCTAATTTATAGGCAAGTTCCGGTGTTAAATCTTTATTCGCCACACCTCGGACACCATCGGTCCCAAAATACTTCTTCATTCATACCTCTCCTTTTAATAAACCATCTAAAAGTCACTTACTTAAGTCTATTCGATTTCAACTGTGATTTCCTCAAACTCGGGAGTAACTGTCACATCTTCTACCTCATCCCATTCCACTTCAACTGGCACAAGATGTTCACCCGGTTCAAGCCCTGCTAAATCGACCAGGACGCGGAAATCATCAGGACTCAGCTCTCGAAGGAATGTTTCATTTCCTGTTACGGTAATATCCATTTCAGCTTTACTTGGCTCGACAAACGTTACAGCTAGTCCATCCCCAAGTTCTTCCTCTTCAATCGCCATGTCTTCTAGAACCCGCGCTTCTTCTATTTCAACAGATACTTCAATTGTTTCCAATTTTCCTGTATATACACCATCCGGGAGGTCGAAACCAACATCGATCGTTCCGGATTCCGTTATTTCCGAGAGATCGATTTCTTCCGTTGAGATGGATTCGATTTGTTCGAGAATGTCACTGACTGCAAAAATCTCAACCTCATCCAGATTAGCAGAAATGGACAACAAGGAAAAGCCCTCTGGTAATTCGCCGGTTGTTTCAATATCAATTGGCACGACTTTACTTGGACTCACGAAATCAACAGATATAACAACCGTCTCTCGGTCCAAGCGAACTTGCAGTTCATTTCCTTGCGTATCATACACATTCACCGGTACTTCCCGGTTCGAAATCGAAGTCTCCTGTCCGGCCACATCAACATAAATTTTAACGACACCGATTTGTTCCATAATTCTTCTGGATGTTGTAATCTGGACACTGGACTGATCTAATTCATAGCCCCCGACCTCAACTCCCGGCGGCAATTGATCTGTATTTAAAAATTCCACCGTTATCGGGAATTCCTGACTTGCCCTTTCCTCGATAGATACCTCGATTGTTTTCGGCTCTATATAAACGCTAATATCATCAGAAGCCGTATGCTGCAATTCTACCGTATGATTTCCCTCTCCAAGTCCCTGTAGGTCTACGTAGACGGTAAAATTACGATTGAATATAGCCGGCATAATCGTTGCGGGAGAACCTTCTAATGTCACAGTTGCATATTCCGGAACCCCACTTACGACATAATCATCCGAATTAATATCGATTTCCACTGGAACATCATCAAGTGTTTGAGTTTGTGAATTCCTTCCCGGAATGGCAGATTCAGAGCTGGATGAATTGGATTCTACATTCACGAAAATAAATAAAGTAATGGCAAAGCCAAGCGCTAATACACGAATAAACCATTTACTTTGAAACCAATTATCCATTTTCATTCCCCCTCCGTTTTTTCGTCTTCTCAGAGGTTATTGGAAGCAAGGATAAATGTTCTTTTAATAATTCCGTTAACGCTTCTTCCGTTAAATCACGATGCAGCTTGCCATTTATCGTGCAAGATATCGCACCTGTTTCCTCTGAAACAACAATAGTAAGGGCATCCGTTACTTCGCTGATCCCCATTGCAGCTCTGTGTCTCGTTCCCAGTTCCTTAGAAATGAATGGACTCTCTGACAGCGGTAAATAACAAGCAGCTGCAATAATCTTATCTTTTTTAATAATAACAGCCCCATCATGGAGCGGTGTGTTCGGTGTGAAAATATTTGTCAACAGCTGGTGGGTTAATTCTCCGTCAATCGGAATCCCCGTCTCCGCATATTCGCCAATCCCAGTCTCCTTCTCAATAGAGATGAGCGCGCCAATTCGCCGCTTCGCCATATAAGTCGTGGACTGGACGATTGCCTCAATTTGTATTTCCATATCTTCTCTCGACTTATTACTCCTCGTAAGGAAGCTCCCTCTTCCAAGCTGCTCCAAGGCTCTTCTCAGCTCAGGCTGGAATAAAATAATTATAACTATAATCCCCCATTGGATAAACTGGTTCGAGAAATAACGAACCGTCTGGAGGTTAAATGCAATACTGAGTAGCCAAATTGCCAAGATGACGGCAATTCCTTTAAGTAATTGCACAGCTTTCGTGCCGCGGACTAGCATCATCAGTTTATATAGCACATACCAGATGAGAGCTATGTCTACGGTTATTCTAAGTATCGTTAACAGGTCGAATCCCCCATCGAGCATGGTCACACGTCCTTTAGTTATGAATTAACAATTGTATAATTAATTTTCAAAAAATACATCTACAATGAATTACATGTTCCTTATTATATCATAAATACCGGGATTCATGTGAACATAATGGCGAAGCAACCACCTTAAGATTTAGAGCCTTTAACAAAGGCGGAAGCGCCCTTGCAGGTTAAAAACGCGATTCGTTCCAACACCTGGGGAGGAGTGTGAAGTTTGGGACTGCGCACTGCTCGTCCCACCAAAAGTTCTGTTAGTTGCTGGGCGCAGATCGGACGTGGCTAGCCCTGGATATCTATGTTATCCATAGCATTTATATTTTATAGCTTCTTATGCAATAAAGAAAAAAGACTGAGGCATAACCCTCCATTTATGGCGTAAATCCATATTAGAATAGTTATTTCTCAGTCTTAATTCACAAGTTATGTTATTCAAATGAAAACACTTTTTTAGCAAAGCCTTTTAGTTTGTACAATATCCAGTCGAATGTTTGGTCGACGGATTCGAATTCTCCATTTATTTCACCGACCGAGGCCATTAAACCTCTGTTGTCCAGTGGATCGTCATCAATCAGCTTCCCGTTCACCAATGTGACATTCCCATCAACCGTACCATTAATAATCAAATTTCCATTTTTAACGAGTAAGTCACCTTCGACCACTTCGCCTTCAGGAACAATTACCGTATCCCCTTCAATAATTAAATTTTCCTGTTTCGAGACGACGAGTTGATTGTCTTGTTCCCATGTAAAAAAGACGCCGGTAAACATAAGAATAAAGAAAACAGCTGCAGCCGTAAGCATTGGATGCATCTTAAACCAGCGTAAATATTTAACCTGTTTTTTCTCAGTCGGGAGGTTTTTCATAACATTCGCTGTGAAGTTCGCTGGCGCTTCGAAACGTTCGGCACTTTGGATAAGTGTAAGTGTCCGCTTTAACTCGCGGAAATGCTCCTGACAAGCTTCACAGTCTTCCAGATGATATTTTAGTTGTTGCTCTTCTTCTGTCGTTATATCTCCATCCAAATATTTATGCATCAGCCCGATGGTTTCTGCATTACATTTCAATGGGACCACACTCCTTTACACATGACGAAGCCTCTTCCGTAAAGCTTCCCTTCCCCGGTGAATCCTTGTTTTCACCGTTCCGATTGGGATATCCAATATTTCACTTATTTCTTTTAAGGAAAACTCTTCTAAATACCTCAGTATAATAATACTGCGGTATTTCGGTGGAAGTTCGGAAATCTTTGTGTGGATATACCTCTGTAGTTCATTATTCTCCACTTCTTCCACTAAAGAAGCACCTTCACTTTGAAGCTGGGAATACATATCCAACCCGTCCGTTCCTTTAACCTCTGCGTCCAAAAAATAATCTGGTTTTCGTTTGCGGAGTCTGTCGATTGATAAATTCGTGGCGATTCGATACAGCCAACTTGAGAATTTTCGTTTCTCGTCAAAGGAATGAATGTTTACGTATGCCCGTATGAAAGCTTCTTGCGCAATATCCTCTGCCTCATGTGCATTACCAAGCATCCGGTAGCAATGCTGGTATATTTTATTTTGGTAAAATGAGACCAAATCTTCGTAGGCAGACTGATCCCCTTTTTTTACTAATATTATTTTCTCCCTAATTATTTGTTCCATACTTTACCTCCGCCTATAATGCGGTACTATGATTACGAACGAGCAACTCAAAAGGTTTCATTTTATTCCGCTTTTTTATTTTTTATCTGCACAAACTATAGCTTATCAATTTATCTTATATTTTCATAGGTTTATCCTTGCTATTACCTGGGTATTTTCTTATTATAGTATACTAGATAGGAGGAAGCTTTTGTGAGTAAATCAATGTTGTTGGAAAAAATTGAAGCATGCCGGCAGGAATTAATTGCCCTTAGTTACCATCACGAACTTACTTCACAGGCTGTTATAGAATCTAGTATGAAATTGGACACACTCATTAATAAATATCAAAACTATGATAATTACTATGAATTAGCCTCCAGATAAACAATCAAATAAATTCGAGTGTTGACGGTCAACTCCGCAACCACATTAAATATTATCGGTATTTGATTTTTAAAAGAAAGAGTATACGAATTTCAACTAGTAAGACCAACTAAGTAAGAAAAAGACATAAATCTCACCACACAAGAGATTTATGTCTTTTTTATATTTTTTTTAGACTCAATCACTGTTGCCCCTTCAGGGTGTGAGGTGATGGAAAGCGGCTTAATCCCAGCCTTTTCCCAGGACGAGAATAATTGTTCAGCCTGACGCTTACTCGGCATAAAAGCAATGCCGCAATCTCCACCGCCAGCTCCGGAAGGTTTACCTGCTCCACCTAACCCATCCGCTAGGTCGCATAACGTTCCGAGCAACGCTGTTTCAATCGATACATCCGCATTGTTTCCAACAGTAGCGAGGGCCTTCCTATTTGCTTTTACCCCGCTAAAAAGAAGTTCCTGATTCTCTTCTTCCATTCCTGTAAGCAAAGTATGTACTGCTCGTTCGCTTTTCGCTAAGAATTCTTTAAAAGCTTGCGGATTGTCATCCTGCAGCTTCAATATTCGCCCGACAAGTTTAGTCGTTGATGCCGGATTCCCTGTCCAGCCAACACAAAAAGAAACAGATGTCGGCAAAGTTAAACGCTTGATCGATAGATAAATCCAATCCGCTTCCAGTAATTCATGGATGGAAGCAGCACTTTTAGAAGCATCGAGCAGCCATTCCGCTTGGAAAGAGGAATACTGTAAAATCCCACCATAAACAGAGGCAGCTACATCTGCACCCGAACCACTGCCTTGAATGTTAACATGGGCTAAGGCAGCTAATTTAAAAATGACATCCTTATCCAGCTCTTCTTTTGTAAAACGGGCCATAATTGCTGTAACAACCGCTGTAACAACCGCCGCACTAGACCCGAGACCATATTTCACCCCTGATGCATCATCAAGCTCACTGCGAACAGCCAAGTTGAAATGATCCATCTCTACACCCGCTTCTGCAAGATACGTACAAGTCACTTCCATCGCTTCTTTTACGAAAGAAAGACGATCGTCCGCAGATTGAATGGTAACTTTTCCATCCTTATAACCCCAAGATAAATCTTCCAACTGGTAATCTTCCAACGTAAGTGTTCTCTGTTCGGCATCCTCTATCGTTGCATAAACAAATCGATCTACGGCCGTGACCGCAAGATGGTGATGGGGAATTAGAACCGCAAATTCACCGGCAACCATCAATTTACCTGGTACTTTTATCGTCAATTTATTCGTCGACAACTTATTCCACTCCTAAAGATAGCTTACTCCTGGACCTGGTTTACTGAGAATGACATCAGTTACACCAGGGACTTCCCGAAGCATCCGTTCAACCTCTGCCTCATGTTCTGGTAAATAAAGCACCTTCACATTTGGACCGGCATCGATTGTAAAATATGCTGGTATTCCTTGTTCCCGCATTTTCTGTACTTGTCGCATCACACGAATTGTGGAATCCAGCCAATATGTAAATGGTGGTTTCGCACCTAATGAAGTAGCATGCATCTTCAAGCAGTTCGCTTCCGCAATTTCTCCTACTTGGATGAAATTTTTTTCCTGAATTGCCTCTTTTATTCCTGTTAGGTCTTCCGGTATGCTCTTCAACCAGCCTTCATAGAATGGCGAAGTTTCAACCGTCCGGCGCATTCCTGCTCGGCTTGAAATCTTTTTCATTTCCGAAGTTAGTACGACACCGGCCATCCGGATATCCCAATGATTCTCATCTGCAATAGGAACAGCATAAGAATCAGAACCATCTTTCTTCTCCCCCATTTGCCACTCCGCAAAACCACCGTAGATTGAACGGCTGGAAGAACCTGAACCACGCCTTGTTAAGCGTGATAATTCTTTATCATCTAGATCTAGCCCGATTGCCTTAGAGGCGGCTGCAGCAAGCGCCGCAAAGCCTGACGCAGATGACGCAAATCCAGCTGCAGTAGGTACCTGATTGTCCGATGCAACATGTGCGTAAACTTCCTTGCCCGCCATTTTCCGGACTAATTCAAGAAAAGCGGTTACCCGTTTATATGCTTCACCTTGTTCAGGTATCCCATTCAACTCGAAACTATCTGCTTTGAGATCTTCTTGAAAGTCTACAGTAGTCGTTGTGTAAAACCCGTCCAATGTTAGGGAAAGACTGTTGTTTGTGGGTAAAATCAGTTCTTCATTCCGCTTTCCCCAATACTTAATTAAGGCAATATTTGTATGTGCTTTAGCTGTAGCTTTCATAATAATCCCCTTTACCTAAATAATTTCATATACAAATGAAAGTAACCAAATAGCAGCACGTAAGGCTTGATATCTGGTTACTTTCTAAAAGGTTAACCATTTTTCTTCAGTACAAATGGCCAAACGGAATGCGCGCCGAACTGTTTTAATTTATCAGCTAATTGCTTACAATGTACTTCATTTTGAGCTAAGGCAATAATACAGCCGCCATTTCCGCCACCCGTAAGCTTGGCCCCGAGCGCTCCTTCTTGTCTGGCAAAACGAATTAAACGGTTCAATACTGCATCACTTACACCTAAATATTCAAGTTCTTTCTGCGCTTCATTCAACATAGACCCGAGGAAGTGCTTACTCGCTTTCTCAAGTGCATCCTTCGCTTCATGGGTCAACTGGCCAATACGGTCCAATTTACGCTGAATTGTACGCGGGGCTTTCTTTAGCAAATCCGTTACCGATTGAACGGATGATTTCGTATCCGCATCTTGTCCCGAATCAGCAACAAGGAAATACAAATCTTCTTTCACGGCAATCCTTTCAATCGGATGATTTTTCTCAAACCAAATTGGTGTATTTGCCGTAATCGTTAATGTATCAATGCCACTTGGCGAACCATGTGCATAAGTCTCTGCGATATCCGCAAGCTTCAATAATTCTTCATGCGTACATTCGCGCTCTGCATAATTGAACAGCGAACGAATAACAGAAACGGCCACCGAGGCACTAGATCCCAAACCTTTTCCAGGTGGGACGGATGAATTGATACGGATAACAAGATTCTCACATGGAATTTCTAGGTATTCCAACGTATCCGTGATACAGTCGGCAATACCCCGTAATGATTTTGGTGTCATATGGATTGGTCCGTAGTAGAAACTGCTGTCGAGTATTGCCGGGCCAGGCACATACTCAATCATCGTTTCGACACCAATCAGTGGAAATGGAATAGCGATTGCAGGTTGTCCGTGTACAACTGCATGTTCGCCGATTAAGATGAATTTACTATGAGCTATACCAATAGCTGTTTTTGCTGAAGTTGAAACTTTTTCTGCACTCATCGTTTATATTTTTCCACCAATTCTTTCGCTTTTCCAACACGGATATCGTTATTTTTAATTAATTCTTGTGCTATAATATCAACCATCTCCCCTGCAGCACCTGCTGCCATCGCAACAGAGCGAGAATGTAAGGTCATATGCCCTTTCTGAATACCCTCTGTCGCAAGTGCCTTTAGCGCACCCAGATTCTGGGCGAGACCAACCGCTACAATTACCTCAGCCAATTCTTTAGCACTATTAACTTCCAATAATTTAAGAGCAAGTTTCGCCATTGGATGTACACGGGTTGCCCCGCCGACAATTCCAATTGACATTGGGAGCTCGAGCTCACCAACTAGGTTTCCTTGTTCATCCTTATACCAGGTTGTCATGGAAGTATATTGTCCATCCTTAACTGCATACGCGTGAGCGCCGGCTTCTACTGCTCGCCAATCATTTCCAGTAGCAATTACAATAGGATCAATTCCGTTCATAATCCCTTTATTATGTGTAACCGCCCGGTATGGATCGGATGCAGCAAATTCATACGCATGAATGACACCATCCCGTACTGCCTCTCCGGAGAAATCTCCCGTTCCCAGTAAGTGAGGAGGAATGATACAACGAGCCCTTGCCAAACTCCGATCCGCTAAGTTAGATAAAATCCGTAAGTAAACTTTACCTTGCGTAATTTCCTCTACTAATGGTGCAATTGATTCTGCCATTGTATTAACTAAATTTGCGCCCATTGCATCAACCGTGTTGACATAGAGGTGGACAATCAGCATTTTCCCAAACTTGGAATCCGCTGCTTCATTTAAAATACGGACGTCCAAATCTTCCGCACCACCGCCGCGGGTTACAATGCTCGGAAAAGCATCATTGGCAGCATCAATCAATATTTGTTTATTTTCTAGAACAGCTTCTTTTGCTTCTGTATAATCAGAGCAACCAACTACCTGAATCTGTCCAATCATTACGCGTTCTGTAGATTCCGTAACAAACCCGCCCGCATCACGAACAATTTTCGCAATGTGACTGGCAGATGCTACAACAGAGGCTTCTTCAATTGCCATCGGTATGGTATATTCTTTTCCATTTATTAAAAAGTTCAACCCTAGGCCTAGAGGCAACTGAAAAGTCCCCACAACATTTTCAATCATATTATCTGCCGTATCTTCGGCTAATGGAGCAACTGATTCAAATACAGCAAGGTCTTCTTCTGTAAATGGATGCATTTCCGTGATCAATGCTTTTCTTTCTTCTATTGTTTTTTTATAGAAACCAGAAATTCTGGACGATTTCATACCTGATCATCCTTTAATATTATAATAATGAATGGTTTTTATTAGTTAAAAACATTAATTCTTCCTAACGATTATAACATGATAGCATGTCTTTTTTGTAGGAACAGCTACTTATTTTTACAAAAAACCTTCACCTTGCTAATTTCTCTATCTATTATGTTGAAAAAAGACTTATATTGCAAATAAAACAAGGCTCCCAAAACGTGAGCCTTGTTTTATTTGCAGAGGTTGATTCATTTAATTACATACGTGAGATTGATGAGCCATACAGGATTCGAACCTGTGACCCTCTGATTAAAAGTCAGATGCTCTACCGACTGAGCTAATGGCTCATGTTGTAAGTTTAGTGCTGGTTTTATTATATGAGCTTAGAGTTTGAAAGCTCGTCGTGTCGCAAGATTATTCGGCGATGCGTACACTCCTCGCAGGCCGCCTCAGAGAAGTACATTCATGGATGTTATTCGCGGCGTGCTCTACCGACTGAGCTAATGGCTCGTGTTGTAAGTTTGGTGCTGGTTTTATTATGTAAGCTAGATGCTTGACTAGCGATATTAAAAATAAAAATGGCTGGGCTACTAGGATTCGAACCTAGGAATGACGGGACCAAAACCCGTTGCCTTACCGCTTGGCTATAGCCCAACAATTAATGGTGGAGGGGGGCAGATTCGAACTGCCGAACCCTGAGGGAGCGGATTTACAGTCCGCCGCGTTTAGCCACTTCGCTACCCCTCCATATTATTCTTCATATTTTTTGTCTTATACCATATGATTTAAATAAATGGTGCCGGCCAGAGGACTTGAACCCCCAACCTACTGATTACAAGTCAGTTGCTCTACCAATTGAGCTAGACCGGCTTAATTATAATTTAGTACTGGTTTTATTGTGTGAGCTAGATGTTTGAAAGCTCGTCGTGTTGCAAGATTATTCGGTGATGCGTACACTCCTCGCAGGCCGCCTCGGGGAAGCAATAGCAGGGATGCAGTGAGCGGCGTGCTCTACCAATTGAGCTAGGCCGGCATAATATTATGGTGTACTGGTTTTATTGTCTGAGCTAGATGTTTGAAAGCTCGTCGTGTTGCAAGATTATTCGGTGATGCGTACACTCCTCGCAGGCCGCTTCGGGGAAGCAATAGCAGAGAAGCAGTGAGCGGCGTGCTCTACCAATTGAGCTAGGCCGGCATAATATTATGGTGTACTGGTTTTATTGTATGAGCTAGATGTTTGAAAGCTCGTCGTGTTGCAAGTTTATTCGGTGATGTGTACACTCCTCGCAGGCCGCCTCGAGGAAGATCATTCAAGGATGTTATTCGCGGCGTGCTCTACGAATGAGCTAGGCCGGTAAAAAAGAAAAAAGCTTTACGAATGTAAGCTGTTTTTAAGATGTAAATGGTGACCCGTACGGGATTCGAACCCGTGTTACCGCCGTGAAAGGGCGGTGTCTTAACCGCTTGACCAACGGGCCAATAAGATTTGGCAAAGATCAGATTTTCAAACTGACGAATTTTATTATAGCTAGTATTCCTCCTTTTGTAAAGGGGGAAAATAAAGTTTTTCTCTTTCAAATAGTCTAAACCCTTTCCGGCAGTTATTTATCCAGACTTTTAGCATGCTTCTCTATCTCCTTTATCTCTTTTATTATTCATGTGTATGATAACCAATGAACCTTTCCAGTGACCACAACCAGCATGATCTATACTCAAGCTGCAAAGATACTCTTAATTAGGACCAGCTATTAAGATATAAACTACAATTTCAGTTTCTCTAACACAAAACATAAGGTATAATAGAAAAAACAGATTTTTGGAGGTATACCATGGCAGGCTTATTAAAGGATAAAAATATTGTTGTAATGGGAGTTGCAAATGAGAGAAGTATTGCTTGGGGAATTACTAAGTCCCTTCACCGCGAAGGAGCAAACTTAATTTTCACAAACAGACAGGAGCGTTCCAAGAAAAAGTTAGAGAAGCTATTAGAGGAACATGACATTCCTTCCAAACTAATGGTTTCACTTGATGTCTCGAGTGATGAAAGTATTCAAGAAGCTTTTCAAGAAATCAAAGATAACGTCGGAGTCATTCATGGACTTGTTCACTCGGTTGCATTTGCTAAGCGGGAGGAATTGAAAGGCGAATACGCGGATACATCCCGTGACGGGTATTTGCTCGCCCACGAGATTAGTGCATATTCCTTAGTAGCTGTTACAAAAGCGGCGAAAGAATTAATGACAGAGGGAGGAAGTATCATTACCCAAACGTATCTCGGCGCCGAGCGAGTCATCCCGAATTATAATATTATGGGAGTCGCTAAAGCATCCCTTGAAGCAAGCGTACGTTACTTAGCAGAAGATATGGGTAAATATGATATTCGGGTGAATGCTATTTCTGCAGGTCCAATTCGTACCCTATCAGCCAAGGGTGTATCCGGGTTTAACGAGAAGGCGAATGTCATTGTTGAAAAAGCACCACTTCGACGTAACGTCGATCAAGATCAGGTAGGAGATGCTACCTTATTCTTCCTAAGTGATCTTGCTAGAGGTGTAACTGGAGAAGTATTACACGTAGATTCCGGCTTCCATATTATTGGAGGTTAAATAAAGATAACAACCGAGACGCTTTTATGCAATCTATGCAAAAGCGTCTTTCTTCTATTATTATCCGTGAAAAGGAGAAGGTGCAATGGCGGAATGGTTTTTAACGGTTGGAGGAGAGAAATTCATCCCTTTTGGACCGAGTCATTTATTTATGCTGTTTCTATATGCAAGCGGTGCATTCTTGCTATTATTTTTTCATCATCATATCCGCTCGAAAAAGCGGCTGTTCGAAACAATTCGCTGGACATTGTTCACACTCTTACTCGGTTGCGAGATTACATATCAAATTTGGACAGCCATTCATGGAATCTGGGTGCATAATCTTCCTTTTCATCTCTGCGGGATTGCCGGTTTAGTTGGTGCAGTTGCTTTATTCACGTTAAATAAGAAGCTCATGGTTATTACATTCTACATTGGGCTTATCCCAGCATTTTTAGCGCTCCTTACTCCAGAACTTCCCTATGACTTTCCTAACTTCCGGTATGTAAAGTTTTTCATTCATCATATTGCGATCTCATTAACAGCAATTTTTGTAGCAATTATTGCCGCTAAGTCTGGAGCAATCACACTTAAAAGTATGATTGAAACATATCTATTCTTAGTCATGTACGCATTGCTTGTCGGCCTAGTCATCAATACTTTATTGAATGCCAATTACCTTTATCTATCCCATCCGCCAACTACGCCTTCCCCACTTGACTGGTTCGGCAGCGGAATTTGGTATCGTTTGAACTTAGGATTTGTTTGCTTTATCGTGTTCTTCCTGCAATTCCTCAGTTACCGTCCATTGCAACAAAAGTGAAAAAATTCCCAATGCGCCTTTCTATGGCAATTGGGAACTTTTCACAAATAAAACCAACGTTCTTTTAATGCTAATAGGACTGCATTCGTTCGATCTTTTACGCCGAGCTTACTTAATATAGATGTGATATGATTTTTTACCGTCTTATCCGAAATATCTAAGTTTGCCGCAATCTCTCCATTTTGAAAACCCTGTACGAGCTCCCCTAATATTTCCCATTCTCTGCGAGTTAATAAACCGATGGGTCGGTGGATATCCCCTTGAGTAATCTGTCTATACTTCTCAAACAGGGCTACCGCAACAATAGGATGAATATAGGTCTTACCTTTACGGATATATTCAATTCCCTGCACAAATTCTTGCACACTCATATCAACACTGAAGAGACCGGCTAGATCATAATGAATATAATCGTTAATCGCATTCACCTGTTCATCAGATAAAATAACCGCAATTTTCGTATTGCTAAACCGGTAATGTCTTGTGACTTCACGTATCGAAATACATGCTTCCATATCAAGGATGACAAGATCACTTTCTTTCGACGCCTCAAATAAATCATCGATAAATGCAGATTTGTATACATATATTTCATCATTTTGCAGACGTTCTTTCACCATTTCCAAAATAGTTTCCTTATGAACTTCTGTCCCCATCACAAATGATATAACACTCATCTTTTGCCAACTCCCAGTTTTTTGCTTGCTGTATTCTCCTCACAAGCTTTTTTAGTAAACATAACGAAACTAAACATTAATTCCTATAATAAAATTGTCATTCTTCCATACCATTTATTTTTACCTAGTTCTATCTTATCACAAATAGAAAAAATTTATAACATTATTCACATTTGTCCATAAAAAACTCCTTTTAAGCAGAGGTATACTCAACTTAAAAGGAGTTTTATGAAAGACTTAGATAATTATGCTACCTTCCAATCGGAAACATCCACTTCTAGTGGGATATTATTTGCTCTTGCTTTTCTCGCCGCTCTAAAAAAGAGTACAACGATGAGTGCCGCCCCAATAAATCCGCCAATCCAGGAGAGATTCATTGGTAAGTTAAAACCTATTGGTTGGGACAGAATATACGTAATAATCATCACTAGCATAAATGTTCCCGGAACAAGTGCCACCCAGAAGTTTTTCCTTGCGATATATAGATACATTGCCGCTACAAACAACGCTATAACCGCTGTAGACTGATTCGCCCAATTAAAGTAGCGCCATAGAATATTAAAGTCAATTTGCGTTAATATAGCTGAAACAATAAATAACGGACCTGCAATCCAAAAACGTTTCGAGAGCTTTCTCTGTGCAATTTTTAGATAATCCGCAATGATCATTCTCGCACTGCGGAATGCAGTGTCTCCTGAAGTGATCGGCAAAACAACAACTCCTAGGACCCCAATCGTTCCACCAATTGCTCCAAGTAATGTAAAGGATGCCTCACTCACAATTGCCCCCGGGCCGCCTGCAGCAAGAATTTCGTTCAAACCATTGTAGCCATCAAACATGCTCATCGCTGCTGCCGCCCAAATCATCGCTATAATACCTTCCGCAATCATCATGCCATAGAATATTTTACGCCCTTCTCTTTCATTCTTCGTTGTTCTAGAAATGATTGGTGTTTGTGTTGCATGAAAGCCTGATAAAGCCCCACATGAAATAGTAAAGAATAATAATGGAAAAATTGCTGCTCCTTCAGGGTGGAAGTTTTCTAATGTAAGTTCTGGAATTGGAGCACCCGTTACGACCAAACCAATTCCGACCCCTAATGCGCTTATTAGGAGCAGGGCACCAAAATAAGGGTATAGTCTTCCAATAATTTTATCGACCGGAAGAACTGTAGCTATAATATAATACGCAAAGATGAAAAGGACAAAGATCCATGCAGCTACTTTTCCATCTGTCAGCAAACTCATTAACTCTGCTGGAGTCGTAACAAATACAGTTCCGACAAGGAGCAGGAGTAAGACTGCGAAACCGTTCACAATATGTTTCATCACTTTACCTAGGAATTTACTTGCAAGTTCCGGTAAATGAGCGCCACGGTTTCGGATTGAAATCATACCTGTTAAATAGTCATGCACTGCTCCTGCAAAAATACACCCTACCACTATCCATATAAATGCTGCCGGTCCGTATAAAGCCCCCATAATAGGACCGAAAACAGGCCCCGTACCAGCGATGTTCAATAGTTGAATTAAAGAGTTTTTCAGTGTGCTCATCGGTATGTAGTCCACACCATCACTATTTACATAAGCTGGTGTTGGTCGCTCATTTTTGACGCCAAACATTTTCTCGATAAACTTTCCATACGTGAAATACCCGATTATAAGTAATGCTATTCCTCCTAGAAACGTGTACAAGGAAAGTCCCCCCTCTTGTTTTTGTTTATTTTCTAATTATAGGACAAATTCAGTAAAAGGAGATGCTTTTTTAAGTAAGAAGTAAAATAAACGAATTAAGATGCAGATTTGTACATATAAGATGCAAATCGATTGCAGCTAGATTTCCAGTTCCTTCCGTAAATCTTTCACATAATTCCTGCTGACAGAGAGCCTTTCTTCTGTTTCCCTCAGCTCCAAATGATAAGCTCCATTAAACCATGGAGTGAGCCGCTGTACATAATGTAAATTAACAAGGGTACTTTTATGAATACGGAAGAAACCAAATTCAGCTAACTTATTCCCCAAGTCCTTCAGTGGCAGATTCGAATCAAACTCACCATGTTTCGTGACGACATTAGAATACTTTTCGCTTTTAGCAATATATAATATATCCTCCGGTTCAATGTACGATATTTCCCCGTCCGATTGCACAGCCAGCTTTCCATTTAACCGGTTCGCGGGTAATTCCCGTCCAGGGCCAATTTTCCCTATAATCCTGTCAATCGTCTCCCTTAACAGTTCCTCATCATACGGCTTCAATAAATAGTCCACCGCATCGTAACGAAAAGCTTCTACTGCAAATTGAGGATAAGCCGTAGCAAAAACAATGAGCGGAGGATTTTTCAATTCGCGCATACTTTTAGCCACTTCCATCCCGCTCATCTTTGGCATCTCAATATCGAGAAACACAACATCCGGCTTCAATTGGATGACTTTCATCACCGCTTCCTCACCAGATGCTGCTTCCCCAACAACTTCCACTTGCGGATAACTCCCTAGTAAATGTTTCAGATCTTCGCGGTTATATAATTCATCATCAACGACAATTGTGCGTATTACCCTGTCCATTTTTCTATAACCTCCTCTATTGGTATGGAAAAATGTATCTTCGTCCCTTTTCCTGGCTCACTATCTATATGAAGTTTCGTCTCCTCACCAAACATCATGACAAGTCGTCGATTCACATTGTAAAGCGCGAGACCGCTCCCCTCCTCTGAATGAACAGGGGCTTGCGTGAATTGTTCTACGATATCTCCAGGCATGCCTTTTCCATTATCTATAACTTGGATAACAACAGATTCTTCTTGTTTGTCGATATGAATTTCCAACAAACAATCCTTCTCTTTATCTTTAAATCCATGGATAATCGCATTTTCAACAATTGGCTGTAATGTTAAAGGTGGAATCCGCTGAGAAAGTGCGGACTGATCAATCTCATAATGAATCGTTAGGCGATTTGAAAAACGAAATTCTTTAATTGCTAAGTATGCTTCGACATGTTGCATTTCCTCTTCTAATGTAATTTGCGTTTCCGTCGTATTCGCTAAATTTCTTCTTAAAAAATGGGATAAAGAAACTAACAGCTTTCTCGCTCCTAATGGATTGATTCGAATGAGTGATGTAATCGTACTTAATGTATTAAATAGAAAATGAGGACTAATCTGTGCTTGAAGCGCCTTTACCTCAGCTTCTTTCGCCAACTGGAACACCTTGTCTGCTGCTGCAATTTCCAGCTGGTGACTAATCATTTTACTTAGACCAGTTATTAACTCTACATCCACATTGGAGATAGCGCTTTCAGAGCTAAAATAAAATTTCAATGTCCCAATCACTTCATTTTGCTGTGTAAGTGGAGCGATAATTGCCGCGCCGAGCGGACAGTTTTCAACCTGGCAATGGATTGAGTCATAGTTAGCAATCATGAGCTCTCCTCGTTCAATTGTCGTGTGCGTGATTTTTGTTTTAATTGGTGATTCTGCCTCATGGTGATCATCACCAAGTCCAACATGGGCTAATATATCTGTTTTGTTTGTCATGGAGACGGCACTTGCCCGGATTTCCCCATAAATAATCTTACAAACCTCAAGTGCAGAAACCGTATGTAACCCGCTGCGCATATGTGCAAGCGTCTTATCGGCAATCCGTAGTGTTTTTTGCGCTTGTACTGCACCCGCTTTATCTTCTTCGGAAACGACAGACTTAATAATTAACAATACGAGAGCTGTTCCTAAGCCATTCGCAACAATCATTGGGATGCCTATTATATTTACAACTGCGAGTGCCTGGTCAAAGGGTTTCGCTACGATTAAGATAATGATCATTTGCAATGCTTCCGCAAGGGCACCAATGAAGAAAGCTGTACGCAGCTTTACTAGCTTTTTCCTCCTATAGAAGAGGCAGGTCAATATCCCGGCAATGATTGTTGCACTTCCACATGCTATTGCAGTAAAACCACCCAACGTAAACCGGTGAATCCCGGCAATTAATCCGGCCCCAATCCCGACAGCTGGACCTCCAAGCAGACTCGCAATCACGACACCGATTACCCGCGAATTCGCAATTGCTTCATCAATCGTCAGCTCCGTCATCCACCGGTTGATTTGGACATTTTCCGGATTCACACTTAAGCCAGTATACGTTCCAATGATTCCGAAAAACCCAAAGAACAAGATAGCAGTCCACTGCTGTTTACGATCAAGTTTTTCCTGATTCAGCATATTTCTTAAAAAGCGAAAACGGGTTAATAGAAATGCCAATGTTACAATAATTCCAATCCGCTCAATCATTGTAATCAACAGCTCAAGCATAACTTCTGCCTCCCGATAATAAAAAAGGATCGTACCAGTATTATATCACTTGCACATGAACTTGAAAATTGTATTATAACAGGAGTTTTAAAAATTGGGACACGGGGTCAGAGCATTTGTCCCACCTTGACAGGGACAAATGCTCTGACCCCGTGTCCCCTTTTTTCATATCTTAATTTAAGAGGAGGGGTTATTATGCGTGATAAAAATAGACGCGGAAAATGTATATTTCCTGGGTATCATTGGTGTGGTCCCAGCTGCAGTGGTCCGGGATATCCGACCAATCCAGTGGATGCATGCTGCATGCAACATGACCTTTGCTTGCAGCGTGGCGTGGACCGGAGATATTGTGATCAGAAGTTCTTAGAATGTCTACAACCCCATTTGCACGGGCGACTTCCGCATAATCATCATGCGAGGATCATGTACCACGCAATTCGTGTTAAAAATAAATTTGGATTTTAACCTTTATAATCTATAGGTTAGACTTCACAATTTCTTTTCCATCACAGTCGAGACCTCATGGAATCCTAATTCTTCGTATAAACGTTTAGCCTGATTACCAGAATAAACATTCAACTGTACATGTTTAATTCCTTTTTCTTTCATGCTTTTTAACGCATATTCCAGTAGACGCGTAGCAATACCCTGCTGCCGAAATTCTGGAAAAACATACAACTCCACTACCATTCCCTGTATTTCTTCGGAATCTAAATTATAAAAGTCACAAACACCAAGCCACCCTTTATTTATTCTATCTTCCACAAAGACTAGATAATATCCATTGTTCGCTAACGTTTGTGACATCAGCTCGGACGCCGTAATTATATTTCCTTTCCTGTACCCCATTGTCGCCTCCTGCATGACAGTAGGGGAGTGCTCTAAAATATATTCCAATTCAACCACCGTGGCTTTTCGAATACACATATTTACCCCACCTGAATGTAATAATTAATAATATGATATGGAGGCTTCAAAAATGGGTGTCGTTCAAACTGATAAATGGTTAATTGATTTATGGAATAAACCGATTGCTATGTGTGAGTTATTAGTTAATTATTTTTCGGATGTTTCTGCAGCAGAAATCTATCAATATTTAACGATGTATGGTATGTATCAACCACCTTTCCAAGACGTGGAGAAACAAATTCGTATTTTATTGGATAAGAATAGTTGGAAATTTATAGATGAAGAAACACAAGCGTTGAGACAACTATGGGATGGACCGAACATCCCCGTCTTTATCTTTCCGTCTGATCGGAATAGTACGGAATTAAGAGAAACATTCAATGGAAAAGCCGGTCTATCCTTTCATGATAAGCTATTTTTATTTATTTCCGGGGATAATTCAAAAACTGAAATTAAAGCGCTGCTGACGCATGAATACCATCATGTTTGCCGGCTCGCCAAATATGATAGGAAAGTAGAGGACTACAACTTATTGGATTCAATTATCCTAGAAGGACTAGCGGAACATGCGGTCATGGAACGATTCGGGAAAAAGTATTGTGCAGATTGGACGGAATATTATTCAGACGAAGAGTTAGAGAAAATCTGGAAAAATTTTATCCTTCCTTCTATCCATCTTCCAAAGGCATACCGTAAGCATGATGCTATTTTATATGGTCAACATCGTTACCCAAAAATGGCTGGTTATTGTGTCGGTTATTATTTAGTTAAAAAATATATGGAAAAGAATAATTCCTCATCAAAAGAATTACTAAGCATTCCTTCTTTAGCCATCGCACAAATAAACCAGACGGATTAATCCGTCTGGTTCCCTTTGAAATGCATTACTACTCGAGTCGAGAACAAGATTACCTACTCCATTCTTAGAAAGGTTTCTCTTGTGCTAATTTAGAGAGCGAATTATTACCACTTCTTGAGGAGGCAGATGACTTTATAGTCAACGTTAGTACCCCTATTTATTTATAAACAAAAAACGCTCCATCCTCCCATATAGATAAAGGACAAGCGTTTCATCAAGAGCTTCCAGCCGGAATCGAACCGACGCCCTCTTCTCCCTACCATGGTAAATCGTTAAAAATATAAGCAACTTATACGACTAAACCCTGTAAAATGAACACTTTTAGAAAATCAATTGAACATAAATGACTTATATAACCATAAAGTCGTCACTGTTTCGTCACTGAAAATGGGGAGCATTTACATACATTTTAAGAACCTTCTCCTAATTTTAACCGTAAAACTGCACTTGACCTTTGATTCATTTCATGTATGGAATGGCAGTATTTCAGTGTATTCTATAACTCGATAAAAAACTATATAAGGCTCAGAAACAACCATTCTAAATTCGAAGTGATTGAGACTTTCTGCCATTACCTTTGAACCAGAATACGGAAAATTTTCAAGACGCTTTAAAGAGGTCATAATTCGATCCAATACTTCATTCGCAGCTTCAGGATTATCCATTAAATATAATCAAAGATATTATCAAGGTCATCATCAGCTGCGGGAAGTAGTTCTACGTCATAGTTTTTCATCAATTTTCTCCTTGATTCTTTGAAGACAGAATCAAGTGGTATCGTTTTATCACCACTTAGTCGCTGTTCCTCAGCTACTAATAGTTTTTCTTTTAAATCAATGATTGCTTCTCTTTTTTCAAATGCATCAATGCTCATGAGAACAAGGTCGCCTTCTCCGTTCTTTGTAATATAAACAGGTTTCTCTTTCTCGTGTGCCAATTTAGAAATGGAATTATAATCATTTCTTAACGAGGTAGATGACTTTATAATCAATGACTCCGCCTCCATTCATTTATTATAACTTTATAATACCATAATTCTTATATTATATTCATTTTAAATTAATTGGGGACGTAAATTTATTCTAGATAAAACAATAAAGTCCTTTATATTCATTACAAACAAAAAACGCTCTATCCCCTATTTTAAGGACAAGCGTTTCATCAAGAGCTTCCAACAGGATTTGAACCTGCGACCTCTTCCTTACCATTTAAGTGCATGGTGATTTAATGCATTTTTGTAGACTTAAATTTTACACTATATAATAGGAAGAAACTATTTTTCATATAATCTAACTTTAAGTTTTTCGTATGGTATTTTATTTTGCGTTAGATGCGTGTTAGAAAATCACTATCAGTGCGCCATAAACAAAAACACCAACAACACCAAACTTTGCTAAAGTTTTACTAATCATATTTAGGAGTGCATATACTCCAATAGAAACACCTATCATAATTGGGAGTGCCGATATATAGTTAACCGCTATGTCGGTGGCTCCTGATTTTATTTTGTTCAGGATGTACTCTGTAACAAACCCTGTACTCATATTAAACAACCCCCGCCATAACGTCCGCTAAAACACCAAATATCATAGGGAGTACACTAATCAGGACGTATCCCATTGATGCTTTGGTTATCATGCTAAAACCTCTGTCAGAGTTGCCTAATATAATGAATATCCCGCCACCCAATACAACGGCTAAAGCAATTGGATAGGCTGCCCCTTGGATCAATTGTAAAAGTGGATCAAATGCAGTCATCATTTTATTTTGGATGTCGGCGGTTTCGGCAAAAGCTTGTGTGGGGATAAACGGAGCAATGGCTAGTGGGATTAGGGATATGGTGGGAGCTTTTATATTGGATTCGTGTTCCTTTCTTATAAAGGACTTAAAATCATATGTTTTAGTTTTCAAAGTAAATCCTCCTTTAAATAAATCTGATAATCAAGACCTTCCATTAAATCAGATAGGACCTCTTTTCTATACGGCGTTGTGGTGACCCATATTAACCTAGGCATTCCGTTAAAAACCCCTTTTTGAATCAGTCGGCGATACTTTTCTATTTTGATTTCATTCTTTTTCATTTTTTGGGTATGATCTATTTCAATGATATGATGTTTTTTATAGGGGTAAGAGAATGAAGTGTAATGCGCATCTGCTACAACTGTTATTTTTTCATTATTTAAATCATACTTCATTCTTATTTCATTTTGCCAAGTCCCCGGCATTCCCAGGTAGATATACAAGTCATTTCTCATTAAATAGTGTTGTGCAGTCGTTAGTTTCTTACGGATTTTTTTGCTATTCACGACTCCCCTGCCCTCTTTATTGAGATAATATACATTCACACCATCATCTTTAAAAACGCTTGTGTATGGCTCTAATTGGCGCATGACGCGATAAGCATTACTATCACTCTTTAAGTCATGAAGTTGCTGTAGTTGCTTGACGGTCATATAATCAAAGCGTTTCAAGTTTAAAAGAATTTGCTCCTGACGACTGTTTAACATTCGTGTGGCAAACATCCTTTCCCTCCTTGATGTGTGGTTTTATAATCTCATTTATTTCAGTTTCTTCTATATAAGGTGTCTGGACAATATAATTTTTCACCCTGCGGAAAATGGCGCGGCCTTCTATTTCCGGTAATTCCTCGGCTCCCCCTTCATCTAATACTGCTCGGCTTTGTGTATTTGTCTCGAGCCTGAAACACACACGAGCTCCAATATTGGCACGCACTTGCGACGGAAGTGTTTCGTTTGTGGGGTATTGAGTGGCATAAATTAGTCTATACCCTGCTGACCTACCGCGCCGAGCAATATCTACAACGATATCCCTGCTATCATCATCTAAATCTGCTGCTTCATCGATAAAAACGAAATCACGTTCTTTCTGCCCCGCCCTTTTAACGTCTTTGATTCCCTTTTCAAATAAATCATCAAGTTTTTTGTTCATATCCTCTTGTATTTCTTCCAGCGCCTTTTTAGCTCCTTTTGGCTCCCGGGCAAAGTTAACGCATTGCTTTAAATCCTTAAATGGTCCTAACTCATTACCGCCTTTTAAGTCGATTAAATGCAATCGCACATTATCCGGCTGTTGCTTAATCATCACAGATACAATGAGCTTCAGAAACTCTGACTTTCCAAATCCGGTAGCTCCTGCAACAATCATATGTGGACGGCTTTCAAAATCATGAGTAATGTGTTCATTCAGGGTACACCCTATTGGTACATTCCACCCCCCCTTTAATAAGTCTTCATTATATGGATACATTTCATCCAAACCTCTTTCATAAACCCGCATTTTCAACATGCCGTCATACTCCATCTCAATGTGCTTATCTAACATTACGCGGTTGTTAAATATATTTTTAATTTGCTCCATCACATCCCCTTTCCAATTAATATTTTTAATGTTGGCCAGATTAACGTCTGATTGACTTTTGTTGTTCAACCCATCGATAAACAATTGCTTGTTATCCTCAAATTGCTTAAAGGATAATCCGAGCGGTATTTTGTAAACATATTCCGTATATTCTTCCCTCCTAACTTTTCGGAAAATCCGTATACTTTCCCCTCCTGCTTTTAATCCGGCAGCATCTGCAATTTTTATTATTTTGTCGTGATCATTTAATGAGTTTTTGTTTTGTAAATAATAAGCTGATCCAGCGATTAATCCCATGCTTGCAGTTGATAGGATTTCAAACAACAAAGGCAGCACCCCTTTTTTGGTATCTTGATAAAGATAGTCCCTTGAGGATTGCATTTTTATATGATCGATGTAACTGTTGGTATATTCGGATTTATACCATGCAATCCCCATGCAAAGTGTTATGCAGTCATTGTATCTTACTTTGTACACTAGATTGTATTGTGGTGTGTAGTTGTCCTATGACTAATTAGTTTATTTTTTTATGAAATATTTGTTTGCAGGGAAATGAAGTAACTTTGTTGAATAATCATATAGGTGATAAAAGATGAAGCTAATGAGCAGGATTAACTACTGGAAAGAAAAGCGGGGAAGAACGACAAAATGGATAGCAAGGGAGTTAGGAGTAAGTCCTGAAATCGTATCAAGATGGGCTAATAATAAAAGTTATCCATCTATTCATACGTTATTCAGACTTGCGGCACTGTTGGAATGTAAGGTAGATGATTTATATGAGGTTGTGGAGAAATAGAAAAAAGCAGGAGCTTTAAACTCCTGCTCAATCTATCCAAACACCAACTATGCTATCTAAAGGCAACTCCATACCCTCTAATCGTAAATAATTATTCAACGGATCAACAGCCAGTAACTTATCTCTAACTTTATGGTAATCGTGATCTTTAAAATACTCAATCTCTACAGTCAAATCTTCATTCAAAGCTAGCTGTAGCTTCATATTAATTTCCACCATTTGTTGTTCATCTAATATAGGTTTCTCTTTCCATTCTTGTTGCTCCCACATTTCCTGCAACGCACGTTGATGTTCCGGCAACATGATTGATGTCCATTTCTTAGTACCTCTATCCTGCATTATATAGCCACCTTTCTCGGACCACACGAAAGGATATTATCAAGCTTTAGAGTGCGGACCTTTTTGCGATAGTAACAGTAAACCAAGATGTGGCTGTCGTTCATTTTTAGGACGCGCACATAGCGCTGTGTGACTTTGCCATTGCTATCTATATAAAAGATAACGATCTTTTCTTTGTTCTCCATGGACCTGATAAATAATCCTTTCATGCTATCCCTCCGAACTATTGTTCTTATTTGTGTTTTATTATATACGAACGTTTATTCTAATTCAAGAGGTAAGAATTTATTTAAAAAACTTTGATAAAAAGTGTTGACTATATAATTATATAGTTGTATAATGTAATTAAGAGGTCAGGGAGTTGATCCAACAAAACAAGGGAGCGATTGAA
>NZ_BMOS01000037.1:12133-27239 GCF_014647195.1 Oceanobacillus indicireducens | reverse complement strand
AAGAAAACAGGAGCATTTTGAAGATAATTGAAGTATATAGAGGGAGGATAGGGTGCAAAGGCATCTATCCTCTTTTACACGTGGTAAATTTATTAATAATCCTCCAACTACTGTAGCTCTTTTCTCCATTCTCTGACTCTACTTACGGCTATACCAATTATATTGGCAATTTCTTCGTCTGACATCCCTTTTTTAAGTAGATTTAAAGCGATTTGTTCTCGCTCTTGCGCTCTTCCTTTTTCAATTCCTTGTGCTATTCCTTCCGCTCTTCCCTGATCCCGATAAGTATTTGGCAACTCTAACACACGATCCGCTTCCTCACGTGGAAGCTTGTTAATTTCCTCATGCATTTGCTTTTCCTCCTTTTCGTTTAGCTTTAAATAGGTTTCGAAAAATCCATAGATTAATTCCATTTTCGCAGGGTCTAATTCCATTCGAGAAACCATGCGAAGAAATTCTAATTTCACTTGTATACGTTCTTTTTCCGTATAGTTCATCTTACTTAAGAATGCTGCTACAATCGGATTTGTCATCTTAATATACTTACGCCAGTTTTTATTAATTAAATGAAGTTGTTGAAAGTGAAAGTCAATGATGCGGATGGTTGGTAGATCGATACTAAACTGTGTAGGCAGTTCTTTCGTATCATTATAACTGAAAACAGCAATCGGTAGAATCGGTTTGCGGTATTTTTCGTAGAGACGGGTATTGTAGATAAACATACGTTCGTGAAATTCCTCTTGATAGTATGATTGTGGCTCGACATGGATAAGGATAATTGTGTCCTCTCCTTTAATTTTTACTTCTGCAAGTATATCAATGCGTCGTTTTTCACCTTTTAAGATATCGGTGAAAACCTCTTGATCTAGAAAACTTACAGTAGAAAAGTTGATATGCTCATACACTTCGGGAAAAAAGGCTTCCATGAAATCTTGAAAAAAGACTTGAATGACTTCTTTAAATAGGCGGTCGTGGTCGGTGTATGAGGGTTTTCTTTCGAGGATAAATGCAGTTGTTTCCAATCGCTATCAGCTCCTATGCTATATTTTGACTGTATTATATCATAGAAATAAATAATGTAAAATTCAAACATTAAGTTCAACACTCTTTTATTTCAGATTCATTTAATGAAACCGAGAGAAAAGTGTACTTGTCTTATCCACGGGCGAGCTACTTACGGATATTACCGCCACTTACGAAGTCAACAGAGAAAGTGGATGCATTTGGTAAAAGCTTTCAGGAATTCCTGAATGAAGCGGAATTAAACAATAAGTATCCAATACGTTGGATAAAAATGGATTGTTAAAAGATGAGTTGATTCGTACAGGGAAGGCGCATCTTTTGTTGGATTTATAAAAGTACAGGAGAATTTATGACAAATGTCATTATTATTTTCTGACATTACCCACTAATCAAATTCTTTTCAAGGTATTAAAATGAAAATGGAGCTTATAGATTGGGGGAGAGTAAATTGCCTTTATTAAAGGTAAATGAAGTAACGAAAAAATATGGAGAAAAAGTTGCCATTCAGCATATTTCAATGGAATTACAGAATAATGAAGTATTAGGAGTTGTCGGGCATAATGGAGCGGGGAAGACAACATTATTCAAATTGATTCTGGATATGTACTTACCGGATCAGGGAGAAATCAAGTTTACTGAAAAGAATTTTCACATAAAAAATGATATTGGATATTTGCCCGAACAAAGAGGATTATATGGAAAAACAGACGTCTTCTCACAATTGCTTGCTTTCGGTTATCTGAAAGGCAAAAATAAAACAGAACTTACATCAACTATTGATTTTTGGATGGATTATTTTAATATTAAAGAAAACAAAAATGAGCTTTTAGCTAACCTGTCTAAAGGAAATCAACAGAAAGTGCAATTTATCACTGCTGTCATACACAACCCGAAGTTACTTATTTTAGATGAACCGTTCAGTGGGCTGGATCCGATTAATGTGGATATGTTTATGGATGCTATTCACTTAATGAAGGAAAATGGCAGTACAATTATCTATTCCAGCCATAAATTAGATAGTATTGAACATTTATCGAACAGACTGCTTTTTTTAAAGGATGGCAGCAAAGTGCATTTAGATAATATCGAAAACATTCAAAAGCAGTACGGATATAAATTGAAAATAAAAAATGACTCTCTTACGGAATGGTTGCTCTTGGAACTTGGATTCGAATATAAAGTTAGCAATGGAATATTTGAAATTGGGCTGAAAGATAAAAAAGATGCTGAATACATTGCTTCTCTTTTAACGAATCCGTTTTCTGAACTGTACCTGGTGGAACAACGAAGTATTGAAGAAATTTTTAAACTCATCAATAGGGAAGGTGAGCTTAATGCATAAGAGTAAATATTTGGCATATACTTATCTTTCCATCAAAACCTTGCTATTAAATAAGTCAATACTGTTTGGTTTTTTGTTTAATTTGCTTATCGCGTTGATTGTCGCAATATATTTGATTATTTTTCAGCCTGAATTATCATTATTAAATGATGGCATTATTTCTTATCATTCAAGTAATGCATTAAGAGTATTAAATATAATAATTATTATTCTAGTGACTTTTTTGTTTAGTAGTGTTGCTGCAATTATGCAGAGTGTGATAGATGACCGTGACAGTAAAGTAACGGAAATTATTAATACGAGTATTATGGAAAAACATTATTTGTTTGGGAAGGTAGTAACCGCTTTTGTCCTAACGGCACTTTTTATGATGAGTGCTTTCTTGGCAGTGATGATAGCTGGCATTGTCTTTTCCATTTTCAACCCATATGATTTCAGCGTATTTTCAGATATTATAAAACCTGTTTTTGCAATAATTGATGGTGAGACTTTGCTATTTTTAATCGGTTGTTTTGGAATTTGCATGCTGATGCTGATCACGTCTATTTTGTTTACGCTTAGCATATCGATAAAGGCAAATAGTCTAATGGATGCATTCCCAGTGTCTCTTCTCGTTTTCTTACCTTATTTTTTGGTATTCGGCTTGTTGATTTTCCTGCCTTCAGCCAACAGTGAACTTTGGATGACTATCGCGGCGGTTGCAAGCTTCCTGCCAATTTTTTCACCTATATTCATATTGATTTATGTTCTGCTAGATGGCTTCACGATCTTGGCATTTTCAGCAATTATAATCTCCATCTTGTATTTGTTTATATTGTTTAAAGCGACAGCAAATATTTATAGCTATGCCTTTTATGTAAATGAAAAACTTTCCTTAAAACAATTGATGAAATTATCTGCAAAAGGGACGATGTGATAAACTTGCTGGTAAGGGTGACTATTCTTTTTCTTGGTACACTCTATATTGAAGTGGAGGGTGGGTCTGGGATATGTCTATAAATAAGGGAAGCTTCAGGATTTTCCCAGAGAAGTATGGATATTTTCCTTATGTTTTTCTAATTTATTTGTCTCTTCCTGCCTATTTTATTGCACATGAAAGTGGCTGGAAGATGGTTATGGGATGGGGCTTACTGCTCCTGTTCCTCGTCAGCTACAGGCAGCTTTACACTTTATTTGGATCAAAAGCTTTTAGCTATTGGATTGTTGTTCAGTTAGGTATTATTTTTGTTTTTACCGTCTTTTTTAATTTCAATAATGTGTTTCTTGGTTTTTTTACTTCTTATTTTCTCGGTTGGTACAGGGATACGAAGTCGTTTTTACCACCATATTTGTTATTTGTTGCCACGCTATCTTTATTACTAATTATGCACTATGAAGATCTTGCTTCTTATTATTACGTTGTTTATCTTGTTATCATGTTTATTGTGCCGTTTGGTACCAAATCGATGAATAGCCGAATTGAACTGGAGAAACAGTTGACTGAAGCAAATGAGAAAATAAAAGAATTGGTAAAACGTGAAGAAAGAGTGCGGATTGCCCGCGATTTACATGATACACTCGGTCATACATTATCCCTGATAACATTGAAATCACAGCTTGTAGCAAAGCTCACTGGAAAGGATGCAAAACGGGCGGAAGTTGAAGCAAAGGAAATTGAACGGACATCTCGAATTGCTTTAAGACAAGTTAGGGAACTTGTTTCTGATATGAGATCCGTGTCTATTGCAGAAGTATTAGTAGAATCAGAATCCATATTACAGTCCGCCGGGATCTCTTATCAGTTTAAGGGCGAGATAGATACAGAAAGTATAACAGCCATCACTCAAAATATTCTTAGCATGTGTTTAAAAGAAGCGATAACAAATGTCGTCAAGCATAGTGAGGCGAAAAATTGCCATGTAATTCTGAAACAAACAGCTGGGGAAATTCTGCTCATTATCAAGGATGATGGGATAGGTTTTTATGAAACTCCAGGTAGCGGAAATGGAATACAAGGAATATCAGAAAGACTGGAGCTCGTTGATGGTCAGTTGAAGATTAGTTCTCAGCAAGGTACTGAGCTGACATTTTCTATTCCAGTTGTATTAAAAGAAGAAGGGACAGGGGCTTCGTAATGATTAAAATCGTTATAGCAGAAGATCAGCGGATGTTGCGGGGAGCACTTCGTTCGCTTCTGAATTTAGAAGATGATCTGGAAGTCATTGGTAATGCAGAAAATGGAAAAGAAGCCTTAGATAAAATTCTTGCATTGGAGCCAGATGTTTGTCTTTTAGATATTGAAATGCCGTTATTAAGTGGTCTGGATGTAGCAGAAGAAATCAAACGACGGAACTCTCCTTGTAAGATCATTATATTAACGACCTTTGCGAGACCTGGTTACTTTGAACGCGCCGTAAAATTAGGTGTGAACGGATACTTGTTAAAAGATGGATCCAGTGATGACCTTGCTGATTCTATTCGTATGATCATGAAAGGAAAAAATGAATTTGCTCCAGAGTTAATTTTTGGCAGTTTGCAAGATGAAAATCCGTTGACAAAAAGGGAACAGGAAGTATTGCGTTTGGTAGCAAAAGGAAAAACAATGAAGGAAGTTTCAAGAGAGCTCTATCTATCATCAGGAACAGTGCGTAATTATATGTCAGAAATCATTAGTAAGCTGGGAGCGAATAATCGAATAACTGCTATTTCCATCGCAGAAGAAAAAGGGTGGATTTAAATTAAAGATATATATTCTATTTTTAATCAAATGATATGCAAAGAATTAGACTTTGAAATACGGTCATAGTGCTCGCCTCCTTCCTTGAAGGATAAAGAGGCGAGCAACCACCCACGAAAAGCCTTATGCACTTATCGATCATTATATCACTATTCCTTCAATCTATCTTAATTATATTGTAGATTGGTAAGCTACTATTGCATTTGTATCGTAAAATACGATATAATCGTTATTAACGATATAGGAGGTTATCATATGATTGATGAATTAAATAAATATTTTTCCGATATTTACTTTGAACTTCATCCATTACACGAAGAAGCCATTTCACACCAAAGTGTACGTATTTTACAAATGGTACATAAAAAACAGTTTGTCATGATACGCGATATTGCGGAGCATTTATCTATATCCCACAACACAGCATCAGAACATGTAAAAAAGCTGGTAAATAGTGGATGGATCAAAAAAGAAAGATATGAAGAAGATCAACGTAAGGTTTATTTGCATCTAACCGAACTCGGTCTAAAGATAGTAAAGAAAAATACGGAGTTAGATGAAGAAAAGTTGCAAGCAGCACTGGACAAATTATCAGAAGAAGAAAAATTACAAGTTGTTCAAGCCTTTCAATTATTGAGTGAGGTATCAAAATAAATGTATTTGCTTATAAAAATTGCAAGCTCAGCAGCTATTATTGGGATTGTTACTGAATTAGCAAGAAGATTTCCTGTATACGGAGGGTTAATATCAGCTTTACCTTTAATCAGTATTCTAAGTATCATTTGGCTATCTGTTCAAGGAGAGTCTACAAAAACAATTAGTGAATTTACAGGTGGAGTGCTGGCAGGTCTTCCAGCAACAATTGCAATGCTGTTAATAATCTTTATGTCACTTAAACATTCTGTTCATCTATCAGTGGCTATTTTATTTGGAATTCTTGGTTGGGGTTTCTTTTTAACCATTCAAAAATATTTTAGCGAATTATTTTTCTCTTAAAAATGTAAGATTTATCGTAAACTATTTCGGATTTCGAATTAATTGAAAAGATGAGTGGATCCTAATAAAAATACAGCTTTCCCAAATAGGAAAAGCTGTAGATCTTCATTCTGATGTTTTTATTGCTCTTGCATCGGCCTGCTCACTGGTTCAATACCGGCATCGACAGCATACGCATGTTGAATCTGCTTCGTAATTGGCCCCGAGGAACCATCATGGATCGTATGACCATCCACATTAATAATCGGTGTGATTTCGTTTGTACTACTTGATAGGAAAACTTCATCGGCATCTTTAATATCGCCTACAAGGTAAGCTTCTTCAATAAAAGGAATTCCCAACTCATCAGCAAAGCGCTCCACTGCTAAACGGACACATCCATGAAGGATCGCGTTCGTTGCTGGGTGGGTATAGATTTTACCATTTTTTACAAAATATACGTTTGAAGCACTACATTCCGTTACGGTACCGTCCTTATGAAGAATTGCTTCAAAACAACCTTGTTCTTTCGCTTCCTGTTTCGCCATTAAGTTTGGTAACAGATTCAAGCTTTTAATATGGCAATGACTCCAGCGGATATCCGGCATTGTAATAACGGGAACACCATGTTTCATCAATTCCACATTTCGTTTCGCTGGTTCGAGATACGCATAGACATTCGGTGTAATATTGTCTGGAAAAACATGATCTCTTGGAGCTGATCCGCGCGTAACCTGTAAATAAACTTTCCCATCTGTTTTCATTTCATTCTTTTTAAGAAGTTCTTCAAGTGTGTGAATAAAGTCTTTCCTATCATATGGAAAACTTAATTTAATTTCAGAGAGGGAACGATAAAGCCGATCGATATGTTCATTAAGGAGATAATATTTCCCTTGATAAATTCGAATTACTTCATATACTCCATCCCCAAATTGCAAACCTCTTTCTTCAAAGGGATAATTTAATTTATCTTTATGCATAAAAGAACCTTGTGCAAATACGATTGGATAGACAGTCATCGGAAAACTCACCCTTCTGTATTACAAATTTATTCCTAGTCTATCGGTTTTACTTTTAAATGTAAATGGTTCCATCTAAATAAAATGAAATAGTATAATCGAATTTCTATAATTATTTTATGCCAATTAGATGAAAAGGTTAACTTAAAATAAAATTTATCTTGATTTATTTTTACATTGTTGTTATAATAATATTTGTCGTTAAAAAACGAATCTTGTCTGCGGGTGTAGTTTAGTGGTAAAACCTCAGCCTTCCAAGCTGATGATGAGGGTTCGATTCCCTTCACCCGCTCCATACATATGTGATTAACGCAGCGTCTCGTAAATGCAATGGTTTCGAGGCGCTGCGTTTTTTTATGTTGTAATATTTAATGGGTGCTGTGGATTGCAAGAAGGATTTTTTCAATATGCATCATCTATTCAATGTGTTGAAATGAGCATTCTTTCAATGATAAAGTGAAACACATTCAGTGGGGGTATTACAGACCGTTAATACGTGATAAAATTAAGGGAACTATTATGAGATGAAGGAGGTGGTCGTTGTGAGGATAGATGAATTGAAACAGGAAATTATTGAATATAGCAAGGAAATTGGGATTGATAAGATTGGATTTGCTTCTGCCGATGTGTTCAGTGAACTCCGAGAAAGGTTACGCCGGCAGCAAGAGCTAAATTACCAATCCGGATTTGAAAAAGGCTCGATAGAAGAACGGACTGAACCCACACTCCTGCTTCCAGAAGCCCAGTCGATCATCTCCATCGCAATTGCTTACCCGAGCCGAATTAAAAATCAAATCCGCGGTACAAGAGAAGAAAGACGAGGAATCTTTGCACGAGCATCTTGGGGGGTAGACTACCATGTTGTACTTCGCGACCGGTTGGAAAAGCTTGTTGAATTTATTCAAGAGAAAGTTCCAGAGGCAAATACGAAGGTGATGGTCGATACTGGGGAACTTTCCGACAGAGCAGTCGCAGAACGAGCAGGGATTGGTTTCAGTGGAAAGAACACATCTATTATTACGAAAGAGTTTGGTTCCTTCGTTTACCTTGGTGAAGTAATCACAAACCTGCCATTCATACCGGATGAGCCGGTTACAGATAGCTGCGGAGATTGTACAATCTGTATGGATGCTTGCCCGACAGGGGCGCTCATTCAGGGTGGACAGCTGAACGCTCAGCGCTGTATTGCGTTCCTTACCCAAACGAAAGATTTTTTACCAGAACCTTTCCGGGATAAAATCGGGAACCGGATTTACGGTTGTGATACTTGTCAGCAAGTCTGTCCTTGGAATAAAGGAGTCGATTTCCATATCCATCCGGAATTAGAACCGGACCCGGAAATCGCGAAGCCGAAACTAAAACCAATGCTACGAATCTCCAACAGAGAATTCAAGGAAAAGTTTGGTCATTTATCTGGAGCCTGGCGTGGCAAGAAACCACTCCAGCGGAATGCACTGCTTGCCCTTGCCCATTATAAAGATAAAACGGCGGTTGAAGAAATAACGATCGTAATGAAAGAGGACCCACGACCAGTGATTCGTGGAACAGCTGCATGGTCTCTCGGTAAAATTGCAACACGTGAAGCCCACGAAGCGATCAGAGAGGCAATGCAGACGGAAAAAGATGAACAAGTACTTTATGAAATGGAAAAAGGTCTAGAATTCGAATTGCGAGCATAAAGTGAAACTTCATTTAGTGGGAGGGTTTCCTTCCCCACTGAATGTTAGTTGAACATAATCAGGGATTTACAGACCGTTAATCCATGATAAACAGCGATAGAAATAGGTACGAGCATGCCCCCATATACTTTAATGGAGGCGATTTTATGTATTCACTTAAGGAATATTGGCTTGGAGTCTTTTCGAATGAAACAGAACAGCCAGAATGGTGGCAGCGAAAACTTGCTTTATGGGAAAGGGAAAAGGCGAGTATCGTTAAAGTTAGTGGGAGAGGTGAACTGTTTCGTAAATTTCGATTCGATGATAAAACCTTGCAGGAATATTTGCTCCATATTAGTTTTTTAATAAAACAAAAAGAGCATTATCATTTGGAAGAACAGCTTATCTCTTATCGTGTGGAACTAAAAAATGGAAAAATAATAAAACATGAGGAAATTCCAAGGGAGCAGCCAGCGAGAGAAAATCCGAATTTATTGTTGGAAGATTCAGGTGGCGTGAGACAGGATTTTGTCTATGACAGAAGAGAAGCGGTCCGCTATGCTGAACGTTGGTGGAATAGCCATAATCCAGATTTCCGTGTATTTGAAGATGACTGCACGAACTATATTTCTCAGTGCTTGCTTGCCGGAGGGGCCCCGATGCGCGGTGCCCCAGTGCGAGAACGTGGTTGGTGGTATACAGGCAATAGTTGGAGCTTCAGTTGGGCGGTTGCTCATTCGCTGCGCTGGTATTTAAGTGGCTCGACATCGGGACTTAAGGGTAAGGAGTTACAAAGCCCAGAGGAGCTGCTGCTAGGGGATGTGATCTGTTATGATTTTGAGGGCGACGGGCGCTGGGATCATAATACGATTGTTGTAAATAAGGATGCAAATGGCATGCCGCTTGTGAATGCCCATACGAATAACAGCAGAAATCGCTACTGGACTTATGAGGATTCGGCTGCTTGGACACCGAATATTCAATATAAATTTTTCCGGATTGGGGAGTAGCGTGCTATAATAAAGTGAAACTCATTCAGTGGGGATTTCTTACCTTCCCCACTGAATGTTAGTTGAACCGAATCAGGAATTTACGGACTGTATAGCCCCCACCTTCACATTTTGGGCTTCCCTCTTGTTTAGGGGTGGGGATATTACAGACCGTTAATACGTGATGAAAAAGTTGAACAAGTTTTAGAAATTAAGGAGATAGAAAAGTGAGTTTACATGTCGTATTATACCAACCAGAGATTCCTGCAAATACAGGTAATATAGGGAGAACGTGTCTCGCAACCGATACGAAGTTGCATCTTGTGCATCCGCTTGGATTTTCGACAGATGATAAAATGTTGCGCCGGGCTGGGCTTGATTATTGGAAGCACCTGGATGTTGCTGAACATCAATCGATTGAAGAGCTATTTGAAAAATATCCAGAGGGTGAATTTTATTATATTGAGAACTTTGGTACGAAACATTATACGGATTACGATTTCAGCAATACAACAAAGGATATTTTCTTTGTGTTCGGTAGGGAATCGACCGGTATACCAAAAGCGTTAATCGCAGGCAAAGAAGACCGTTGTCTTCGGATCCATATGAATGATAAAGTGCGTTCACTTAATTTGTCGAATACGGCGGCAATCATTATTTATGAAGCGCTAAGACAACAGCAATTCCGAGGATTAGTCTAAATATGTAAAAACCGCCATCTAAAAATCGATGACGGTTTTTTTAGTTACTGATTATTTCTAGGTACTCCTGGTTTTGCTTCATAACCAGATGTGAAACAGGAAACGAGGAATGTAATGATAACTCCCATAATTAATGCTAATTTCATTGAAAAGTCCTCCTTCAGCTATATGACCCTGACACAATAATTATTATATGATTTTATTATAACGGATTCAACTTGAATTGTGAACTACCAACCTAAATTGTCAGATATCATCTGCTTTTAAGTTATTAGTGGAATGTAAGGGTTATCATTGATTCTCTTCTGTTTTTTTAAGGTTGAATCGTTGTAAGTCGCATTATTTTCATGTATATTTATAGGTGGGATGAATAACCGTCCTTACAAAAATATTAACCGTTTACAAGGACGGGCAATATTACTTCAATGGGGGTATCAAAAGTGATACAAAATGGGGAATCTGCACAACAATTTTGGCGACAGATTTACGGACCAAACAGGGGGTATATCGAAGAACAATACGAATTGTATAAGGAAAACAGTGAAGCAGTAGAAGCTTCACTTCAAGAAATTTTCAATACATATGGAGCACCTTCATGGCTGTATAACGGGGATAGCGGTACTGCGGCACAAGCAGGAACCGAAGCAGTAAATGACGTAGATATGAAAAAAATCACCTCAGCTTTGAAATATGTTGAGGCTATTCGTCGTTATGGGCATACTGAAGCTGATATTTATCCTGTCGGCGGCTATAAAGGTGAAGGTGATAAATTTTTAGATTCGAGCACGTATGATCTAACAGATGAAGATTTAAAAGCGATCCCGGCTAAATGGTTATGGGATAAAGCACCAGCTGGTGTGGATAATGGTTTGGAAGTTATTGAACGTTTAAAGAAATATTATACAGGAACGATTACATTTGAATTCGAACATGTTAACAATCAAGAAGAGAGAGAATGGTTTATCAATTTAATAGAATCAGGAAATGCAAGAGTTGAACCGACAGACGATGAAAGAAAACGTTTATTGAAACGTCTCGTTGATGTGGAAGGGTTTGAAAATTTCCTTTCCAGAACGTTTGTCGGACAAAAGCGTTTCTCCATTGAAGGTCTTGAAGTGATGGTGCCGATGATTGATGAAATCGTGAATCATGCGACACAGGAAAGCATTGAAAATATCATGATGGGAATGGCTCACCGCGGTAGACTTGCTGTCCTGGCGAAAGTACTTGGAAAGCCATATGATAAGATTTTCTCGGAATTCAATTACTCATCCGATAAGGAATTAATGCCTTCAGAAGGCTCTCAATCCATTAGCTATGGCTGGACGGATGATGTGAAATATCACTACGGAGCAACGAAAGCATATCCGAGCGATAAAGAAGTAAAAACGAAAATTACATTAGCGCATAATCCATCCCATTTGGAGTTTGTTAATCCGGTGGTTGAAGGATTTGCACGTGCCGCACAAGATGATCGTTCGGAAAAAGGATACCCGGAAAGGGATTCGAATAAAGCGGTCGCAGTACTTATTCACGGCGACGCAGCTTTCATTGGAGAAGGTGTCGTTGCAGAGACGCTCAACTTATCCAACCTGCCGGGATATACTACGGGAGGAAGCTTGCATATTATTGCGAACAACCTCGTCGGTTATACAACAGACAGGGAAGATGGACGCTCGACACGTTATGCAAGTGACTTGGCGAAAGGATTTGAAGTGCCGGTTATCCGTGTGAATGCGGATGATCCGATATCTTGTATTTCTGCGGTTAAAATTGCTTGGAAATATCGTCAGAAGTTTAAGAAAGACTTTCTTATTGATCTCGTTGGTTACCGTCGTCACGGTCATAACGAAATGGACGAACCGCGGACAACTCAACCGAAACTATATAAAGAAATTGATAATCATCCGCCAGTGGCAAAAATCTTTGCTGAACGTTTAGAGGAAAGAGGAACGATTGAGCAAGGTGAATATGAGAAATTACAGAAAGAAATCTATAATGAGTTATACGGAATATACAGCAACATGAGTGAAACGGAAATCGGTACACCAGAACCACCAACGATGCCAGAATATCTGTTGAATGGGCTGGATGGCCATGAGACAAAAGTGGACGAGGACGTATTGAAGGAACTAAACACACAATTGCTGGAACGTCCAGAAGGCTTCACTGGCTTTAGAAAAACGGAACGAGTTTTAAGCCGTCGTGCAAAAATGCTTGAAGATGGGAATGTACTCGACTGGGGTGCAGGAGAAGCGCTGGCATTTGCTTCCATTGTCCATGATGGTATTCCGATTCGTATTACCGGACAGGATACGGAACGAGGAACCTTTGCGCATCGTCATATTGTCCTGCATGATGTTAATACAAACGAAAAATATAGCCCAATCCATGGCTTAAAGGATGCGAAGGCTTCGTTTGATGTGCGTAACAGTCCACTTTCAGAGGCTGCAGTTCTCGGATTCGAATATGGTTATAGTGTCTATTCACCTGATACACTAGTTATCTGGGAAGCTCAGTTTGGAGATTTCGCGAACGTTGGGCAAGTCATTTTTGATCAGTTCATTTCTTCCGCAAGAGCGAAATGGGGAGAAAAGTCCAATATGGTCATGCTTCTTCCGCATGGTTATGAAGGACAGGGACCGGAGCACTCAAGTGCAAGGCTGGAGCGCTTCCTTCAATCTGCTGCAGAGAATAACTGGATTATTGCAAATGTCACATCATCCGCACAGCTATTCCATATTTTACGCAGACAAGCTGCGCTAAGAGGCCGTAATGAAGCTAGGCCATTAGTGATGATGACACCGAAGAGTAGTATGATTCGAAATCCTAGAATGGGAGCAGAGGCGAAAGAGTTCTCAGAAGGTAAATTCATGCCGCTGCGCCAGCAACCGAATTTTGAGCCGAATCGTGAAAAAGCTACACGTCTTCTAATCGGAAGCGGTAAAGTAATGGTCGATATTGAAGAAGAGATGTCCGAGTCGAAAGAGAATTATGATTGGCTCCAAATCTTACGAGTCGAACAGCTTTATCCATTCCCACAGAAAGACCTGAAAGCCGAATTAGATAGATTACCAAACGTGAAAGAAATTGTATGGGTACAAGAGGAACCAAGAAACATGGGGGCATGGGATTTCGTAGACGATTATTTACGGGATCTGTTGAAAGATGATCAAACATTACGTGTAATTAGCCGACCTAGAAGAGCTGCACCAGCAGGAGGAGTTCCTAGCTTCCACAAGGCAGCACAAAGCAAGATTATTAACCAGGCATTAACACAAAACTAAGGAGGAGTTACTGGTGCAAGATATCAAGATACCAGAATTAGCTGAATCAATCACAGATGGTACAATCGCAGAATGGCTAGTTAAAGAGGGGGAAAAGGTAGAAAAGGGCGACCCGCTCATTGAACTTGAAACAGATAAAGTAAACGTTGAGGTTAATTCGGAGTTTACCGGAGTTATTACAGAAATACTAACACCAGAAGGCGAAGATGTAACGGTAGGGGACGTTGTTGGCAAGCTTGATGAAAATGCAGAAGCAGGTGCAACAAGCACATCAGAGCCGAAACAGGAAAAAGCTCCTGTGAAAGAAGAAGCGCCCGCTGCCAAAGAAGAAACTGATGCAGCACCAGAAGTGGTGGAGTCAGAAGAAGCAGGTACAAACGGCGTAATTGCAACACCAGCAGCAAGAAAACGTGCGCGTGAATTAAATATTGACTTAAGTTCAATTTCTCCAGTTGATCCGCTAGGACGTGTTCGCCCAGAAGATGTGGAGCGGGCAGCACAACAACAAATTGCAGCGGCAGAAAAAGCGCAAAAACAAGCAGAAGCAGCACCAAAACAAGAGAAGATGGAGTTTACGAAGCCAGTTGAGCGCGTGAAGATGACCCGCCGTCGTCAAACGATTGCAAGAAACCTTGTAAATGTTCAGCAGGAAGCGGCGATGCTTACAACATTTAATGAAATCGACATGTCGGCAATTATGAAATTACGTGCGGAACGGAAGGATAAATTCCTTAAGAAGAATGGAGTAAAACTTGGCTTCATGTCCTTCTTCACGAAGGCTGTTGTCGGTGCACTTAAAGAATTCCCATTGCTCAATGCAGAAATTCAAGATAATGAATTAGTTATTAAGAAATTCTATGATATCGGGATTGCAGTATCAACAGAAGAAGGGCTCGTCGTTCCAGTTGTCCGTGACGCAGATCGTTTGGACTTCGCGGGAGTAGAGCGAGAGATCATGAACCTTGGTATAAAGGCAAGGGAAAACAAACTATCCTTATCCGACCTGCAAGGAGGAACATTCTCCATTACAAACGGTGGTATCTTTGGATCGATGTTATCGACTCCGATTCTGAACGCACCGCAAGTAGGGATTCTTGGTATGCATAACATTGTAAAACGCGCAGTTGTTATGCCTGATGATACGATTGAAGTCCGCCCGATGATGTATTTGGCACTTTCTTATGATCACCGTATTGTGGATGGTAAAGATGCAGTACAGTTCCTTGTCCGTATTAAACAAATGCTAGAAGATCCATACGATTTATTGCTTGAAGGTTAATAGGTTAATTGAAATTTTTAAAAGCGAATCTATTAGGGACTCTCCCTGATAGATTCGCTTTTGTTTTTATCACGTATTAACGGTCTGTAATACCCCATCTCTAAACATGAGGGAAAC
>NZ_BMOS01000037.1:0-12102 GCF_014647195.1 Oceanobacillus indicireducens | reverse complement strand
CGTAAATACCTGATTCTGTTCAACTAACATTCAGTGGGGAGGGAAGGATACCCCGCTGAATGAAGTTTCACTTTATCACGTATTAACGGTCTGTAATACCCCATCTCTAAACATGAGGGAAACCCAATATGTGAAGGGGGTAAACAGTCCGTAAATACCTGATTCTGTTCCACTAACATTCAGTGGGGAGGGAAGGATACCCCGCCGAATGAAGTTTCACTTTATCACGTATTAACGCTCTGTAATACCCCTACTTCTAGACAAGAGAGAAGCTCAAGATGTGAAGGTGGGGGATATACAGTCCGTAAATCCCTGATTCTGTTCAATTAACATTCAGTGGGGAGGGAAGGAATTCCCCGCTGAATGAAGTTTCACTTTATCACGTATTAACGGTCTGTAATACCCCTACTTCTAGACAAGAGAGAAGCCCAAGATGTGAAGGTGGGGGATATACAGTCCGTAAATCCCTGATTCTGTTCAATTAACATTCAGTGGGGAGGTAAGGAATTCCCCGCTGAATGAAGTTTCACTTTATCCTTCCTTTTTACTGCTATTTCATATAAACTAATTGAAGGATATGGCATTATGGCGGAAAGATAAGTATAAATCTTTTTACTGCATAAGTGCAACTAAGGTTGTCACCGAAAGACTTGGTGATAACCAAGTTTTCTAATAAAGAGAGGGAGAGCGTTAGATGGAGAATGATAAACGCATTCTTTTCACCGGTGGGGGAACTGCCGGTCATGTGATTGTGAATTTAGCCCTTATCCCAGTATATCAACAGGCTGGTTGGGAGATTGATTATATCGGTTCTTATGAAGGAATCGAACGGGATTTAATTGAACCATTGGAAGGTGTAACGTACCATCCAATCTCAACGGGGAAGTTAAGACGCTATATGTCGATAGAAAACTTCAAAGATCCGTTTAAAGTATTAAAAGGAACAATGCAAGCTTACGGGATTATCGGCAAACGAAAACCGTCCGTCATTTTTTCGAAAGGTGGTTTTGTCTCTGTTCCTGTCGTAATTGCCGCTAAACTGCGCGGTGTTCCAGCTGTTATTCATGAGTCGGATTACACACCAGGTCTTGCCAACAAATTATCGATACCATTTGCGAAGAAGGTACTTTCTACTTTTGAAGAAACACTTGAATTTCTTCCGGAACAAAAACGGGAATATGTTGGTGCGGTCATTAGAGAAGAACTCTTTACTGGTAATAGACAAAAAGGCCTGAAGTTCACTGGATTAAAAGGAGAAAAACCAGTCTTGCTTATCATGGGAGGAAGCGGCGGTTCGGAAATTATTAATGAAGCAGTGCGAATTAATTTACAGGAATTGTTGCAGCAATTTGAAATTATTCATATTTGCGGTCGGGGGAAAGTCGATTCAACAATTGATGCCTTGGGCTATGCACAATTTGAATATGTCCATGGAGAATTACGTGATATCTTTGCAGCGACTAACTTTGTTCTTTCGCGTGCAGGATCCAATGCAATATATGAATTCTTAGCACTCCGTATTCCGATGTTACTTGTCCCATTATCGCTTGAAGCAAGCCGAGGAGACCAAATTGTCAATGCAAGATCGTTTAAAGAAAAAGGATTTGCCCGCGTACTTCAAGAAGAAGAACTAACCCCAGATAAATTGACGGAGGAATTACTTCAACTTGTAAAAACAGCACCCGTCATTCATGATAAGATGAAGCAATTTGAACCGGGAACGACCCGCGACCGTGTGATTGAAATTATTAAGGAAGTAGAGAAAAGATAAAAAATGGGCAACTGGGATGGTAGTTTTATTATCCAGTTGTCCATTTTAATATACACCCGAAATTCGACAAAATAAATAAAAGACATAAAATTCATGAGTAGTTAGTATGGGATCTAAGTAATACAGAAGTATCATTTTTTGCAAAATTCTAAAATAATGCTTGTATTATTTAAAATAATGGGGTATGGTGAACTAGAAAACTAAATAAGGGGTGAAAGATGATGAGAGAAATTGTTCGAAATTGCCGATTATGCCAGGAATCTATGGATAACAGTCCTTTTATGTTGTGCCAGACATGCCTTAAGGAAAGCGAACAAGTTTGGAATTTCATCAAGAAAAACCCTTTTGTCTCCATAAAGGATATATCTGTAGCCACAGAAGTGAGTTTTGAAAAAGTGGAACGAATGATCAACTTTGGGAAAGAACGACAGCAACGCGTAGTAAATAGAGAATAAATTACCAACATCCGATATAAGTATATTTTGGAATAACTCAAGGAGTTTGAGATATTCTTTTTTTTGTGCCTAAAACTATGCCGCATTAGAGTGTTATCATAACAGAATAAAAATAGATTGACTATTAAAAATTAAGATACTATACTTATTACGGAATCAGAAATATTCTTCCACTTCCGTTACCCCGATACACACGAATCACCAACCATCCGTGTGTTTTTTTATTATGTTTACTTTCATTCAGCGTAAGTATGTGCTGCTTCCTTCTGGAGGTCCGCAGTCCAGACACCTCTCGCTTTCCGCGGGCGGCCGGCAAGCCTCCTGGCGCTATCGCGCTGTGGGGTCTCGCCAGGCCTATCCTCCCGCAGGAGTCTCGAGGTGTCTGGACTGCTCCGAGGAAGGGCCTGATTTGGCACATTATTTTTCATTTTAGGAATTAGATCGCTAATCATGGTGGTGGGTTAGTTTCCATTAATAATAACCCTGTCTACCAGTTCAGTTGCCCGGTGGACGGTGACTCCTGCGGGAATAGCACGAGTCCGGAGACCCCGCAGGGCGATAGCCCGAGGCAGACTAAGTACGCCACGTCCTGTGGCAACGTCTGCATTAGCACGTCCTGTGCGTCGAGGCTTCGGCTGTGCGCGCGGAAAGCATCCGTCCACCGGGCAACTGAACGGCGATTAGAGTTCTAAACTAAAGGAATAAGCAAAGACGCTTACGCTGAATGAAAGTAATTAGGAGATTTATTAAAATTGGAGAAGGTGAAGGGATGTTTGGTGTCTTTAAAAAACTGAGTTGGTTCTTTAAACATTATTGGAAGCGATATAGTTTTGCAATTATTGCTTTATGTACCGCAAGTGCAATCGGATTAATCCCGCCGAAAGTAATTGGATTTACCATTGATCAGATTCAATTCAATACATTGACAATGGAGTTGCTCCAGTCGATTATCCTTATCATTATCGTTTTATTAACTGCCCATTATACGATTTCTTTCTTATGGGACTACACATTGTTTGGTGGGGCAGTGATTCTCGAAAAGTGGATGCGGACGAAATTGATGATACACTTTTTAAAAATGACGCCGACTTTCTTTGGAAAGTATCGGACAGGTGACTTGATGGCCCGGGCGACAAATGATCTGAAAGCGATAAGTCAAACGGCAGGATTCGGTGTGTTGACGTTAGTTGATTCGAGTATTTTCATGTTGATGATTATTGCAATGATGGGATTTACAATCAGTTGGAAGCTGACATTGGCAGCATTACTACCATTACCAGTAATGGCATTTATCATGAATAAATATGGTGCAGCAATTCATGCGCGGTTTATGAAAGCCCAAGCAGCTTTTGGCGAGATGAATAATGACGTGCTTGAATCGGTTCGTGGAGTACGGGTCATCCGGGCATTTGTTCAAGAGGAACAAGAGCTGCAACGGTTCGGCAGAATGACAGAAGATGTCTATCTCAAAAATATGGCAGTGACAAAAATCGACGCATTATTCGAACCAACGATGAAAATTTTAGTCGGTCTATCTTATACGATCGGGTTAGGTTATGGTGCATTTCTTGTTTTTGAAAATCAGTTGACATTTGGCGATCTAGTGACTTTTAACGTATATCTTGGAATGCTTATTTGGCCAATGTTTGCGGTAGGCGAGCTGATTAATATTTTGCAGCGAGGAAATGCTTCCCTCGACCGAGTAGATGCTACATTGAATTATAAAGCGGATGTAACGAACCCGGAAGCAGCTCAGGAACTAAGTAGTATTTCTCAGCTTGATTTTGAACAGGTCAGCTTTTCTTATCCGGATACGAATTATAATCAACTGCAAGATATTAATTTACACGTACCTAAAGGTGCAACAATTGGTGTAGTTGGTAAGACTGGTGCAGGGAAGACAACCTTTTTCAAACTCATGCTCCGCCAGTACCCTGGTATGAAAGGTAAAATTACTTTATCTGGGATCCAGATTGATAAATTGAACTTAGCCAGTCTTCGCAGTTGGATTGGTTATGTTCCACAAGATCAAATGATGTTTTCAAAAACAATCCGGGAAAATATTCAGTTTGGTAAATTAGCAGCAACCGACGAGGAAATTTACCGGGCTTTAGATCTTGCCTATTTCTTGAATGATTTGAAGCAGCTTCCGAATGGACTTGACACAGAAGTTGGTGAAAGTGGAATTACGCTTTCTGGTGGCCAGAAGCAACGGCTTGCACTTGCTAGAGCCTTTATCAAAGAACCGGAAATATTAATTCTTGACGATTCCTTATCTGCAGTTGACGGCAAGACGGAAGCGATGATTATTAAAAATTTACGGAACGAAAGAAAAAATAAAACGACGTTCATTGCTGCACACCGTCTGTCGGCTGTTACACATGCTGATCATATTATCGTTCTAGAACAAGGCCGAATTGTTGAAGAGGGGAATCATGAAGAATTGATGAAAAATAATGGTTGGTATAAGCACCAGTACGAACAGCAACAACTGGAAGGAACGGAGGTGTGAGGACGATGAAAAAGCCTTCAACAGAAAGGCGTCTTTTCCGCTATGCATTGCATTATAAAAAAGGTATCTTGATTGGCTTAATCTGTCTCGCGATTGCTGTAACGTTAGAACTTGCCGGTCCGTTGATTGCAAAAACTGTAATCGACGATCATATTCTAGGGGTGGAAGGATACTGGCAGGAGGTAACTGAGCTGAATGACCGCTATACAATCAAGTATAATGATAAGTTATATAAACGGGTCGACCGCTTGGACACGGACGATGAGATTATTGGGGAACCACTTACGGTAATGCAAATCGGTATTTCCTATTATTTTATTGAAAACGAAGTACCGCTACAGGGAACAAGAGATATTTCAGATGATGAAGTAATTGCAATTGAACTCGGTGAGGAAACAGCAGAATATGAGGCAACGCGACTGAACTTGAGTGAATCATACGCCTTCTTTTATCCGGAGCAACGTCCAATCATTCTCTTACTCGCTCTTTATATGGTGCTGTTACTTTTAGCAGGTGTCTTTCAATTCTTTGAAACTTACTTGTTGCAACAAGCTTCCAATCAAATTATTAAAAAAATGCGCATGGACTTATTTAGTCATATACAACGGATTCCGATCAATTACTTTGTCGACCGACCAGCAGGAACGATTGTTGCACGAATAACAAATGATACTGAGGCAATCCGTGATTTATATGAACGGGTATTATCCATCGTTGTTTCCAGTCTCGTCTATATGGCAGGGATTTTTATTGCCTTATTCATTCTTGATGCGAAGCTCGCAGCGATGTGTCTTCTCGTTATTCCCCTCATTTATTTATGGATGAAAGGGTATCAATACTTTGGCACGAAATATAATAAAGTCATTCGCAAGACAATCAGCGATATTAATGGAAAGATTAATGAAGCGATTCAAGGAATGACGATTATCCAAGCATTTAATCAGGAGAAACAAACACAGGAAGAATTTGAACAATTAAATGAAAAACATTATACGTACCAGAAGAAATTAGTCCGATTAAGTGCACTCACCTCCTATAACCTTGTGACGGTTTTCCGAAATCTCACCTTTGTCGGGTTTATCTGGTATTTCGGTTCCGGTTCTCTCACTGCAACGAGTGTCTTATCGATTGGAATGCTGTATGCTTTCGTTGATTATATAACTAGGCTTTTTGAGCCGGTGACAGATATTGTGAATCAGCTCCCATTAATAGAGCAAGCGCGGGTAGCAGGTCACCGAGTATTTGAACTGATGGACCATGAGGGGGAAAACCTTAATACAAAAAGTATCCAACGGTACCGGGGGAATGTCGTTTTCGATAAGGTAACCTTTTCATATAACGGTGTCGATGATGTGTTAAAAGATATCTCTTTTGAAGTAAAGCCTGGCGAGACAGCGGCCTTCGTCGGTCATACAGGCTCGGGGAAAAGTACGATTATGAACTTGCTGTTCCGTTTCTATGATACGAACCAAGGTGAAATAACAATTGATGGTTATTCGATAATGGAATGGTCGAGACAGCAAGTAAGAAGTCATATGGGAATTGTGCTTCAGGATCCCTTTTTATTTACGGGAACAATCCTGACGAATGTGACAATGAATGATCCCCGTATTTCACGAGAGAAGGCAATCCAAGCACTGGAAGCGGTTGGAGCTGCAAGTTTTATTGAAAGACTGCCAGCAAAATATGATGAAATCGTAACGGAAGATGGCAGTACTTTTTCTTTAGGTGAAAGACAGCTTATTTCCTTCGCCCGCGCCCTCGCATTTGATCCAGCGATTTTAATATTAGATGAGGCAACTGCAAATATGGATACAGAAACAGAAAGCATTATTCAGCGTGCACTGGAAGTTCTGCAAAAGGACCGGACAACGCTTGTCATCGCCCACCGTTTATCAACGATTCAAGAGGCAGATATGATCTTCGTCCTTGACCATGGTGCTGTTAAAGAGCAGGGGAACCATGATAAACTTATTGAAGAGAAAGGTTTATACTATCAAATGTATCAAATGCAGCAAGGCAGAACACGAGCGAGTGTGTCATAGGCGGGGTGCATGATGGAAAAGAAGGATCAGGAAGAAAAAGAAATTGATATTATTGATACGGATCTTTATGAAGAAATAGATGAAGAAGAATTATTAGAACTTGTGGAAGAAGAGCGGCAAAAGGCACTGCAGCGTGCAAAGGAGCGGAGAGAAGCCCCGGCAAAAAGTATTTTTCCAAAGTGGGTCTTCTGGGTAATCGCTTTAGCAATGCTGTTTAATGTGATTGCGTTACTTCCTCAGACATTTTCCATTCCGGCAATTGATTTCTTACAGACATCGATGAAATTATCTCAGCAAGCGGATATTCAGGAATATAAGAAGGCAGTCGTTGTAATTGAAACGACAGACGGGAAGGGTACTGGTTTTTCCATTAATGATAACGGAACAATTATCACGAACCATCATGTCATTGAAGGGGAGACGTCCGTTACAGTAGCATTCCCTGAGCATGGGCTTCATTGGGGGGAAGTTGTTGCAAGTTATCCTGATGTCGACTTGGCGGTTGTGGAAGTGGACGGAGAGGAACTTCCTCACCTAACTCTTGCTGAAGCGACAACTTTTTCAGAAAATGAAAAAATTAATTTCATTGGAAACCCGCTCCGCTTTAATGGGATTGCCAATGAAGGAACGATTATCGGGTTTACGCAGCTATCAAGTTGGGAGCAACCGGTTCTAATGATCGAGGCCCCGGTTTATTGGGGGAATAGCGGAAGTCCAATTATTGCGGAAAATGGAGAGGTGATTGGCGTCATCTTTGCTACATTGAATCACGATAACCACGGCAGAGTGGGTCTATTCGTTCCAATCGACTATTATTACGATCAAGTCAACTAGTTTAACCATAGCCTTATCGGGTAAGAAACAATTAGAAGAAAAACCCGAATGGAGGCGAAATGTATGTATCATTTGACATCTTCATTGCTGACTTATAACATCGACGCAACAGATGGAGAAATGGGAAAAATTAAAGACATATATATTGATGACAACGATTGGAAGATCCGCTACGTTATTGTAGATACAAGAAAATGGCTGCCTGAACGGAAAGTCCTGCTTCCACCGGACATTTTTATCGGTGTAAATACAGAGAAGGAAGCAATGGAAGTAGAATATGACAAAAATACGATTAAAAACAGTCCGCCCGTCCCAGAAGGAACGGATTTAACGAGGGATAAAGAAAACCAGCTCTTCAACTATTTTGGCTGGACCCGTTACTGGCACGATGATGTAATCCTGAGTGGTGAAAAGCGGCCACTTGGAAGAGTAGGAAGTAACGAAGAAGAATGGTATGAGCGAATCGCAAACCCGGTGTACGATGCGGACGAGGAAGAATTAATAAGGCAGCACCGGGATAATGATCTGCGCAGCCATGAAGAAATAATGCAAGCCCGTGTCCATGGGAAAAATGGGAAACTTGGTAAAGTCGCTAATTTTATATATGATGATGATTGGAATGTGAAGTATATTATTATAACAAGTAGTAATGTAATGGTTAAAGATTATTACCCTTACGCAATTGATCGGATTACTTCAGTTGATTGGTATGAAGGCGATGTCTATCTTGATGAAACGGTTGAGCAATTCGCAGACAAGACAAATTACCCAAGTCATGAAGATATATTAAAATCACTCCAATAAAAAGAAGCACAGGAACCTAAAGGACCTGTGCTTCTTTTTATCTAAAAGGGCTTTATACCTTGATATCCTACTAGTAAAGAAGATGTTCTATTAAGAACTCCCCGTACAGGACAACTCCGAAATACCACCATTCCCGGGAATAAAGCCCTTATGTTTCGTTCTTATCCAGCAAGGGAACTAGCTCATTTGAATAAGTAATACATTTTTAATCGGGCTGTAAACCGTTTGAGATAGAAAAACGGTAAGATATGTAATACATAAGTCATAAAATTGTTCTAAAAAGAGAAAAAAACTGGTGGGAGAAACATGAAAAAGATAATTTTGAATAAAAACTACCTAGAATTAAAACAAATAGATACTACACCCAAAAAAGTAATCAGAGAAACGAAATATATAGTAGTAGCAGGGGGTGCTGGCAATGGAATTATCTAACCAGACAGATCAGGTACCCCTGGAAGACATCGTGATGCAAGTGCAACAGGGAGATAAAGAAATGCATGACTACCTCTTGAAGTCCTCTCAACCGTTCATGGTGAAGATTGTATCCCAAGTGTGCAAACGGTATATTGATCCATTACGGGACGATGAATTCAGTATTGGGTTATCAGCATTTAATGAAGCGATATTTTTATATTCACCGGCGAAAGGTTCGTCGTTTCTTTCTTTTGCTAAATTAATTGTTTCAAGGAAGGTTATTGATTATATCCGGTATAATGCAAGGCGACAGCATATCGTGTCATTCGATCAAACGTATGATGAGGAAACGATGGAGAATCCTGCTGAGATTTCGGCTGTCATTGAACAATATCAGGATGAGCAGTTAGCCCTTAATCGCCGGGAAGAGACGCTGGAATATCATCAAAAGCTGGAGGAATATAATCTATCTCTCCTTGAATTGACGGAAATTGCTCCAAAACACCGAAATACGAGAGAAACATCTGTACAAATTGCCCGTATGCTTATAAAAGATGAAGAACTTAGGGAATATGTAAAAACCAAAAAGAAACTACCAATTAAAAAAATGGAAAGTCGTGTACCTGTTAGTAAGAAAACACTCGAAAGAAACAGAAAGTATATCTTAGCGATGTTTATTATCTTTGATGAAAACTATTTATATCTAAAGGAGTACATAAAGGAGGGGTAGCAGTGAGGAAAGGAATCATCATGGAGAAACATCGGAATTTTGTCATTGTCCTTACTGCTGACGGATCCTTTGAAATAGCTGTCCCTTATGACGAAAAAACTTCGGTTGGCGAAGAAGTTTATTTTAACAGGTATATATCAAAGGTCCGTTCCCGGAAAAGGAAACGCTGGAACGTAAAGCTTATTTCTTTATGCCTTATCTTAATGCTAAGTTTGTTCTCTGTACTGTATTTTGTAAATGAAGATCATACATACGCTTACGTAAATATTGATATTAATCCGAGTATCGAGCTGAAGGTTGATGAGAATCTAAGTGTTCTTGACATCACGGCACTTAACCAAGATGCAGAAGGTCTTGTCTCACAGTTGAATGGATTGGAACAAAGAAATTTCCAAGAAGTACTATCTGAAATACTTGGCAGCTGTGATACGTTTGAAAGAAAAGAAGTTCTTATTGGGGTCAGCTATACAACGGATGAAAAAATGGAAATAACAAATAATATTAAAGAATATTTCCAAACAGAAAATACCGACTGGCAATACACCGCTTTCCGTGTACCAGGTGAAGTAAGAGATCGTGCCATGGAAAACGACATATCAATGAATGAGGAATTCGCGACACTTATTCAGTCTGATGAGGAAGAACTGCTGGAAACAATTAAAATCGATGAAGAAAAAATGGATAAGATTCATTCGTTCTACTTTACAGATACAATCCCTGAAGAACCTTTCCAAATAAAGAAATTAAATAAGGAATATTAAAAAAGTCCAAACACTCTAAAGCAAGTATTTGGACTAATTGTATTTTTATACCTCTAAATAAATCGTAGCATCCTCATTATTGCGCATCGCATGATCGAGATAATACAGCAATTGATCATGTGAATGCATAATTTTATCCTCATCCAAAGAGTAGTGGTAAGCATTTAAAAAATGTTCAATTTTCTTTGATAAAAAGTCGTCATTTGTACGAACCATCAAAACTAACAATTCATCCCATTGTCCCCAAAGTGTATAATACAATGCTTTATCATAATCAGGAATCATCTCTCTCCTCCTAACTCTTTAGCAGTTAGTTGTATTGTTCCCAGTTCCACTCTTACCTCCCGCCAACAAATATGGTCTCCGTACCAAAAAAAGGATGACCGAAATCCAGAATAAACTCATTCGTACGTAACATACTAAGGGCAAATAGTTAAGGAGGTAATTTACGAATGAAGTGGAAATTGTTAAGTATATTTGCTGTGCTCGTCCTAGCTCTAATAGCATGTCAAGGCGGAAATAATGCAGAGCGAGGAACAAATAATCCAAACGTTAATCCGACAACGTATCGAAATACTGGTGACGGAGTCGCTAATGATGATAGGGACTATGTGATGGAGCGCAATGCGGATAGGAATCAGAACAGGGATAACCGGGGTAGAGACGATAACTTGGCTAGAAATGATGAAAACCGAGTTACAGACGATAACTATAACTGGGGTAGAGATGATAACGGGGTTGGAGATGATAACCGCAGGAATGATGGAAACGATGGTGATTCCCGTTATGAAGTAGCTGAAGAAGCTGCAGATAAAATTACCAATGAAATTGATGAGATTGACAATGCTTATGTCCTTACGATGAGGAATAATGCTTATGTTGCGGCGGATTTGGATATTGATCGTGAAAACCGTACGGAGAATCGTAACCAGAATAACGGGTATGATAATGATGAATTATCAGATGAAATTAAAGATAGAATTGGTGATATCGTCCGTTCTGTTGACGAAGATATAGATAATGTTTATGTTTCAACGAATCCCGATTTTCTTGATTTAACTACGAACTATGCTGATGATATGAACCAAGGGCGCCCGATCGGTGGGTTCTTTGATCAAATCGGCACAATGTTAGACAGGCTCTTCCCTGAAAATGCCGGACGATAAAATAAACAAGAAGCATGCTGATCATTGAATTAGCATGCTTCTTTTGATTACATACAGCGTAAGTGTTTTGCACATTCATTTAGTTCGGAGCTTTAATCGCCGTTCAGTTTCCCGGAGGACGGATGCTTTCCGCGGGCTCCGCGCTGAGCCTCCTCGGAAGAAAAGCACTTCCTGCGGGGTCTCATCGTCTCCGCTTTCCCGCAGGAGTCACCGTCCTCCGGGAAACTGAACTGGTAGGGATGATTATTATGAATGGAAACTTATCCCCCCTAAGATCAGCGTTCTATTCCTAAAATGAAAAATAGTGTTCCAAATATGGCCTTTCCTCGGAGCAGTCCAGACACCTAGAGACTCCTGCGGGAGGATAGGCCTGGCGAGACCCCACAGCGCGATAGCGCGAGGAGGCTTGCCGGCCGCCCGCGGAAAGCGAGAGGTGTCTGAACTGCGGACCCCGAGGCGATAGCTGCACTTACGCTGTATGTAAGTAATTCGAAGGTTATGTGAATTACTATTGAATTGCTTTTAGATACTGCGTTTTTAGTGTATGATTTAAGATACAAGATGGTAATGTAAAAAGTTCTATGAAAACCAAGTGAAAAATATATATGTC
>NZ_BMOS01000036.1:22250-28793 GCF_014647195.1 Oceanobacillus indicireducens | reverse complement strand
TGTATAAAATTTAACTTAGATGTGTCCATGAAACTATACTAGCATCAAACATCCAAAGGTAACTGGTGTTTTTTCAGTAAGGTTTGACCAACTTCACCTTGCAATGAAGCAAATTTGAAGTAATCATACGACTCTCTTTTAATGATATACTGAATGCTTTTATTACAAAAATTACATACCCCATCGAATAGTATTATGGCTCCTAAGTTCAGCTGTCCTTCTTGTAGAAAACTTTATTTCCCGACACCATTTTATATTCTGAATTTTAATTATATTGTACCAAGAAATGGTGCTAATGTCATTCAAAAGCACCTAAATTTCGTACAAATAAATGTACCTTTATTCAGTTCCAGATGCCAATGTTGGCGTCCAACAAAACAAGGCGAATTAAAACAAGTTTTATATTGGTTATCATAAGCATTCTACTGTATGCCAAACACCATGTAACCGTCAAGTAAAAATGAAAACTTTTCGCTAAATAATTTTGGACCTAAATTAACTTAAATTGTAATATTAAATAAGATTTACCTAACATAATAATAGAGATCAATATTCAGTTTACTCCTGATTTGTCTAGAGTTTTTTCGAAAAATGTAAGTTGATGCTCAATCTGAAACCCCAGTCTTTTATATAGACGAATCGCCTTCGAATTGTCAGATTGGACACATAGAGTAACTTCTTCTATGGATGGAAATGTAAAAAGCCATTCTAAACCTTTTGCAAGAAGAGAAGTTCCCAAACCTTTGTTACGCACCAGCGGAGTTACACCAAAAAATTCAATACTTCCTTCTCCAAACTCTGGCTCTGCCTCAGTGTAAAGATATCCTGGTAAATTACTATGTTCGTCTACCGCACCAAAAACAGTCGATGTTTCACTCAATCCATCTACCATTTCAGTACCAGTTAGGTAAGAATTCGGAAAAATTTGGTTGTGCAACTTTATCAATGAATTATAATGTTCACTTATTAGCGGGATTACATTGTCATTATTTACTCTTCTAAAAGATTGTTTGGAACAAGTTAAAATGGTCTCTTTACTAACAGAATCAAAAGAATATCTATTAGCCAAATCAACTACCATTAAATTATGATTATCAGGAAATAAGGAGACAGTCTGTATGGTATTCGGAATTTCTTTAATAGTTGATTCCCATAACAAATTAGATACCTTTAATGCATCTGCGCGGTCTACGAATGGTCCCCATATTTCGGCTTTTCCCCTTTCGTTATCAGCATCAAACCCACAGACTCCAACAACCTTATCGCTTTCCGTTGCTATAAAAAATGATTCACGTGCAGGTATATCTCCAAAGTCTTCCTCCAATGTATTAAAAATTTCATCCATCTTTTTCCCACAATAACCAATATGGTGTTCTAAATTTGAATTTAATCTGGAAATAAAGGCTGCAACATCTGCTAGTTTCGGATGACGTTGAATCTTTATCATATGAAAACCTCCCAAACTTTATAAAATGTAAGTATTTGAATCAGTTATGTCGACTAACCTATGAAAATCAGACCTTAAACAAGCGCTATTTAAGGTTGTATAATTGGAGATAAAGCTTCTTATGCTCACATCATCCCAGACGAACCGGAATGAAGCCGAAGAAATATTCGAAGATGTATTACAGTCGAGAAGAAAATGAGGTTGTTAGCAAGGTTTTAACAATTGGTAAAATTTAGGGGCATTCGGAATCTGTTACACTTAAAACAAAAGGTCTGTACCTCTTGATATACAAGGGATACAGACCTCTATTCTATAGTGATTCCGATTGGGCTCGAACCAACGACCTCTACCCTGTCAAGGTAGCGCTCTCCCAGCTGAGCTACGGAATCGTTATTTTCAACTGCAAGATTTAGTATATAACAAATTTACATTTCTCGCAAGCAAAATTTACATTATTATTTATTTTATCCTTGAATATCAATCATTCCACCTAAATGCGGATGGCTTGCATTCGGTGCACTTACGCTCTCACCCATCATTTCAAGCATATCTTCCGCCTGAACTTTTCCTGTGTCCATCATCATTTTCATTACTGAAAGGCTTGCTTGCTGCTTTACTTGATATTGGCTTAATACCGTAGAAAGTTTTGCAATATCCATTTTCCTACCCCTTTCTCTCTAAATCCTTTAACTCTATCTATCATACCATATCTATGAAAGTTTCCAAGTCTCTCTTTCTATCAATTTGACAGCTAGGAGTAAACGAGAAGCTCCAACTGTATCGAACCATCTACCCTGTTAAAATATCTCTCTTCCAACTGAGCTATGAACCATCATTCTAATCGTATAGTTTATGTACTGACGTGCATTTTTTGCATAGAATTAAGCATTCTGTACCCTTTATTGCCTATTGCTGAAAATGTTTTTACATACAAAGGAGATAAAATCATGAGCGTGAGCGTTACTAGTAATCCATCAGACATTAAATCTATAAAAGTCCCATTAATCACAATGATGGATAGTAAAATCAAAACAATCAGGAGATAAACATAATCATATCTCATTTGTTTAAAAATAGGAGGTTTCATGTAAATAATACAGAAAATACCCACCATTACTAGCATGAATGCCATTTTTTCACCACCTTTTTCTAGTGTCGGAATACTTGTATTGTAAACACATTATTTGACTCACAGTTTAACTTAAAAAAACGGAAAATCAATCATCTCCAAACACCCCCACAAAACTTCGACACCCGAAATAAGATACTGGATAATTACCTACTAACACATTATAATAATTAAATAATTGTTATTATTTTACTTACTTGGAGGGTCAGCGTTTGAAAAATGTTTTTTCCTTTTTAAAACCATATAAAACATCCATTATTTTAGCATATATTTTTATGTTTTCTGAACTTATGATTGAGCTTCTCCTCCCTCTCTTTCTCGGTCTCATGATTGATCAGGGGGTGCTACAAGAAGATGTTGGGAAAATTACGATGTGGGGAGGAATCATGATTGGACTTGCAGCTTTATCCCTTATCGTTGGAGTGTTGAACTCATTCTACTCTTCTCATGTCAGTTTCGCCTTTGGTTTTGATTTGAGACAGAAGCTGTTCGCCCGCATCCAATATTTTTCCTTTAAAAGCTTAAGTAATTACCCTACTTCTGCACTTGTGACACGATTTACGAACGATATCCGCCAGATTCAAAATATGATCTTCATGGCGCTTCGTATTATGGCAAAAGCCCCGTTCCTTGTGCTTGGTGGAGTGACGATGGCATTTATTGTAAATGCTCGCCTTGCAATGATCTTTCTTCTGACCGTGCCTTTACTCATTCTCTTTTTATTCCTCGTGATGAAGTATGCTAGTAAGATGTTTTCTAAAGTACAGGCGAATGTCGATCACGTCAACCGAGTCATGCAGGAGAATCTTGCAGGTATGCGGATTATTAAAGCGTTTGGACGCCGGAATTTTGAAGAGATGCGTTTCATGGGGGCAAATAACGACCTTGCGATTTCGACAAAAAGGACTTTCCGTTTTGTGGAATCCACGATGCCTATCCTTTTATTTATTATGAACTTGAGCCTTATCTTCATCATATGGTTCGGAAATATCCAGTCGCTCGCCGGGAATGCTGCGGTTGGAGAAGTTGTTTCTATCGTCAATTATGCACTCCGGGTGGCGATGGCGATTTCAATGTTCTCCTTTATTATCATCATTCTTTCGAGGACAAAAGCATCGGCAGAACGGGTGAATGAAGTGCTGACATTAGAAAATGAAAGTGAATCAGAATATGAAGTAGATAGAACGCATGATAACATTGAGATTAAGGACGGTACAGTGGAATATCGCAATGTATATTTCCAATACCCTGCTTCAGATGAAATTATTTTGAACGATGTTTCTTTCACCATCCAATCAGGAGAAACCCTTGCGATTATGGGTGCTACCGGATCCGGGAAAACATCAATATTCCAACTCATGCCTCGGCTATATGATCCAACTAAAGGAAAGGTGCTAATTGACGGTCGGTCTATTGATTCCTATCCCTTCGATACCTTAAGGGATAGTATCGGATATGTGCCACAGAATCCGCTCCTTTTCACCGGAACCGTTCGGGATAATATCGTTTGGGGAAAAATCGGTGCGACTGACGAAGAAATGATACAAGCTGCGAAAGATGCACAGATTCACGATACAATCATGAGTTTACCAAAACAGTATGACACGAGAGTCGGGCAAAAAGGTGTGAATCTCTCCGGCGGGCAAAAACAGCGGATTTCGATTGCCAGGGCGCTGATCCGGAAACCGAAGATTCTCATGCTTGATGATAGTACTAGTGCCCTTGACCTTGCTACGGAAGCTAGATTGCTTGAGGCTATTGAAGCATACAACTGTACAATAATGATCATTACTCAAAAAGTTTCCACAGCAAGGACTGCAGATCGGATTCTATTAATGGATGAAGGTGAAGTGCTCGCAGTGGGGACTCATAATGAATTGATTAAACAATCCAGGCTCTATCAACAGATCGTAGAATCTCAGCACGGAAAGGAGTATGCACATGTCGAATAAGGACTGGAAGGCTCCCTTCCACTACGAGAAAATAAAGCTTGATTCCGTCCAGATTGATAAAGACAAACGGGCGAAAAATATGGGGGCTACCCTAAAAAGGATTTGGGCATATCTCTCCCGGCAGAAAGGGATGCTTTTTCTCGTCATCTTAATGGTGATATTTAGTTCTGGTCTCGGTTTACTCGGTCCCTATCTTATTGGAATGGCAATTGATGATTATATTGTGACCCAGGAAACAAACGGACTTGGAACACTGCTTGTCGGCTTGATTTTTGTTTTCCTTTTTCATTCACTTGCTATTTTCTTACAGAACTTCTGGATGATTGGAATTGCCCAGAATACGGTTTTTGACTTGCGAAAGGATTTATTTGAACAGTTCCATCGACTGCCGATTTCTTATTTTGATAAACGTCAGCACGGGGAATTGATGAGCCGGTTAACAAATGATATTGATAACGTCAATAACACACTCAATCAATCGGTAATCCAGATTTTCTCGAGTGTTCTGACGCTTGCTGGTACGCTAATTGTTATGCTGATACTCAGTCCCATTTTAACGGTTGTCACGCTCGTTATTGTCCCTCTTATGTTTTACGCGATGAAATGGATCACTTCCCGGACCGGGCCGCTCTATAAACTACAACAAAAGCATCTCGGGGAAGTCAATGGTTATGTAGAAGAAATTGTTTCCGGCCAGCATGTTGTAAAAACATATTCCCAGGAAGATAAGGTCATTCGGGCTTTTGAAACACGAAATGCGGAACTGAAGCGGACTGGTTTCTGGGCGCAGATGATTGCCGGTCTCACTCCGAAGATCATGAATATGCTGAATTTCTTAAGCTTCGGGTTAATTGCTCTTGCTGGTGGCTTGCTTGCGATCTATAGTAATCAAGAACTTGTCACAGTCGGGATTATCGTAATCTTCACCGAATATGCTAGACAATTTACCCGTCCTCTGAATGAGCTTTCCAACCAATTCAACATCCTTCTCTCCGCGATTGCCGGTGCGGAGCGGGTCTTTAATGTAATGGATGAGGAAAAAGAAGAACGAGACGAAGAAAACGCAAGAGAGCTAACTGAAACGGCGGGACATGTAATATTCGATGAAGTCCAGTTTGCTTATGAAAAGGAAACTATCATCGATCGGGTAAGCTTTGAAGCGAAACCTGGAGAGACGGTTGCTTTTGTCGGACACACGGGTGCCGGGAAAACGACGATTATTAATCTTATTTCACGTTTCTATAATTATGATGCAGGGAAAATTACACTGGACGGCGTTGATATTAAAGATATTACAAGGAGCAGTTTAAGAAAACAGATGGCATTCGTTTTGCAAGATACATTCCTTTTCCACGGAACAATCCGGGAAAATATCCGTTACGGAAAGCTTAATGCAACGGATAAAGAAGTTGAGCAAGCTGCAAAAGATGCGAATGCCCATGATTTTATCACGAAACTTCCAAATGGATATGACACGATTCTTGATCAGTCCGGAAGCGGCATTAGTCAAGGACAGAAACAATTACTCACGATTGCCCGCGCGCTGATTGCGAGTCCTTCTATTTTGATTTTAGATGAAGCGACAAGTAATATTGATACAATTACAGAACTAAAAATCCAAGAAGCTCTTACACGGCTTATGGAAGGAAGAACGAGCTTTGTTATTGCACACCGGCTAAATACTGTTAAAGAAGCAGATACAATCATCATGCTCGAATACGGCAAAATCATTGAAAAAGGAAGTCATGATGAACTCATTAAGCAGAAAGGCGCTTATTACAACCTTCATGAAAGCCAGTTGCTCGAACAAGCAAACTAAGGATTAGAACAAGCCCTTCCTACGTGGTACTATAAAGTTAACATCTTAACCTTCGCAGCTTGAACAATAGATCTGAAGCGACTATCACTTTCATTCAGCGTAAGTGTGTGCAACTTACTTCTGGAGGTTCGCAGTCCAGACACCTCTCGCTTTCCGCAGGCGGCTGGTGAGCCTCCTCGGGCTGGCGCCCTGCGGA
>NZ_BMOS01000036.1:0-21996 GCF_014647195.1 Oceanobacillus indicireducens | reverse complement strand
TCCGTCCTCCGGGAAACTGAACGGCGATTAGAGCGCCAAATTAAATGAACGAGCAAAACACTCACCCTGAATGAAAGCATGAGTCAGTGTTTCTTTTTTCAAATGCGAAGGTTGAGTTAAAATACATACAAGGGGTGGAAGCATTGGCGAGAAAAGGTAAAATGATCGACAAAGAAATTGAGAGTAAGTATCTAGATGAAACAAAAGTATTAAAAATCTATTATCCAGAAAGCTTTTCAGACTTATATAAGTACAACATATGTATCATGTTTGACGGAGACGACTATTATCAAATGGGCCGGATTGCAACGTATAGTGACCGGCTGCATGAAGACTATGAACTGACAAATACGATATTTGTCGGAATCCACTATAAAGATGCGGAAGATCGGCGACGGAAATACCATCCGAACGGTAACGAATACGATGCATTTACGAAATTTGTCGTTAAGGAAGTTGTACCATTACTCGATGATCTGCTCCCAACATATCATATGGGGAAATCGCGTATTTTGATGGGCGACTCTCTTGCTGGATCATTTTCGTTACTAACCGCCCTACGATACCCAAATACATTCGGTAAGGTAATTCTGCAATCTCCTTTCATCGATGAAGACGTGATGGAACAAGTGAAACAGGCGAAAGACCATGCCGCACTTGATATCTATCACACAATCGGCGAGAAAGAAAATGAGGCGAAACTGACAGATGGAAGGACAGTAGACCAACTTACACCTAACCGTGAACTGCGAGACTTTTTAGATGCAGGCAACAGCAATTATTTTTACTATGAGTTAGAAGATGGCGAGCATACGTGGAAATATTGGCAGAAAGATATGATCCGTGCATTGACAACGACGATCGACTAAAGAAAAAAAAGGCAGCGCCAATAATTTCCATCTACTTTGTTAACTTTCTGAAACAAAAGTAGCATAATTTACTAAGTTTGTTATAATTAAAAATAAAATCATCATCCTACATGCACTCGAACAAACAACTATTAAACGGGAGGTTTTATGATGAACTTTGGAATCGCTTTTTTTCCGTCAAAAGAAATTCAAGATGCTGCCAACTCATATAGAAAACGTTATGACCCACGTTACACGCTCATCCCGCCTCATATTACGTTAAAGGACAGCTTTAAGATTGAGGATGGAAAGCTGGATGAGGTTATCACTGAGTTGCAACGAATCGCAATGGAAACCGAACCTTTCCCGATTCACATTACAAAGGTAAGCTCCTTTGAACCGGTGACAAATACGATTTATTTTAAAGTGGAAAAGACTGATGAAATCATAAAACTAGAAGAAAAACTACACAGTGGAAAATTTGAAGATACCCGCAAGCATCCATTCGTACCACATGTTACGTTAGCACAGGACCTAACCCATGTGGAATTTACGGATATCCTCGGGAGACTCAATATGGAAAATCATAAATATGAGGATACGTTTGATCGTTTCCAATTATTGTACCAATTAGATAATGGCCAATGGACGGTCCATGAAACATTTGTACTCGGAAGGGAATAATGGAATGGAAATACGGAAAGTGACATCACAGAAAGAACGAGATGACGCAATTTATGTGCGTATGATTGTGTTTGTGAAGGAGCAGCATGTTCCTGAAGATGAAGAACTTGATCAATATGATGAAACAGCTATTCACTTTGTTGGTTATGTTCAGGATGAACCAGTTGCTGCGAGCAGGCTTCGCTATGTAGATGAATACGGCAAGCTGGAACGAATTTGTGTACGAAAAGAATTTCGTGGTAAACACTTCGGTAAAATGCTAATGGAGGAAATGGAACGACAACTTCAGCAAGACGGCTACATGAAAGCTAAATTAAATGCTCAAACCCACGCAATCGGATTTTATGAAGACCAAGGGTACGAAAAGCTATCAGAAAATGTTTTTATGGATGCCGGGATTCCCCACGTAGCAATGATAAAAGAATTTGAATGAAGAAATAAACCGTATGGGAGCATGCGGTTTATTTTTTTGTCCTCTTCCCATTCGATAGACTTTCCTCGAATAAAATACGAGTTTACGGTTAAACTATACTCGTTGATTGGAGGAGATTGCTATGTCTAGCTATGCCGAGATGTTCTTTGATCTTGTCTTTGGCTTCTTTTCCTTATTCGCCTTGACGAAAATTCTTGGTAAAACACAAATATCCCAAATTACAGCATTTGATTTTATTTCTGCGATTGTCCTTGGTGAATTAATAGGAAATGCCCTTTTTGATGATAAAATTGGCATTCCTCATATCGGATTTGTCGTCATTGTCTGGGGTGGTTTAATGTATACGACGGAATATATAACCCAGCGCTTCAAGGGTTCGCGTTACCTGTTGGAAGGAAGCCCGGAAATCGTAATTTACAACGGTAAGCTTATCCGTGACGTGATGAAGAAGAATAAATTGGACGTCAATCAATTGAAACATATGTTACGAGCGAAGGATATCTTCTCCATGGATCAAGTGGAATATGCGATTCTCGAAGCGAACGGAACAGTCTCGGTATTACGGAAATCGGATTACCAAACACCGACAAGGAAAGATATGAAGCTTGCGGCTCAACCGGTTCAACTTCCGATTTCATTAATTAATGATGGTGAAATTATTTATGATAATCTCAAGGAAAGGAATCTTACAGAAGATTGGCTGCTTGAGGAACTGAGGAAACAGAATTACAAGTTGGAAGACATTTTTCACGCGGAGTATGAAAAAGGTAAAGATATCCAATTATATCCGATTCATAATCGGAACCATGAAAAATGGGATGTTTAATAATTATTAAACATCCCGTTTTTTAGATTATTTCACTGAACCTTCTTCCTTTCCCTGTTAACTCTGCATACGTCTCTTCTACTGTTTGCTGTTGAAGTGGTGCGTTTGTTTTATAATTGCTCGGAAGTAATCGTTCGTATTCACTGGATATTTCTTCATGTTTTCTTTCCAGTACCGGGCGAAAACTGGCACTCACCGGTGATACAGCTAATTTATCTGTACTTATCCGTTCCTGATAATTAATGTATTGATATCGATCAATCGGCATAATGTAGCCCATCAGCTTCCCCCTCCCCATCTAATCTTTCCATCTTATGATAATGCTTCGTAAATCAATATTGAATTCTGGCGGTAGCTCTATTATTCTATACCCTTTATTCTGAAAAGTATGCCTACTTTGGATAGTAATTTGCCCACACCAACCATCCATTTGCACATATGTTATTACAGAAAGTGATTAATTTGTGAAAGGAGTAATGATGTATGAGCTGTGGTTGTGGAAAAGATTTTGACACAGGGAGCTGTGTTATCGACGTATTGAAAGAAATAGAGAGAGCACAGAGAGATGTAGTGGAAAATCACTGTAGCACTAGTTGTGAACGCTCCATCAATGACCTACTTGGGGAGTCAGATCATGGCAGAGGTTTAGACACCGTCCCAATCATTTTATATTGTGAAGACGGGTGTAAGCCATTTAAAGGATTTGGAGCAGACCGCAAGCGGGAAGATAAAATTGGTCCAATTGTTGCAAGCTTCATTTTCCGTGTGAAAAGCATCGATAAAAATGACTGTGCAGTTTTAGAGTTGTTATTAGCTCATGAACAGCCATGTGGCTACAATGATTTGAAAGATCCAACCGAGCAGAAAACGAAAAATTTACAAGCTACCGGGATTTGCATTACGGTCGACTTGCATTGTTTCTGCCATGTCACTTGTCTTCCAGCAATCAGCGTATTCCATTAAGCTTTATAAGTTAAGCGCCCAGATGATGAATGGGGTTCCCTCATTTTGGGCGCCTATCTTTTTTTATTTGCTTGTGGTATTTATCACGTATTAACGGTCTGTAATACCCCACTTCTAAACATGAGGGAAGCCCAATATGTGAAGGTGGGGGATATACAGTCCGTAAATACCTGATTCTGTTCAACTAACATTCAGTGGGGAGGGAAGGAATTCCCCACTGAATGAAGTTTCACTTTAGCACGCATTAACGGTCTGTAATACCCCAACCTCTAAACATAAGGGAAGCCCAAAATGTGAAGGTGGAGGATAAACAGTCCGTAAATCCTTGATTCTGTTCAACATTCAGTGGGGCAGGGAAGGAAACCCTCACTGAATGAAGCTTCACTTTATAAGCTGAGCAGCCGGATTCGTTCGATTTCTTCACGGGAAATTTCCAGTCTTCTCCTTCCACTTCGGATTGTTACTACGCCATCCACATAATTTAACACTACCCCCCTATAGCTTCGTTGATTGGTTCTAATCTCACAAACTATTCGTGGCGCATAGGAAGGTTTATCCGTTAAGTAAACCAACTGCTCTTCTACCGTCATTTCTTGGAAGTTTTTATTCTTTATTTGTTCCGTGTCTTCCGATTCGCTTTCATCTGTCTCTGAGTTATGATTATAGACTGGTGACATTTTTTTAATCCGACCGGGACTGGATGGCTTTTCTTCTGTACTTTCCCGCTTCATTTTGGATGACCGATAGTACTGTTGCATGTTTGCATTAATCTTCTCCGTACGGGTTTGATGAATATATAACAATGGATCCTTGGCATACCGTTCCTTATCCAAAATCCCTCTCCCCTTTGTTTTAAATTTTCATATTCAGTATATGCGAGAACCGCCCAGCCGTGTGTAAGTAAAATGGGATACATATACTGACCCGTTTACCCGAATAAACTCTACATAGAATTAACCGGCACTCCCCTGTCTGAGCCCACTATCAATTTCTAAAAGGGGTACAAATTAATCTGCTATTAAGCATAATCATTTATTATACCTTAGGTCTTCCTAATTCAGATAAGAAAAAAGGAGTAAACACAGTAAAACCTGGAGATTTTTTTAGGAGTATTGTAGAAAAATTCCCTCTTGTTAGGGAATATGGACTTCTTGGTACGGGAGCGTTGAGAGAGGTCTTGGTTTTCCATAAGGTCCATGGCTTTTGACCAATTTTTTTAATCAGAAAGGTGAGATAACGTTCGTCTACTTGAACCAAAGATATTGGTCCCGGTAATGAAATAAAGGAGGGAAGAAGCACTCCCCCCTGTTTTCGATTTAAAAATTAAAAACTGCGCCCGCGAAATGAATCGCATACTTAACCTGTAAGGAGCCTTTGTTCTTACACCAAGTACGACATGAAGGATGTTGCCATGCCGAAGTAAATCAGGATTGATGTGATATCGTTCAAAGTAGTAATGAAAGGACCGGATGCGACAGCCGGATCAATCTTTAGCCGATCCATGAGTATTGGAATAAATGCCCCTGCTATCGTCGCTACAATTAGGGACGCAAAAATCGACACCCCGACAAGTAATCCTAAAACGAGATTCTGTTGCCAGATAAAGATGACAATAGCAAGGATTACACCAGAAACACCACCCGTAATCATCCCTGTTCCAAGTTCGCGCAGCAGCCACTTAAATTTCCCTTGCTTTCCAAAGTTTCCTGTTGCAAGACCACGCACTGCAACCGCTAGAGACTGTGTTCCGGTATTACCTGCCATCCCAGCAATTAACGGAATGAATATTGCAAGAACTGCAACCTGTTCCAGTGTTTCTTCAAACTGTCCGATAAGACTTGCTGTGAACAGACCAAGAAATAAAAGTATAATAAGCCACGGCAATCGTTTCTTCGCTGCTTCAAATGGTGTGTCTGTGTGGTGTTCGCCATCGGCTACCCCAGCAAGCTTGGAATAGTCTTCACTCGCTTCCTCATCCACTACATCTAAAATATCATCAACTGTAATAATCCCGATAAGGTGATTTTGAAAATCTACAACCGGTACAGCAAGAAAATCGTAATCCATAAACAATTGTGCAACTTCCTCTTGGTTTTTGCCGGCAGAGACAGTGATGACCCACTCACTCATTACATCTTTAATCAATGCATCGTAATCGGAAACAATCAAATCACGAATTGAGAGCACTCCAACAATTTTCTTCGCTTCATCCACAACATATAAATAATAAATCATTTCAGCATCAGGCGCTTCTTCTTTCAGCAGTTTCATGACCTGTTCGACGGTTTGTGTATCATACAAGGCGATAAACTCCGTCGTCATAATACTACCTGCAGTTTTTTCCTCATAATTTAAAAGGAGTTTAATTTCTTCGGCGGATTCCTGGTCCATGAGCGTCAGGAAGCTTGCAACTTCATCTTTTTCCAATAAACTTAGAATATCGACCGCATCGTCCACCGGAAGTTCGGTCATAATGGCGCCGGAATACTGTGGGTCCATTTCTGTAAAGTACTCTAGCGTTTCTTCAAAATCCATACTCTCGATAATCTCAGCAAATTCCGCTGGAGATAAATAGCCGTAAATCCAACGCCTGAGCTCTACAGGCTGTTCCCTGAAAAAACTTGCCTGTTCATACGTATGCATATCAAGAAAGTCTTCCCGGAAGCCTTTAATATCGTCTTCTTCAAGAGATATTTGTAATTTATTAAAGCGGGCTTGGTAGTTTTCTTGCTTTTCTGCTTCGTATCTCTCTAATGATTCGCTCATGTTCACCAATCCTTTCCTGCAAACCTCTCCATTTATATCTTTCCACGAATAAAAATAAAAAAACGAAGAGAATAAAGTCTTATTAATATCGGTCATGTTGTGTACAATAGTTCTTAAAGGAGGCACGAATGATGAAAATTGATTGTATTGGAGATGTGCACGGCTGCATCGATGAGCTGCACAATCTTTTCCAAAGTTTAGGTTACCATTATGATAATCAAGTTTTCAAGCATCCCGGTGGCCGAGTTCCTGTTTTTCTCGGTGATTTAACTGACCGTGGCCCGAATTCGCTTGCGGTAATCCGTCTTGTCTATCGTATGGTTATTACGGAAAAAATCGCTCGCTATGTGCCCGGAAATCATTGTAATAAACTGTACCGCTTCTTTCTAGGGAATAATGTCCAACAAACGCATGGACTGGAGACAACGGTTCAGGAATTCGAGTCGCTAAGTAAAGATGAAAAGCAGCACATTCGCAAACAGTTCATGACTTTATACGAACAAGCCCCGCTCTATCTCGAAATCCCTGAACTGAATGCCGTTATCTGTCATGCCGGAATAAAGGAAGAATACATCGGTCGTACGGATAAACGGGTGAAGACTTTTGTTCTCTACGGGGACATTACCGGCGAATCCGACGAAAAGGGCAGACCAATTCGACGTGATTGGGCAAAACACTATCACGGAAAACGCTGGATTATTTATGGACATACCCCTGTTAAGGAGCCAAGAATTGTCAATCATACGATAAATATTGATACTGGCTGTGTATTCGGGAATGCACTTTCGGCCTATCAGCTTCCCGAAAAAAATTTAGTTTCCGTTCGTTCCCAACAACCTTTGAACGAAGACAAGTTTCGTACATTCGATTAATCGTTTGATAATTGCTTCATTGCCTGCTCCATATCTTCTGGTAAGCGAGCATTCGTTGTATGAAGCTTCCTTGTAAATGGGTGCAAGAAACTAATTTCATGGCAATGGAGAGCCTGACGATTTAAGTAGTCTTTTTTCCCACCATATAAATCATCCCCTAGTAAAGGGTGGTGAATATGTGAAAAATGGACCCGAATCTGATGGGTTCTCCCTGTTTCAAGTTCCACTTCCAAAAGTGTATGCTCATCCATCCGTTGTTTCACTTTATAGTGACTCACTGCCGGCTTCCCTATCTCTGTGACAACGCGTTCCACAATAGAACCAGGCTTCCTTCCGATCGGCGCGTTAATTTTCCCTTCATCCTCTGCCATCTCACCTTCTACAATCGCCAAATACTTCCGCTTAATTGTGAATTGCTGTTGACTTTTTGCTAGCAAGCTATGGCTCAGTCGGTCTTTTGCAATGAGTAATAAACCGGAAGTATCTTTATCCAGTCTTGTGACAACATGGATTGTATGAGGATTTCCGATTTTTTCATAATGGGCAAGCACCCCATTTGCAACAGTGCCCGATTTATATTTTGGCGAGGGAAGTGTTGGCATCCCTGCCGGTTTATTTATGACTAGTACCGCTTCATCTTCATATACAATGGAAAGTTCAAGTGATTCGGGAAAAAGCCATTTACTCACAGGCTCTGGGGGAAGCTTTACCTCCAAGACATCTCCCGCTTGCAGTTGCCCCCTTACCGTCTGCTTTACCCCATTCAGCAAAATATTCCCCTCAGCAGATTTTGCCGCAATTAAAATCCGTCTAGAAAACCCGCCCACTTGCTGCAAAAAGTCACGGATTAACATGCCTGCCTGTTCTTCCTTAATTATCCATTTCATTTAAATAATTGCCTCTCTATTCTCCAAACCTTTGATTTCCCTCAGAAACGAAAGAATCACGCACCCGGTTCCAGAATGGAAACTGTCTGAACCTTGCAAAACGTACTTTTTCCTTGGCAACCCGGCACTGAATTGATTTCACATCTGTATACGTGTTCGTATAATGATCAATCGAAATTAGAAAGCTGCTATCACGCATCGGACGCAGCATACAGGTATGATGTTGCGGTAAAATAAGCGGTGAGCCGATCGTTCGGAACACCCGATTATTTATCGACGCCATCTCCGTTAACTGAATCGCTTCAAATGAAGGATGGATAATTGCACCACCAAGCGCTTTATTATAAGCAGTACTTCCTGACGGTGTAGATATGCAAATACCATCCCCACGGAATGTTTCAAAATGCTCACCCTTAATCTCAACATCGAGAACAACGGAAGATCCATCCGCTGTTTTGATCATGACTTCATTTAGTGCAAGTAACCGGTCCTCTTTTTCTCCGGTTTTGGAGCGGATAATGACTTCAAGGAGCGGGTACTCCACCGTTTGAAATGGCGTCTTCGCAATTTCAATAATTAATTTCTCCAGTTCATCCGGTGTGTAATCGGCATAGAAGCCAAGATGCCCTGTGTGTACACCAATAAAAGCAGTTTCCTTCAATCTGTGGTGGTAACGGTGGAATGCTTCCAGGAATGTACCATCTCCTCCGACCGATATTACAAGTTCAGGTTCTTCTTTACTATATTCCAAATCAAATTCTGTTAAATATTGCTTCATTGTTGCTTTAATTGTTTTGGAGCGATGATCGTCCCTTGAAACAATTACAAATTTCACTTTTCCTCCCCCTTACATACGAGTGCCTGATTACAACCGGTGGAAAATCCGATTCGCCTCTTGAATTTCACTTTTGATTTTTGACATCTCTTCGTCGAGATTAAAAGCTGCTTCTGCTGCAAGCTGTAAACGTTTTTGAATTTTTTCAGGTATTCTTCCTTTATATTTATAATTTAAGGAGTGCTCATTCGTCGCCCAGAAGTTCATGGCAAGTGTACGGATTTGAATTTCCGCAGTTACGAGCTTTCTTCCGTGAATCGTTTCGGTAGGATATTGAATAATCATATGAAAGGATCGGTATCCACTGCTTTTCTTACTTTTTATATAATCGATTTCCTCAAGAATTGTAAAATCGCTTCTTTCACGTAACATGTCGACTACGGTATAAATATCATCGACAAATTGGCAAACAACACGGATTCCCGCAATATCTTGAATTTCATCTGCTATCTGGTCCAGCGGCACTTGTCTTCTCTCCGCCTTTTCCAGGATACTCGGGATTGGCTTCACCCTTGCTGTAATAAATTCAATCGGTGAGTGCCTTGATTCATGTTCAAATTGTTTGCGCATCCCTTTTAATTTCACTTTTAATTCTTCAACTACCTGTTCATAAGGAGCCAGGATTACTTCCCAATTCACAGTCACCACTCCTCTTTCCGTTTGAGTATGTACCTAGTCTATTTTAACACATGCAGAGAAAAAGGCTATTCATTGCATATTACTTGAGAAATTGCCATAATCAATTATAATCACTTTACAACGGAGGCATTTCGAGTGGCACAGGAAATTGAAATTGAATTTAAGAATTTATTGACGAAAGCTGAATTTGATACGTTACTGGAAACATTCCCCTTCCCTAAGGAACCCTTCAAACAAACGAACCATTATTTTGAAACTGAAGATCTGAGGTTGAAGAAGCAACGCAGTGCCTTAAGGATCAGAGAGAAAAACGGGGAGTTTACATTAACATTAAAGGAACCATTCGGTGATGGATTGCTGGAGACACATGATAAATTATCGCAAAAGGAAGCTGCAAGTTGGCTAAACGGGAAACCAGTAGCAAAAGCGAATACCGGAAAACAGCTGAAGCAGTTGGGAATCGAATTCAGAGATTTAAAATACTTTGGTGACCTGACAACCGAACGCCGTGAATATGAAAATAAAGACACCCTTTACGTGCTTGATTACAGTATGTATAACAATCAAGATGATTATGAATTTGAACTGGAAGCGAAAAACCGTGCTGAAGGTGAAAAGGTGTTTAAATGGATACTGGAAACAAATTATATTCCCTTGCGGCAGACACCGAACAAGATTGAACGGTTCTTTATGAATTTGCAGAATCTCGATGGAAGACATTAGGTGATAAGTAAATATTCACTATCATAAATCACATTTGTTGCTCATATACTAAAGCCCTGCTACAATAATGAAAAACAAAATTAGGAGAAATCCATATGCAGGACATTAGACACCGCTCCATTTACGACGCAATAGGCGGCTATAGTGAAATTGAGAAAATAGTTGATAGTTTTTACGCACGAGTAGCAAAACATCCGTTACTCATTCCGATTTTCCCGGAAGATTTGACGGAGACAGCAAGAAAGCAAAAATTGTTTCTCACCCAGTTCTTTGGCGGACCTCGACTTTACGAAGCGGAAAGAGGTCACCCGATGATGCGCAGAAGGCATCTCCCCTTCCCCATTACACCAAGCAGGCGTGATGCCTGGCTGGATTGTATGAAAGAGGCACTGGAAGAAGCAGGTATCGATGAGCCTTATCGGACGATTATTTTTGAGAAATTAACGATGACAGCTAATCACATGATGAATACACCAGAATAAAGGAAAGGAGGACTTGATGTGAGCTGGCAGCAGCCTGAGTTATTGAGTATGAATCACTCTAATCCATCAGCAACATATCATGATTCGGATTCTGTCCAAAAGCCTGTAGAAATTTATCTGTTTTTGGATCCTTTTTCCGCAGATTGCTGGTCTCTCCAGTTTTATTTAAGGAAACTAACATTGGAATATGGCAGATTTTTCACCGTGCGAGTGATTGTAAATAGCCGCTTTTCTTTAGTGAACAGGCAACAGGTACACGCTCCCTTCGCAAATCATGCAGAAATGGTAAGTGAAAGTAGTGAACGCTATCCAGTCACACATCCACTGATTACCTCCCTCGCCATTAAGGCATCTGAGTTGCAGGGAAAGCGGGCAGGGAAAGAGTTTTTACAAAAGTTGCAAGAAAAGCTGTTTATCGAGCGCTTGAACATTTCCGAGTTAGATGTACTGTTCTCTTGTGCAGAGGAAACAAAATTAGATATGCAGGAATTTGAGAAAGACATTGTTTCTCCATCGGCAAAAAGGGCCTATCAATGTGATTTGCGCCTTACGAATGAAATGGACGTCGATGCGATGCCGACAATGGTATTCTTTAATCAGACGGTGGAAGAGCATGGAATAAAAGTTTCCGGACTATATCCTTATGAAATATATGAGCTTGTTTTAAGCGAAATCTTACAATATCACCCGATTCCATCCACGAAACCGTCACTAGAAGAATTGGTTAGCCGTTCAACAATTATCGGCACCCAAGAAATCTCTATTATTTATGACTGGTCAGAAACAAAAACATTAAGTGAAATGAAGAAATTACAATTAAAGCAACTAGTAGAAAAAGTTGAAGCAGATAACGAAATCTACTGGAAACCAAAAATTTGACGGACTAACCATTAGTCGGTCTATTTTTTTGGGTTCGGGACATGGGGTCAGAGGAACTGTCCCACTTGGATTGGGACAGACCCTCTGACCCCATGTCCCAAAAATAGACAAAAAAATAAAGGATATACGGGGCAGCGTATATCCTTATTCCGTCTTTGTATGAATACAAAGGGGGGATGGGAGAAAGTTTCATGATCAAACAAAAGGGGTTTTTGTTTGTTTCAACTTATGTATATATCATAACAACTCATTATCGATTTGACAATACTTTTGTGTGATAGTTCACAAAAAGTTCAAATTCTGGACATTTTATGCCCGGGGTGGTTTTTTTCGTCCCTCTCTTAAAAATGAGAACAAAGGCGGAAGCACCCTCGCAGGTTAAAAACGCGATTCGTTACGCAACACCTGGGACTGCGATTACTCCTCCCACCGAGGAGCGTTTGCACTAGCACATCCAGTAGTCGCAGCAACGTACAAACTGTGCTTCCCAGGATGGGAGGTAGTTCGATGTTGCCCCATACGTGAGCGAACTTAATCGAACTTCCTTTTTACCGGAATGAGATAAAGGAAACATGCCCCTTTAGGGGTAGACGTGAGTTGGGCTTCGGCCCGAATTTAAACGGCCCTCCTTTAGTTTTGAGTTGATGCCCGCTTTCACCACAAGGGTATAAGGGCAACTAGGCCTCACAAAGACCGCTCGGCAAGTCTTCTTTATCGATTGGAGGAGTGTGAAGTTTGGGACTGCGCACTGCTCGTCCCACCAAAAGATCTGCTAGTTGCTAGGCGCAGAGCGGACGTGGCTAGCCCTGGGTCCCTAAGTTATCACTGCATTTTTATTTTATAGTTTCTTATACAACAAAAAAATAGAGAATATACGGGGCAGCGTACATTCTCTAAATTCCGTCTTTGTATGAATACAAAGGGGATGGGAGAAAGTTTCATGATCAAACAAAAGGGGTTTGTTTGCTTCAACTTACAATTATATATTAACAGGTATTTTTTCAACGCGCAAGATATATGTTCAAGTTTTCACAAATTGTTCAATAATATTTACGTTTATCCGGTATATTTACGTTCCTGCTTCATATTTTATACTAAACGAGGGGGATGCTTATGAACCATTTGTATCCGGTTTTGTTTTTTATTTTAACGGTGCTTGCTTTATTTATTAACATGATTGGTTTAATGCGATTGATTCCTTTATTCTTGACGTTGCCATTGTTATTTATTTCAATTTATTTCATGCTTTATTCAATCTTGCACCGCAAAAAAGCATATCGGCGAATGCGGTGAATAAGGGAGCGGTTATGCAACCAGCTCCCTTTCCCATTACCCTAATAGATTTTCTAAATCCTTAAGCTTTTCTTCAAATACATCAAGTGCATCGGAAATCGGCTGTTTGGAGTTCATGTCAACGCCGGCTTTTTTCAACACTTCGATTGGATAATCGCTGCTACCCGCTTTTAAAAAGTCAGTATAGCGTTCGACTGCTGGTTCCCCTTCTTCTAAAATCTGCTTTGCAAGTGAAGTCGCCGCTGAATAACCGGTTGCATATTGATAAACATAATAATTGTAATAGAAGTGAGGGATTCTTGCCCACTCGAGCCCAATCTCCTCATCACTTACTACCGCTGGACCATAATACTTCTTATTCAAGTCGTAATAAATCTCAGTCAGTCTATCTGCAGTAAGTGCTTCCCCGTTCTGGGCCCGGACATGAATGTCATGCTCAAACTCCGCGAACATTGTCTGGCGGAATACGGTGCCTCGGAAACCTTCCAGGAAATGATTCAGAATATACATTTTCTCTTTTTCATCTTCCAAATTTTCCAGTAGATAATCATTCAGCAACGCTTCGTTTGTCGTGGAAGCTACTTCAGCTACGAAAATTGAGTAGTTTCCATAACGGAAGGGCTGATGTTTTCGTGTATAATAGCTATGCACCGAATGGCCAAGTTCATGAGCAAGCGTAAATGTATTATTGATATTATCTTGCCAGTTCATTAAAATGTATGGATTCGTTCCATACGTACCGGAGGAATAAGCACCACTCCTCTTCCCTTTATTCTCTTCCACGTCAATCCAGCGATTCTCAAACGCCTCTTTTAAAATTTGCTGATAATCGCTACCGAGCGGCTCCAGTCCTTTAGCGACATATTCTTTCGCTTTCTCATATGGAACTTTCATATCGACATCTGTCACTAACGGTGTATAAAGGTCATACATATGCAGTTCATCGACACCGAGAATCTTCTTCCGCAATTCCACGTATCGATGTAATAAAGGCAGACGCTCATTCACTGCCTCTACTAGATTATCATATACTTCTTCAGGGATATGATTGCTCGAGAGTGCTGCTTGTCTTGCTGAATCATAATTACGTACCTTCGCATAGAAATTATCTTTCTTTATATTTCCACCTAACGTAGCTGAAAAGGTATTTTTAAATTTACCATATGTTTCATACATCGCCATAAATGCATCTTTACGAACTCGGCGATCTTTTGATTCAAGGAAGATTGAATATCTGCCATGGGTCACATCAACCTCTTCCCCGTTCTCATTCTTAATCGCCGGGAATGTAAGATCCGCATTGTTTAGCATACCAAATGCTTGTTCACCCGTTCCTAGAGCTTCACCAGCCTCTGCTAGCAATGCTTCCTCCTTTTCACTCAGCACATGCGGACGGCGCTTCGCAATATCTGTTAATACTTTTTCGTAAAGCTTTAGTTCTTCCTTCTCCCGCAAAAATTCATCCAGCTTGCCTTCATCCATCGCAAGGATCTCTGGAACGATATAGCTCATTGCACTGGAAGCTTTCGTAAGCAGCATTTCCGCCTCGGCATTCAGCCCCTGATAAAAGGAATTTGTCGTATCCTGATCATAACGCATATGAGCGTATGTATATAATTTGCCAAGCCGACTGGAGAGGTCATCCTGCAGTTTCAATAATTCATATAACGTATCAGCTGACGAAGCTAACTTTCCTTGATACGTTTCAATTTCCGGCAGGTCTTCTGTAAGTTGTACATGTTCCTTTTTCCAATCCTCATCGCTCGCAAAAATATCTTCCAGTCGCCAAGTCCGTTCAACTGGAACCTCACTTCTTGATTTCAATTCTTTCGTCGTATTTGACATCAAATTTCCTCCTTTATATCTGCTTACTATACTAATTCTAGAAAATTATAGAAAACCCCTTCTTTTAGTATAACGAATTAATGGGTTATCATGCTCGAATAATGTTTATTTGTTCTGAAAAAGTTCTGTAATAAAATCGCCGTCTTCTATTATAGCTAGCTCAAGTCGCTCGGGTAGATCGATGTCTGTCAACTTTTCGAAAGTATCAGTATTGGTTCTCCGTAAGAGGCCTGCTGAACAAAGAAGTGTAAGATATTCGCGGACGGGTTGTGCTGGAGACTTAATCAAGGGGAAATATTCACAGGGGAATAAATAATGTTGAACTAGATAATTGCACGCTTTCGTCGTAATTATAGATCCGATCGGCCTTGGTGCAATCACTTCGAACAGAATCCAACTCTGCCAAATCCAACCGGGTAGCTTCATACGATAAGCTCCGGAAACGGGAAGATGAACAAATGAAGGTAGCTTTTCAAAATGCAAACCTTTCCTATATAGCCAGTGATGCCACTTCCGCTCCTCTCCAAACAGCTTACCCCACCTTCTTAAGCGGAAATATTTCTTTTCCCGTTTCCAAATCGTTATAAAATGATAATCCGGTAAAAATTCTTTTGCAAGCAGTTCGGGAAACGTCATTGTTTCAAGCCGTTTTACTGTTAGTTTTCCTAGTGCACGGTTCTTATTCGTAAAAGTAAAGTCTTGGAATTTAATGAGATCACAAGTGAAGGGACAGTAGTAGAAAAGACTTAAAGGATAAGCTGAGGTAAATTGATGGATGAGCGTTCTCGTAAAGGAATCAATCCGTAGCGCCTGTTTTCCTTTTCGCTTTAATAATATTTCTCCGAGAATCCAGATAACGGGGACGCCAATTTCTTTGTATCCATTGGTTCGTTCAATGATTTCCTCATTGGATATTCTAGAACATTGGTACTCTAGCACGATTCTGCGTTCACCGTGATGGAGCAGTATATCTGGTCGCTGATTAATTTCCGGCATATATGCTTCAAGCTCTACACTAAGACCTTGACGAAGGAGCCATTCATATAATTGCAGTTTCCCTTGTTCATGATAAGCGCCTTCCCCTCCTCCCCGGGACGGACAATTCACGTTTGCTGTGTGGGCAAAATGGGCAACTACTTTCTCACCTACCCGCAAGATGACCTTTTCATCGCAAACCGGGCAATAAAACGACTCTTCTCCTGCCCTTAATTGCAAAAGCTCACTTTTCGGGTACAGAGCAGGTATAATATATTTTCCACTTTTTAATCTTGCTTGCAGCATGCAAACACCTCCATGCTCGCTATATTCGACAAATAACAATAAATTCCTGCTTTTAAGCAGATCTTTTCCGATAAAAAATAGACATCCTGTCCAGATGTCTATTTTTCTCTTGGAAAGTATTTTCTTATTTCAGCAAACGTGTTTTCCTCGATTATTATTTTCCCGTATTCTTCAAGTACATGTAAGGAGATATCAGAGTTCGTTGCGAATTCATGGATTTTACTCATAAGGTTCGTCTGAATATCGTCATCATCCAGAACCTCGATGCCAAACTGTACGTAAAGATAGTACGCACCTTCATAATGGTAGAGTGTTTCTTCTTGGATTTCATAGTCATGCTTCATCAAATGACTAAGCTGGATAACATCTTCAAAATCGGCAAACTTCACGATGACCCACAGTCTCTCTTCATGGAATCCAGGATTGTCATCCACATTGTCTGCACTCTTTCCGAATGTGTCTTCAAGGATATCATCAATATCCTCTTCCCCGTTCAATTCAAGGTCATCATCATCAAGTTCGTATGCCTCATCATGTTTAGAAATCTTGGCTTTCGTAACGATAATTTCCAGACCTTTTTCCATCGCTTGCACTTGAATCCAGAGCGGGCCATCCGGACTAAAGTCTTCTTTCTGATTCACTTCATCCATCATATGCCAGAATAATTGTTCACTGCGTTCTCTGTTGTACCAAATGTCTTCCCTCTTATAGCCTAAATCTTCAATATCCAGATACGAAATATAAAACTTAATCGTATTTTCGTTTATTCTTTCTATTTCCATTCTTCTACTCTCCCTTCAAGCGAAGATTTGAATCTATTAAAATAATATGCGTACGGACTGTTTAGCTAAGAAAAGGGTGTTCCTCCTTAACTTATAGCTATTGTATGATAAAGTATGGCGGTTTGGAAATGAATATGCCTATAATTAAATGTTTATTCTAAAGCAGTTTGAACAATTTGTCACGCATTTTCTTTTAATCATCACAACATCCAGCTCCAGAGCCCAGCGACTAACGGATTTTCTTCACCTCAGGACGCGGTAAAGAAGCCTTGCCGATTGGTTAAGACATGAAGCTTAGCTGCACTTATGCCTAAGTAGTAAAAATCAACATCGCTCCCTTTGCCTCCTATAGGTAAAATAGGAAGTTCGATTAACAACGCTCTCATTGTGGCAACATCGAACTACCTTACGTCCTAGATGGCCCGGTCCGTACGTTGCTGCGACTACTGGATGTGCTAGTACAAACGCTCCTCAGTGGGACGAGTAATCGCAGTCCCAGGCGTTGCGAAACGAATCACGTACTTAGTCTGTAAGGGCGCCTCTGCTTAAGATAAAGTGAAACTTCATTCAGTGGGACGTTCCTTTCCTCCCCACTGAATGTTAGTTGAACAGAATCAGGAATTTACGGACTGTTTATCCCCTACCTTCATATGTTGGACTTCCCTCATGTTTAGAGGTGGGGGATTACAGACCGTTAATACGTGATAAATAAAAGCACAAGACGTTGTACTTAGTCCTGTGCTTTAAATGTATAAATTCCTTTAGTTTACCATTCGTTGTGCTTCCTTTAATTGGAATGTACGAACGGTTCTAGGAAGAAATCGTCTGATTTCATCTTCATTATATCCAACCTGAAGCCGTTTTTCATCAAGGATAATCGGTCTTCTTAACAAGCCGGGATTTTTTTGAATGAGATCAAACAAATCCTGCATTGGTAATTGATCAATATTTACATCTAACTTCTGGAATACTTTTGAACGTGTCGAGATGATTTCATCTGTCCCATCTTCCGTCATCCGCAAAATTCCTTTTATTTCTTCAATTGTTAGCGGTTCCGAAAAAATATTTCGCTCCTTGAACGGAATGTTATGTTCTTCCAACCAAGCTTTAGCTTTTCTGCAGGACGTGCAACTTGGTGAGGTATAAAGTGTTACCATGTACTTCACTCCTCAATATTTATTTCTATCGGTACGCAAGCATTGGTTAAACTTATTTCTCATTCTTATATTAAAATAAGTTTAAATAAAACCCTTTTATAGTATACTACATTTCCCTTTAAAAAAGTAGGGGGTAAACACGATTATTTGTAGATTTCCAATTCGCCCGCATAAACGACTGTCTACTCGGTATTGTACCCGAACTGTTTTCAATTAAACCCTTTAATCCCTAGTTAATTGAAAAAACCGGGACACGATCTCTGACCCCCGTGTCCCAATTCTCTATTCTTTTCCTATTAAATAATCGACATTTTCCGTATAAACGTTACTTGCATTCCATAAAAGAAATTCGTCAATGCCGTTTTCATAGAGCGCGCGAATTTGTGCTTCTACTTCCGCTTTCCCGTATTGTTTTGCTGGTCCGCTGTACAACCAAGGTGCCTCAAAATCTTGAAGCCATGGCCTAGATACCGGCGGACTGTCGAGAGCACCAAGTACTTCATTTTCCACTTTAGCATATTCGGTCACAAGCCGATAAGGTTCCGTATCCGGCTTTTCAATATCGAAATAACTCGTCCAATGGCTCGGATAAATCATGGATGAAATGATATCGACATTATCCGAGATTCTTGAAAAGTTTTGTCCAATTCCTGGAGTTTCCTCCAGTGTCGCTGCGTAACCGAATATATCAACAGACACGTCAACCCCATATGTAGATAATTCTTCTCTCGCATAAGCAACAAAGTCAGTAACAGCTTCAACACGCTTCTTGATATTGTTCATATCAAGATCTTCATAATCCCCGTGCGTATAAGATAAGCTTTCATCCTTTTTTTCAAATCCTTCTGGAAAACGAACGTAATCAAACTGAATTTCTTGGAATCCGAGTTCTACAGCGAGTTTCGCAATCTCGACGTTATATTCCCAGACTTCTTTTTCAAACGGATTTACAAAGGCTTCACCGCGATTGTTCACCCATACTTTCCCATTTTCCGTAAACGAAAGATCGGGACGCTCTTTTGCTAGAACGGAATCTTTAAAAACGACAATTCTTGCAATCGGATAAATTTCATTTTCTTCGAGAACTTTCATCATCGCTTCTGGATCGGAAATATAGTTCTCTGCGATATCTGCATAAGGAGAATCTTCATCAGGCTTGAATGTTAAATTACCATGGTCTTCTTTTATATCAATAACCATCGCATTTAAATCTGTTGTTTCCACAAGATTAAGAAGATCTTCAAACTTGCTGCCGCCAGCTGAATTACCTGTTACGTAAATCCCCCGAACGGCATCCGGATATTCAAAATGAAATCCCGAATCAAAGGCAAATCGCTTCATTCGCTTTTCTACATCATACAATTCAATACTCGTCTCTCTTTCCGCATGCTTGCTAACAGCCACCGATTCTTCTGTTTCTGCGTATACGCCAGCAGGTAAAATAATCCCTAACAGGATTATTCCTGTAAAAATTTTAAGCCAATTTTGTATGTTCCCCATTACCTATCAATCTCCTAACCTGCTAATCTCTCACCCTAGTATATCGGAAAAACTTGTGTAGTTGAATGGTAAAAACAACTTAATTTTCAAAAGTTGTCGAGTGCTGTCGTACCCACAACTCCCCTCATTTTGCTTAGTCGCCTTTGTTTGAATCTCTTAGAACGGAACGAATAATATGAATAGAATCCCATTCACCACGAGACAAATAAGTAATCGGATACTTCTTCTTAAACAATTCCTTTTGAATTTCTTTCTCATGATAGCCTTGCGCATTCATCTCCAAAATCTTCGCTTCCAATTCTTCTAAATACTGCAACTTTCTCCTGAGCATCATCCGGCCATTATTAACATACCCGGCATGACAGCAAAATATTTCCTCAAAGTCCAGCTTGAGTACATGCTTAATCGAATCGATGATCGTTGGAACACTCTCATTTGCAAGTATCAATTTTGTCACTGGGGTGACAAATAAATCCCCGGAGAATAACTGGCCAGTCTCCCTGTTCAGGAAGGAAAGATGATCTTCCGCATGACCAGGTGTTTCGATTACATCCCATGTTGCAGTCCGTGATAAAAATGTTTCCCCGATCGGTTCAGCGTGGAATGGCTCCCTTTTCCCCCAAAAGAATTTCCGGTAGAACGGATAATCTGCGTTTCTCCCACATTGCTGTATACCTGATTCATTCATAAAAACAGGCAGATTATATTCTTTTTGCAAATAAGCGGCACCCCCGACATGATCTTCATGGGAATGAGTCAGCATCACTTTCTCGGCATTGGACTTTTCAAAAAACGGCTGAAAAGCACGCAGCAATCTTGGCGACCCCGTATCAATTAAAATACCATCCAAAGCAAAACTATAAACATTTAATTTTATTTTTCCGAGAGCTACAATTCCTTCGATAAATTGAACCTCGCCCACAGCTCCCACGTTTTTTTCTATTCGGATGAACATGAAATCTCCCCTATATTTTTATTATCTTAAATTTACCATAAATTGAATGGCTGTTCATTTGTTTTATTTCCAAATGACAGATTAGTTCGATTTGAGTTATAATTATGGGACAACTCTTAAAAAAAGATAAGAAAGGAATATGAGACATGAAAGCCATTGTACTTCCTCCAAAACCAAAAGAATTATTGCTCCTCGAATCGTTAAGTAAGCGAAAAAAGTTATCTGCTGAGAAAACAGATATTTTCTTAACCTAAAAAAAGGCCATGAAGGTGAACTTTTATTCACCGACCTCGCGTCAAAAACGGAAGGTGATCGTCTTGTTTTAAATAATCTATTGATTGAGCATAACCAAACAACATTTCAAATTGATTGTTTAATTTTTAGCGAGACTAGAATTTTCTTGTATGAAGTGAAAAACTTTGAAGGTGATTTTTACCTTGAAGGAGATAAATTTTATAAAAAACCTCGACGCGAATTGAACAACCCATTGCTTCAACTCAATAGAACAGCATCCCTTCTCCGGCAACTGCTCCTCAGCCTCGGCTTGAACACTCCAATTGAAGCTAACGTTGTATTTACCCATCCAGCATTCACTCTCTATCAAGCTCCACTCGACAGTCCAATTATTTTCCCAAATCAAATAACTAATCATTTAAGAATGATAAACAATCAGGCGACAAAATTAACTAATAAATCGGAAAGAATTGCTGCCAAATTACTGCAGCTCAACAAAACAGAATCTCCCCATCAAAGATTACCTTCTTTTCGTTATGAAGAATTACAAAAGGGAACTATTTGCCCAGCTTGTAGGATGTTTTCTATGGTCTCGGGAAGGGGAATTTGTAAATGTGAGTCATGTGGGCACAAGGAATCCGTTACAACAACAGTCTTGCGTCAAGTAGAGGAGTTTCAGCTACTGTTTCCTGAAAGAAAGCTTACCACGAGGGAAATTTATAAGTGATGTGGGGAAGTTTTATCCAAAAAGGTGATCTGGAGAATATTATCTAACAACTTTAAATCTGTCGGAGAGTATAAAAGCAGATACTATAAGTGACTAGGATCACTAATCATGAACTGACAGGTTGGAGATATTTATTCGACTAGTGGGGATAGACGTGGGTGCTGGTGGGAGAATAAAGCTCGAGTGTTTTCCCTTTAGAGCAAGACGAGCGTGCTGATGGGAAAATAAATGCCAATTATTTTCCCATTAAAACAAAATGGGCGCGTTATTGGAGAGTGCCCGCCCCACCCTTTCTCCACGACCGCTAGCGTCACTTCACAAATCTCTTTCTTCTCCCGTATGTGTAAAATAGTTCTCGGTGATATTATTTCAAAATCCTAGCCAA
>NZ_BMOS01000035.1 GCF_014647195.1 Oceanobacillus indicireducens | reverse complement strand
CATGCATAAAAGAAGTGCCATAACCTACATTTTTAGTTTGCCATAAACATTTTCAGCTAATGGACCGAAAACAAATTCTAATCCTTCTCGGCCATAATTAATGATTCCATTGATTCCATCAGATAAATAAGAAAGGACATCTTTTCCGAGTTGCCATTTTAATACTAAGTATCCGAATACAATTTGCAACACAAAACCTATAGTGACTGTTCTATAGTTAATTTGTTTCTTATTCTCAGATAATAGATAGGAAAACAAAATAATAATGCTACACCCTATTATGCCCCATACTATGTTCATTATGTTATCCTCCCGGTTTATCGTGTTTAAATTTTTTATTAATTTTCCCTTTTTTACTCTTCACAGGTAGCGTTTTATTTAACTAATCTGAAATCTCGTTAATAGGTGAGAAAGATTGGAATTTAGAAGTATATTCCAATCCTTCTACATAGACTTAAAGTTTCTCTATAATAATTAATATTGTCGAAAGGGGTTACATTTCTTTGATAACGTTACGAACTAGGTGTACAAATGTAGCACGAGATTTCCCGGCAACTTCTACTACTTCTTCATGGCTCAAAGGCTGATCGAGAATTCCACATGCCATATTAGTCAAGCATGAAATGCCTAGAACCTTCATTCCTGAATGAATTGCAACAGTTGCTTCAGGAACCGTAGACATGCCAATTGCATCTCCGCCTAACGTGCGAATCATTCTAATTTCTGCGGGGGTTTCATAAACCGGGCCACTCCACCAGCCATATACACCTTGTCGTAATGTAATGTCGTTTTTCTCAGCAACTTGGAGTGCTAAGTTACGTAGCCCGCGGTTATAGACTTCACTAACATCTGGGAAACGAGTACCTAAGTCATCATTGTTTCTTCCAATTAAAGGATTAGTACCTACTAGGTTGATGTGATCGGTAATTAACATTAGCTCACCAGGGCTAAAATCGGTATTGACTGCTCCACATGAGTTTGTAATGATCAGGTTATCTGCACCTAAGGCTTTTATAACTCTTACTGGAAAGGTTACTTCATCTAGGGAAAAACCTTCATAATAGTGATAGCGCCCCCGCATTGCCACGATGTTTTTACCTTCAAATTTCCCAATGACTAATTCATTGGAATGTCCTCCGATAGCGTCTGCCTTTGTAAAGTGGGGGATATCTTCATAAGGAATAGCTACCGCGTCTTCAATTTCATCAGCAAGACTACCTAATCCGGAACCAAGAATAATTCCTATTTCAGGAATAAGGTCTGTCTTACTTAGGATATAGTCCTTCGCTTGTTGGATATCTTCAGTTTTATGCATGTTTTATACCTCCATATATTAATCCTTATAATCTAGACCGGTCTACATAATTTTTGCGAAAAAAGAGGTAGGATTACCTCATGATGAAGGGAATTTGGTTTGCGATTTTTTTTAAGGCGGTTGAATCTCTGCGTGCCAATGATATAACAAAAGCGCCTTGAATCATTGAGTTTATGATCATTCCAATCTCGTTTGCCTTATCATTGTCGTAACCTTTGTTTTTTAAAATATCGGAAAAGACATTTCCCCATGCTTCAAACACTTCATTGCAAGCCTTTCTTAAGTTCTCGCTAGTTGAGGATGTTTCTAAAACTAAGGCTGTAATAGGGACACCAAAAAAGTAATTATCTTTTTCAAAACGCTCAGCACTCTCTAAGATGAATTCTTGGATCGAGAGGACAGGATCTTGGTGAACCTCAAGCTTTTCCTTTATATAGTTAGCCACAGTTTCCCTTGTCCAATTTACTGCTTCTATTGCTAATTGTTCCTTTCCATCTGGAAAATGATAGTAAATAGAACCTTTTGGCGCGCCACTCAAGCGAATGATATCATTCAATCCTGTGCCAACATACCCATTCGTTTGCAATAGCTTTGCAGTCGCCTTAATCATTTCTTCCCTTGTATTTTTTTTCATATTTAACAAACCTCATCTCAATAATTATACCGAACGGTCTACATACAGAGTATATAATAGCGCATACAAGTTGTCAATATAAGCAGAAACATTATGTACGATGATTGTTTTTTGAAAGAATAAACGTCTACTTGCAGATATTACTCTACAATTGGTTATATGATAACGTTATAATAATTCAAGTTTCGCAGTCTGATACAGCAAGCCTTCCTCTAGTTATTAGTGAAACCAGTACCGTAATAAACATGGTTCCAATAGACTTTAATCGTGTGAATAGGAGCATTTTAATCTTTAATTGCCTCTCTGAACTAAATTTTAGTTCATTCGGGCGATTAGGGGTGCTCTAATTCCCCGAATGAGTTAGATTTGAATTCGTTCGGGAGATTAGAGGTGCTCTAATTCCCCGAATGAGTTAGATTTGATATTGTTTGGGAGATTAGAGATGCTATAATCACCTAAACGAGCTAGATTTAAGTCTGTTCGGACAATTAAAGAGTTTACCCCCACCTCTAAACATGTGGGAAGTCCAACGTGAAGGTGGGGGAGGTTAGAAAACCCATTGAATGAAGTTTCACTTTATGGCGTTTATCAGTGCGAATATGGAGTAATAAAAATCAAAGGAGAGACCCTCGGGTAGCCCCTCTATTTTATACAGGTCGAACCGTAATTTCGTTAACATTTACATAACTAGGCTGGGTAACTGCATAGACAACAGCCTTTGCAATATCAGTTGGATCAAGCTTTTTACGGCCATTCCAGTTGTTGTCACTGCTCAAGCTCGTATCGACCATACCTGGTGAAATATTGGTTATCCTTACACCCGTTCTAGCGAGTTCCTTTTCTAATCCTTGAGAGATAACCCGAACTGCATGTTTTGTAGCACTATAGACGGTACTTGTCTTTGTTACTTCAAGACCGGATACGGAAGCAATATTAATAATGTGGCCAGACGATCGGGACAGCATGGAAGGTAATACAGCATGAACGCTATAAAGGACACCCTTAATATTAACATCAATCATTTTTTCCCATTCCTCGACTTGGCCAGATTGGATAGTCGCTGATAGCATTTGCCCAGCATTATTGACAAGAATGTCCACATTTCCTAGCTCCGTTTGTGCCTGTTCCACGAGTTGATTAACGTCATTCTTAACGGATACATCCGCCTGGACAGCAATGACTTTCACTTTTCTATTTGTTATTTCCGTAATTTCATTCTTTACTTCGTTCAACTTATCCATTCGGCGGGCGGCGAGGACGATATTTGCCCCTTTACTTGCTAATTCCTTAGCAATAGCAGCACCAATTCCAGCACTGGCCCCTGTAACGATTGCTGTTTTCCCTTGTAATTTGTTCAAGATAATCTCCTCCTCCTAGTTGTCGCTACCATCTCGCTCTTTTATCTCTTTGATATGAAGGCGATTGAAGTTATTCTCAAATGGATAGCAAAAATAAAGCATTTGCACTAATTATTAAGCATTTGTTGTTAATACTCAAGGAGTATGCATACTTCAATGATTTTGCTAGATCTAAAGTATAGGCATTTCAGCAAGCTGATTATCTTTGTGTATGTTTACATGATGGGAACTAATGTTCTTGAATTTGTTTAATTTCGTGCTGGTAAATGATATAATGATTTAAAAAATGGTACACCGCTAGTTATTGAAGTACGAAGGAGACTTTGAGATGAAAGATAGAAAAGTGGGAAGAAACATAACGTTATGAAAGAAGGTAATCTAACTTATCAGAACTATGCTTCAATGAATGATCAAGAGCGCTATGAATTAGCGGGAGGGAAACTGGAACTGATAAGTCCATCTCCTTCAACGACTCATTAACTGATAAGCGCAGAGATTTATAATCAACTATCGAAAGGTTGTATGTCTAACTTCTTTATTTTTTATGCCCCAATCGATGTTATTCTTTCTCAAACAGAGGTCCGTCAGCCTGACCTCGTTATGGTTTCGTGTCAGCGCGTGGAGATTTTGACAGACCGTGGCATTGAAGGCTCACCGGATCTTGTAATTGAAATCATTCCTCCCTCCTCCTTGAAACAAGATAAAATGAACAAGTTAGTTTCATATGCATATTTTAATATTCCTGAATATTGGATTGTTGATCCAAATGGGGGCACTTGAGCAATATATATTGAAAAATAAACGCTTTACTATGAAAGAAGAGTAAACGGTTTTTGAATGAAATAGCAGCAATATCAGAAGGGGTCTATCCTTCTAATATGCTGCCTTATTCAGGGGATTGCAACTTATAATTTAGTTTAAATTAGCGATTCTCCACCTTCTTCTTGCTTAACTAACTTATTGTCATACATTTTAATGAAGGGCAGCCAAACTATAAATGCTGCAAGAGCAGAAACCAATGCAACAATGATTGCCAAGTAGTCCCCGCCTGTACTCAAGAAAGCTCCGGCACCAATTGGAGTAGGCCAAGGAAGATGTGCGATAACAGGACCTATAATTTTTAGTTTGATCGCCCAATAACCTATTGATGCTGATACCATTGGTGCTAGGAAAAATGGGATTGCTAAAAAGGGATTATAGACAATTGGTAATCCGAATATTAGCGGCTCATTAATATTAAAAATACCAGGAGCAAGAGCGGCTTTGCCTAGAACTTTTAATTGCTTTGATTTAGCTAAAAATGCAATGAAAATACATAAGCCTAAAGTAGCCCCCGAACCCCCCATATAAACAAATGCATTTTGGAATTCGCCTGCAAATGGAATGTTTGCTCCATCTATGTTAGATTGCAAGTTTGTTAGAACGATTGGTGTCAAGAAGCCTGAAATAATAGTTGCCCCATGAATACCTACAATCCAAAGAGCGGAGATTAAGAAGTAAATAATTAAAATACCTACCCAGCTACTTGTTAAATTAACAACAAAGCCAAAAGGAATTGCAACAATCTTAAAGATATCAGTCCCCAGTGCAACTAGAATACCATTGATTAATAAAACAACAAAAGCTACTAGAAATGCCGGAATTAGGGCTGTGAATGACCTGGACACACCCTCTGGAACGGCCTCAGGCATTTTAATAACCCAATTTTGTTTAACGCACAATCTATAGACTTGCACCGCTATAACGGACATAATAATTGCTGTGAATATTCCTGTCGCCCCTAAGCGACTTACCCCATCTGCAACCATTTCCCACCCTTGGACAATTGTATTGTCTTCATCAATTAGATGTACGAGAGTCATTTTCCCATTCTCGATAACTAACTGAGGAACAGTCATAAAAAATGCAAACAAAGATAGTAAAGCACCATTTAACGGGTTTAGGTTTAGCTCTTCTTCTTCAGCAAATATTTTTGTATACTCATACCCAATAACGAGGCCAAAATATAACGCTAATATTCCCATCGTTGTTTTGTTTGCTAACATATACAAATCACTAATTCTGAAAAATGTATTATCAAAAAAGCCCTCTAAAAAAGTAAATGTCTCTGGTAGTACGTTCAAGACTAAGAACATCGATCCTACAATTACAAACGGAATAGAAGCCATCCCTGCAGCCATTATGGCACGCACTATACGGAAGGACGCAATTTTACCCATTGGACCCATTAGATACTTCTCTAAGAAAGCAAATACTTTATTTTCATTTTCCATTGTAATTTCCCCTATCTATTATTAATTAATAGCTTGTTCATATTCCTTGATGCGTTCAAAATGTTTATCCTCATTATGTTTAATCGAATGTAAACGCTTGAGAGTGATCGCACTTAATATTATTCCTAACATTAATATCGCTAAAATAAATAGTTTAGACGACCCTTTTTCAATTAGGAAAGGGTATAACTGGGTAAAGGAAGAAGAAAAATAAGTTGGTAATAACAATATAATATTTATCACAAGTTGAATTTTAAAATAGAATTTTGTGTGTGTTGCATTATTAGTATGACTGCTAAATATTTTTACCTGTTCGGCAGCACTCACAACAAATACGATGATTAATACCAATGGGATAAAGAATAGTGACGAATCACTCATCAATAATGAGATTAACCAATAAAAATTTGTAAAAAAGAATAACGCGGATACATATCTTACAAGTAAATATCGATTAAAATACATTGATTTTACACTTAACTTTTTTCTGTTTTGTACTATCTGTGCCATTTCATCTTTTTTCATTTAAATCCCTCTTCTATTAATCCAGCTCTCGCTACTAGCGTTTAGTAGCGGGGAAGCTGTTTATTAATAAGCGTGCCTTATTTCCACTCAATTGGACTTAATCTAAGAGCAGATCATTCATCCGGAAACTCTTGTAAAATCACATTCGCTAACTTTTCAATCCCCATAGGAATCGGAACATATGCCTGAGGTGGGATGTTTACAACTGGTTTGCCTGAACGATCCCCGGCATCTTTAAGCCTTTTATAGTACATTTTTGTTTGAGGACTTACCAAAAATAAATCAAAATCACCTTTTTCAATCAGTTTTTGACCTTCATTAGCTCCTGTTGCTTCTAATTCAATATCATGGCCCTCCTTTTTAAGAAACTCTGTTGTTTTCTTAGCCATTAAAGAAGATGACATACCACCTGCACAAATAATTAACGCCTTTTTCATTTTACATCCCTCCATAGAATTATAATTTCGTTATTTAGAAGCTATCGTTAATCCAAGTACCGAGACATACCGTCGACAGCGCTTACATTTCATTAAATATTTTCTCCATTATTATCAATGACTTCCTTGTACCAATAAAAGCTCTTCTTTTTGATACGTCGAAGGTCGTGTTTTCCGTCTTCATGCTGATTAACATATACAAACCCATAGCGTTTCTGGAATCCATTTAACCAGCTGAGAAGATCAGTAAAGGACCACACACAATAACCAATCATGTCAACACCGTCTGTAATTGCTTCCTGAATAGCCTTTAAATGAGTGTGAATATACTCGATGCGGTAGTCGTCGTTTATCGTACCATCCGCTTCAACGGTATCGTATTCACCAAGACCATTTTCGCTAATTAAGATTGGTAATCCGTAGCGGTTCGTTATTCGACGAAGACCAATCCGTAATCCTTGTGGGTCAATGTTCCAATCCCAGTTTGTTGTCTCTAGGTTTTTATTGGCAACGGTTTTAAAGAGTCCTTGTATACCAGTGCTCTCCATCGTACCTTTTTTACCTGTGGTGTTGAAGTGACCATCCAGTGTAGCGCCATCCAAGGGATTTTTTTCATAAGTAGTCGTTTGATAATAGTTCACTCCCATGAAGTCAGGCTTTCCTTCTTTCAATAGTGTGAAATCGCTCTCTTTTACTTGTGGAGCAATACCTCTACGCTTGAGATAATTCCAAGTTGCTTTTGGATACTCACCCCATGTGTAGACATCCATCCACCAGTGGTTTGTTAACTCTTCCGCGTTTTCTGCAGCTAATATGTCTGCTGGTTTTGATGTGGCTGCATAGGCTGGTGAGTATGCAAAACTTGGTCCCATTTTTCCATCAGGAACATAGTTACGAAATTCCTTAATAGCAATCGCATTTGCTAAATTAGCGTGGTGGTTCACTTGATAAAATAGTTTGTCATCTTTTACCCCGGGTGGGTGCATACCTGTTTGATAGCCCAGTCTAGTGAATATATTTTGTTCATTTAATGAAACCCAATATTTCACACGGTCTCCGAACTCCTTGAATAATGTAATACTATAATTTCTAAAGTCCTCGACAATTTGCCTTGATTCCCAGCCACCATACTCATCTTGAAGAGCTTGTGGTAAATCCCAATGATAAATGGTTAATATTGGTTCAATACCATGCTTGACCAACTCATCAATTAAACGATTGTAAAAATCTATACCTTTTTGATTTACTTCTCCTTTTCCATTTGGAAAGATACGTGTCCATGCTACAGAGAATCGATAGGTTTTCAATCCCATTTCAGCCATCAAAGCTATATCTTCTTTGTAGCGATGGTAATGATCAACAGCTACATCGCCGTTGGTATCTTTGAATGTTTTCCCAGGAATACGGACGAATTCGTCCCAATTGGACTTTCCTTTTCCATCTGTATCCCATGCACCCTCTACTTGATATGCAGCTGAAGCGGCTCCCCATAAGAAATCAGTCGGAAATGGTTTAAGTTTTTTGTGTAACACTGTACTAGTCCCTCCTTAATTATGAATCCAATAAATCCTCTTACGGTTCCGGAAATGCTTTCTCCAGAACCATATTCGAATTAATTTACTGTTTCAGTTTGGAAAAATTGTGGTAAATATTTTTTATGCGCTTCCAACATTTCATCCACAATTTTCTTTGCAATCGTATCAGAAGGCGTAAGCGGGTTAATTGCTAATGCGAGAACTGCTTTATTATAATCTCCTGTCACAGCTGCTTCTGCCGCAATCCGTTCAAATGATTTAATTTGTTGAACTAGTCCACGTGCTGCTACAGGAATATCCCCCATTGTTAATGGAATTGGACCGTCCTTTGTAATAATACTACTCACTTCCACAGCTGAATCTGCGGGAATACTTGCGATCGCGCCATTATTCCTTGTGTTAACTGGTTGAATATCACGCTTATCTGTATAGATGGAAGTGATCAAACGAACAGCTGCATCGGAATAATACGCTCCTCCACGTTCTTCGAGTTGTGGCGGCTTAATATTTAAATTTTCATCTTTATATAACTCAAATAACTCTTCTTCTAACTTCTGAACAACCTCTGCACGAGTTCCTTCTTTCTCAGCACTTTCTATTGCTTTATCTAACATCTCTTTAGATTTATAGTAGTACATATGATAGGGGCACGTAAGAGCATTTAAAGATTGAATAAACGCTGGCTCCCAACCCATACCATCTATGTTTTTGACAAAACTACTATTTGCCGGATCGGATAACTTCTCAATTACTTCATCTTTGACACTAACTCCATCAACATATACATCTAACCCATATACCATATGGTTTAGCCCGGCAAAATCAATACGAACTCGAGAATGTTCTACGTCTAGTAATTTAGCAATCCCCATCTCCATTCCAATAGGTACATTACATAGGCCGATAACTTTATCGATATTGGAGTAACGAAGAACTGCCTCTGTTACCATCCCAGCAGGATTTGTAAAGTTGATTAACCACGCATTTGGACAAAGTTCCTCCATATCTTTGGCAATATCTAAGATGACTGGGATCGTACGTAAACCTTTAAATAACCCCCCTGGACCGTTCGTTTCTTGACCAAGTACACCATATTTAAGTGGGATACGTTCATCTTTTGCACGTGCATTGAGCAAACCGACACGGAATTGAGTTGTGACAAAGTCGGCATCTTTTAGTGCGGCTCTGCGATCAAGTGTTAAGTGAACATCAATCGGGAGACCTGCATTTTCAATCATTCGTTTAGCAAGGTTACCTACAATCTCAAGCTTCTCTTTACCCTCTTCAATATCAGCCAACCACAATTCGGTCAATGGAAATTCATCATACCGTTTTATAAAGCCCTCGACTAATTCTGGTGTATAACTTGAACCTCCACCAATTGTAGCCACTTTCAACTTATGATTAGACATAATAATCCCCTTTCCAATTATTTAATTTTATTATGAAGTTCAATTACTTCTTCAGCTAAATCAACAACTGTCATTGCATTCATGAGATGGTCCTGTGCATGTATAAGTAACAAACGAATCTCTATTTTTTCTCCACGAGCTTCTCCTTGGATCAGATCTGTTTGGAACCGATGCGCTTTACTCATTTCTTCATTTGCTTCCTGGATTTTTTGATTAGCTGCTTCAAATTCTCTTACTTTAGCATGCCGGATTGCTTCCATTGCCAAGTTTCGAGCGTTTCCGCCATGTAATATGATTTGAAAGCTTACTTCTTCTATATCCAATGCTGCTTTGCCCCCTTAAGCCAATACAATCTATTCATTTGATTCTGCTTACATATATATAATAATGTGAAACCGCTTTCGCTTGAATCCATACTTTTTCCTTAACGCTAAGGAAAAGATTACATGGAAATTAATCTATATTTACACAATAAAAAAGACCGGGTAATATCAACCCGGAATTTTCTATATACTGCTCTAATCTATATTGTTTAGTATCTCCAAAAATTCTTTCTTGTTCTCACAATTTATCAGCTGTTTGACCTTTTTTTCGTTATCAATCATTCCGATTAAATAATCATACATCCCCTCTATATTAGGAGTTTTATTCTTCCCTAGACTTAATAAACAAACAAATTGTACACGATTCTCTCCCCAATTAATAGGCTTTTTCAACGTGCATATCGCCCAAATTGTTTCATCTGTGTGCGGACTCATGGGGTGGGGGATGGCAACCAAGTTTCCGAAACTAGTTGGCGATAATCGTTCTCTCTCAAGTACTGATTTATCAAATGAGTCATCAACATAGCCTGCCGACTCTAGTTCATTCACTAAAAATTGAATAGTGCTTTCTTTTGTCTCGAGTTCTTGATGAAGAAAGATAAGTTCCTCTTTCACATAGACGACCTTATCTTTATCCCTATCTTGTAAACAATCTTCTATTTGTTCAATATCTTTTGTACCTAATATTGTATTTACGAATATTACTGGCACAGGTAACTTGCTTTCAATTGGGATAGTTGTAATAACAAAATCAATTTGTTCTAGAGTAGTTTCATTTAAACGATAATAATCGATTGTATCTACAACTATTAATTGATTAAAATACTTAGCTTGCAATTTATACTTAAGTAACATGGCGCTACCCAAGCCAGATGCACAAACGATAATACAACGCTTTACATCTTGATTCATTTGTTGTCTGTACATGGCGACCTTTATATGTAACGCAATATAGCCAATTTCGTGCTCATCAATTTCAATCTCTAATCTATTTTTTAAAACTTTGCTTGCTAAAATCGCAGCATCAAATGCAAGTGGATATTTTGCTTTAATCTCATCAAGCAATGGGTTTCGCATATTCATTCCATAGCGTAGACGATTTATTGCTGGTCTCAAATGCAATCCTAACGCGATAAACAGTTCTTTATCGTTTTTTAATTGTAATTTTAATCGTTCATCTATTTTCATAATAATCTCATTGATTATATCTCTTAATTCATTATCTACAAATGTTTCAAACTCTTGTTGACTTAAATTTGTTGTTGCAATTTTATTCGTCCCTAAGAGATGAATCGCAATATATGCAATTTCCTGCTCAGGAAAACAAACGTCAAAAGACGATTCAACTTTTTTTACTATTTTTTCCGCTACTTTGTATTCTTTTTTTGTGTATATTCCTTCAAAGTCCTCAGGTGGGAGAAGGATATAATTTTCATCGCGAATTCGTTTACAAGCAATAGCGAAGTGAATACTTAAATTATTTAACTCAATATCAGATAGATAAATCTCATTCTTTTGAATTTCTCCCAAAATGATAGCTTGAATTTTATTAAGTTCTTTTTTTGAAAATAGGGAGTCCGTGGGGTTTGGCATATCGAATGTAATACTTTCTCTATTCAATAGATACTCCGACAAGCAAAAGCGAAAATTCATTTCACTCCCTGTAACCCTCACACCATAATATGGTTTACTTTCTATCTCTAGTTTAAAACTTTTTATTATTTTTCTTACTTCAATTAAATCATTTTGTAGAGTTGATTTGCTTATATATAGTTCTTCAGCAATATCGTCTAATTTTATGTAACCATTTGCTAATAAAAGTTTTCGAATAATATAGCTAACGCGCTCTTCTGGTGTATTTGGTGATTGGCTTGCTAGAGTATCCGAGTTTTTAAACATCCTTTGCAAAAACAATTTGAATGTATCCGTGTCTTTTACTTCCAGCACATAGCCAATTCCTCTAGTTGACTTAATGCATCCACCACTATGTAATAGGCTCTCATTAAGTTCCTTTATATCATTTCGAATCGTTCTTGATGTTACTTGAATAGTGTTAGCTAAATCATTACTGGTAATTGGAGTTTTAGTGGACATTAGCTCTTTTAATATCTGCATCATCCGATTAGTCGGCATCCCAATCACTCCTGAGATAATTTTTATGAAGTCATCTGAGATTTTTCCACGAAATCTGTTACTTCTTTGACTTCTGCGTAAGATCCTCTTACAATTTTTTCCCTTCCGGGGAGATGTCTTTTTGTATAGCTGCATAATCTCTTGTGCATGCAATAATCGTGTGCCCTATGCCCATTTCTTCTAGATCTTGAATGATTTTAAGTCCCAATCTATTAGGGAGGAGTGATTCTAATTTAATCACTATCAAATCCTCCTTTCCGTGTAGGAAAAAGCAGCATCTTGAAACGGAATTAACCGCCTGAAGATGCTGCTCCATTGCATTTATTTCGCTTCCGTTACTCTCTTCACTTCTGCAACAACTTCTTCCGCGGTTCCCATTTCTAGAGCCTTCTCAGCAAGTTCCACCATATCCTGCTTACTCAATCCACGAATCTGTGACCTGGCTTGTAGGATCGATGTTGCACTCATTGAGAATTCGTCTAGTCCGAGTCCAAGCAGGAGTGGTATAGCTAGCTCATCGCCGGCCATTTCGCCGCACATGCCTGTCCATTTACCTTCACGGTGGGAGGCATCAATGACCATTTTTACAAGACGTAAAATGGCTGGATTGTACGGCTGGTATAGGTAAGAGACCTGTTCGTTCATGCGGTCGGCAGCCATTGTGTACTGAATCAAATCATTCGTTCCAATACTGAAGAAATCTACTTCTTTTGCGAATTGGTCTGCAAGTACGGCAGTGGAAGGGATCTCCACCATAATTCCGACTTCAATATCATCAGAAACGGCTGTACCTGCTGAAACTAATAATTCTTTTTCTTGTTCTAAAATTGCTTTTGCCCGTCGAAATTCCGCTAATGTCGCAATCATTGGGAACATTATTTTTAAGTTACCATAGACACTTGCGCGAAGAAGTGCACGTAGTTGAACACGGAATATATCCTGTTCCTCTAAACAAAGACGAATCGCACGGAATCCAAGGAATGGGTTCATCTCATTCGGTAGGTCCAGATAAGGAAGTTCCTTATCTCCTCCGATATCAAGCGTACGAACGACGACAGCTTTTCCGTCCATACCTTCTAGTACTGCTTTATATGCTTCAAATTGTTCTTCTTCTGTTGGCAATTGGTCGCGTCCCATGTAAAGGAATTCGGTACGGTAGAGTCCGACAGCTTCTCCGCCATTGTTTTTCACACCGGTCAAGTCGTCAGGTGTTCCAATATTGGCAGCTAATTCGACGTGTTCGCCGTCCGCTGTTACGGTCTTCTCATTCACAAGTTTTGCCCATTCTGCCTTTTGTTCTTCATAACGAATTTGTTCTTCTTTATAAAAAGCGATTTTTTCGTCTGTCGGGTTAATATGTACTTCACCTTTTAACCCGTCAACAATAAGAAAGTCGCCATCTTGAACTTCTTCTGTCACCGTTTTTGTTCCGACTACTGCAGGGATTTCCATGGAGCGGGCCATGATTGCCGAGTGGGAAGTCCGGCCACCAATATCTGTTATAAAGCCTTTGACAAATTCACGGTTCAATTGAGCGGTATCTGATGGTGTTAAGTCTTCCGCCACAATGATCACTTCTTCAGAGATCATGCTTGGATTTACCATTTGCACTCCAAGTAGATGGGCAAGCACGCGTTTCGTTACATCACGAATATCTGCAGCGCGTTCTTTCATATAGTCATTATCCATTTGTTCAAACATTGTAATGAACATATCTGCCGTTTCCTTCAGAGCTTGTTCGGCATTTACTTGTTCGGTTTTCACCTTTTCCTCGATAGGAGAAATCAGTTCTGGGTCACTCAATACAAGTAAATGTGCCTCAAAGATGGCAGCTTTATCTTCACCAAGGTCAACTTTTGCCTTTTCACGAATTGCTTCAAGTTCATCTTTCGAGATAGCGAGTGCACGCTGGAAACGTTCGATTTCCTTTTCCGTATCTTCTACTTGTCTTTTTTCAAAGGAGAGATCAGGTTCGATTAACCGATACGCTTTCGCAAGCACGATACCACTTGAAGCTGCGATACCATGTAGCATACTCATTCTGCCAAACCTTCTTTATTCAATGTTTCCTCTAATTTGTCCAATGCTTCCTGCTCGTCATCGCCCTCTGTGCGAATCGTAATTTCAGCATCTTGACCAACTCCGAGTGACATAACTCCCATAATGGATTTCAAGTTAACAGATTTTCCGTTGTACTCTAACTGAACGTCTGATGTGAATTGCCCGGCAACCTGTACTAAGGCTGAAGCCGGACGTGCGTGTAATCCTACTTTATCAATGATTGTAAACTTTTTTTCTACCATTTATCTCATCTCCAATTTATATTTTTAAAATGATGATTTATAGTTCTTCTCCATTGCTTTCTATGACTTTCTTATACCGGTAGCTAATCGATCCGGTAGTCATCATGGATGGAACCATCATCTTCTACTTTATCATAAGCCCCTAAGCCATTTTCTACAAGGAAGAGCGGCTGTTTTCTTGCTGTGCCTTGAGTACGTCTTCTGGGTTTGGCGTGTTCGGATAATAGCTCATTCAAGCATACAACCCATTTTCCCATCTGGAATAATTTCATGAATCTTTTTCGTTGCAAGGGAACTAGCTCACGAATTGATGGTGCAATCCTTGATATTTCGCTTGCATCGAATTTTCTTCTTTATCATTGGAAATTGTGATTTGAATGTAGCTATGCTATCTCTCCTTAATTTTATATTATTTATGATTAGCTGTCGCCTCGGAAAATCTACTATTTTGCGACAGTTAATATGCTATCTTCTAAACCAACTTTTCTTGGTTTTTCTGGGATAATATCCAAATAATCAGCTGTATTCGTAATAATGATGGGGGGCGCCGCCGTTTGGTAATGTTCCTTATGTTATCCATAAAAAAACCTGGAAAAGAACATAAATAGACATAAAATTAGTCTACTTATGTATCTTTCCCAGGTTTTGCCTGACTAATCAGTAACAATCCTAGAACTAATTCTATTATATTGTGCTTGCGATTACTAATGCAAGTGGTAGAGTTTTCCGTTGTGTTGATTTCATCCTGATTTTTCTTTCGTAAATGATACGAGTAATAGAAAGGAATAATACCGCAAACTAGTAGTATTCCGCTGATTAGAAGTAGTTTAGGTCTTTTAAAGATAAAAAACCTTCCCGCTAACAGGAAGGCTAGATTTAATAGCGTTGATGTACTCTCGTTTTTGAGCTGAATCTTTCTGTGAAGAACAAATAACATACCTGAAACCAAAAAATCGCAACAAATGCGGCTGCTAAGACGTCCGTGAAATAATGCATCCCAATTATGACCCTGCTTACACATACAAGCAAGGGAAGGGCGATGCATAAAACAACCGTAATTGTTTTCAACTTTTTCGATTTTATGAAATGAACAGCTAGAAAAATTAAAATGAGAGCCAAAAGAACGATGCGCATTGAATGACCACTTGGAAAACTATAGGAAGTTAAATCAAGTGAGTGGCCGAACACTTCCAGATCTCTTGATTCTCCAGGCCTGCCTCGTTGAATCGTCATTTTCAAAGCCAAATTGATGAAAATGCCACCGAACGTCACGACAAGTGAAAAAAAGGCATAGCTCCACAACCGCTTGAACGCAAGGATAGCTGCAATAATGAAAGTGATAATTGAAATCATTTCACCAGAGCCAATTTCCGTAAGTCCTTCCATTATTGAAAAGATACCTGGTAATTCGTATGCTGTCAGCCATGAATAGATGGCTTCATCCATATGTATGAGTTGCTCTCTGAATATAGCAAGGAGCAAGAATAATACGAGACTGCTAACAATAATAACTTTTTGTTTTCCGGTAGAGAATTCCATATTATACCTACTTTCTAATCGTATAAAAAAGTAGTATACCAATTGTTAGAGTGTCTGCCAAATGAATCGTTGCTACACCTTTATGCATAAATTGTCGGATTTTTACGATGAAAAGATGGACAATTAAGGAGGAATTAACGATTGAAATGTTGTATTGATATAAGTAACGGATTGAATTGAGAAGACATGAATGGGGGATGAACGGCATGCATGAAAATAATGAATGGTTTCCAGTTGTAAGTGTCTCCGAACAAGTGAATATACCTCCAGAAACAGTTAGAAGATATGCGAGGCAGTATAGGGATTTTTTGAATATAAAAAGAGGCGAGAAGAAGGCATATCTCATCCATGAAAGTTCGTTTGCTACGATTAGAAGGATCCGTTCATTGTTGGAACAAGGTCATCAGCATGGACAGGTGAAGCACCTATTGGATAATCCGACTGAGTTTTTTATTCCAGCGAAAAGAGACGATAAAGAAGCGCCTTTGGTAAATCAAGGTCCAATGTACAAGGAAATGATGGAAGAGCTACAGAACCTGACAGAACAGAATAAGCAGTTGTTGACGATGCTGCACCAAATGCATGAACGGATGGACGGGTATGAGGAGCTATTATTACAGCAGCATAGTTTTCCAAGTAAACAAGTGGATGAACAGGAAAAAGAACAAAGGGACTATGAACGGAAGCGGGATGAGTATTTGATGAAAACGATGAATGATATGCAAGAAAGGAAAAGGGAAAGTGTTAGTACGAAAGAGAGGCCTTGGATTTTTACGAGGTTGTTTAAGAAGTAATTAGAATTATGTTAGAATTATGTAGATCAAGATTTTTCTAAGAGGAGCTATAGTTATGAATAAAAAGTTGACGGTGAAAGTAGTAGATTTGCAAGGTGATTATTTTCAAATTGGAAAAATGCAAGGGAAAGAGATCAAGCAAACTTCTATATTGGAACAAATGAAACAACTATTGAAAGTAAACCAAACTCCGAATATACGAAAAGCTGAACAACTATTAAAGGAGCTATCTCCCAACTTGCTGTCCGAAATAAAAGGTCTTGCAGATGAGCTAGAGGTGGATATGGATACGGCACTTCTGTTTAGTGGCTATGATGTTGTATTACCTAAGATGGGATGTACGACTTTAGTAACAAATGGAATGTACATCCGTAATTATGACTTTAGTCCGAAATTGTATGATGCAAGACTTGTATTTACAAACCCAACGAACGGGTACAGAAGTGTAGGCTTCAGTCAACAAATTATCGGTCGGTTGGATGGTATGAATGAAAAAGGTCTAGTTGTCGGTTTGCATTTTGTCAATAATGAGGAGCGGGCAGAGGGATTTATTTCGACAACGGTTGTTAGAATGTTATTAGAGCAGTGTGCCGATATAGAAGAGGCAACTACCTTAATCAAACGCATTCCCCATGGTTATTGTTACAATTATTCCATCACTGACCGAAGTGGTAGAAGCATCAAAGTGGAAGCGACGCCAGATAGACAAATCATTATAGAAGCTGAACCTCTCGTGTGCACCAACCATTTTGAATCCGAATCACTACAGATTAATAATGGGAGTAAAATACAGTTGCAAGGATCTATTGACCGTCAAGCGTATGTAAACGGTCTACTTGAGAAAAATCCAGCTACAGCAGAATGGTATGCTCACTTCAATAGGGAGGATTCACCTTTATTTTCCCACAATTATGATGAATTTTTCGGAACGTTGCATACGGTCATTTATTCTCCAAAAGACTTAGAAGTAACAGTAGGAATCGGTGGTAATGCTAAACCAACGAAATATTCAATTCGCGATTAGGAGTGCACGCTTTGATTTGTATGAAGCAAAGAAGCTTAATGTTGGTTCTAATGCTAATAGTGCCTAGCATATCTCGATACTAGGCACTATTTCTGTTTTATCATTCGGTTATTCTTCAGAGCTTAATACCATATTCTCAGTCCAGTTTAAAATTTCTTCTTCATCTACACTAGGATCTTCAATGAGAAGCGAGTAGCGTAAACCTTCTTCATCCCATGTATATCCATTAATAATTTCCTCGTGCTCAGCAGGATTTCCGCGAATTTCTAAATTAGATGCTTCGATTTCCATATCCTCTGGAGTAGGGAATACGGATAGAGAGGCTAGAGGTGTACCTTCTTTGGAACCGTAATTCATCACAATTTCATTCCGGTCTAACTCCCCGCCGGAGAAATCATACAGCTCCACACTTAATAATTCTGTATTGTCATGAGAAAACAGGAGAAAATCCTGACCTAATGCTTCCGAAGCCTCTTCTAAAGTGACGCTTGTCTCTCCTAAATCTCCGTCCAATGTTTCGATTTCAACGTCATCTGGGATATCGATTGTAAACACATCTTCGGTAAATTTCGGTGAAAAGTCGAGCTCTGTATATGTTGATTCCGTTCGGCTATCTCCTGTTTCAGAGATAAGTTTTACGATAAACCATGTTTTTTTATCAATCCATACCTCCATGTCACCGATTAAACCACCGGATTCATTAGCCTCGATTTGAATGTGATACGTGTCAAACTCAAGAATTTTTTCTTCACCTACTAACTCATGCGTATGTGAGTCTTGGATTATATCCATCATGGTTGTGAATTGTTCTCTCGGACTAGGCGCTGTGAAACCTCCAAGCTCGGATAAATCCATTTCGTGAGCTATTCCATTCTCTTTGTCATACATAAGCATCTTCTCACCATCGTTTAAAACTTCCGACTGATTGCCGAGCAATTTATCATTAGAAATGATTTTTCTTTTTTGTCCTTCCACATTCTCTTCCATGGTGAAATGTTCGATCAATTCTTCTCCTTCAAATATTTTTGTTTCTGATACACCTGCATAATTAGTTATATCCTTATCCGATTCAATCGCATTGTGGATGATTTCTTCTGCAGAAACTTTCATGTTTTGAGAACACCCTCCTAGCATTAACGTTAATACACTTAAAAGAATAAGATATCTCTTCCATTTACGTTTCATTATGAACCCCTTTCCTTGAGCCAACAGGCTATTAATGTTCCTTTATCCTCTGTTGACCAAATTTTAATTTTTCCATCGTGTTTTTCCATAATCATTTTTGCGATACTAAGACCTAATCCGGATGTGGATCCTTTACCACGGGAAGATTCATTTTGATAAAAAGGCTGGAACACATTGGTAAGCTGATTCTGTTTCATGCCTTTCCCCTCATTTTGAATGAGGATGACGGTGCCATCCTCCCGCCATGTATCCACTTCATTTCTAAACGCTCGGAATACCCATTCGGGGAGTGGATTTTTTGCCGATATTCCTGCTAACCAAATCTGTTTCCCGCTTGGTGTGTAACGGACCGCATTATCCATGAGATTATCAAGGAGCCGCACCATTTGTTTCGGGTCAAGCATATAACCATTTTTAACAGCTATTTCTGTGGTAAGTGTAATCTGTTTACTAGCACAAGCTTCTTCATAACCAGTAAACAACATTTCGAAAAACTCATTTCCATTGACTGACACTTTATTCAATCTGTTTTCCGCGGATTGTAGCGCGGTAAAGACAGACAAATCATTGATCATCTCTTTCATGTGATCGAGCTTTTCATAAAGGATATGGCGGTATTCCTGCTGTTCCTTTTCCGTTAAATGGTGATTTTCCAATGCTTCCGTATAAGCGCGAACGGCGGTTAATGGTGTTTTTAAGTCATGAGAAAGGGAAGCGACCATATATTCTTTCTCCCGCTGTTGTTTACGGAGCGCCTCATTTGTTTCCATGATTTGAGCTTTCATCTGTTCAAAGTGATGAATGAGTACACCAATTTCATCCTTTGGTTGGGCGAGTGGCTTTGTTGGCTTTTTCCCGTCTGCAAATGCTTTCATATGCTGTTGTAATTGATTCAAGGGCTGGTTCAGTTTTCGGTTAATCGCTAGAAGCACGATAATATAAAAAATAAGGAAGAACCCGGCTAAAAGGATGAACATCATGTTGGTGCGTGTGCTTGTTGCTTCCACCCATTTACTTCGACTGAGCGTGATTTCGTATAGTCCGATTGGCTGATTTTGCTCATCAAAGACTAGTTGCTTCATCGTATACGTACGTGGGTTTTTCTGAAATTCATTTAAATTGCGAAATAAGTTTTCTTGAGATGTCCACTGAAACTGCCCGGTACCTAATGTGTTCATCGAAGAAAATAAATGAAGGCCATCGGAACGATATAAATCAATTTTTAAATGATCATCGGTAAGACTTATCAGATTCCGATAATTTTCTTTAGGCTGACCTTGATACAGGGAAACATCCTGCAGCTCACTTTCCAAGTCCGCAACGATTTCTTGAAAGTGTAGGAACTCCTGTAAATCTTGTTTTTGATCATAGTTGCTTAGACTGATATATAAAAGATAAACTGCTACCATTGGCAATACCATCACAACGAGATAACTAATCATTAACCAATATTTAATCTTCATCCTGATTGTTCTCCGATAAAGCGGTACCCGACTCCCCAGATAGTTTGGATGAATGTTGGATGTTTTCCGGTATCTTTCAGCTTCGTGCGGAGGCTTTTAATATGGACGGTAATCGTGTTATTGCCGTCTACATTCATCATTTGCCAGACATGCTCATAGATTTTTCCCTTTTCAAATGTGATAAAAGGATTCTTAGCAAGCAAAAATAAAATCTCTTGCTCTTTAGCCGTGAGTACAACAATTTCTCCATCTAAAAATACAGTTTCATTTAGAAAATCAATTGCTAAACCGTGTTTATAACGAATTAGCTTCTCTTGCTGATGTTTTCCCGTATAACGATGGTATCTTCTAAAGTGGGAATGGACCCTGGCGGTCAGTTCCTTTAGGCTGAATGGCTTAGTTAAATAGTCATCTGCTCCAAGATCAAGTCCAAGAACCTTACTGTCATCCTCCGTTTTCGCACTGACAATAAGGAGTGGTATATCACTTTCCAACCGAATCTGTTTACATAATTCAAATCCATCCATTTCCGGCATCATCAAATCAACAAGTACGAGGGAAAAATTATCTTCTTTAAATTCTTCCCAGCCCTCAACCCCGGTTGAAGCCCAAGTGACCTGGAATCCTTCTCTCACCAAATGATCACGCATAATCCGGGCAATTTCATAATCATCTTCAACAATGAGAATTTTAATTTCTTCTTGCATGGCTCTCCCTCTTCTCTGTCTACAGTATAATTCACAATATAATAACCCAATTAAAAGTTTATTTTTACTTAATAATAGCACAGCTAGTTCGCGGAGCTTGGCATACGTCGAATATAAACTACCGATTTATTGGGGACCTGAGATTTTCGGTTGATGAGCGATGTTCCAGCGCATTTTAGGATTTTTATGGTTCGATAGTTTTATCAAACAAAAAATGTCTAGTCTTCATTCCGCAATGAAAACCAGACACTAGATAACGTATTAATCAAAGCGATAGATCAGGAATTTACCATGTTTTCCATGTTTTTTATACGCTTTCACTTTGTTAATTAATCGGAAGGGTGTTTCTTTTTTTAGGAACTTTTTAAACTCGGGTAGGGGATAATAGAAGATGATGTCTACAGACCGTTCATGTTCTTTCACGGATTGCAGAATGTTTTCTACGACTTGTTTGAATATCGTGACGGAAAATGGATTAAAAAAGTAAAATACATTTTCTTCAGGTCTGATTTCATATTGTTCGGCAAGGGCGAATTCAAAGCGGATTGGTGCTTTCAGATGTTTGTTTTTCCTTGTATATAATGCTTTATTGATCTGTGATTCCTCGAAAGTAAGATCATTCATTTCCACACCTGTTACAGGCACATCGAAATGATGATGGATGTAAAATGGCACCCTGCCCCTTCCACTGCCAAAATCGACGACATGATCAGTGGGTTTCAGTTTATACGAGCGGAACAATTGTTCAAGTGCAGCGTAGGGTGTCGCCTCATAACGGTTATAGTCATCCGTCTGTCCACGCCATTCCCTAAGCCCGTTTGTCTTTACTTGAAGCATTTCATCAAATTTTCTTTCCAGCAATCTTACAACTTCACTCCATCTATAAACATATTTATCAATCTATCAAGCATTCATTCTACTAAGAAGCCGGGCAAGTAGCAAGGGAAGCGTGTATGAATAGGCAACTTGTCAGTTCCCAAGCCAAATTGTTCCACGAATAACAGAATATTATGTCGATATTTGATATACAACTGTAATATCATATTAACTTCTATGAAATGGAGATATGCTAAAGTACCCATAGATTATCAAAAGTAAACATATAAAGTGAAACTTATTCAGTAGGTGTATTACAGACCGTTAATACGTGATAAATTTTCACGTTAGTGTTTTTACATAGAGGACGTTAAATATAGCTTGTTTAGCAATAAATGCGAGGGAAATGGGGAACGAGAAATTGAAGAGAAAGATCGCAGCGATGGCCACTATGGCAGTGGTTGGTTTTGGTAGCGCTTTTTTCAGTACAACAGCATCTGCAGATTCATTAGAAGATCTAAAAAATAAAGAAACCGAACTGCAGCAAGACCGTAAAGACATAAAAGCTAACCTTTCTGAAGCGGAAGAGGAAATAGCTGATATTTTAATTGAATTAGAGGAAATTAATGTTGAAATTAGTCGGATTAAGAAAGCAGTCGATGAAAACAAAGTATCATTGAAGAAGAATGAAGAAGATATATCGAATACAGAAGAAGAGATAGATGCACTTGAAGCTGAAATTGCCAAGCTAGAAGAAGCGATTGAGGAACGCTTTGACATTTTAAAAGAACGGGCTTCTGCTTACCAGAAAAGCGGTGGAGATATCTCTTACCTGGAAGTACTATTCGGATCTCAAAGCTTCGGTGATTTCATTAGCCGTATTAGTGCGATAAATAAGATTACAGACTCGGATGTAACGTTGATGGAACAAATTGAAGCGGATAAAGAAATTGTAGAAGAGAAGCGAGAAGAAGTCGTTGTTAAACTTGAAGAATTAAAAGATTTGAAACTAGAGTTAGAAGAAATGCAAGCATTGATTGAGGATCAGGAGAAAGAAGCGAAGGTCAAGCAAGCTAACTTAGAAGAAAAAGAGGAAAAGCTTGTTGCTAAAGTAGAGGAACTAAAACTTGAAGATAATAAGCTAGCAGCACTTGAAAAAGATGTGAAAGAAAATATGACAGCATTAACGCAACCGGCGCCGGATACTCAAATTGCTTCAGATAGTGTTGGATCAAGTGGCGGTTATCTAGCATGGCCAGCGGTGGGAGGCTACATTTCCAGTTATGTTGGACCACGCTGGGGTAGAATGCATCAAGGTATTGATATAGCAAGACCAAGCAATTATAATATTTTGGCTGCTGCAGATGGGGTAGTAACGAAAGCAGGTTCTGCTGGTGGCTTAGGAAATAGAATAGAGATTGAACATAGTGATGGATTAAAAACAGTTTATGGACACCTATCGTCCATCAATGTATCGGTTGGCCAACAAGTAACTACTGGGACAGTAATTGGGATAATGGGTAACACTGGTAATTCAACGGGTATTCATTTACATTTTGAAGTATATAAGAATGGTGCCCTGCAGGATCCAATGAACTACGTAAATTAAATGCTCTTGACTGGCGAAATGATATACTGGGAATATACCGTAGAGAACCCTTATCCACGTTAAATTTTTCCGATAGCTATATTACTTACGCAAACAATACATGATCAGCTGGCTTCCTAGATTAGGGGGGCCAGCTTTTTATACTTTACCTCATATCCAATTGGAATCCATGCAAAAATATAGGGTATACTAAAGGTATAATCAAACATGAGGGAGCGAGTCATATGGCTGCGATTATTTTTCAATCACCGAGTAAGTACATTCAAGGAGTCCACGTATTAAATGAAATTGGTGAGCATGTAAAAAAATTAGGAAATAAACCGTTGATTTTGTCAGATGAAGTCGTGTGGGGAATCACGGGCGAACAGATTGAAGCAAGCTTTAAGGAAACGAGTTTGGATTATCATTTTGTTGAATTCAAAGGCGAGGCTTCTCTTAATGAAATCAATCGAGTTGTAGAAGAAGGTAAAAGTCAGACGGTCGATCTTGTTATAGGTGTAGGCGGCGGAAAAACGTTGGATGCTGCTAAAGCAAGTGCGGATGGCCTCGATGTTGGCGTTGTGATTGTCCCAACAACTGCTTCGACGGACGCACCGACAAGTGCCTTATCCGTTATTTATAGTGATGACGGCGTATTCGAGTCGTATAAATTTTATAATAAGAACCCGGATCTTGTATTGATTGACACGGCAGTAGTGGCAAAGGCTCCACCACGCTTTTTCGCCTCTGGGATTGCAGATGCGATGGCGACATGGGTAGAAGCAAGAGCAACGATCAAGAGCGACGGGGAGACGATGGCTGGCGGGAAGCCAAGTATTGCAGCACAAGCCATTGCAAAAACGTGTGAAGAAACGTTATTTAAATATGGGATCCCTGCTTATCATGCGGTAGAAAAGGGTCTCGTCACGAAACAAGTGGAAGCAGTTGTCGAAGCGAATACATTATTATCTGGTTTAGGATTCGAAACTGGAGGACTCGCAGCGGCGCACGCAATCCATAATGGGTTTACCGTTCTCGAAGGTGATATTCATAAGCTAACCCATGGTGAAAAAGTTGCTTATGGAACATTGGTTCAGTTAATGCTTGAATTGCATTCGGAAGCAGAATTAAGAAAATACATCCATTTCTATCGTGCATTAAACTTACCAACTACATTAAGAGAAATGCATTTAGATAAAGTGTCCTTTGAAGACTTGGTTAAAATAGGTGAAGCAGCGACACAAGCGGGAGAAACAATGAGGAATCTATCTCCAGACATTACCGCGGAGGATGTAGCACACGCGATTATAGCAGTTGACCAATTCAGCCGGAACTAGGGAGCAATCCTAATAGCTCGCATATGAAAAGGAAAAGGTGCTGACAAAAAATTGTCTAGCACCTTTATTTTTATGCGGCTGGATCTTCTGATTTCGCTCCAATGATTTTATCGACCATCATCGCGATTGCGCCGTCACCAGTCACGTTTGTTGCAGTACCGAAGCTATCCTGCGCCATGTATAATGCAATCATCAATCCAAGTGCTGTTTCATCGAAGCCGAGCATGGTGCTAAGCAGTCCTAACGCTGCCATGACGGCACCGCCTGGAACTCCGGGAGCAGCAATCATAATAATTCCAAGCATTAAGATGAAGGGAATCATCATTCCGAACGTTGGGAGAGACATCCCGCTGGAAAGCACCATAACTGCTACGGAACACATGACAAGTGTAATCGTACTTCCCGCTAAATGAATGGTCGCACATAATGGAACAGCCGAATCAGCTACACCATCTGTTACTCCATTATTCTTGGAAGAGCGGACCGTTACCGGAATAGTGGCTGCGCTGGACATGGTTCCGAGCCCGGTAAAATAGGCTGGAAGCATGGTTTTTAGCGAAGTAAAAGGATTTTTCCCGGCAAGCGTACCTGCGACAATATAAAGCACGATAAGCCATACCCAGTGGATTGCAATTGCCATAAGAAGTACGAGTCCAAATGCTTGAAGCGTGTCAAATACCGTTCCATCTGCAGCAAGTTCGGCAAAAATACTCGCAATATAAAACGGTAAAATCGGGATGATGACTTTCCAGATGAGGCGTTCAATAATTTCCTTTCCTTCATCAAAGAAAGCTCTTAACGTTGGGCTTTCAACCCTCGTGATCCCGATTCCGAAGACGAACGCTAGAACTAAAGCCGTCATCACACCTGTAATTGGATCAATTGTAAGTTCAAATATAGGCTCGAAGCCACTGGCTTCTTCCGCGGACGCTCCACCATTTCCAACGAGCTTTGGTATAACAAAAAGAGCAACGATAAATGCTAACGTGCCCGCTAAAATTGTGGATATATAAGCAAGTCCCCCGGTGATCCCAAGCATTTTCCCGGAATGCTTACCGAAGCTCGCAATCCCACTGGCAATATAAAAAATGATGATGAGCGGAATCGCAAATCCGAGGAATTGTCCGAACAGTTCTTTGAATGTCACGATAATCTTCACGATGAAATCTGGGATAACTAACCCGATAAGAATACCGGCAACAATACCCACTAGTAATTTTACGATTAATTTCATTCCTTCACTCCTTCCCGAGTATGAGATTTCTTTAAATATACCACTGACCCTAGTCAAATTCAAGAAAATTCCTAGATTTCTCATAACGAAAGTTGTAGCTTCAAATTAATGAAAATATGTTGATTCCCAGTCAAATAAGGGAATACTAACGGTACCATTTCCCAAATTGTGTCGAATGGTTTTTTAACGAGGAATTTTTGAAGCAAAGTAGGTGAATGCTTGTGACGGTTTTATTTATTGGTATCATTATCCTTTTTATCGCATCTAGTTATTTTTCAGGTAGTGAGACGGCACTTACGGCAACGAACGAGATGAAGCTGCAATTAAAAGCGGCTAACGGGGATAAAAAGGCAGAGCGCTTACTCAAACTCGTCAACAATCCAGATCTCTTTATCCCAGGTATTTTAATCGCTAATAATGTTCCGAATATCGTGCTTCCTTCCCTTGTAACAATTGTCGCGCTCGAGTACGGATGGAATATCGGAATTACGACGACGGTGCTGACTGTATTAATTATTATATTTGCTGAAGTCATGCCGAAATCGGTTGCTGCAGCTTTTCCTGAGCGAATTTCTTACCTCGTCTATTATCCGACGATGATTATTTTACACATTTTAAAGCCATTTATTTGGTTACTTAATCTGCTCACGAAAACAACAATTCGCTTACTTGGAAAAGAGGAGGACGAAGAGGTCACTATTTCGAAGGCAGAGATGCGAGCAATGGTTGATATCGCTCACACAGAAGGTACGTTTAAAAATAATGAGATGTACCGATTGAAATCGATGCTTGATTTCCAGACATTAAATGTTTCGGATGTATTGAAAACGCACCGGGTAGAGATGAAGGTCATCCCGACTGATATCGCTTTTGAAGAAGCAAAGGAGTTTTTATTGGAAAATCATCATACACGGTACCCGATTTACGAAGGGGATAGCGATAATATTGTAGGTGTCTTCCATTCGAAATTTATTTTATCTTGGTCCATTCAACCGGAAAAAGGGATTCGGGAGTTCTCTGATATGGATCCCTTATTTATTTACGAATTCAATTCGGTTGATGCAGTTTTCAAAAAGATGACGGACGCTAAGAAGCATATTGCTATCGTGCTCGATGAATATGGTGGAACAGAAGGGTTGATCACCCATGAAGATTTAATCGAGACCATGATTGGCGAGGATATTGAAGATGAGATGGATGAGGACGACGCACTCATCCATGAGCAAACGGAAACGTTCATTATTTGTGATGGACGGCTTTCGTTACACCGTCTTAATAATGTCTTCCAAATTGATATCCCGGAGGAAGCGGATAATGTGGCTGGTTTTATCTTGAATCGATACAGTTATTTGCCGGAAGAAGGGGAAGTATTCACTTTTAAAAACTTAGAATTTAAAATTTTAGAAGTAAGTGAACGAAGAGTGCACTTGGTTGAAATTAGGAAACTTTAGAACGACCTATCGCGTGGCTTAAGGGAGGTTGAATGTCCATTCTCCTTGCTAACGTCCTTTAAATATGTAATAGTAGAATTAATAGAATATTTCTCACCACTAGGGGTGCATTATTTGCTGAGAGAGTCAGGTGGAAAACTGTCTCAACCCTTCGAACTTGATCTAGTTGATACTAGCGAAAGAAAGCGGTGTTTGATAGCGACAAATCAACATGTTACGCGCAGACCGCCTTTTTCCATTATAAAAAGAGCGGTCTTTTTTAATGGGAAAGGTAAAAGTGTTTCATACACATGTAACGAAAGGCTTTCGGCAAATCGAGACATACCCTTTGTGGTGTAGAGAGGTTCTATACCAAAAAGGGAGGAATAAATCATGAGTGAACAGTTTACAGATCGTCTGTGGAAAAAGGTCCAGCCAATTTGGGAAGCTTACTTGGAGCATCCGTTTGTAAAGGGAATCGGGGATGGGACGCTCGATAAGGAAAAGTTCAAGCATTATATGAAGCAGGACTATGTCTATTTAATTGAGTATTCGAGAGTTTTTGCAATCGGGAGCGCAAAGTCACCGGATTTACATACGATGACGATGTTTGCGAATCTATTGCACGGGACATTGAACATGGAAATGGAATTACACAGGGAATATGCAGCCCGCTTTGGTATTACAAGTGAAGAACTCGAGGAAACTGAACCATCAGCAACGATGACTGCTTATACAAGTTATATGCTGAATGTTTCCCAGCTTGGCGGTGTAGAGAATGCGATTGCATCTGTGCTGGCCTGTGCATGGAGCTATAACTATATTGGAAAAGAATTAGCGAAAAACCCAGAGTCATTAGAGCATGAGTTTTACGGTAATTGGATTCAAATGTATTCCTCAGAAGGATTCACCGAGCTTGCCGAAAATTGCCAGAAGCTCATTAACGATTACGCAGCAGGAAAATCTGAAAAAGAGTTGCAAGCGCTTGAAGATATTGTTGTAAAAACAAGTAAATTTGAATACATGTTCTGGGAAATGGCAGAAAATATTGAGATGTGGCCGTTATAAGAGAGTAATGGGGGAGTGCTTGTCGCTCCCCCCTAATTTTGTTAAGCGGTTTATTCTCTTTTTTCCTTATCTTTCCTTGAATCACTTGATGGCATTTTCAATCCTGTAAACGGATTGATCTCATATGACATATCCCGATCATGCTCTTTCTCTGTTTTACTTACATTCTTACTTAATGCAACAAAATACCAAACAAAGGGTACTGCGACAATGAGCAATATAAGTCTTGGAATCCAGTCGCTCAACAGATCACTCCTCTTTTAAAGTTAGCGAATATTGTAATGATTATTTCTAATTATTCATTATTACGTTCCACATTTGCTATATGTTTATGTTTCGTTTTTAATAAACTTCCATTAACATTGCTAATTTAAACAATCTATACTATGCTTGATACAATACTTAGCTTTTTATGGAAAATAACTACATACGATAAGACCCGTAATCATGGTGTCTAAGGAGACTTAATAGGGAATCTGGTGTGAAACCAGAACTGTACCCGCAACTGTAAATGCTGACGAAATAAGTAAATCCACTGTCTCTGGACGGGAAGGAATTGAGTAGGATGAAGCATGAGTCAGGAGACCTGCCATTATTATGAAAGTTATCTTCTTCGGGAGTTGGGAAGGTATAATGAGGTTTATTCTGACTTTTAACGGTAAAAGATTACTGTTTTATTGAGGATGCTATCTTTATTATACCCATCAGTTCTGATGGGTTTTTTCATTTCCTTAAAAACTCTCCCGAAGTCTCTTAAGCGGTCACTTCAAAGAACAGAGAAGAGGTTATGAAATGGAAGAAAAATTACCAGCGACAATTTCGAGAACAATTCAGACGAAGCTTGTTTTACCTCCGGATACAAACCATATGGGAACAATTTTTGGAGGAACTGTTTTAGCATCAATTGACGAAATAGCGGCGATTGCTGCTATGAAGCATAGCGGGAGTGTGGTCGTCACGGCATCGATCGATACGGTGAATTTTCTCTCAACTGCTAAGGCGGGTGATATATTAAAATTGGAGGCGGTCGTCGTCTCTACGGGCAGAACCTCGATGGAAGTGTATGTGAAAGTGGAATGCCAGCATTTGGATACAGGCGAAATAACAACGACGACTACTGCAATTCTGACGATGGTTGCAATTAATAGTGAAGGAATTCCAACCAAAGTGAGTGGCGTGATTCCGGAAACGGAGGAGGAGAAGCGTCTGTTTCAAAGTGCGCAAATAAGGAAAAGTCGACGGATGCAGATACGGGAGTATTCAGAGGGCAGGTAAGAAAGAATCCTGCCTCTTTCCCATTATACATGAAACTATAAAATAAAAATGCTGTGATAACTTAGGTATCCGGGGCTAGCTACGTCCGGCTCCAGCGCCCAGCAACTATCAAACTTCACACTCCTCCAAT
>NZ_BMOS01000034.1 GCF_014647195.1 Oceanobacillus indicireducens | reverse complement strand
CACTAAGAAAAATTAACTTAAATGTGTCCTAAATATTGACGTAGATCCACTTACTCACTTCACTCTTTTCTAATTTTAGAAACGACATAAATAGTAACAAAAGTTGCAAAACCTACAAAGACTAATATATTTGTTATTGGATCATTAATTCTAGGAATAGAATCTTGAAAAACCTTTAAAAGAATTAATGCTCCTATGGTTAAAATTATACCGAGAATTGATACTTGTTTCATTTTCTCCCCCCTCAATTACTAATACTTTAATTACTATCTATATCCTAGTTAAAAGTCGCTTACACTTCTACCATGCATTGGTTGCACTTTGTCAACTTACGGTTGCAATCATGTAAAACAGTGTGTTTTGCGACAAACATTCCATGCTTACATACATACTGACAAAATAATAGTTTTGCTTAATGGTATATCTTTATTTAAAAACGAAAATGAAATTTTTTCACAAAAAATTTAAAAGCAATTTTAAGTGAAACAAAAAAGGAAAATAGTACACTTTTTCAGACCCCCAAAGTCCACTCAAAAAAATGCCTGTACAATTAGTTTTAGCTAACCATACAGGCCTTTATTAATTAGCTCTTACATTTTACTTTCACACTTATTCCAGATTTAAATATTATCTCCATTTTTTCAACATGAATTATTACTTTGTCAACTAAACGTCTCACAAGCTGTTCATCATATATATCAAGTTCAGATGAGTGAGTTTCTAGGAGTTTAACAATCTCTTCCAACCTATCTCGATCATTATCTTGTTCGGCAATTTTAATTTGTAAAGTTTGCCGCTTTTCTCTTAATCGATAAATCTCATCAACTACTTCATTGTAGTCTTTTTTAGAGTTTGCCAGAAGTATTAAGGAGTTTTGTAACTCCTCTAATTTTTTCTCAACTGTAATAATTTCATTTGGAATGCTGGATGATATGATAAGTGAAATATTTTCTTTTAACACTTGTATAAAATCATCTTGATTACTGAATAGTTCATTTATCGCTTGAATAACTGCTTGTTTTAAGTCATCTTCTCTGATGGTTCGTGCATCGCAAAACACTCCAGTATTCTCTAACCTGCTGACGCATCGCCAGACGATTGACTTCTTTCCTCGGTTGTTCCAATGCACCCTTCTAAATATTTCTCCGCATTTTTCGCAAAATACAATCTGAGCCAAACTATGATTACTGCTGTAATTTCTCCTTTGCCCATTTTTACTAATGTGTGCTATCCTTCGTTTCTTCAATTCTTCTTGCACTAACATAAAGAGATGTTTCGGTATGATAGCTTCGTGATTATTTTCCACATAGTATTGCGGGACAACTCCCTCATTGTTCACCCTCTTTTTCGATAAGAAATCAACTGTATAAGTTTTTTGTAGAAGTGCATCTCCCATATATTTTTCGTTCGTCAGAATTTTATGCAGTGAACTACTGTACCATTTCTTTCTTCCCGCACCTGTTAATATGCCGTCCGCTTCAAGTCCTTTTGCGATTTTATTTAAGCTAGATCCTTCTAGGTATTCTCGGTAAATACGTTTGATGATTTCCGCTTCTTCAGGAACGATTACTAAACGTTTATTTTCGTCTTTCGTGTATCCAAGAAATCGATTATGATTTACTTGCACTTCTCCTTGTTGGTATCGATATTGAATTCCAAGTTTTACGTTTTGGCTGAGTGACTGGCTTTCTTGTTGGGCAAGTGAAGCCATGATGGTCAGCATTACTTCCCCTTTCGCATCCATCGAATTAATGTTTTCCTTTTCAAAGAATACTGGTATTTCTCGTTCTTTTAATTTCCTTATATACTTTAAGCAATCTAACGTGTTCCTAGCAAATCGACTGATGGACTTTGTGATGATCATGTCAATTTTTCCATCCATACAATCCTGTATCATTTTATTAAACTGTTCTCGCATTTTTGTGTTCGTTCCTGTAATTCCATCGTCTGCATAAATCCCTGCAAGTTTCCACTCTGGATTGGCTTGAATGTATGACGTGTAATGTTCGATTTGCACTTCATAACTCGTTGCCTGCTCATCACTGTCGGTTGATACCCGGCAATAAGCGGCCACCCTCAGCTTTTGCTTATCACTTACTTCCCTTGTTCTTCTAGGTCTTGCAGGAATAACTGTAACATTTCTTGAATTTTCCATACTCTAGTTCACCACACTTTCTATTAAACTGTAAACATATTCTGCTTGTTTATATGGGTTGTCATGTTTGATATCGATAGATGGTAAAGTGAATGTGGGAATTTCAAACGGGGTTTCTTCTTGTTTTTTATTTAGTCTTCCTAATTTTTTTGCCCGTTTATATCTTTCTATCTTCACTTTTTCAAATAATTCTTTTGATATTAAGGTAGGAAAAATATCCGTTCCTAAGTATCTTTCATCCGTTAATATTCGGGTAATACCGCCATGATTTCTCTTTATTCCCGCTTCCTTAGCGGCATTTGCTAATGACAATCCTGATAAATACGCTTGAAAAAGATGCTGCAGTTGTTTCAGCTCTTCTTTATTTATGACTACTTTACCGTTTTCAATTTGATAGCCAAATGGTGTATGTGCCATCACCTATTCACCTCTTCCTTTAGCAACAAGCCACTTTTTAATAAAAAACCTATTTTTGTTGACGAGTGTATATAAACCTTTTCAATATATTCGTTAAATATCGTTTCTTCAAATGATGCAACTTCCTGCTGTTTATTGGTGAAACTCATCAGTCTTTTCAGTTCGTAGACTTGTTCTTCTTCGTTGCGAATAAGTCGTAGCAACCGTTCTTTATCCTCCAACAACTCATTAATTTGGTTGTCCATCTTCGCCCGTTGTTCTTCATACAATTTCTGTTCTAAAAACTTATCATCCATTAGCTTTTTCAACATTTGACTCTTTGCATAGCACTCGGTCAATTGCAGTTCAATATTATCGAGTTGCTCTTCTATATCCTGTTTAAAGCCATTTTTCATTGTTTCAAATAGCGGATGCAGTATTTCTTTACGAGCAAATATAAGTTTATTCATCATCGTAATAAATGCCTGATGAATACGTTCTTCCCTTATAAAAAGCATCGAACATTCATCTTTATTTTTGATATGTGTTGAACAGCACCAGGCAATATATTTTTTATGGGTTGAAGTATGAATTCTTCTTTTAAAGGTATCGCCACACTCTGCGCATTCAATCTTTCCTGAAAATGGATAGCGATTTAAATATTTTCTACTTCCGACTGCTACATTCTTCTGACTTGCTTGGTATTCGAGCATCTGATTAGCCGCTTCAAAATCAGCATGCGTAATAATCGCCACATGATGATTTTCGATTAGGTATTGATCAAGTTCACCTTGATTAACCTTTCGATTAAAATGCTCATCGGTAAAAGTTTTTTGAAGCAGCACATCTCCCGTGTATTTTTCATTCTTAACCATTCCGCGAATCGTCGTTCCCGTCCAATTTCCATTTCTTTTTGTCGGAATCCCTTCTTCATTTAATTGTCTAGCAATTCGTTCTGTTCCTATTCCTTCAAGTACACTGTTGAATATTTGCTTGACCACTTGTGCTTGTTCTTCATTTACAACAACCTGTTCATCAATATAATCGTAACCGTAAGGCGGATACGATAATTTGTACGTCCCGCGTTTGAATCGTTGCCTAATCGACCACTTACTATTTTCGGAAAGTGACACAGATTCATTTTCTGCAAGGCTACTTAAGATTGAAAGCATGAGTTCACTTTCCATCGAATTCGTATTGATATTTTCTTTTTCAAAATAAATGTGCACACCTAAGTCCATAAGCTTTCTTACTAACTCCAAGCAGTCAATTGTGTTTCTTGCAAATCTACTGATAGATTTTGTTAAAATGAAGTCAATCTTTCCTTTTTCGCAGTCGGATATTAAGCGAAGCAATTCAGATCGTCTATCTTTTTTTGTTCCTGTGAGCCTTCATCACTATAAATTTCAACGAGCTGCCATTCTTCATTTGTTTCAATCAATGTCTTGTAGTGTCTTCTCTGTGTTTCCAAACTAATAAGCTGATCTTCATTGGATGTTGACACCCTTATATATGCAGCGACCTTTTGTTTCGGTTTTCCTATTGAAGATGTTGTCACATCAAGTGTTGTTATCTTTCTCATCCACTCACCCTCCTTTCTTGTATGTGACATATTAGCGTTAGAACGCTGTTATATCAAGGTTTATCGTACATTAAAGGGCCTAATAAAGTATTGAATTTTTGATGATTTAGTTTGCTTATTTGATTGAATTCTTCCTGTGAAATGAGTTCTTTTTCACGTAACTTCATAAGCATTTTTTCAGCAAGATGAAAATTAAGTTCATTTTGAAGTTGTTCTACAGTTGGTTTTGATGGTTTATTATTCGGCTTTTGATTGTTAGGTGAGAGATGTGTCATTCGCATATGGTTTTCCTCCTAAATAGTCATCTACCTATATGCGAAAAAAAGCGGAGATTCGAATCCCCACAGTAGCCTTTTTATAAATGTTTCTTGATATGTGAGATGTAGTATATAAAAAAATTAAAAAACCGACAAACTCTACAAAGTTCATCGGTTTTTTATTTTTTTGGGAGTTCGATCGTTACGGAAAAACCAGCGTATTTACTGTGTCCAATTAACATTATTCCATCATGGGACTGTAGAATTTGTTTTACGATAAGCAAACCTAAACCATGTCTTTGTTCAGTTGTGGCAACATCACTAATCATATAATGTGGAGTGTTATTCAGCTTTTCAATTTGGTCATCGGTTGCTCCAACACCATCATCCTCTACTATAATCATACATTTATTTTGTATTGTATGAACCATAACATAGATTGTACACCCATTTTCATTATGATTGATGCAATTTTGAATAAGATTACTAATAGCCCTTTTCATTAAGTCCTCGTCAGCTTGAATAATGCAAGAACTTAATTTATCGTCAGTTTTCCATTCAATTGGATAGTTGTTTTCAATATCATTATTAATAAAATCAACCACAACCTGCCGCACAAGTGCAATGACATTTATCCTTTTGGGATTTAATGGTTGCATATTGTATTCAAGTTTGGAAGCAAGATTAAGGTCATTTATTAAATTACGCATTTTTTTGCTCTGTCTAAGGATAACCCTCGCTTTTTTTCGTTCTTCAGGTGTTAAATCTGGGTTGTCTTCGAGTTGCCCAGCATAGCCCATCACCATTGAAAGCGGTGTTCGTATATCGTGTGAAACTCCTGCTATCCAATTTACTCTTGCCGTTTCTCTCTTTTCAAGTTCTCTTTCTTGAGACTTCAGAATTTGTGAAGTCTGGTTAATATTCATAGCAAGTTCAGATAGTACTCCCTTTTCTTTAAGCTGTACCTGTTTTCTTTCAGCCAAATCTCGTATTCCTTGGACAATCGGATTGACCGATCTCGATAGCTTTCCTGTTGTCCAAATATAGATAATAAAAATCAAAATAACATTACAAAATAGAACTACAAGAAATGTTCGCGGAAGATGGGCAATGAATTGATAGTCCCAACTTGGCCATAAGTGTTTCCAATAGCTATCTTTCGGATAGCCAAGCACTAAAAGTCCATTCTCAGTATCTCCCGTATAAGTCGGATACCCTTCTATATAACCGGATGTGAGTGAAGAGATATCGGAAAGGGAGTATGTCGCCGGTATGGTGTTGGGAAGGTTATCTGTATGCCAAACGACTGTTTTAGTATTTTCGCCTATCAGAATCGCCCAGATGTCCTCATTTTGCAGAAACGTTAGTGTAGCGTTATCCATGGCATACCCACTATCCGTTTTATATAGCTTATCTGCTATCTCCTCTGCTATCGTATACGGCGAATCACTTGGCGACTGATTAATTGAGAAAAAAAACAGTACAAAAAAATTTAAAACAAGCAGCAAAAATATACTTAGAAGTAAAATGCCAATAAATCGCCCTATCAGTTTCGGAACGCTTTTCATATCAACTTTCCTCCGTAGTTAGCTTGTATCCCAACCCTTTAACTGTTATAAGCGATATTGGTTGAGATGGGTTTTTTTCAATCTTTTGACGAATACGACGAATATGTGCCATCAATGAGTTTTCATATCCGAAGGGATTGTCGCCCCAGGCTGCTTCACATAGAGTATCAATTGTTACAATCCGTCCTGCATTACGATAAAGTGCTAAAAGTATTGAGTGTTCTTTTGCCGTCAATGCAATGTGTTCGCCGTTTTTAATGACTTCAGCACGTTCAAAATCTATTTCACTGTCTTGTAATCTGACAGTCGGATTATCGTCCTTATAACTTCTTCGTAGAATTGCTGTGATGCGAAAAGTTAATTCCTTAGGCAAGAAAGGTTTGACTACATAATCATCTGCTCCATGGCCAAGTCCTTTCAACTTGTCCTCATCCTCACCACGAGCAGTTAAAAACAATATTGGATAGTCTGCTATGGTCTTCAATTTTTTCATCAAAGAAAATCCATCACCATCAGGAAGCATCACGTCAAGGATAGCAAGTTCTGGCGAATATTCCTCTGCTGTTTCTAATGCTTGTTTAACATTCTTTGCAGTACGTATATTGTTAAAGCCCTCTTCTTTCAAAATAGAAACCACCATATCTAATAGTTGAGACTCGTCATCTACCAACAGGATCCGTTTTTGTTTCAAATAATTAAGACTCATTTCTTCACCCTCTTTACACTTTATATTGTAGCGTACATTTATATCTTTTTCCTACTTTTAAAAAAATGTAAGGAGGATGTAAGGTAGCGAGAATGTTATTGCAAGGTTGGTCCTGCAAACTGAGAAGTAGAGAAGAAAGGAGCAAAACTATGAATATCATTGAAACACATAACCTTACGAAAACTTATTCTAGCTTTACAGCCGTCTCTGATGTCAATCTACACATACCAAAAGGAAAAGTATATGGATTACTTGGTCCGAACGGGGCCGGCAAATCAACAACAATGAAAATGTTTATGGGATTGACAAAACCGACAAGCGGGTCATTTACGATAAACGGCAAGACGTATCATAACGACAGGATACAAATTTTGAAAGAGGTTGGATCATTTATCGAAGCCCCTTCATTTTACGGGAATCTCAGTGGGGAAGAAAATTTGGATATTATTCAAAAAGTTTTAGATCTACCAAAATCATCCGTTGATGAAGCCCTTGAGGTTGTAGGATTATCCGAATGGAAAGGCAGATTGGCAAAAAAGTACTCCCTTGGTATGAAACAGCGATTAGGCCTCGCTAGTGCATTGATAGGTAGACCGCCGATTTTAATACTTGACGAACCGACAAACGGGCTTGACCCAATCGGGGTTCACGAAATCAGAACTCTAATTCGCTCTTTACCAGAAAGATTTGATTGTACCGTCTTAGTATCTTCGCATTTACTTTCTGAAATTGAACTAATGGCAGATAAAATCGGCATTCTTAATCACGGAAATCTTCTTTTTGAGGGCACGATTGAACAATTAAAGCAAAATGTTGCTGCCAAAGGACACCCGACTGATAATTTGGAGGACACCTTCCTTGCGTTGGTTAATGAAGATAACGCACAGAGGGGTGGAAAGAGATGATTCTTTCTCAAGAGTTTAAAAAGGTGAAACGAACTGGTTTTATTCCCACATTTTTAGTTGGCGGTCTGTTGGCAGCTGCATTTCCCGTTTTGAATACGGCAGTTCGATCTGAAAATTATCTTGGTTTACCGGATACACCTCTTCAAATACTTTTGGATGCAAATTGGCCAATGATGGCGATGTTAAACGTTTTGCTGATAGTTGGAGGTGCATGTCTTATGTATTATACGGAGTACGCAGACAATGCAATTCAAAAAATGAAATCCCTGCCATTAAAGGAGAGTACGATGTTCTTCGGAAAAGCTGTACTGTTGTCTATTATGTACGTAATCGTTCTTACTATCGAGACATTATCATTTATATTTAGTTCATTTCATTGGTTTGGTTTGTACAACGGGTTTTGGCTAGAACTAGGTAAAAGTTTTGGATACTTTTTTTTATTAGGATTGCCGAGCATAATGTTATCACTGCTTATCGCATCAGCCTTTAAAAATATGTGGGTATCCCTCGGAATTAGTGTTATAGGTGTATTTATGGCTACGATGATTTACAACATGAGCTTTATTTTATCGTTGTTTCCATATGCAATGCCTTTTCAGATTTTTGGAGGAACAGACCCTAATCGAGTTTTGCAATTTATTTGTGCAGCTTTCATCGGGATTATTGTTATTGGAATTGCAGAGTTAATATTTCTAAAAGTTAGGAGGTCATTCGAATGAGCTTTTTATCGCTTATTGGTGTTGAATTTAAGAAGATTAAACGCTCAAAAATTATACCCATATTACTTCTTGCTATGATAATTCTTTGGTTGCCTTCTATTTTGAATGCAGAAATGAATTTTAAAATGCAGGTAGGGATTTCTCCCGAAAATAACTTTTTGATACAAGGCTTATTAGGAATGGGATGGTTTATATATCCAGCCAGTATGGTTGTCGGAACATTGCTTTTAAACCAAAATGAACGAAGTAACAACGGCATTTTAAAAATGCTAGCACTACCGTTAAGTACAGCGAAATTAAATATGGCGAAATTTGTTGTGCTATTAACGCTTGCTGCAAGTCAGATATTGATGGCAGTTGGAATATACTATATTAGTGCGGCTATTGCGTCTCAAATAGAAAGCTATAATTTCATGCTTTCACCGCTATTTGTTTTGAAGGAGGCTGGGCTGATATATCTTTCGTCCATTCCGATGATTGCTGTTTTTTGGATGCTCTCAGTATGTGTAAAAACTCCAATTTTCGCAATCAGCATAGGTCTGGCATCAATTGTACCTTCAGTTTTAATGATAAACACAAAAATTTGGTTTTTATACCCGATGTGCTACTCATTCTTTGTAATCACTTCCGAGTATGGAAAACTTGCAACAAATCTTACGACCCAAGAAGTAACTCTAATACCGTGGCTTCCGGTGGCTTTGGCAATCACAATTCTTTGTTTGGCTATTTCTTGCATTCGTTTTGGGAAAGCAGAAAGGAGATGAGCCTATGAAAAATAATATATTAACTGCAATTAGTACCATTATGCTCTTTATCCCGTGGACAATCCTACCACTTAGAACAAACGCTTGGGCATTAGAGTCACCGGTAGCGGAAATTATGATTTCTTGTTATGCTGTATTTATGATTTTCAGCGGCATTTTTACAATTACTTCTTATGTGAAGGCACGGGTACAGAACAATCTTATGAAACTTTGTCTTGTGGCTAACAGTTTATACGCTATTTTTGGGACGATAGCAATACTCCAAATTATTTTAGGAGCATTATAATGGAATAAATAACATAATAATTCTTCAGAATCAGACGCTACTGTTGAAGAAAAAAATACTAATTTACAACCGAGGAGTATCATTACCTCCCCGGTTGTTTTTTATTTATTCATACTTCACAAACGCATCCTTAAATCCAGCTTTCTTCGCTTTTGCTAACTGCTTGTCTGCATTCGCTTTTACACTATAAGCGCCAATTTGCACTCGGTATAATTTCTTACCGCCAGTTGATGGCTTAGAAGTTCTTGTACCTTTCGCTAATTCTTTCTTCACATCTGCTCGGAAAGTAGCCATTGACTTTCCATGTTTAGAAAACCAATGACGCGGGTCACCATGATTACTAGCGATTTTCTTTTGGTAACCTTCGTAATGCCCGATGATGTTTTTCTCCGTTAATTTGTATTGTTTACATAGATAAGCACATAACTCAACCGCTTCTTTGTATACTTTATTAAAATAAGTTTTATCGGTTAGATTATCTTCACAAATTTCAAAACCAATATGTGTATTATTTGCATCTCCACCCGCATGCCAACCACGATGATTCCAAGGTAGCGTTTGGTATGTGGCAATAGATCCATCTTTTAACTTTCCGATGAATGCATGAACACACACTTGTCTGCCATCTGGACGTGGCTGGTTCCAGTGATTATTGTATGGATTCTTTCCTAACAAACCATCATCTGGACCAACGTAACGTTTTAAATTAGGAATGTTTGACCATGTAGTATGAATCATAGTGCATTTTGGTGTACTTCGTAACATATTGAGTGCTGATCATTTCCTGCAGTTGTGATTAAGAAGTATAATGGTTGTTTCCTTGCGTCCCCTGAACCATGAGTCATAACATCATATAGCCTTCGATTCGGCTGAGCGTGAAGTTCATCAAACACGACCCCATGAACGTTCAATCCATGTTTTGTATAAGCTTCCGCAAATAGCACTTGATAGAAGCTACCCAATGGTTTATAAATCAATCGTTTTTGTGAATGGACTGGTTTAAATCGTGCCTTAAGTGCGGGTGATTGTTCCACCATATCGACTGCAACGTCAAATACAATCGATGCTTGTTGCCTATCCGCAGCACATCCATACACTTCTCCACCATGTTCAAAATCGCCACATGTTAAAAGTAAGGCAACCGCAGCGGCAAGTTCTGACTTTCCTTGTTTCTTGGCTTCATCGTTCCAAAAATATCTCTTATAATTTGTTCTTGCCAATCTATCAAATCAAAGTTCTTTCCAAACCATTCACCTTTTGTATGCTTTAAACAATTGATAAAGTTTACTGCATGGTCTGCTGATTCCTTATTGTAAACTGAACCATCAGCTTTATAAATTGTCGGCTTATAATTTTCTAGTTTTCTGATTATCCTCACCTCCTATCAAACAATTTTTAAAAAACTAAGTGTATTTATAAAATTTTGCACAAAAAAAGCCCAGATCACACTTTCTGAGCTTAAAAAATCTATTTAATTGTTCAACAATCGCGCCCTATAACTGAACAATAAATTTTATTAATAATTAATTACTATCAAAAATGCTCCAATGGTAAGTGCATAAACCCCCATTAAACCTATTGATACTTTGGTTAATTTAGTCTTAAGGGAAAAACCTTCTTTAATTCCAAACTTAAATAAACTGACTACAAATGTACAAATAGCAAGAAATAAAGAAGCCATAGCGATTAAAACTATAATGGATGCGATTTGTTCCATTACGACCCCCTCCTTTCCTAAAATTGAATTTATTACAATGAATGCATTAATGATAGTGACAACAACTAATATTTGACTAATACGATATCCATAAATATCCCTTTCACGGAGTTCCATATCCCACGCATCTACAACACCTTGAAATAAATCAAATACTGTTTTAAATGAAAATTTCATTTGTTTTAACACCTCAGTGAACTCATCTCCATATCGTTCTCTCCAACGTTTAGGATACAAATAAATGAGCCACTTCATACTAAGCCGAGCCTTTTCATACCCATATTGGTTACCTTTTGAATTTCTTTGATTTGTTCAGCTAAGTATATTTGTCCTTCTTCAGTTAATTTGTAAGGTTTTTTTCGATCTTGTGACTCAACTGCACTTATATAACCTGCCTTTTCTAAGCGTGAAATGGCTCCATACAACGTGCCAGGTCCTAATTTAATATCGTAACTTTTTTCAATGTCCTCCATAATTGCATAGCCGTGACGATTTTGTTCAGCAAGACTTATTAAAATAAACAATGCTGGTTCTGAAAATTTATTTTTTGCCATATACTCACTCCTTTTCATAAGTATTACGTTTAACGTTATATCGTATAATGTAATAATAAAACATATTAAAAGTAAAGTCAATATAAAAAGCCATATTAAACAATATGGCCCGTTTGCTGAACATTCAACTTTGTTTATACCTTATCATAATTAGTCATACTTCTCTAATTCTTTCGCTTTAGATTCGCTTTCTAAAATAACGTCATCTTTTTCATCAGAATCTTCAACAGCCTTTCATGAAAATTCAATATCAAATCTCGTACTATTAGCCCCTTCTATAATAGTTAAATAATCATAGCAGCTTGGTTGTTCAAGCGGTCTGCCTTCATTCATAATATAGACCATCGCATTTACTGTCTTTTTATCGACTTTAACTTTCATCATTTCTTTTCTATATAGATGGGGACATCCTTCATAACGGTCAAGTGCCTTTTCGTCATTGGCGTAATCTGCCACACATGGGCTGGAACACTTTCCCCTTACAAGGTTCAACCGTTGCAACTGCATGACCGTGTGGCCCCCTAAAAGTGAGTTTGTAGTCCTTTATTTCACTTGTTCCTATTACTTTGGCGGTTGGACTTCTGTTTGCCATTTGTTCTAGATTTAAATTTGATCCTAAGGCAATTTATACTTTACTCATTTTGCTCATACCGCTCTGCTTTAACCTTATAGTTGCTTATTAATCTATTCAATTTTTCACCCCGCCAACTCAACCCCACTTCTAGCTAACATATCGTTTTATTTCTGTTCAAATAAAAATAAGATTCCCCAGCTTTGACTTTCTCCAAAACCACTGGAAAACCTTATTCTATCAACACTTCAATCGCTAATATATCTATTCCCTAGACATCAATGCTACCAACTCCACATGTGTCGTATTCGGAAACATATCCACAGGCTGCACTTCATTTGTACGATACCCGCCATCTTCTAATATTCGAAGATCCCGTGCTAACGTTGATGGATTGCATGACACGTATACAATCCGTTTCGGTTCCATTTCGATCATTGCTTCAAGGAATTCTGGCGCACAGCCTTTTCTTGGTGGATCCACAACAATCACATCTGGATCTAATCCTTCGCGTTTCCATTCCGGCATGATTTTCTCGGCTTGCCCAACAACAAATTCCACGTTGTTCATTTCGTTTAGTTTTGCATTTGCCTTTGCATCATGAATAGCTTCCGGAACAACTTCCACTCCGTAAACTTTCTTTGCTTTTTGCGCTAAAAATAATGAAATCGTACCGATACCGCAATATGCATCTATTACGACATCATTCTCATCAATTTTGGCATATTCCAGTGCTTTATCATAGAGCACTTTTGTTTGCACAGGATTTACTTGATAAAATGATTTTGCTGAAATGGCAAAAGTCAGTTCGCCAATTTTATCATGGATATATTCTTCTCCCCATAACACTTTCGTTTTCTCACCGAGAATAAGGTTCGTGCGTTGGTCATTAATGTTTTGCACAATGGATTTGATATTGGGGAATTTATCTGTTAGTTCTTGAATCAAAATTTCTTTACCTGGAAGTTTATTTGTTTTAGTGACCAAAACAAGCATCGTTTCTTTCGTTGCATAACCGGTCCGGATCATAATATGACGCAATACTCCGCGGTGATTCTCCTCGTCATATGCCTCAATTCCAATCCGGTTTGCGATTTTTTTCACTTCTGGAAGAATCTCATTAATTTCATCAGCCTGGCTGCTGCACGTATCCAAATCTTCAACAATTCGATGGCTGCGCTTTTGATAATAACCAGTAATGAGTTTTCCGTCTTTTTCACCTACTGGAATTTGTACTTTGTTTCGATAATGGAATGGATTATCCATCCCGATGATTGGATGAATCGGCACATGTTCCAGGTGTCCAATCTTTTTCATTACATTCCGTACTTGATTTTGTTTCATTTGCAGTTGTAGGTTGTAGCTCATATGTTGCAACTGACATCCGCCGCAATGTACATGACATGTAGGGTCAACCCGTTCTTCGCTTATATTTTTTAGTTCAATCAATTTACCGAACCCGAAATTTTTATTCACTTTGATTACTTTAACAACCGCTTCTTCCCCCGGTAGACCATTCGGGACAAATAATGGATAGCCCCCTACTTTCCCGACACCATTTCCTTCATGTGTCAGGTCTTCAAAAGTCAATGTTACGTATTCATTTTTCTTTACAGGAGCAATTGATTTTGCCATGTTAATCTTCCTTTAAACCTTCAATTTGTTGATGGATAAATATTTCCGGGACGATCATTTCAATATGCTTGTTCAAGTTGACAAATTCACCAGGCAGCAGTCCGCCATATTCTCCGTCTACATTTAACTGCATTTTCTCCGTCGGGGTGACTTTGATCCGTTTTGATTTCGTATAAATGATATTATCATTATTCAAATGCGCGCCTCGGAGTGCAAGGCTTGCGATATGAATGAATTCTGCTAAATTCACTTTCTTTAAAATAAGCATATCGAAATAACCATCATCAAGCTTGGCGTCAGGTGCAAGCTTTTCAAAACCTCCGACCGAATTTGAGTTGGATATTAGAAATAACATAATATCTTCATCGAGGACATTGCCGTCATACTCGATTCTTGCTCTTGCCGGTTTTAAGGATGGGAGCATTTCAATTCCTTTAATATAATAGGCAAGCTGGCCGAGGACGGTTTTCAACTTGATTGGTACCTCATAGGTAAGCTCGGTTAACCGGCCACCACCTGCGATATTAATGAAATATTGGTCGTTCACTTTACCGATATCAAGATCCATTGTCTCGTTGGCAACAATAATTTCAAGTGCTTTCTTAATATCCCGCGGGATATTCAACGCTCTTGCAAAATCGTTTGTTGTACCTGCTGGAATGATGCCCAGCTTCGGACGGTAAAATTGTTCTGCAATCCCATTGATGACTTCATTAATCGTGCCGTCACCTCCTGCTGCAATAAGGAGATCATATTGCCGCTCAACTGCACGTCTCGCTTCTTCCATCGCATCGTTCTCGCCTGTCGTCGCATGGGCAGATGTTTCATAACCCGCAATTTCCAATGTCTCAAGGATAAGTGGCAATTCTTTTTTAACTGCCTCCTTCCCTGAAGTTGGATTATATATCACACGCGCTCTTTTCATTCGTATTCCTCCCTGATTTTCATAAGGGCAACTGTCAATGTAAACTCTATTCTCCATCATAAGCCTTTTTACTAAAATTTAAAAGCAGGAGCTTATATCCGTTAAATTTAAGCCTTGCCTTTCATAAAAATCGAGTACTAGCTCGGTTATTCCTTTTTCACCTTATTGGATGCTGCTATTTGACAAGGTTTGCTGCGCTTATCATACAAACGATCGGAAAGATTACTCCTTCAGAACATAAGAGTACCTCTATCCATACGAATGACATAAGGGATCAATCCTTCAAGGAATTAGAGCACCTCTATCCATACGAAGGAACGGAAGGATCAAATCTTCAAGGCATTAGAGCGCCTCTATCCATACGAAGGAGAGAAAGGATCAAATCTTCAAGGCATTAGAGTGCCTTTATTTATACGAACAAGCATAAAGATTAATCCTTCGAGGGATATAGAGGACGCACGTTCACTTTTTGACCGGTAGAATGCATCTATTAGACAATTTGACGACTTTAGTCCATCTTATATATAAAACAACACACCCACTTAAATTATAATAGCTAGGCAACATCTGATAAAGTTATTGGTTCATTTTATTTTATACAGTGAAAGAAAAGCGGGAACCCTATCATTTGACAGCATTCCCGCTTTTCTTTGAACTTAACGTTTCTCTAATTCTTCTTTCAATATCTTATTCACCATCGACGGGTTCGCTTGACCTTTTGTTGCTTTCATCGTCTGACCGACGAGGAAGCCGAGTGCGCGGTCTTTCCCGTTCTTGAAGTCGATAATGGACTGTTCGTTCTCATCAAGAACCCCGTTGATGATTTCTTGCAGTTTCACAGGGTCAGAGAGCTGGACGAGCCCTTTTTCATGAACGATCTTCTCCGGATCGCCGCCTTTTTCCACAATCTCTGCAAATACTTTCTTCGCGATTTTAGAGGAAATCGTTCCATCTTCAATTAGTTTGATTAATGTTGCAAGAGATTTCGGTGTGATGGCAAGATCATAGAGCTCCTTCAAATGCTTGTTCATATAAGCAGAGACTTCACCCATGAGCCAGTTTGACGCTTGTTTGATGTCTGCGCCTTCCGCAATTGCTGCTTCGAAGAAATCAGCCATTTCCTTTGAGCTTGTAAGTACTCCAGCATCATACGCTGAGAGTTCAAGTTCTTTTACATAACGTTCTCTTCGTGCATCTGGAAGCTCGGGGATTTCACTCTTGATTCGTTCTTTCCATGCGTCATCGACATATAAACTTACGAGGTCCGGCTCTGGAAAGTAACGATAATCGTCTGCAGCTTCTTTCACCCGCATAAGAATCGTTTCTTTTGTCTTTTCGTCATAGCGGCGGGTTTCTTGTTCAATCACACCGCCGGAAAGCAATACCTTCTCTTGGCGTTTCTCTTCAAATTCAAGTCCTTTTTGAACAAAAGAGAAGGAGTTCAAGTTTTTCAGTTCAGCCTTTGTTCCGAATTCTTCTTGGCCAATTGGACGTAAGGAAATGTTCGCATCACAACGTAAGGAACCTTCCTCCATCTTTACATCCGAAACACCTGTGTACTGGATAATATTCTTTAATTTCTCTAGATAAGCATATGCTTCTTCCGGCGTACGCATATCAGGCTCGGAGACAATTTCAATTAACGGAGTACCTGCACGGTTGAAGTCGACATAAGAATAGCCGTCATCTCCGTGGGTTAATTTACCAGCATCTTCTTCCATATGGATACGGGTAATTCCAATTCGTTTCTTTTTCCCGGCTACTTCGATTTCAATCCAGCCATTTCGACCAATTGGATTTTCATCCTGGGTGATCTGATAAGCTTTCGGGTTATCGGGATAAAAGTAGTTCTTGCGGTCGAATGTCATATTTGTTGTAATTTCACAATTCAATGCCATTGCCGCCTTCATTGCAAAATTCACCGCTTCTTCATTTAGTACAGGAAGTGTTCCTGGGTAGGCCAAGTCAATCGGGTTCACGTTCGCGTTTGGATGGTCGCCGAAAGCATTGACACTAGGACTGAAGATTTTAGATTTTGTTTTTAATTCAACGTGTACTTCTAAACCAATAATCGTTTCAAAATTCATTTAGCCGCACCTCCAATATCGGGGCGTTGTTTATGAAAGTCTGTCGCTTGTTCGAATGCATGGGCAGCACGATAAACCATTGCTTCATCAAAATGTTTACCGATGATTTGCAGTCCGATCGGCAATCCTTCACTTGAGAATCCACACGGAATCGAAATTGCCGGGACACCTGCAAGGTTTACAGGGATTGTTAAAACATCATTTGCATAAGCTATCACCGGGTCATCCATTTCTTCGCCTAATTTAAACGCAGTTGTTGGCGCAGTCGGCCCAAGGATAATATCATATTCTTCAAAAATTTGCTCGAAATCATTTTTGATTAGCGTGCGAACCTTTTGCGCTTTCTTATAGTAAGCATCATAATATCCCGAGCTAAGTGCAAACGTACCGAGCATAATCCGGCGCTTTACTTCTTCACCGAAGTTTTCACTTCTGGAACGCTTGTACATATCAATCATGTCTTCTACATTTTCTGCGCGCACTCCGTAACGAACACCGTCAAAGCGCGCAAGACTTGCTGACGCTTCTGCTGATGCAAGTATATAGTATGTGGATAACGCGTACTTCGAATGTGGTAAGGACACCTCTTCACAAGTTGCCCCGAGGGATTCGTACTTTTCAATAGCTGCTCTAACAGCATCTTTAACTTCCTGTGCAACACCTTCACCAAAGTATTCTTTTGGTACAGCGATTTTAAGACCTGCAACATCTTTTGTTAAAGCATCGGTAAAGACGGGTACCTCGAGATTTGCACTTGTTGAGTCTTTCTCATCATGTCCGGCAATCACTTCTAGAACCCTGGCATTGTCCTCAACCGTACGAGTAATCGGACCAATTTGATCCAAGGAAGATGCAAAAGCAACTAAACCAAAACGGGAAACACGACCATACGTCGGTTTCATTCCAACAACACCGCAAAATGCTGCAGGTTGGCGAATTGATCCACCCGTGTCAGATCCTAAAGCAAACTTAAGTTCACCTGCCGCTACTGCAGCTGCTGAGCCACCACTGGATCCTCCTGGCACACGGTCTGTATCCCATGGATTTTTCGTCTTTTTGTATGCTGAGTACTCTGTACCAGATCCCATTGCGAACTCATCCATGTTTAATTTACCGATTGTAACTGTTTTTTGTTCTTTTAATTTCTCAACTACTTCTGCGTCATAGAGCGGATCATTAAAGTTTTCTAATATCTTGCTTCCGCTCGTTGTACGTAAGTCTTTCGTAACAATATTATCTTTAAGTCCGATTGGAAGACCGAAGAGGCTCTTCTCTTCCGAACTCTCATCCAACTCTTTTGCCTGTTTCATGGCATTCTCTTCATCCAGCGTAATAAAGGCCTGGATTTCATCATCAACTTCCTTGATCCGATCAAGGGAAGCTTTCACTAAATCTTGGACCGAAATCTCTTTATTATGTAGCTTCTCTTCAAGCTCCTTAATCGAGTGGTCAAATAATGACATGGGATTTCCTCCTTTATAAAGGTGGTTCAAAAAGTCTGGTGAAAAGGACACTCCTTAAAAGAAGTGATTCTTCTAAGCCCTCCACGTCCTGTGGACAATGTAGAAACGTCATCCTACACGCAAGAAGCTCGTTAGCTTGCTTGTTTTCCCGTCTCCCAGTACAATTCTGGTACTGGGAGCTCTTGCCGCTCCGAACTTCGACGCACAGGACGTTGTGTACTTAGCCGACCTCGGTCCTTTTCATCCTCTTTTGAACATTCTCTTATATGAACTTTCAATTACTCAGAAAGAATAGATGGTACGCGGAATTGACCGTCTTTATGATCAGGAGCATTCTTCAGCGCTTCCTCTTGGGTAATCCAATCCGTTCTTGGTTCATCTTTCCTCATAACGTTTTCTAACTGAATTACATGGGTTGTTGGCTCAACATTTGTCGTATCTAGTTCCTTGAGCTGTTCTGCATGTTTAATGATCGACCGTAATTCTTCTGCAAGCTTTTCTGCTTCCTCATCTGTAATATGAAGTCTCGCCAAATCAGCAACATGCATTACTCGTTCTTTTGAAATATCATCTGCCATCGCTCGAACCTCCTAGCTTTATCAAATAAACTCATTTATTACATTTTAATATTATATCACTAATGATGATAGCAGAGAAGTCTGGACATTAGCAAGCTAACCACAAACAGCGATCGTTTATCCATTTTAAACAAAAAAATTCCTGAAATGATTATTTCCATTTCAGGTAAGCTGTTTTCATTATTGGGGATAATAAAAACGAATGAATCTACTGATTTTTTTAATACTCTCCTACATTATTGAAGATAGGCGGGTGTCGCTCTCCCCAAGTCAAATCGTCTGCATCTGTGTTTACCGCAAAGAAGACTCCTGAAACTAAGATTGCTGCGAGTGCAAAACCAGATAATAGCTTCTTCATTTGTACATCCCTCCTTTAAATGTTAGATAACTCTTTATATGAATCATTAGCGAGTTTGTAATATTTCGTCGCATCCTTATACTTATGGATGCTTTCGTAATGCTTAGCAAGCATCGTCGCAAAAATAAGTGTATTTGCATGATCCTTCCGTTTTTTCAGGAATGGAATGAACTTATCCTTAACTAGATTCACAAATTTCTTCGCTTCACCATTAATCGAGTGATGATACGTCCATATCACATAATGGTAAAATTCATAGACTCTATTTTTAGGATGCTTTTTCAATAATTCCAGTGCATCCCCAATCATTTCATTCGCTTTATCAAACTCTTCCATGTCGTAATAAACTTTAATCAGTTCTGTCAGAGCTGGTACTTTATCTTGAACAATGATTTCCTTATCATCTACTATTTCCAGATAATATTTAATTGCTTCCTTATTTTCACCTTTGGTTGCGTACAAGTAACCAAGATTCTGATTGGTGAGTTGGATGAGCTCCCGATTACTGTTTAGGCCGGCAAGATGTTTAGCCAAGTTGTAATTTTCAATCGCTTTATCATACATTTTGATGCGGCGATAAGATATTCCTAAAACGATATGACTTTGCGCGCAACGCATGAAATGATACTTTTTCATAAAGGTATCTAATGCCTTGTTCGCATATTCAATCGCTTCTAACGTGTGTCTTAACTTGCTGTATGTAATGGAAATCGTATAATGCAGATCAGCAACTTCATCTTCTGTCACTTCGAGCTTACGTGTTAATTCTTCCGCTTTTAGGTATTTATCAAGGGCAATCGCTGTTTCACCTGTCTGCGAATAATAATTCCCTCTGTATTTAAACCAGAAGTAAAGCTCCCTTGTTTCAAATGAAGTGGACATCTTATTTAATTTGTTAATCTGGTCAAGAGCCTTATTGTTTTTATCCAAGAGAAGGTAATAGCGAATCTTATGAATTTCGAATAAAAGCATGCTGCCAGACAAATTCGTATCCATCAGTTCTTGCAGCTCTTTGTAAGCTTCCGTAATTTCATCCTGTTGTCGGTTGTAGAATAGCATGCTGAACCATTCTTCACATTTTTCTTCAATCACATCATCCATTGTTTGGCCTAGTTCAATGCCAAGTCGGTTACATAGCAGCTGGATTATATGTGTACTTGCTTCTGTCTTCAAGTTCTCAATCTTTGACAGGTATGATACGGAAACGATTCCTTCTGCAAGCTCACCCAAGGTCATTTTTTGTTTTGTACGTTGCATTTTGATGAATGAGCCAATTTCTATCATATGTTCCCCCTGCCACCTCTACTAAAATACTATATCTACTCGCTATATTTATATTATAGCATAATTTCTAAAAATTCATATTGGGAAAATTATTGACTATAAGTAGCGATTATCTAGGTTAAAATTTTCCTATTTTCCTCAAAAAAGAAAAAATGCCATGTTAATTGTCCAAAAGAGCAATTAACATGGCATTTCTTTATATCTATTAAATTACAGCATTTCTGACGTTGTCTTACCTTGCATATGCTGAATAAGGTAGTCTGGACCGCCTGCTTTTGAGTCGGTTCCGGACATGTTGAAACCACCGAATGGTTGGTAACCTACGATTGCTGCGGTACAGCCACGGTTAAAGTAAAGGTTCCCAACATGAAAGTCAACTCGTGCTTGTTCCAGATGCTCGCGGTTATTCGTGATAACGGCCCCTGTTAGACCATATTCAGTGTTGTTTGCAATCTCAATTGCCTCGTCAAAGTCCTTAGCTTTCGTTAATGCAACAACAGGACCGAATATTTCTTCCTGCATAATGCGGGCTTTCGGATCGACATCAGCAAATACAGTCGGTTTAATGAACCAGCCTTTACTGTCGTCCCCTTCACCACCAGCAACAAGTTTTCCTTCCTCTTTCCCAATTTCAATATAGCCCATAATCTTATCATAGGCTGCTTGGTCGATAACCGGTCCCATGAAATTATGATTGTCTGTTGGGTCTCCATGAGTCAATTCATTCGTTAGCTCAATCACGCGATTCTTTACTTGATCATATACATCTTCATGAATGACTGCGCGTGAGCAAGCAGAACATTTCTGTCCAGAGAATCCAAAGGCAGATTGAACGATAGATTCTGCAGCAAGCTCTAAATCTGCTTCATTATCTACCACTATCGTATCTTTTCCACCCATTTCAATGATTGTACGTTTTAGCCAGATTTGTCCTTCTTGGACAACTGCTGCACGTTCAAAGATACGTGTACCAACTTCACGGGAACCTGTAAAGCTGACAAAGCGTGTGCGTGGATGTTCTACAAGGTAATCCCCCACTTCGCTTCCTGGTCCTGGAATATAGTTGACGACACCTTTAGGCATTCCGGCTTCTTCCAGAACTTCCATCAGTTTATAAGCGATGATTGGTGTTGCACTGGCAGGTTTTAATAAAACAGTATTACCTGTTACCATTGCAGCGGTTGTCGTTCCAGCCATAATTGCGAACAAGAAGTTCCAAGGAGAAATGACAAGCCCTACTCCTAATGGAATATAATGAAACTGGTTATGTTCAATCGGACGGCTATTTACCTCCACCCCGTCTTTTATTTTAAGCATCTGACGGCCATAGTATTCAAGGAAATCAATTGCTTCAGCTGTATCTGCATCTGCTTCTTTCCAAGGCTTGCCACCCTCTTTTACAAGATGGGCACTGAATTCGAACTTGCGACGACGTACAATGGCTGCTGCACGGAATAAAATGTCTGCGCGGAAATTCGGATCTGATTTCCTCCATGTTTTAAACGTTTCATCGGCGACTTCCATCGCTTTATCCGCGAGTTCTTTATTTGATTTCGAAACAAACCCCAGTACCTCTTCTTTATTTGCAGGGTTTACGACTTTAATTTTATCTTCAGTTGTAATGCGTTCGCCACCAATAATGAGCGGGTATTCTTTACCAAATTCCGCTTCAATCTTCTTTAGAGCATCTTCCATCTTCCTACGGTTTTCCTCTACAGTAAAATCTGTGAAGGGTTCGTGTGTGTATGGAACTACCATGTAAAAAAACCTCCTCCGTGATTTTGTTGCAATACTAGATTGCAATTCTACTTTATTCCCATCTATTATTGTAACGAAAGTAGTGTAACCGTTCAATAAAAAACGCTTACACGAAAAATAAAATAGACTCGAAGGATAGCAGTTTCTGATTATCCTCCGAGTCTAGTTCTATTAATGATAGATATGAATGGTCGGTTGTTCTTCCTTAGCGTTCCGGTAAATAAGACTTTCCACATTGTTGCTCGAGGTAACATTAACCTCTAAATCATAATAATTCGGGAAAATTTTTTGCACTTGGTCATAGGCGTATTGGGTAAAACCAATTACTTCCGCTTTCCCGTAAAACTCGATTGGGACTTCAATCGTTAGTTGTTGCAGTTCGCCATCGACATAGAAGCCGCTGCCGATCGCCCCGACATAGTTTGGAAAGAAGTCGGCAATTTTATTTCCGAAGTTATTAAAATTCTCATAGTCTGTTAAATATTTATCACGCGCTTCATTGGATGGGAATAGAACATATTCTTCATCAATATCTTCCCAATTACCAATTTTCTTCTCTCCACTTGGAACAAGAGTTTTCGTGACATAGTTTCCCGGTACAGGCGAGTTCTGCGCCTCCTCCCGGTAGAGCGCGATTAAAATTGGTACATCGGGAACGTCTTCTGATTCCCGCAGACGCTCCACAACACTTTCTGCAACTTCATAGCCCTTTGCAAGCATCTCGTTCATTGATATATCATAGTAGAAATAATCTCCACCTTGTTCCAATTGGTAACGATAGACCGACTTCAGAGCGATACCGATTGAAATTCCTGCAACTTGTACGGCATTCTCCTCATCATTCTCCTGTTGCAACAAATAGTTTTGCTCTAAAATATGCGAGAAGATACGTGGATTGTTTTCATTCGCTTCCTTATCCCAATCCTGTAAATCATCCGGTCGCTCCGGGTTAAGTTCATCTATCCAATTAATAACTGTCTCCTCATCCAAGTAGCGTCCTTCCTGAAAATAATAATCCTCTGGGTCAAAGTAATCGACGGAGTGACGTCTCAACCCTTCTTCCATCTCATCAATATCAACGCGGTTTGCCACTTGATTACCGATTATACCACGCGCTTCACTCGTCCGGTATGGAAGGATCATGCGATATGCCTTTTCCCCCAAGTGACTGCTTGGAACGATGGACGTTTCAACCTCCGTATCTTCCTCATTCTGTAAGACCTCATCATCACTATCCAATGATGGTGCACAGCTTGTAAGCACAAGGAGGGCACATAATAATAGAACCGTCAGCTTTTTCATTTTTCTTCACTCCTTGCCTAACCATCTAACGCTTCCAACAGCTGTTCTTCGTTCCAAATTGTAATACCAAGCTCTCTAGCTCGATCATATTTCGACCCTGCTGCTTCCCCGGCAACGACAAGTCCCGTCTTCTTGCTTACACTGCCGGTTACTTTTCCGCCGAGGGCTTCGATTTTTGCTTTCGCTTCATTTCTGCTTAACTTTTCTAATTTGCCAGTAAGGACGACCGTAATATCCATAAATGGACTATCCTCAGCACCGGTTGCTTTTTTCGGTCCCGTGTACTCCATGTTCACCCCAAGATCTTTTAGTTCTTGGAGCATTGCATTCACTTTATCCTCGGAGAAATACTGTTCCAAGGAATCTGCCATCTTTTCCCCGATTTCATCAATAGCAACAAATTCATCGTACGTTGCTCGCTGCAGACGTTCCATCGTTTCAAATTCCTGGGAAAGAATCTGGGCTGCTTTCTCCCCGATAAATCGGATGCCGAGCCCAAATACTAATTTCTCCAACGAATTGCCTTTTGAAGCTTCGATTGCGTTCAGAAGATTGGATACCGATTTCTCTCCCATCCGTTCAAGTTCCAACAGTTTCTCCCGCTCTAGACGATAGAGATCTGGTATCGTATGAACTAATCCTTCATTAAATAACTGCATGACAAGCTTTTCCCCAAGTCCGTCGATATTCATCGCATTCCGCGAGACGAAATGGATCATCCCTTCGATCAGTTGCGCCGGACAGTTTGGATTAATACAACGGAGCGCCACCTCTTCTTCCAAACGGACAAGTTCTGTATTACATGCTGGACAATGGGATGGCATTGCAAATTCAGCTTCCTCACCAGTCCGTTGTTCTTTCACTGCACGGACAACTTTCGGAATGATGTCCCCTGCTTTTTTAACAACGACTGTATCCCCAATCCGGATATCCTGTTCGCGGATAAGGTCTTCATTATGCAAGGATGCGCGTCCCACTGTCGAACCGGCAATTCGAACCGGCTCTAAAATACCTGTCGGAGTAACAACACCGGTACGTCCCACACTCAACTCGATATCGAGCAGTTTCGTCACCACTTCTTCTGCCGGGAATTTATAGGCAATCGACCATCTCGGGCTCTTTGCTGTAACCCCGAGCTCCTCTTGTTGATTCAAATCATCAATTTTTATGACGATCCCATCGATCTCATATGGTAAATCTTGGCGTTTCTCCGTCCAGTAATTGACAAATTCTATTACTTCTTCAATAGTATCGTATTTCTTCCATTCCGGATTTGTTTTGAAGCCGAGTTCTTGCAAACGTTCCAATCTGGCACTGTGGGTAGGGAGTGTATTACCTTCCCAGACACCGACAGCATACAGAAAGACATCCAAGTTCCTGCTTGCAGCGACTTTCGGATCCAATTGGCGTAAGGAACCTGCGGCAGCATTACGCGGGTTCGCAAATAGCTCCTGATCCTTCTCTTCCCTTATTTTATTCAAGCTTTCAAATGAAGCTTTCGGCATGAACACTTCGCCGCGTACTTCAAGGGTTTCCTTATCTTTAATCGTGAGTGGGATACTTCTTACCGTACGCAGATTCACGGTAATGTCCTCTCCCACCATTCCGTCGCCTCGTGTCGCACCTCGGACAAATTTGCCGTCCTCGTATGTCAAGGAAACGGCGAGTCCGTCAATTTTCAGTTCGCAAATATAGGAGAAATTTTCCCCAAGTGCATTCGTGACCCGTCTTGCAAAATCCCGAAGCTCCTCTTCATTGAAAGCATTGGACAGACTAAGCATCGGTACTTGATGGCGTACTTTCTCAAAGCCTTCAATCGGTGCACCGCCGATCCGCTGTGTAGGCGAGTCTGGTGTGATGAATTCCGGAAATTTCTCTTCCAGTTCTTCCAGTTCTCTTAATTTTGCATCGTACTCTGCATCCGGTACCGTTGGCTTGTCGAGCACGTAGTATTCATAACCGTATTGATTAAGCACTTCCTTTAATGCATCAATTTTTTCTTTAGCTAGTTGTTTATCCACTAGAGAAAGCACCTCTATTCTTTCGTTATCGGAGCAAATTGGGCGAGCAGGCGTTTAACACCTGTTGGCGCCGGGAAGGCAATATCAAGTTCCATCTTATCTCCTTCGCCCTGGACACGGACGACCGTGCCTGTTCCCCACTTCTTATGATTCGCCTTATCGCCTGCTTTCCATTCCTCTTCAGCAGCGGTTGAAGCTTGGGCTGTTCGCCGCGCTTTTCGTTTCGGAGTGAACGTCTCTTCCGTCCGTCTTGCAAAGGAACTGCCGAACATGCTTTGTTTTGCTTGTTCCATTCCTTCCAGTAAATCTTCCGGAATTTCTTGGATGAAGCGGCTGATCGGGTTCATATTCGTACGACCATATAACGTACGCATCTTGGCGCTCGTTAAATAAAGTACTTTTTCCGCACGGGTAATCCCGACATAAGCAAGCCTACGTTCCTCTTCCATCTCATCTTCATCGAACATGGAGCGGCTGTGCGGGAATACATTCTCTTCCATTCCAATTAAAAATACAACAGGGAACTCCAGCCCTTTCGCTGCATGGAGCGTCATCAACGTTACTTTCCGCTCCGTCTCTTCTTCTTCATCCATCTTGTCGATATCAGCAATTAATGCGAGATCCGTTAGAAAGGCGACAAGAGATTTATCTTCTTCAGCACTCTTTTCAAATTCCTTCGTTACCGTTTTGAATTCCTCTAAGTTCTCTAGGCGGCTCTGGGATTCAAGGGTTTGTTCCCTTTTTAACATTTCTTCATATCCCGTTCGTTCGAGCACTTGCTCGACCATATCAGTTGCAGTAAGGAATTCCTGCTGCTGTGCCAAGCTTTGGATCAACTCGCCGAACTCCGCTAGTGAACCTGCAGCCCGTTTTGATACACCTGTGAAGTCCACTTCTTTTACCGCTTCATAAAAGGAAATATCATGCTCCGCTGTATAAGCTCTTAGTCTTTCCACAGTCGTTGCACCAATTCCACGCTTCGGTTCATTTACAATCCGTTCAAAGCTGATATCGTCATCCGGATTCGTGATTAAGCGCAAGTATGCAAGCATATCTTTAATTTCTTTCCGATCATAGAACCTTGTTCCACCGACCATTTGGTAGGATATGTTCGATTTCATAAGTGTATCCTCTACTGCCCGCGATTGAGCGTTCGTCCGGTAGAGGATAGCTATATCATCTGGCTGATAACCATCTTTTATCAATTCACGAATTTCGTCGGCTATAAATAGGGCTTCATCTTGTTCCGTTGTTCCTTCGTAATACGTGATCTTACTGCCATCATCATTTTCCGTCCAGAGATTTTTCGGTTTTCTTCCGGCGTTATTCTCAATCACGTGATTGGCAGCTTGCAGGATTAGTTTCGTTGAACGGTAATTCTGCTCAAGAAGAATGGTTCGTGCACTCGGGTAGTCCTCTTCAAAGGTTAAGATATTCCCGATATCCGCACCTCGCCAACGATAAATGGATTGGTCCGAATCTCCAACGACACAGAGATTCTGGAAACGGTTCGCAAGTTGCTTCACAAGGAAATATTGCGCATGGTTCGTATCCTGATACTCATCGACATGAATATATTGAAATCTGCGCTGATAATATTCGAGTACTTCCGGCACCCGTTTGAACAGAATAATCGTCTGCATAATTAAATCGTCGAAATCAAGTGACTGGTTTTTCCGAAGCATGGTCTGATAGCCGGAATAAACTCTCGCTACCTGTCGTTCAAAAAAGTTCCCAGCCTTCTCTTCAAATTCTTTATCTGTTATCAGTTCGTTTTTCGCCGAACTGATTTGGCCAAGCATTGCCCGCGGATCATATTGCTTGGGGTCAAGATCAATATTTTTTAAAACTTGTTTCACAACCGAGAGCTGATCTGCACTATCTAAAATTGTGAAATTCCGATTGTAGCCAATCCGGTCGATATCTCTTCTCAAAATCCGCACACACATCGAGTGAAAAGTCGATACCCACATATACTCTGCCTCTGGTCCGACGAGACGCATGACACGTTCACGCATTTCCCGTGCTGCTTTATTTGTAAAGGTAATCGCTAAAATATTTCTCGGTGCGACTCCTTTTTCTTCTAATAGATAAGCAATACGGTGTGTCAGCACCCTCGTCTTTCCACTGCCCGCTCCAGCCATGATAAGCAAGGGACCCTCTGTATGCTTCACCGCTTCCTGTTGTTCCTTATTAAGTCCAGCTAATAACTCATTCGTTGTTCGGCTCATTTTTTACCACCGCCTTATTCATTCTTCACTGCTTCCACAGTCTGTAATGCTTCTTCTATATTCGTATAAATGCTGTTGCCGACAATGACGACATCTGCATATTGTTTCATCTCTACTGCTTGCTCTTTCGTTTCAATTCCTCCGCCGTAAAAGAGCTGCGTATCATCCAGTATACCACTTACCGTTTCAACAAGCTCCGGATCACCGTATTTCCCGCTATATTCGACATAAAATATCGGGAGATGGAATACATGTTCCGCCATATAGGCATATGCTTGCACGTCTGCTGCATCAGGCATAAAACAATTCGTGTATGTAAATGCTTTGGCCTCTTCGTTTAAAATACAGTAACCTTCAAAGAATATTTCACTGAATTCCATCAGATCACTATATTCCTTTATCGCTTGGTGCTGCACGTCCATCATATATTTCTTCTCCTTGGAGTTCAGGACCATCGGAATGAAATAATAATCAAATCCGGGAGTAAGTGCTTCCTCCTCTGAAACCTCAAGAATACAAGGAATCTGATGGTTTCTTCTTATTCGATGCAGTAAATCAAGCACCCCGTCCAGCGTAATATTATCGGTTCCGCCAATAATAATGGCATCTGTTCCCGACTCACAAACTGCGTCTAAATCTTCATCAGATATTTCCTTCGCGGGGTCTAATTTAAAGATATGTTTCCACTCGTTTAACACATTAGATTGATTCGTCAACCGCTCCATCCTCCATTATGTTCTTCCATTGATTTATTATAACAAAAAACACGCTGGGAAATTAGGATTTTATTGTGGAATTTAAAAGGAATATTGATAGAGGTAAAAAAACAGCAGAAGATGCTACTCTCCTGCTGTCTTTGTTATTGGCTTTCTTGTTCTCTGAGGCGATCGACGACTAGTTTATAGCCATCACTGCCAAAGTTTATACAGCGGCGCACCCTTGATATGGTTGCAGTCGATGCGTTAGTGTCGGTTTCAATCGAACTGTATGTGGAACCTTCCAAAAGCATTTTTGCCACTTGCAATCGTTGAGCGAAAGATTGAACTTCCGACATTGTGGCTAAATCATCAAAGAATTGATAGCATTCTTCACGATCCTTTAATGATAAAATGGCATCAAATAATAGATCCAATTGTTCTCCTCTTAATTTATCAATTTGCAATGAAAACCCTCCTGATTCACTTTAGGGTAAACTTGCTCCAATCATATTAATTGGATATCGTTACGGACTGCTCCATACCCGGATCATTCGGTACGACATTAATCCATGTCTTACCCGGCACAAAGCCAACCGGCTGCCCGTCCTTCATTGGAACAAGTCTACCATTATCGTTCTGCCACTCTACTTCTTGAACTTTACCATTCTGAATGAGATAGGCATTTCCTCCAGAGTCAAAATCAATATTCCGTCTGCCAGCATCATCAATCACTTCATGAAACGTTTCAATAATGAACACATTGGCGACTTCTACAGATGCTCCTGTATTCAAGTCCACCGTTTCCTCCTCATTACTATACCTTTTATATGTTCCCTTGCTTTCATCAAAAACATATTGCACGGTTTCCAGGGGATTTTCACTATAAACTATTTCTACCCGTTCGGCTGTTTCCCCTTCAATTGCCGCAGTTTCTTCTTCATTTAAAAATGGTAATGGCTCATATTCAGCTGTCATTTCATAGCCCTTACCTTCAGCCGTCTCGTTGATGGCATCGGTTAGTAAGTAAGAGTTATGAGGCGCTTCTCGGGAACTATCCCGTGTAAATAACTGACCATCATTATCATAAGTCGAACCATTTAAGAATTGGATTTCTTGATCGATAATCATTTGATCAATAAAATCTGCCGCTCCGTGATATACGTAAAGAGCTCCGTAGCGGTTTGCCAAGTCAAAATAATATTCCCGGGCACTGCGTACTGGCCCGATTGTTTCCGGGATTTCACTTTGGAAGAGCGCAAGCAATCTTGTAATTTTTGCTTCTGCTAAAATCTCAAATACAATATCCGCCTCAGCTAGTCCCGATTGCGGCCGAGCTTGTCTATGGTTGTTCACCATCACACCAATGATGCGGTTATCGACTGGTTCATCTGCATAAAGCCCGGTTAGAGGATATTGATTCTCACCTTCCGCTTGCTCGATGCCGTCCTTTTCACCTCTGCCTGTCCCCTTCTCCTCTTGTTTCGAAGCACTTCCATCATCTTTTGAGCAGGCGACTAATAGAGCTCCAATGATTACAGTAATAAGTATTAATTTTCTCATCGTCCCACAACTTTCTATTCGCGTATTTTGGTAAATTCACCCTTATTATACGCGTTACAGAATCTGCCCGCCACCTCTTCTTGTAATCATTTATCTCTATCATACTTTATCACTTTAACACTGTAAAGCTTAACGTGTTTTCACAAAAAACTGGGACAGGGGATCAGAGCCAATGTCCCGCTCACCAACTGGCGCAGTTGCCTGACCCTCTGTCCTACGATTGTTTATCGTGGACAATATTGATATAATATGCTTAGAATCTACATTATTAATCTCATCATTATATCCTCGGAGGAAGTGAAGAA
>NZ_BMOS01000033.1 GCF_014647195.1 Oceanobacillus indicireducens | reverse complement strand
ACAAAAACACAGGTTTTTACTAAAGAACTTTTGACAATACGAATAAACATTTAGGGGGATATGAATGAAAAAGCTACTCATCTTTCTATCAGCGGTATTTATTGTGTTTTTCCTAGCAGCTTGTACGGCGACAGAGGATCCGGAAGGGGAAGCTGAGCCAAAGGAACAGGTAGATGAAGAGGAGGAAACAGGGGAACAAGAGGGGGAACAGGAGACTACGGAAGAGGAAATAACCCTTGGTGAAAATGTATTGCGATTGAATAACGGAACGGAGCCAGCTTCACTAGATCCATCGATTGGCTTTGACGAGGTATCTTGGGACCCGCTTAATAACTTAATGGAAGGGTTGACCCGCTTAGATGAGGAACACCTACCAGGTCCTGGGACAGCAGAAAGCTGGGATATTTCGGATGATGGACTGACATACACGTTCTATTTACGAGAAGAAGCGAGTTGGTCGAATGGTGACCCGGTTGTCGCAGCGGATTTTGAATATGCATGGAAATATATGCTTGATCCAGAAACTGCTTCACCGGCCGCATTTTTAGCCTATTTCATTGAAGGAGCTGAAGAATATAACAGTGGGGAAGGATCGGTGGACGATGTAAAAGTTAGCGCGGTTGATGAAAAGACACTTGAAGTCGTGCTCGCGCAACCGACAGGTTTTTTTCTTGATTTACTGACGAATCCGGCATTTTTCCCAATCAACCAGCAGGTGGCTGAGTCTGATCCGAATTGGCATGCCGAGGCGGAAACCTTTGTAGGAAATGGTCCGTTTACATTAGAAGAATGGAATCATGATGAAGAAATGCTATTTGCAAAAAATGAATATTATTGGGATACCGCCGCAGTGAAGTTGGATCAAATCCACTTCGCGATGGTGAATGATACAAATACCCAATATCAGATGTTTGAAGCAGGTGAGCTGGATACGGCGAGCATTCCACCAGAACTATCCGATGAGTTGATAGACGGGGATAATGTATTTATCGGACCGAGTGGTGGGCTAGAATTTTTTAGATTTAATGTAGAAATGGAACCATTCCAAAATAAGAAAATCCGCCAAGCATTTTCCCATGCAATTAATCGCGATGATATTGCAGAATTTGTAGTGAAAAACGGGGTGGAGCCAGCTTTCGGGTTTATTAACCCAGGTCACCAAAGTCCAACAGGCGAAGATTTCCGTGATGTAAATGGTGACCTTGTTACTTTTGATCCTGAGTTGGCAGAGCAGTTACTCGAGGAAGGGATGGCTGAGGAAGGATATGAAGAATTGCCGGAGATTACGTTAAATTATAATACAAGTGACACAAATAAAGCAGTGGCAGAAGCATTGCACGGGATGTTTAAGGAACACTTGGGTGTTGAAGTTACCCTGGAGAACCTCGAATGGAATGTTTTTGTAGACGCACAGCAGGCACTCGAACTGCAGTTTTCCCGCAGTTCATTCATTAACGATTATAATGACCCGATTAACTTCCTTGAGAGTTTCATCACAGATTCTTATATGAACCGTACCGGCTTTTCCAATCCTGAATATGATGATTTGATTGTGAAAGGTAAGTCGGAAGCAGATGAAGAAAAGCGCTGGGAGTATTTATATGAAGCAGAGAAAATGTTAGCTGACGAAATGATTGCTGCACCTTTACGCTATTACAATACGGTAGTACTTGAAGCAGATGGAGTGGAGGGAATTCTGCGCCATCCGGTCGGATATTTTGACCTGAAATATGCGGAGAAGAAATAAAGTTCACTTAATTGAAAGGATGAGGCTGGGACATAACGATTCTAATATGAATTAAATCCGTACAAAACTATTAACTAGCTCCGGGAATATGTGGAGACTCCAGCAGGAGGCCGGCTAAGTACGGTCACGTCCTGTGACCACGCAGGTACTAGAACCTCCTGTTCGTCGGTCGGCATTGGTGAGTCCCCTTAGTGCTTAGCCCGAGGCAGACTAAGAACGCTCTCGTATGTAGCAACGTCTGACATTAACGTCCTATGCATCGAGGTTCACCAGCCGCCAAAGGATGCGCGAAGTATATTCCCGGAGCGATTGTTGATGCCCTTTCTTATCATTCGTTCGGATTTATAACTATACTAAGAAGTTATGTCCCAGACTCGCTCTTATTTTATAAGTTGGAAGTGCACTTAAAGCTTGAGTCGTCAGCGTTTTGCTCATTTTTATTGATGAAAGACGCTCTAATCGCTTGAATCGTTAGTGTTGAGCTTGCTTTGGTGGATGAGGGGTCTTCTAATCGTTTGAATCATTAGTGTTTAGTTTTCTTCGGTGGATGAGGGGTGCGCTAATCGCTTGAATTGTTAACGTTAAGCTTTCTTCGGCCAATGAGGGCTGTTCTAATTGCTTAAACTATTGGCGTTCAACTATCTTCAGTTGATGAGAAGCGCTTTAATTACCTGAAGTATTTGTATTCTGATTGCTACAGTTGATTGGGACACTCTAATTAATCGTATCAGTATTCCCCTATCACTTTTCACGGTATGAGAATGCATTCCCACCCTGAAATCAATATCCTACAAGACACTAGAAATATTTTAAATAAAACCTGTTCTTAATTCTTTAGAAAGAAGGTATACTATGCTACGGCCAAAAGCGTTACAAAAAGGTGATACCATTGGAATTATCGCCCCGGCAAGTCCGCCAAATATGAAGCGCCTAGGAAAAGCGATCCCTTTTTTCACGAATCTCGGTCTTCGGGTGAAGGTAGGGAGAAATATCGCAAAAGTATCCGGTTATTTAGCTGGAACAGATGAGGAGCGGTTAGCTGACTTTAATGAAATGTTAGCAGATGAGGAAGTAAAAGCAATTATCTTTGCCCGCGGGGGCTATGGTACTCCAAGACTTGCTTCATCCCTTGACTATGATTTACTAGCACAACATCCTAAGATCATCTGGGGCTACAGTGATATTACGTACTTACATGTAGCGATCCAACAAAAAACGGGACTCATCACATTTCATGGTCCCATGCCTGCTTCTGATTTAGCATCACCAGATATTGATGAGCAAACCCTTGCATCCTTGTCACAGCTATTTGAACCGACTAGCCTGCAGTATAATGAAGATATCTCACCGTTAGAAGTCCTCGCAGAAGGGGAAGCAAGTGGGAATTTGGTCGGCGGGAACCTGACACTACTCACCAGCACCTTAGGGACACCTTATGAAATCGATACAGCTGGGAAAATTCTGCTTATAGAAGATGTGAATGAACCGCCCTACCGGATTGACTCCATGCTGAATCAATTAAAAGAAGCTGGTAAACTCACCCAAGCTGCTGGAGTGGTCGTTGGCTCCTTTACTCAAATAAAATCAAATACAAAACCATCTTGCAATCTAGAAGACATTCTCTACCATTATTTAAGTGATTTATCCGCCCCAGTAATGAGTGGATTTGCAATAGGGCATTGTTCCCCGAATATTGGTATTCCGCTAGGTGTTCCAGCAACGATGAATACCCAAATGAAAACATTATCAATGATGCCTGGAGTCTTAAAGTGAACCTTCATTCGGTGGGGAATTCCTTCCCTCCCCACTGAATGTTAGTTGAACAGAATCAGGTATTTACGGACTGTATATCCCCCCACCTTAACATTTTGGTTTCCCTCTTGTTTAGAGGAGGGGATATTACAGACCGTTAATACGTGATAAAGTGAACCTTCATTCGGTGAGTGTAGGGTATTACAGACCGTTAATACGTGAAAATTGAGAGGGGGAGCAGCGATGGCAGAAGAGAAAATATTAGAAATCAAAAATTTGAAGAAACATTTCAGCCTCGGTAAAAATCGCATCCTGAAGGCAGTTGATGATGTAACTTTTCATATAAATAAAGGAGAAACATTTGGACTAGTCGGTGAATCGGGCTGCGGGAAATCAACAATCGGGCGGACAATTATGGGACTTTATCAGAAGACGGCAGGCGATGTATTTTTCGGTAATAGCAATGTACATGAATTAACGGAAAAAGAATTATTTATACTCCGCCGGCAAATGCAAATGATATTCCAAGATCCTTATGCATCCTTAAATCCACGATCAACTGTGCGGGAGATTATCTCTGAACCGATGGAAGTCCATCAATTGTATAAAAGAAAGAGAGAACAAAATGAAAAGGTGTATCAATTGCTGGAAGAGGTGGGCTTGAACCGTGAGCATGCCAATCGCTACCCCCATGAGTTTAGTGGTGGACAGCGCCAACGAATTGGAATCGCTCGGGCTCTTGCATTAAATCCAGACTTCATTATCGCTGATGAGCCGATTTCAGCACTTGATGTTTCTGTGCAAGCCCAAGTTGTGAATCTATTAAAACAGCTGCAGGAAGAGAAAAATCTTACATTCCTATTTATCGCCCACGATCTTTCCATGGTGAAGCAAATTTCTGACCGGATTGGGGTCATGTACCTAGGTCGTTTAGTAGAACTCACAAGTAGTGAAACACTTTACGAACAACCGCTCCATCCATATACGCAAGCCTTGTTATCCGCTATTCCTATACCCGACCCGGATGTGGAAGCGTCCCGAGAACGAATTATTTTGCGGGGAGAACTTCCGAGCCCGATTAACCCTCCAAGCGGCTGTGTTTTCCGTACGCGTTGTCCGTTTGCAATGGAGATTTGCGGAAAGAAAAAGCCGCAATGGAAGGAAGTGGACGATAACCATTTTGTTGCATGTCACTTGTTCCATGATGAGGTGAAAAATAACAAGACGAAGATGCCGGCCGTGAATATAAAATAAGATTTAGGCGGGAATGGAACAAAACTCTAGGATAGCGGGGTTTTGTTCCCCAGGTGTCTTTATTTATTATTTTCGGCTAATCTCTATTACGTTTTTTCTTCAATTCAGTCACTTCACACTTAGAAAGTTCCGTCATTTCAACAACTTGATCAACACTCATCCCAGTTGCTAAAAGCTTACGAGCTATTTTGGTTGGTCTTTCTTTGGCTTCTTTCATTTTCTGCTCTACTTCCTTCGTTCTCTGCTCTACTTCCTTCGTTCTCCGCTCCATCTCAAATTTTCTCTGTTCCACTTCTTGCTTCATCAGTTTAACTTCCCGCTTGGATTTCTCTATTTTATGCCTATCATGTTCAACTTCCTGCTTGATCTGCTCTACTTCTTGTTTCTTTTGTTCTATCTCTTGCTTTCTCAATTCCAGTTCACGCTGGGCAGCTTCTTCATCTAATATACGTTTGAGCCGCGATTCATAAGCAAGAAATTCTTCAGGAGTCATACTTAGCTCTTCCCAGTTTTGAAAGGCGTTTTTTAACGTTTCATCTTTCATGGCGATTTCCTCCAATTCACGATATATGTCTTCGTATACTTGATTTTTTCTATGATCGACGAGACCAAGCAGTAGTAACCACCTGGCTAAAACATCATTCCATGGGTCTAACGTATTCTCTTTCCAAGCTTTTATTAACTTTGGCATCTCGATAAAATGAAATTCCATCACGTCGGTAAGTTTAAAATGCTCTTCATCTTCATACAAATGATATCTTGTATGGAACCGTTCGGTCTGTTCAAATAAGCTGAAGTTCAATATGTTGATGGTGATAACAGTCGACAATTCTTCATAGTTCATCCTCTTTTTTAGCGGACTGCGATATATCCCGGACCAATAATAAAGCGAACGTTTAATCATGTTGTATTTATTCGTGAACTGTATTTCCACATTTATTCTCTCGTCATCATCCGTTATCACTAATAAATCGAGCCGCGACTGTTTATCATCAACATACTCTCCTCCCGCCTCAATGTTTAGAAAGGTAACATCTCTAATCTGTTTGCGGTTCGTTTTTTGAAGAACCGCATTTAAAAATACGACCATAATATCCTTGTTCTTTTCATTTCCAAAGAGCTGTTTGAAGGCATAATCAATCTTTAAATCCATTAATCGGTGCAGTGGAATTCGTTTTAATAAGGAGTCTGGCTTTCTTTCCGGATTATTATTATAATTGCTTGGTTTTTCCATAACTGTGACTGGGGCATCAGGCGTCGGGGAGTGGACTTCATTACATCTTGTTAGTAGCATTTTAACACATCCTTTTGGGTTTTGGAGATTTTCTGGATGTCTGTCTAGCAATAGAATATCACATCTAACAAAAGGAAACAAGTGTTCCTGTTAAAAACATAAAGAACTGTTTGACCCACTTTTTTTATTCGTGTAGAGTTGGGGGAAAATAGAAATATATAATAGTTTTCGGAGGAGAACTAGTAATTTTCGTTGTTCACGTACTGGATATTTTCTGAGAAGCTTTCATTCTCTGGCTGGCATATTTGGACATCATTGGCTTTGCTGAAGATAAATACTATGGGATGGTAAACGGAAGGATGAGTGGTCAACATGAATAAAAATATTTATATTGTGAGGCATGCTGAAGCAACCGGGCAGGAACCTGATGCAAGTTTAACGGAAAAAGGCTTCGGGCAAGCGGAAGAGCTGTGTGATTTGTTTACAGACATGAAAGTGGATAAGATAATATCAAGTCCTTATTTGCGTGCCGTTCAGACAATTGAGCCATTGGCGGAAAAACATCAATTGAAAATCGAGACGGATCCTCGGTTAAAGGAGCGTGTATTAAGCTCGCAATTCTTTCCCAACTGGCTGGTTAAACTTGAAGCCTCTTACAAAGACATGAATTTAAAATATGAAGGGGGAGAGTCTGGAATTGAAGCGATGAACCGGATTGTAGAGATTGTAGAAGAGATGATTAGCAGTGATCTTGAAAATATCGTACTTGTTGCGCATGGTGGGATTATCTCTTTATTACTGCATCATTACGATAAGACATTCGGTTTTGAACAATGGAAGGAGCTCTCAAACCCTGATGTATTTTTATTAGATGTAACGAAAGATAATAGCCACTACAAACGGATATGGAATGAATAGAGAAGCTGATAAAACGGGAGGGGGAAGTGCGGTAACAATGCTTGTTGAACTTAAAGATATCGATAAAACCTATGATAGAAAGAGTGTTTTAAAAAATATTTCACTAACCATTGATACACAAGAAATCATTGCTATATTAGGTGGAAATGGAGTTGGGAAAAGTACACTCTTGCGAATTATAGCAGGCATGGAAAGACCTTCTTCAGGCAAGATAATTTTTCGGAACAAAAAAATGAACATTGGGTATGTCCCTGAAAGATTTCCAAAAAATATTCGTTTTACCCCCGAAGAGTACTTAAATTACACGGCAAAGATTAGTGGAATGCCTGAGTCTATTATGAATAAGTCTATCCCAGATTTGCTTAAACGTTTTAAATTGGAACAATTCAATAATCAATGGGTGATGAATTTATCGAAAGGAAACATCCAAAAAGTTGGAATTATCCAAGCCATTATAAAACGTCCGGATCTGTTGATTCTTGATGAACCGCTATCAGGCCTGGACTCCCTTGCTCAGCAAGAGTTACTCGAGATAATCAAAGAACTTAAAAAGGAAGGGACGACTATTCTACTTACCTATCACGAATCCAATCTATTTCATAAGGTGATTGATACTACATACCGTGTGGAAAATGGAGTTCTTACAAAGGAGACCGATATTGTAAAAGAGCCTATTAAGCTACTAGAAGTGGAATACCTGAATGAGTCGCATGTGGAAAAGTGGGATGAAATAATCAGCATAGAAAGGAAGAAAGATAAATTGTTACTGTATGTCCAGGCGAAAGACAGTGACAAAATATTGTACCGATTACTTCAATTACAAGGGAGTATTATACGCGTTGTGACAGTAGAAGCACCGGAAGAAGACAATAGATGACATTATTTCTTCCGTTAATATAAGGAGCGGTTCGGTTGAAGAATTTAATAAAATATACGTTGCATGATTATATCCGGTCTCATAAATACTTCCCGCCTATTTCAACTTTTGTAATTTTAATTTTTGTGTTTTATACCTATAGACCCAATCCAATTATCGATAGCTATGCTGTAACTTCAGTAATGCTATATATCATATCTGCATGGGTTTGTTTGAGCGTGTTACAACTCGATCCACCTGTTCAAAGACAATTAATGGCTATCCATGTGGGAGGCTGGAATCGTTACTATCTAGCAAAATTAATGACGGCTGTAATAATTATCATTATCCTTTCCGCTTATGCTTTTTTATATCCGATTGTATTTAATATGTTTGGTGGGCGGGTAACATTCACAATTGGGCTCGTTTCTTTCGTGAACCATATTATTTTAGCTGTTTTAGGGATTAGCCTTGCAAGCTTATTTAGCAAATTAATAATGAGAAGCACAATTAATTCTTTTGGTGGTCTTATCCTAACTCTCGTATTGTCATTAGCGGCATTAGGAATCGAGCGTGTCTTTCCCTCTTTTCTAAAAAATGTTCTGTGGGTTATTCCCCCTGCGACAATTACACAAACACCATTGGTAAATTGGGATGGCATGTATATATCGGGGCTTTCTCTTTTTCCATTTATTTGGACTATCATTTATTCATTAATTATCATATTCCTATTCTTACAGTTAGCGAAACGATTGCGCTAAGTTTCCTAGACGAATTACACCCTCCAAAATAAAAATACAGGTTTAAAATTTGATGAACGGGAACTTTAGTTCTATAATGTTGCTAAATATAGTTGGAGGTGTATTTTTGAGACCCAGTTTAACGAAAAATATCAGTGTCCAGAGCTTTAAAGATTTCTACTGGTTAAAAGAAGAATTACAAGCATTTTGTAGGGGGAACGGTTTAAGCCCCTCTGGTTCTAAAATAGAGATTTCTGATAGAATCGAAACCTATCTGCTAACAGGGGAGATAAAAAAGCCTGCGAGGAGTTCAAAAACAACTAAGAGAAGGGAATTGCAAGTGGAATTAAGTCTTGATACAGTCATTATGGAAAACCATCGCTGCAGCCAACATGTAAGAGCATTTTTCAAGACAATTATACCAGCGTTTCATTTTTCCACTTACATACAAAACTACTTCAAGAACAACGTTGGCAAAACGTATCGAGACGCAGTAAACGCTTGGTATGAGGAAGAGGAACGGAAGAAAGACCCTTCGTATAAGAAAAAAATTGCACCTCAATTTGAGTATAATCAATTCATCCGTGACTTTTTTGCTGATCCGAAAAATAAAGGAAAAAGCCGCAAAAAAGCGATTGAGGCCTGGAATGAAATAAAAAAACTTCCTGGAAGTAATAAATATGTGGCAAAAAAATAGTAAATATATTCCAATATAAAAAAGGAAGCAACCCAAACAAAAGGGGAACTTCCTTTAAGAAAATGCTCTAAAAATGCACCTTCGTATTTGACTTCCAGTAGTCATTCGCAGCGGCAACCGTCTGATAATGAATCGCGATTACTTCAGAAGCGGCGATAAGATTATCTGGATTTCTTGAATACTTTGGACGTATCTTTTTTCGGATGCTTTCAGATGGCTGGGTATATTCAATCCCTTTTTGGGCCAGTAAGATTGCTAATTCGAACCCTTCCTGGGGGGTGTTTGTTTTTAAGCTTTTCAGCCATTTCTTCTTCATGAGCTCCCAACTCCTATTCTCGTGATAATTACCCAATATAGCTTATTAAGTTGAGAAGCTCTTTGTTCCTACCAATTAAGAAACTAATCTTAAACCGACAGCGCCGCTAATAATGCATAGTAGAAAAAGAACCCGCTTTAAATTCATCGCTTCTTTAAAAAACGTAACTCCCATGATTACTGCACCTGTTGCCCCAAGTCCCGTCCAAATCGCATAGGCTGTTCCGAGTGGAATGTCACGCATGGCAAGTCCGAGGAAATAAAAGCCGAGGGAAAAGCACACAACTAATACGAGGAGCCAACTCCATGCTCTCTTTTTTAAATACATATTAATACTTGCAACTCCGAAGATTTCACCGAAGCTTGCAAGAAATAAATAAAACCAAGCCATTTTACACGTCACCTTCCTTTGCTGCAAGCGAATCATCGGATCGATCCTTTTCATCTGTCGTTAATTGAATACCGACAACACCAATGATGATGAGTAAAATAAAGAAACCTTTTCCTAGTGTAAATGCCTCTCCGAGAAAGGAGAAATCAATGATTGCAATCGCGGCAGCCCCGGAACCTGTAAATGTGGCGTAGACCGAACCTGAAGGAAGCACTTCACATGCTTTGATCACAAAGTAAAAGCTAAAAATAATTGCGATCACTGTCCCAGTCCACATCCAGAAGTTATCCGAGTACTTTAAACCAAGCACCCATACTACTTCAATAATTGCAGCGAATAAAACATATATCCATCCCATGCTAGGGAACCTCCTTTAATCAAAAGCAATTACTACTATCTTAACGACAGAATGGAGAAAAAGTCTATCAAATCAGTTTCTAGTCGGATATAATGATTTATAAAGAAGGATGAGCGAAAGGAGTATGAACATGACAAACAACGATAAAGAACAGCTTCTCCGTACATTGGAAGAACGTTTTAAAGCGAATATGCATCGACACGAGAATTTGGATTGGGAAGAAATAGCTGCCAAGTTGCAGGCGCTACCTGAGAAGTTAAAATCCCTAGAGCAAATGGAAGCGACAGGGGGAGAGCCGGATGTCATTGGGTACGATGAGACTACAGAGGAGTTTATTTTTTGCGATTTCTCGAAAGAAAGCCCTAAAGGTCGTAGGAGTGTTTGTTATGATCGCGAGGCACTGGAATCTCGGAAAAAGTATCCACCAAAAACGAGCGTTATGGACATGGCAGAAGAGATGGGCATTGAGTTATTAACCGAAGAGCAATACCGCCAATTACAAGAGCTTGAGGCAGTTGATCAGAAAACATCAAGTTGGGTAAAGACCCCAGCATCGATTCGTGAACGTGGCGGGGCGATATTTTGTGATTACCGGTATGGTCAAGTATTTGTTTATCATAATGGAGCAGATTCTTATTATGGATCTCGCGGGTTCCGGGGGTTGCTCCGCGTCTAATTGAAACGATCGGCTTGTGTGCCCTCATATATGAATATAAATTATCTTATGTTCTCTAGCCATGGTAAAGGGAAAAGGACCGGGCATGGTTTTCGCCCGGTTTTTCTTATAAAAACTATCTTGCAATACACTATATTGTATTGTAAGATAGTGATAACAAATCAATTGAGGTGACGGTCTTGTCTACTACAACACAAATGCTGAAGGGATTATTGGAGGGGAGTTTGCTTGCTTTAATCGCAAAAGGGGAGACATATGGCTATGAAATGACGGAGAAATTGCAGGAACATAACTTTGCTGTAGTTAGTGAAGGCAGTATTTATCCGGTTCTCATGCGGCTGCAGAAAAATAATTTTGTAACTTCTATTTTGAGAAAGTCGCCTAACGGGCCAAAGCGAAAGTATTATTCGATTACGGACGAAGGGTTGGAAGAGCTGGAACGATTCAAGGAACATTGGGAAAGGCTTTCCATGGGGGTCTTTTCGTTACTTGAAGAAGGGGAGGATGGGAATGACGATGTTATCTAAAGAAGCTGAGCAATTTATTATCGAACTGAGAATGTATTTGCTCTCAAAAGGAAAAAATGAAAAGGAAATGGATGAAATTATCGTTGAGCTGGAAGATCATCTTGTGCAAGCTGAAGCAGAAGGGAAAAGTGTCAAGGACATTACCGGTGATTCACCAAGGGAATATATGAAAAGTATTGGAGAAGAATTAGGTTTCGATGCCAGGCAATTTATCATATTAGCACCAATGTCAGTTTTACTGATCCTTGCTTTTCTTATGTTTACACCAGCCTTATGGGGAGATTTTAAATTATCCAAGATTGGGCTATGGGGGATGGGGATTGCCACAGTTCTGTCATTCGCTCTTTATGGATTTTTATTTGTAAAGGTTTTACCGAGATTTTTTCATTCGAAAGGATTTTACATTATTACTGGACTTACTTATCTGATTGTATTTGGTATCTTTATCATCGTAGAGTTTCTGGATAAAAATCCATTTTTCATCGCAACGCCAATGCAAAATAATTTAATCGTAATCGGTTGCATCATCGTTTTCATCATTTGGGCTTTCTATGCAAAAACATGGATCACCATTCTTGTTCCGTTCTTTATGTCGTGGGGGCCAATCGCAGACCGACTCATTCCAGCGCATATGAACGAAAATCCGTTTTTTATCACACTCGCAATTACTCTATTTGTCATCATCACAGCAGCAGTAATGTATTTCATCTACCGCAGCAGCAAGAAGAAGGAAATGTAGGTGTGGGGCAGGGGGTCAGAGCAACTGTCCCAGATAAAAAAGGATGAAATTATCCTATCCCATTAAAATAAAGGAGGAAATCCATGAATATCGGTTTAATTGGTGCCGGGGCTATTGCGAACTTTTTATTAAAAGAAATCAATTATGCTAGACATGAGGGACACAGAATAACGAGTGTTTACGTGCGGGACAGAGAAAAATATCAAAGATTGGAAGCTGAATTTGACGTGAAGCTTTATACCGACTTTGATACTTTCTTGGAATCGGGCATTGATCTAGTTGTGGAAGCGGCGAACGTGGAGGCTGTACGAAATCTGATCCCAGCAACGATACGAAAGAAGGACGCTGTGTTAATCAGTATTGGCGCACTTGTTAATGAAGCACTCTTAACCGAACTTACCAAGCTTGCGCGTAAGCATAATCATCTCATCCACTTACCATCTGGTGCAATCGGGGGTCTTGATTTACTACAAAATGCCAACGCCCTGGGAACAGTGAAGAATGTTTCACTAACGACAAGAAAGCCAGCCCATTCCCTAATAGATGAGGTCATAACAGAGGAAAAGGTCATCTTTGAAGGGCAAGCAGCAGATGCAATCAAACAATTTCCTAAAAATATCAATGTCTCGATTGTTCTCTCCCTTGCCGGTTTAGGAATAGAGCAGACGATGGTGCGCATTATTGCAGATCCACATATTGATAAAAATATCCACCAGATTGAAATGGCCGGGGACTTTGGGGAGGCATCTTTTACCATTAATAACAAGCCACTACCATCCAATCCGAAAACGAGTTATTTGGCAGCGATGAGTATATTAGGGACCTTGGAAAGGCTCGGTAAGAATATAAGGATTGGTTGAGTGTACGTATGAATCAACATTCATTGAGGGAATAAAAGCACCCTCAATGAATGAAGTTTTGTTTATCTCGGTGGACGATTCTGCGGATATTTTTTGTCATCTTTCATCGCGTTTAATTCCTCTTTACTCTTGTTCTTTTTCTTTTTACCTTTACTCATTTGAATCACTCCTTTTTATCATTTAGTTTGCGTTAATACAAACTTTCCATTCATGTGAAAAAAGAATTGAAAAAGTACTGCGGCTAAAAGTTTTTTCAGCATAAATTTAAACAAGAAAATGAAATAAATGAGGAAACAAAAAATATAGGATAAGCACGAGCGCGGATTTAAAAATGAGGATTATAGTGCCATAAAGTGAATGTTCATCCAAACGGTCATTTTTTAACTGGAAAAATTACAAACCCCTTCCTATTTCCACTTTTTTGTAAAACTGAGGGAATAGAAAGGGGCCGTTTATTATAGGGATTGTGCAGCATGAGTGGTTTATGTCTGTTGCTGCTCGGAGATTTGGCGTAGTTTCTTTTCGTGTTGGGCATTTTTGCTTAATAGATAGTCCACGTTTTCATTTGTTTCATTCAATTCAGCACGGATTCCATCTACCTTTTTTCCAAGCTCGGTAATTTGATGGTTAACACGTGAAAAGCCCTTGTCCATTTTTGATTCCAGCTCTATTTTCATGTTATCCATTTTTTCATCAATATGTTGTGCATGAAGCTTGAATGCATGTAGTATTTCTTTTAAAACAGTTTCTTGTTCCATCCTTTTTCACCTCCCTTGTACGATAATTATAGAGGATATCTAGCTATTTTGAAAGAGTTTAAATTTGTTTCGAAGCTGCCTCATAAAGCGAATATAATTTGATTGCAATGCTTATGTAGTTGTATATACTTAAGGAAAATATTTAATTATAGAGGGAGTTGGGTTCATTGTCATTCACCATCCGCAAAATGCAGCTATCCGATATTTCAAGCGTTCAAGCAATCGCGAAAAAGACATGGAATGCAACCTATGAAGAAATTATTCCATCGGAAATTCAGAAAAGATTCTTAAATGCTGCCTATAGTGATGCAAGTATGGAGCACCGTGTGACTAATTACTTGTTGCTCGTTGCTGAAGTAGGAGGGAAAGTAGTTGGATTTGCCAATTATTCTCCAGTAGACTCAGATGGTAAAGCTGAACTTGGAGCAATTTATATTGATCCCGCAAATCAAGGATCAGGAATTGGTACGGCTTTCCTGAAAGAAGGGATTAGTCGGTTAGAAGGGGTAAAAGAAGTCTACATAAATGTAGAAAGAGATAATGAAATCGGAAAAACATTTTATAATGCAAAAGGTTTTCAAGTAGTCGATACGTTCGATGATGATTTTGATGGGCATATATTAAAGACTCTCCGCATGGTACTAGATACGGAATTATTTTTAACAAATGGTGCATCTTAAGTAATAGAACGTGAATTTTAAGTGTTAAAAAGTCATTCAATCATCTATGATGAATGGCTTTTTATGATTGATTATGACTGTTTTTGATGGTATTATAAGGGTGATGGAGGGATTGTTATGTTAACCGAGGAGAGACATTCTTTTATACTGAATCAACTAAAGGAAAATCATATTGTAAAGTCTCAGGCGTTAATGAATGAACTCCAATGTTCAGAATCAACGATCAGAAGAGACTTAAGCGAGTTGGAAAGTAAAGGGCTTCTTACACGTATTCATGGAGGAGCAAGAAGCACCTATCAGTTGGAGGAAGAGTTATCTGTCTCGGAAAAATCATCCAAAAACATTCAAGAAAAACAAGCCATTGCCAAATTGGCTGCCTCACTCGTGAAAGAAAATGATGTGATTTATATAGATGCAGGTACAACAACACTAGCAATGATTAACTTTTTAACCGCTAAAAACATTACCGTCGTGACGAATGGGGTTGCCCATGCTTCCCTGCTTGCGGATAAAGAAATACAGGCTTTCTTGCTTGGCGGAAGAGTAAAATATTCTACTAAAGCGGTTATCGGGACTGATAGCTTGCGGGACTTGAAAAGCTATCAATTCAACAAAGCCTTTCTAGGCACGAATGGAATACATTTAGAATATGGCTACACGACACCAGACCCGGATGAGGCTGCACTCAAAAAAACCGCTATAACCCAATCTGCAATGGCTTATATGTTAGCGGACGATTCAAAGTGGGAGAAGGTGACATTCTCCAAGGTCGGTGATATCGAGGAAGCAACTATTATTACAAACAGGACGGATCGTTCTTTAACAAATTATCAGGAAAAAACAACTATATTGGAGGCGGAGCAATGATCTATACAGTGACGTTGAATCCATCCATTGATTATATCGTGCAATTGGAGCAAGTAAATATAGGCGAATTGAATTATATGGATGGGGATTTCAAGCTTCCCGGTGGAAAAGGAATCAATGTGTCGCGCATATTACATGAATTAAAGATGGACACAAAGGCACTTGGATTTTTAGGTGGTTTTACAGGTGATTTTATTGCAGAATGGCTCAAACGCGACGGGATTGCCACAGACTTTACAAAAATTGCAGACGATACACGAATTAATATCAAATTAAAAACGAATCCGGAAACAGAAATTAATGGCAAAGGACCTGTCATTCAGTCCGAAGAAGCTGAAAAATTAATGGCAAAGCTTAAAGCGATTTCTTCTGATGATATCGTTATTTTATCGGGAAGCAAGTCACCCTCTTTGCCGGATGACTTTTATGAAAGAATCATTCGAGAAATCAAAGCCCAATTTGTAATCGATACAACTGGAGATGATCTGCAAAAGTCTTTAGCTTACAATCCACTGCTCGTTAAACCGAATTTACAAGAGTTGGAGCAATTATATTCCGTTAAGTTGACGGAGGAGCAGGACATAATTGAAACAGGGAAAAAATTAATCGATGCAGGTGCTCGCCATGCAATCGTTTCTATGGGGGCAGATGGAGCATTATTATTTACAGAAGATGCGGTTTACAAAGGAATCAGTCCCAAAGGGGAATTGAAAAACTCTGTCGGGGCGGGAGATTCTATGGTTGCAGGCTTCATCGGAGAATATGTAAAGACAAAAGATATCGTTCAAGCCTTTAGAATGGGACTAGCTGCTGGAAGTGCAACAGCTTTTTCCTATGATTTAGCGAAAGCAGATGAAATAAATGCTTTAATTAATCAAACTACTGTAACAAAACTTTAAAAAGGAGTGAGGAAGATGCAAGTTATCGATTTGCTGCGAAAAGATATTATGATTATGGACTTGCAGGCTCAGGAAAAGGAATCCGTCATTGATGAAATGATAAAGAGCCTGGAAACTCACGGGGTCGTAAATGATTTTGCTTCTTTTAAAGAGGCTATTCTAGCAAGAGAAGCTCAAACATCTACTGGACTCGGTGATGGGATTGCAATGCCTCATGCCCGGCATCAAGCGGTGAAAGAACCGACCGTATTATTTGCAAAGAGCAAATCAGGAGTTGAGTTTGAATCGTTGGACGGCCAGCCGACGTATCTATTTTTTATGATAGCGGTACCGGATGGCGAGGATGATACGCATTTGCAAACATTAGCAGCCCTTTCCCGGAAGTTAATTGATCCCGATTTTGTGGAAAAGCTAAAGCAAGTTACAACACCAGATGAAGTTCAGGATCTCTTTAGCGAAGCAGAGGCTGATGAAGCGGAAGAAAAAGAGGAAACTACAGAATCTGAGAAAAACGAAGTAGCCGAGGAAGAAAAACCATTCATCGTAGCGGTTACGGCTTGTCCGACTGGAATAGCCCACACGTACATGGCAGAGGATGCGCTGAAACAAAAAGCGGCCGAAATGAATGTCAATATTCGGGTAGAGACAAACGGTTCGGACGGTGCAAAACATAAATTGACGGATGAAGAAATCGAGCGGGCGGATGCGGTCATCATCGCTGCAAGTAAAAAAGTGGAGATGGACCGATTCCACGGAAAACCGCTACTCGACCGACCTGTCAGTGACGGAATTAGTAAAGCGGAAGAATTGATTACAAAAGCGGTTAAGAAGGATGCTCCGATTTATCATTCATCCGGTGAAGGAGAAAAAGCTGAAAATAACACAGCCAAGACATCAGCGGGCTCTATCTGGAATAAAATCTACAAGGACTTAATGAACGGAATTTCCCACATGCTTCCATTTGTTGTTGGTGGCGGAATTTTGATGGCAATTTCCTTTTTAGTTGAACGTTTTGTTGGGGATGAAAGCCAGATTTTCCTATTCTTAAATGGAGTCGGTGGAAGTGCCTTTGACTTCCTCATCCCGATCTTTGCCGGATTTATCGCAATGAGTATTGCAGACCGGCCTGGATTAATGCCAGGTGTAGTCGGCGGATTAATGGCGGTTCAAAGTGATGCCGGATTTATTGGCGGACTCGTTGCCGGTTTCTTGGCAGGTTATGTAATTGTATTTTTGAAAAGGGCATTCCGAGGATTACCGAAGTCTCTCGACGGATTAAAATCAATTCTTTTTTATCCTGTTGTCGGATTATTTATTACAGGACTTTTAATGTATTTCATCATCGGTCCAGTTTTCTCTACCGTTAATCATGCGATGCTTGATTTTCTGCAAAATCTTGGCACTGGAAATGCTGTTCTGCTTGGTGCCTTGCTTGGTGGAATGATGGCGATCGATATGGGTGGACCGTTCAATAAAGCAGCCTATGCTTTTTCAATTGGAATCTTCACGGATACAGGTGATGGCAGTTTGATGGCTGCTGTCATGGCTGGCGGAATGGTTCCACCACTAGCGATTGCGCTCGCTTCGACGTTCTTTAAAAATAAATTTACCGATCAGGAACGGAAGTCAGGGATGACCAACTATGTAATGGGAATTTCCTTTATAACAGAAGGAGCAATTCCTTTTGCAGCGGCCGACCCCCTACGCGTGATTGGTTCATCTGTTTTAGGTGCGGCAATTGCAGGTGGATTGACTCAAGCTTGGAATAGTGCGATACCTGCCCCGCATGGAGGATTATTCGTTGCCCCACTTGCGGAACATCCTTGGTTCTTTATACTGTCCCTTATTATCGGCATGGTTGTTGCAGGAATCTTACTAGGTTTATGGAAAAAACCTGTTGAAGAAAAATAAATAGGGACACTTAAAATGTTGATATGCTCCCCATATAGTAGACGAAGAAATAATTATGTTCTCTGTTACTGGATGGGGGGTTTTTTATAACTAAAAGAATAGGCAAGCTTTTTATTGTATATATTTCTCCACTAAGAAAACCACAAATCTGTTAGAATTCCCTAGTCTATTTCAAACAACCAAATCAAGATTTCAAATAAAATAAGGAGCATAGTATAGAAAACCGAATAATATTCCAACAATCGAAAACAAATAAATACCTATTAGAACTGGATTTAACCTTAACTTAAATACTTTAACTTTATAATCATTGCCTCCTTGATATTTATCCGTGATGCTTCGACTGTTTTGACTATAATTACCGAAATAAGAAAAAAGCCATGTTATAGTTAGTATTAAGAAACATGTTACGAAAAGGGTATCAATAAAAGTTAAATGATATATTGCAGTTATCGTCAACACAAATAATAATTGGAGAATCATTGTTATCAATACTGTTATTATTTTTCCAACTTTTGTTTTCACCCTGTTTTTTTCCAATTTACCTGCAATATAGTCCCATAAGAAAGCAATGGAAACAACTAAAATTATAAAAACACCCACTACTCCTATTTTTGTAAGATAATATATGAAAATCACTCCCCTTATTTTGTCTGATTACCATCTTGGTACAAAGTCAAAATTGTAAAGTGAAACTTCATTCAGTGAGGAATTCCTTACCCCCTCACTGAATGTTAGTTGAACAGAATCAGGTATTTACGGACTGTATACCCCCATCTTCACATGTTGGGCTACCCTCCTGTATAGAGGTGGGGATATTACAGACCGTTAATACGTGATAAAAAGTTAATAAGCCTCCATGCAAGTTATATAAGCTATGAAGTATAATGGAAGGGATAATGGATTTAGTTTTTGATACCAAAGGAAAAAAGAAATAAGAGCAAAAAAACCAATTAGCACTGGCTTATCGATATGCAGTTAGAGCAAAAATAACTGACTGACACATCGCCATTTTCAATAATCTAATTATATCCATTATTGGCATCGCTTTCAATATTATTTAAGTTCTTTGTCCCATTGGGTAAGTAATTTGATATTAAGCAAACAGAAAGTGCTCATCAAAACCTGATGATGAGCGCCATTTTAAGGTATAAAAAACCTCCAATCGTGAATACTTGTTCCATAAAGTCAAATTTGGAGGGGAACGATGAATTCAAATAACTTTTCAGTCGTCGGTAAAAGTGTTCCGAGAGTAGATATTGCAGATAAAGCATCGGGAAGAACGAAATATACGAATGATTTGTCCTCCCCAGGTATGTTGCATGCCAAATTACATATTAGCGATCGAGCGCACGCAATGATTCATTCTATAAACCTTAAGAAAGCATGGGAAGTTTCTGGAGTACGAGCGATCATAACGGGGGAGTCTTTTCCTTTCCCCGTGGGCCCCTTGCTTGCTGATCGTCCACCTTTAGCTTTAAAAAAGGTAAGATACTTCGGTGAACCGATTGCGCTTGTCGTTGCCGATACAGAACAGCAAGCAAAAAAGGCGGCAATGCTTATAGAAGTCGTATATGAAGATCTACCGGTCGTGAACTCTCCATCCGAAGCTCTAAAATCTGATACACCTTTAATCCATGAAGATTTAGGCAGTTATAAAGTTCAAGTAAAGGGAGTTTATCCCGTTCCCAATACAAACATCGCAAATCTTACTAAAATCAGAAAAGGGAATTTGGAAGCTGGTTGGAAGAATAGTGATGTAAAAATAGATTCAAAGGTTTCTTTCGGTCCTTCCGACCATGCGGCGCTTGAGACGAGAAGTGCGCGAGCTGAAATTAAACCGAGTGGCCATGTTATTGTTCATACGGCATCACAAGGTCCTTTTTATGTACGAAAGCTTTTAAGTCAGTTTTTCCATATTAAACCAGGAATGATAACAGTCCATACCCCAGCGGTCGGCGGAGCTTTCGGTGGTAAGGGTGCGGTCCAACTTGAATTTTTGGCATATTTAGCCTCGCGGGCAGTTGGAGGTAAACTGGTGAATTTGCAAAATAGCCGGGAAGAAGACTTGATGGCTTCACCGGTTCATATTGGGCTAGAAGCAAGGGTAAAACTCGGGGCAACGCAAGAGGGAAAGCTACAAGCTGCTGAAATCGAATATCTGTTTGATGGCGGTGCTTATTCAGATACAGGAGCAGGAATAAGCAAGGCCGCTGCGAGTGATTGTACAGGACCGTATTCAATAGAAAATGTTTATTGCGATTCTTATTGTATGTATACGAATCATCCTTACGCTACATCATTCCGCGGGTTTGGGCATCCGGAGTTAACCTTTGCAATCGAAAGGGCAATGGACAAGTTAGCGGAAAAGCTTAACATGGATCCGCTGGAGTTACGCTTGTTAAACGCTATTAAACCAGGGGACACGACGCCTACCCAGGTACATTTGAATGCAAGTAATATTGGGGATATCTCCGCATGTCTACTTAGAATGAAAGAAATGCTCAATTGGAATCCGGATACGCAAATCATGAAGACAGAGGACGGAAAAATCCGGGCAAAAGGCATCAGTTGCCTGTGGAAGACATCAAGTACACCGCCAAATGCTACAGCAGGTGCTGTTTTAACGTTTAATACAGATGGTAGTGTGAATTTGAGTTGTGCGGCAATTGAAGTTGGACAAGGTACGAAAACAGTACTGGCACAAATTCTCGCGGAAAAAATGAAGATGGCAATGAAGGATATTCACGTTAAGCTTGAAGTGAATACACATCATGACCCACATCAATGGAAAACGGTCGCAAGTAGCACCACTTATATTGCAGGACGTGCGGTCATGGCGGCGGCCGACGATGCAATCACCCAACTTAAGAAAATCGGAGCGGTTGCACTAAAATGTCTCCCGGATGATCTTGAAGTTGGGAATAGCCGGGTTTACGTAAAGGACAGTCCGGAATATGGCGTGAAAATCACCGATCTAGCTGTAGGTTATAAATATCCGGATGGTAATACGGTTGGCGGTCTTGTGCTTGGTGAAGGGTCTTATAATGTGCGTCATTTAACACCACTGGATCCGGAGACTGGATTTGGAAAGCCTGGGCCGCAATGGGCCGTTGGTGTTCAGGCCGTGGAAGTAGAATTTAATCCGGAAGACTTTACGTATCGTGTGTTAAAATCCGCTACTGTACTTGATGCGGGCAAGGTGATAAATCCCCAAGCGGCAATTGGACAAATGCGCGGTGGGATGTATATGGGGTTAAGTTGGGCTAGTCGGGAATCCTTTATATTTGATGGTCACGGAAAAATATTGAATCCCCAATTAAGAACATATGATATCCTTCGTTCAAGTGAAATTCCCGAGTACTTAGTAGATTTTGTTGAAACCCCACTTGTTGACGGACCATACGGGGCAAGAGGAATGGGGGAATATGGTGTGATTGGCATGGCCGGCGCACTTGGGAATGCTCTTGCGAAAGCTTGTGGCACGGATCTTTATCAACTACCACTGACACATGAGCGAATATGGGGAAGCATGAAAGGAGGAGGACGATGATCCCAATTGACTTCGAATACCACCGACCAAAGGCGATTACGGATGCGATAAAAATTTATCAAGCGTTAACTGCTGACAATAAAGATACCGTTTATTACGGGGGTGGAACAGAGCTAATTAGCCGGTCACGGTTGAATGAAATTACACCCCAAGCAATAATTGATTTAAAAAACATTCCGGAGTGCAATACATTCAAGAGGGAAGCGGGTCAGATTGTAATCGGATCAACCGTATCTTTAACGGCTATTGCAGATACACCCCTCTTTCCTTTGTTATCCAATGTTGTAAGATCAATTGCCTTCCGGACTGCCCGCAATAAAATAACAATTGGTGGCAATCTTGCAGGGGATACATTTTACAGGGAGGCTATCCTTCCTCTTCTACTCTCGGACAGTAAGGTTGTACTTGCAGGAGGAAAAGGGATAAGACAAGTTGAAATCCATGAGATTGTAGGAAAGGGGATGAAACTTGCGAAGGACGAATTTATCGTTCAGATCCTAATAAATGAAAAATATACCAAATATCCATATTTTAATCATAAGACAACAAAGCAATCGAAAGTAAATTATCCGATTGTTTCTTTGGCATCGATAAAAGTGGATGATCGTATTCGCATTGCTTTTAGTGGGGTTTGTCCGTTCCCATTTCGTTTAAGAGAAATTGAAGACATCATGAATAATTCGGCAGAGTCACCGGGGGAGCGAGCAAGGAAGGTAATAGATCTATTACCGTCCGCTATTCTAAACGACATGCACGCTTCTAGGGAGTATCGCGAGTTTGTATTGAAGCAGTCCCTGTGTAAGTTGCTAGAACATGTGGAAAGAAGGGTGTCATAATGGAAAATATAGAAACGGGTCAATTAATTAAGTTGACAGTGAATGAACAATCGAAGGAAATTTATGTGCGGAATTCCGAGACACTTCTACATACATTACGAGAAAAGTTAGGCCTCATGGGGGTGAAACCCGGATGCTATAATGGTGATTGTGGCAGCTGTACGGTTCTGATTGATGGCATACCTATCAATGCTTGCCACATCCTTTCCGTTGAAGCGGTTGGATACCAAATTATGACGATTGAAGGGCTGAAGGATCAGACGATACCGGAGGAATTTATAAAAAATTGGGCAATACAATGCGGTTATTGCACACCGGGATTTATTCTGAACAGTTATGCATTGGTGCAGAATAATCCCGATGCGGATGATGCAGCCATTGATGAATGGCTGGAATCGAATATTTGCAGATGTACAGGATACCAGGAAATAAAAGAATCCGTTAAAAACATCCTGAATGTGAAACGCTGAATGGATGAAAGATTAAAAAATCCCATTATGAAACCTGTGTTGTTATTCACGAATTACTTAATTGCCGCCGGACGAGTGCAAGTGTTTGTCCGGCTTGATTGATTTCATGATAAGCCTGTTCCAGCTGTTGGTTTACGCTTTCGGGAAGTTTCTCAGCCATTTTTGTACCCTTCGTTTTAAATTGCTGCAACTGTAGTAGGGCATGTTGCAATCTTTGCTCTGCCAATTGAAGTTGTTGATACTGACCTACCTGAACTTGTCGGATTGCCTGTTGTGATTGTTGAATTGCTTGGGCCGTTTTTTCAAGATAACCCATTGGTCCGACACTTGCCGGCTGACCGGAAGCCTGATTTTGCTGGTTCAACTGTTGCTGTTCATGATAAAGCTGTTCGACGGTTTGCTTCTCCATAAATATGAACTCCTTCATATAAAATACACTAAAAGGTATTGTCTGCAATTGAATATTTATTATGTATAGAAGATATACGGTGTGAGTATTCATTAGTATAAGGGGTAAAGTTTTATTTCATTTTAATACCAGTAGCTTGGGTTCAATGTAAAACTGAAAGTGCTTTGGATATTTTCTCGGCAAATTGGACAGGTGGTTCAATAGATTGTACATGTAGATACATAATTAACGGGTTTGTAAAGAGCCAATGATTATGAAAAGCACCGATGATTAAACCCGATTCGGCGATTTCTCTAATAAAATCAGGTGCTTCATCTTGTAAAATCGCAATTTCAGCAATATTTAAAACGTTACCCTGCTTATCTAGGGATTCAAAAACGACATCTATGGAAGCAATTGATGAAGCTTTCTTTCCTTGAACCTCCACTTGGAGTTGCCGATTGATTTGGACGGAGCAGACACCGTTTTCAAATTTACTTTTTCCATTTAGAATTTGTGCAACTTTTCTACATAAATCTTTAGCCTTTAGATCCGATCGTTTACTTTCATCTTTACTTTCCCTTGAATCCCCTGAAAACGACTCCTGTATACGAAGGGGCTCACATAAGGCATCTAATTCTTTCAATAAGCCAAGGATCAACGCCTGATTTTGTTGTTTTTTCTCCATTTCTTTACGTACTTTAGCTATTTTTTCATCAAATATTTTTGCGGATGAAAATGGTTTAAGCTCAGATGCCCTCCACTCAATTGCATCTAACCAGTTATGAGCGGATTCTATATAATTTTTCCATTCATTTTCCTTACTATTCAACACCGAACGCCTCCCTTACTTTATATCCCTTAATGCTTTATATGAATGATCGTTATTGTTCTATACCTAAAAAATGTGTAATCGTAAGTTTATTCATAAAGAATATTTTTCACCAAGTGGATAAAAATAGAAGAGATAAACTAAGATGTGGAGGTAAATAGATGAGTCAGTATTTGATAGCCGTCGTCATCGGTACACTTGTAGGGTTTGTGGCCCGGATTTTACTGATAAGAACCGATTTCAGGCAATATCCTACATATCCGACAGGTCGAATAATCAATCTTTCTTTTGGATTTATTGCAGCGTTCATCGGTTCTGTTTCCATTCCGGCGGTCCTCGAATCTGATTGGACGGCGGTGACCTTTTTAGGTCTTGCAGCAACACAATTCCGGGAAGTACGCAAAATGGAACGGGAAGCTCTTGAAAAGGTGGATCGAAAAGAATTGGTCCAACGGGGTGAAGGATTTATCGAAGGAATGGCTCAAGCATTTGAGGGAAGAAATTATATGGTCATGTTTGTAGCATTGATTACAACCTTAATCGGAGTCTACTACATATGGCTTGCTATCTTAATCGGAATTATCCTCACTCTAATCATCAAAGTAATAATAAAAGGAAAAATCCTGTCCAATATCGCGGAGATAGACGAAGGGAATATTCGGTTTTGTGGTCCGAATCTATATGTAAATGATATCCATATAAAAAACGTCGGCTTGAAAAGTAGTAAAAAAACGATTATGGAGCGGGCTGTTGGTGTCATCATCACACCGAAAAACCAAAATAGTGTATTAACCTTGTCCAACTTGAGTCAAAGGCAGGCTATACTTCACCACGGGGCGAATATCCTAGGTTCTTATCTTGATTCTGGAGAACCAGACCTTGTCCCGCTTTCGAAAAGAGATATGGCGGATGGGAGATTGGCAGTTTACTTCCTGCCGATGGAAAAGGATTTTGCTCAAATAAAAGAAGTATTAAAACATGTTCCTGTTCTGGATAGTGCTATTCGTTTACCAAGTGAAGCTAATAAAGGAAAAAGTGAGAAATAATAGGGGGCATAAAGATGGAACAACCTACTAAAATTATTGCGATTATATCTACACAGGATGAGACAATCAAAGCCGGTGGTGCACCAGTCTTTGTTACGCGCGACAGAGAGACCTTACAAAAAGTCAGTACAACATTGTCAAGAACTCTTGATGCTTCTGTACATGAAGTGGATGTAAACACAATGATCCTCGTTGCACATTAATACATTAATACTAAATTTCCGTTCAATCGTTCGGGAGGTATTGGATATGGGGCTATACGGAATTGTTTTGGCTAGTGGGCAATCCGTGCGAATGGGAGGAAAGGATAAACCAAAACTACATTTAAGCTGGCGGGGGATTTCTATCCTTGAACATGTACTGAATAAAATATCGGCCGCTGTTTTTCAGTCGGTCAATGTCGTCATTCCCCATCACGATGCCTGCTTAAGGGGGATAGTACATGATTATGGACATACCGCTATTATGAATTACTCACCGGAAAGTGGAATGGGTCATAGTTTATCACTGGGCATCCGTTCCCTGCCTATTGATGCAGAAGCCGTCATCCTATTTTTAGGGGATCAGCCGACCATATCGACCACTGATATAAAGGCAATTCGATACGTCTTCCAGCAAATGCGTGCAGAACATGAATACTGTCCGAAAGCTATCATACAAATGAAGTACCGAGATGGTAAAGTAGGTCATCCCATTCTATTCTCTCATCATTTCTTCTCTGAATTAAGCACTGTAACAGGGGATAAAGGAGGAAGAGATATCATACGTGCAAATTTCGATTTTCTCATACTGTGCGAGAGCAAGCATATCTATCCAGAGGATATTGATACCCCGCTCGACTATAAAAAGTTGCTGAAAGGAGATATTCCATCATATGAATGATATTTCTCGGATGCTCCACGTTTTAAAAGAAAGGAAAAATGAAAACTTTGTATTGGTAACAGTAATTGCTGTCGAGGGTTCAGCATACCGCCATGAAGGAGCGAAAATGCTTATTAATGAAAAGGGAGAAACCTATGGGATAATCAGTGGTGGCTGCTTGGAAACAGATCTCATTCATCATGCACTTGAAATCTTTGAAACTGGTAAAAGCAAAGTGCTGACATACAATTTAACAAGTGAAGATGATGCGGGCTGGGGCCAAGGTGCTGGATGTAACGGGATTGTTAACCTGTACTTAGAAATTACTGGCTGGGAAATTTGGAAGGATGAAAATGGCCGTGCTGCATGGGAGTGGCTAGACGACAGGCTAAATTCAGGAAGTAGCGTGATTTCCGTTAAGTTGATGAGTGAGAATAATGACTCGGATGACTGGTTTTATTATTGTGAAGATGGAACTTTTTTCAAAAGGATAAATTACATAGACGAGAATATACCAGACTTGAAGAATTTTTTTGCTGGAGAAGGGCAGATAAAGATTATTGCACTCGAAAATGATGAGCGAGTCTTGCTGGAATTGTACACACCTAGGGTTCCACTCTTTATTTTTGGAGCAGGACCGGATGTGGAACCCTTAGTGGAATTGGCATCAAAGCTAGACTTTTCTATCCATTTGATCGACCCGCGGCCCGAGAGATGTAATAAAGAGAATTTCCCTATGGCCAATCACTTCATCGTTGATTTCCCGCACATCTATTTAGATGGGAATAAACTTCCGAAAAACAGTTTTGTCCTTGTTATGACACATCATTTTCAAAGGGATAAAGATATCTTGCACCGAATTCGCTCATATCCGCCAGATTATCTCGGAATATTGGGGCCAAAGGAGCGGACGAGACGCTTGCTGCATCCTAACCTTCTACATGGGAATATTCATTCTCCTGTCGGGTTGGAGATTTTCGTCGAGGGGCCGGAAGAAATTGCAGTTAGTATATGTGCCGAATTAATCAAAGTAAAAAATAGAAAGAAGGCCGGAATAACTGGTTAATATCGGTATTCATCCAATGATTGCTTTTTTTAAAATCTTATTGAAGATAGGTTCGGTGTTTAAAAGCAGGTAGCATTGTGCATGAAGACTAGATATACAGAAGCAACCATTGGATGTAATCTTTTTTTCTAGGTTATTAACTTAAATTAGGACAAGTAGCGTGAATCTAAAGAAGAATAGATATCCCACTTTGTTAATGAAGCGGGTAGTTTAATTAATCCTCACAATTTCTTTTACTTCTATATATAATAACTTAAGCACTTTTCTCCGTTTGATGAGAGAAGTCCCACCCACCTTTCTGATAAGCGTAGAAGTAATTTCGAAAAAGGTGAGCCCATGGTTGCTAATCAAATCGTTATTGGGGCATGGATACAAGCGGCTGGAACGATCATCAATGCAATTGATCCCCCCTTTGTTGAAGATGATGGAAAAGTTTTTGCGAAGACCGGAAATGTTTTACAGGCTGTTGGAAGTGCTGTAATGGCGGATGCCACAACTAATCCTGAAAGTAAAATTGCTAATAAGGTGCAATCTATTGGAAATCTCTTTGTTATTACAGGGTTATATAAAGAGAATGCCAGTCTTGAAATTAAAGGCAATCTTATTCAAGCGGCAGGAGGCGGCCTTGCGTTAGTACCGGCAATAATAGAAAGTGATTTTATTGCTTTTCAAGGGGATTTTTTACAGGTTGTCGGCAATAGCATTCAAGCAATCTCTGGAATAAAGGAACAAACGGAAAACGTAGATGCTAGTTTATTAGACGTAGTGGGGGCGTGGACCCAAGCCATCGGGGCGGTGATTTCTGCAATTAATCTTCAAAGAGAATATACAACCTCTAAAAATGAGTAAGTGACTAGCTACTGCATCGGAATATACGATAACCTAAATTATCTTTATAGAAATTTGATAGATACTCATGTTCCTTAAGGATATTAAAATATTCATGGCTTACGTTTTCTGATGGAGAAAATTCAGTAGCATGTTTTAAATCATGTTCATCGAATATTATTGCATGTTTTTCGACGCTTACTTGCTCGAACCCTCCTTGCCGAAGTAATCTTACCCACCCATTTTCACTCAGTAATTGTGAAAATCCGTAGAAATCTTTTATTTTCATCTCTTCTTTTTCAGATAATGGTTGTTCATGCACTATCTCAATCATCAGCAATTTACCGCCCTGCTTTAATAGACGTTGGCATTCAGAGATGGATAAGGCAATATCCGTAAAGGACAGAACAGATTCGGAAAGAATAAAATCAAAAGAATCATCAGCAAATGGAAGTCTTTCAACATTTCCGTGGATGGTTTCAACAGCTGAATTTATCGTAGCAAATCTTTGTTTCGCTTTATCCAGCATTATATTGCTATTGTCCAAAGCAACAACATGACATCCGTAATGTTCGGCAATATAAGCCGATGTTTGACCAGTTCCACATCCAATTTCCAGGACGGATTTACTTTGATCTAGCGCTTCCCCGGAAAGAATTTCTTTTGTTAGTTTTAGGCCCCCTGGATGTGCTCCACCAATTCCGAGTACAGCTAAACAATCAAGGTACGTATGACCCAATAGCATTTCCCCCTTATTTATCTTCTAATAAATCTTGTAATATACGGGCTCACCTGATTGTATAAATCCATGGCTTTTCTTCCAGTTTTAATCATTTTGTCAAAATCCCAATCCCCATCGGGAGTCCGAATATTTGTAAACAAGCTGGAATCCCTTGGAAAACCCTGTCTATGCCTAGGTGCCCTTCGTTGTTGTCTATACGGTTGTCTATATGGATATAACGGCATAGGTCGTCTTGGTCTTTCTGGAAACATGTATTCGACCCCTCCAATACATAACTTTTAACTTGAAGTGAAAAGGAACAAATGGCTTGAATATTTTTCAAGCCATTGTGGGATAAAGGACTACCAAAAGAATAATGATGCTAAAGCTATACCGGCAATTGCTCCTAATGCTATTCCAAAGCCAAATCCATATCCATATCCATAATATCCATAACCAAAACCACCTAAATTTCTATTTGACCGAATTGGTTCTAAATATACTCTTCTACGGTCAACGTGGCGGATAATTCCATGATGAACCCTTCCATCATGGGTTCTTATTCTTACAGCTCTTCCCATATATTGATTACACAATTTATGATAATGTTCAACGGACACAATGTCACCTCCAAAATATTTAAAGTTCTTAATATTGTATGCAGTAGTAATAAATATTAAAGGGACAGTTATACTGGAGTTTTCGCCAAAATATTAAGCAAAAAAACCATAAAGTGAAACTTCATTCAGTGGGGAATTCCTTCCCTCCCCACTGAATGTTAGTTGAACAGAATCAGGGATTTACGGACTGTATATTCCCCACCCTCACAAGTTGGGGCTTCCCTCATGTATAGAGGTGGGGGAATTACAGACCGTTAATGCGTGAAAAATGTATTACGTGAACAATTGGTATTTCAAATATTCAATAACAAAAATCTCTAGTAATGACTTCCATATTGTCATCACTGGGTTACTAACTATAACCGTTTTTATTTTATTTCATATAGTAATCGTATCAAGGGATAGGAGGTGTTATGAATGAGTGAAGTGAAAGGATATGGTGGATATGGCGGAGGTTTCGCCTTGATTGTTGTGTTATTCATCCTTTTAATTATTGTAGGTACATCCTATGTTGGCTGGGGCTATTAGGATTCGCCTGCAACCATTGATTCTCTCCCCGTCGGAAAAGTGTATACTTTACCACTTATGTGCATTTGGATTAATCAGGTCTATCTGATTAATCCTTTTTGCATTATGGTAACATAGAAGAAAGGAAAAAACGGATCTTATTCAATTTTATTAAGTGAAACAATGAGCAAAAATTGTGATGATTAGTTAAGTAAAGACGAAACCTTTTTCTAATTATTCCGTAATACAAGTGATTGAACATACATAATGGAGGTAACGCCCATGCGTACGAATTGGCTAATGCTGGGGTGCTTGATAATCCTTGTTTTATTAATAGGTTGTGCTAAAGATGATCCGCCGGCACCGACAGTTGAAGAAGCGGGGGAAGAAGTGATAGGTTTATTACAAGCAGGGGAATATGATAAGCTATATGAAATTTGGTTTTCCAATGAATTGCAGGAATCATTGTCTGCGGTTGAACTTGCGCGCGATTGGGAAGAGAAAGTAACAGAGGGAGACTTTGTTGAATTAAGTTCCTTGCAAGCGGACAACCTGACGGAAGATCTGGATGTTGTAGAAGCGAGTCTTGAGTACACAACGGATTACTTTGATATTCGCTTGATTTTTAATAAGGAAACGCGTTTAGTTGGCTTGAGTTTATCAGACGGATTTACTAAAAGGGAGTTGCCGGAATCGATTAAAGAAGAGGAAATAATTGTTGGCAAGGAAACAGAATATGAGCTAGAAGGACTGCTTACACTTCCTAAAGAAGGCGAAGGAAAATTTCCTGCAGTGGTGCTCGTTCATGGTTCCGGACCATCAGATCGAGATGAGACAGCTTTTGCCTACAAGCCGTTCCGCGACCTTGCTTGGGGACTTGCGGAACAAGGGATTGCTGTTATCCGGTATGATAAGCGCACCCTTGCGTACGGTAACGAGATGGCTAAACATACAGCTCATCTGACAGTTTATGAAGAGACGGTAGAAGATGCGATTCGGGCTGCTGAATTAGTGAAGTCTGATCCCCGTATTGATCCGGAACATGTTTACTTGGCAGGTCACAGTCTTGGCGGAATGCTCGCGCCTCGGATCGATGCAGAAGGCGGTGACTTCGCTGGGCTTATCAGTCTTGCTGGCTCTCCTCGCCCTTTATGGGAGATTATTTATGAACAGAATTTATACCTGATTGAAAAACTCATCGCAAATGAAGAGGAACAGAAGGAACAGCTGGCGTCCGTAGAAGAAGAGTATCAGAAGGCCCAAAACTTACAAAAGCTGACGACAGAGAAGTCCAAAGAAGTTACTGTATTTGGGATAAATGGCTATTATTTAAAAGAAATGGCTGAATATGATGTCCAGTCGTATATCGGAGAATTGGATAAGCCGTTACTAATCTTGCAAGGCGAGGACGATTTCCAAGTTTTCTATGATAAAGATTATGCATATTGGCAAGAATTATTGGAAAATCATGATGACGCAACGTTTATCAGCTATCCCGGATTGAATCATTTTTTCATTGCTTATGAAGGAGCGGGAGAAGGGACGCTTCGGGAATATGAATATCCGAATCAAGTGGATGAAAATGTGATACAAGATATTGGCGAGTGGATTTTGGAAAAATTTAACTAAAATAAGGAGTGGACAGTCTTTATGAAGAAATTACAGGTGGTAAGTTTTTTACTAATAGCAGCAATCTTATTTTTAGCAGGCTGTAGCGGGGGAAAAAACACGGAGGAATCCGTAGAAACTCCAGAAGAAGGTATAGAGCCAGCGGAAGAACAGACGACGGATGAGAATGGAGACGGTACGAGGGATGAAGCAGTTGTCGTCGCGGAAGAATTTATTGACCAATTGAGTGACGGGCAATACGAGGAAGCAACGGAAAATTTTGATGAAACGATGGCTGCACAAGTCGGAGCAGAAGAACTTCAAGAAATATGGGGGAGTCTGGAAGAGCAGCTCGGTGATTTCATTGCTTTTGAATATAAGGAGACGGAGGAAGTGGAAGACCATGAAGTGGTATTAATTAAAGGAGTCTTCAATGACGCGGATATCACCTTCCAGGTAACGGTCAATGAAAATATGGAAATCGCCGGATTTTATATGGTCTAGAGGAGCAGCCTAAAAAAGATTGAAACTCTTGAGGAAAAAACGCTGCTTTCAACTTTTCACTTCATATTCCTTCCTTGCTGCGATACAATTTAGAATAGTGAAGCTCGCGTAAGGAAGACGTTAACATGTCTAAACAAAAGAATCTGCAAATCGGTACTCGGGAAATGTTACATAACCAAGTTTGCAGTATTTGAAGAAGTGCTATTTTAAGAGGAGACTTTGAGCCGAGAAAATGGCTTGTGCAAACGGAACTCGCAGAAATGATCGGGGTAAGCAGAATGCCGATTAGAGAGGCATTACGGACACTTGAAATAGAATGACTCATTACTATGAAGCCACACACAATCAGATCTACTCCTTGTTCTCGCTCGCACAACTCCTTCAGAGAAAGTAAAGAAGAAATCAGACGGAATCAGTCTTTTTCTCGTGGATTTACGCAAAATCAGGGGAAATCAGCCGGATGCTCTTGTCGTCGAACAAATTTAGAGAGACAAGGATGTATCAAGTCGCTCCGGTGAATGATAATATGATTTTGGCTTATCTAGGTCAGCATGTGTTAGGATTGCCACGTTCGTATTAATTGGTTTGGCTGACCGTTAAATTGTTGCTATTCATGCATAAATCGGTTATATTTAAAATAGAATATGGAGGAGGCAAGGGAGTTTATTCCCTTGCCCATAATAGCTGACTATCGCTTGCCCGAGCGATGGTCTTTCTTTTTTCTTGCGTTTAGTAGAGCCGATGTCAGATTAACTACTGCGGTTACCAGTGCAAGGAAAGCTACTATTATTGCCATTGCCTCCATAGGTCCACCCCCTTTCCCGTTGGCGTATTGTCAAAAGTTTCTTAGTAAAAACCTGTGTTTTCGTT
>NZ_BMOS01000032.1 GCF_014647195.1 Oceanobacillus indicireducens | reverse complement strand
CTCTTTTTTGTTCAAACCTCAAATTTCTTCATTACAGGAATGCTCCTAAAAAATTTAACGTCGCATGCCCATTTGGGTATACTGCTATTTAAACGTATTTTTATTTAAAGCCTTAGTCATTTTTGTATTTATTAGATTAAAATATCAATCCAAATCTTTATTGCAGTACCTGCGATCATAACCGCCAAAATAACTTGTAAAATTCGAGTATTCATTTTCTTGCCGGCTTTTGCTCCGAGGGGTGCAGCTAAGAGACTTGCGACAATCATAATTAATGCTGGCCAATAATCTACTTGACCGGTAACAAGTTTACCAACACTGCCTCCGATAGAAGATATAAAAGTAACAGCTAAACTTGTTGCTATTGTCATTCGCGTCGGTATATGCAACACTGTCAACAAAATAGGTACTAGCAGGAATCCACCTGCAGCGCCAACGATACCGGATGCTATTCCAACTATTAAAGCCAGTATAACTGCTAATGGTTTATTAAAAGTCACCTCATCAAGTGGCATATCGTCTACTTGCTTCTTCGGTATAAACATCATCACAGCGGCAATAATTGCTAAAACACCGTACACGATATTTACTGTTTGTCCTGATAAAAAGACGGAACCATAACTACCGATTAAACTACCGATTAAGATAGCTCCTCCCATATAGATGATGAGCTGCTTATTTAGATAACCACCTTTACGGTATGCCCATACTCCGGCGATAGATGCGAACAGCACCTGTACGGCACTTATCCCCGACACCTCATGCGCGGTGAAGGCAACTAAACCAAATAACGGAGGAATGTACAAAAGCATCGGATATTTAATGATAGAACCGCCGACCCCTAACATTCCGGATAAAAATGATCCAATAAATCCGATTGCAAATACAACGATGATAAACGTTAAATCCATGGAGCAACCTTCTTTCCTAAACTAGAAAAGCGAGTAAGGATTCTACTCGCTATTTGGTTTTCATTACGCTTTTTGAATATAGAAATAGAGAATATCATCTTCTGTTTTCTGCTCTAGTAAAGTGTGCCCACCGGATTTTGCCCAAGCTGTAATATCACTTAACGCACCTTTGTCTGTTGCAAGCACTTCAAGTATTTCACCAGAGTTAATCGTATCTATAGCTTTTTTTGTTCGAACGACAGGCATTGGACAAGCAAGACCTTTCGCATCTAATGTTTTCGTAATATTCATTTTGTATTTCTCCTTTATTATTTAAGATAGTTTGAAACCAATATCTTCATAAATTCTTACCGAACCGCACAACGATTTGGACCAATTTCCATTTCGGTTTGTTCGTCATTGTCAGGGATGATTTTACCCATATTCACTTGACGAATTCGCTCATGTGAATTTGGTTGTGGTGGTAAGTTATCTGTCACAGTCCGGCGGAACTCTTCTTCGTCTTCGATATTTAAGCCATGGTTTTCTTTAAATAACTCTCCTAAGCGTCTTGCTACGGTACCATTTTCATTTAACTCATCGATGATCATAAAATGTGCAGGTAACACCACTAACTCTTCAGCAAGCTCGCGGTAACGAGAATATAATGTTTCACGTAAATCCCCTACCCAATCTTCCGCTAGTCCGGCTAAATCCGGACGTCCAATAGAGTCGATAAATAAAATATCTCCTGTCAATAAAAATTGATCATCAATGATGAAAGAAGTTGAACCAATCGTATGACCAGGTGTGTATAGTGCACTAACGTCAATTTTGGATGCACCAACTTTAACATTTAAACCATCGGTAAGAGCTGTATAATCAAACACTACTTCCGTCGCATCTTTTGGTGGTAAATAATAAGTTGCGCCTGTTTCAGCTGCAATATGCCGTCCACCTGAAATATGGTCTGCGTGTAGATGTGTATCAAATACGTGTTTGATTTTTGCACCCTTATCTTTTGCAAAGTTTATAAAATCATCGGTGAAGCGCACTGCGTCAACAATCGCTGCTTCTCCTTCAGAGATTACCATGTAAGAGAGGCAACCTTTCCCTAGTCGGACAAACTGGTACAGCTCACCGCCATTATCCAAGTTTGCTACTTTTACAGGTTCTAAATAGCTGCTCCAAGATCCCATTCCACCTTCAAGATAAGCTGCTTCACGGCCCTCTTCTGCTAACATTTCGGCAACCATCACTGAAGACCCTTCTTTCGCACAAACAACTAAAACTTCTTTGTCAGTTGGAAGTTGTGGTAGAATCTCTTCCACACCATCTAACAATTCAAAGTATGGAACATTTAAATATTCGAATTTATGACCTTCAATTTTCCAATCTTGGAACGCATCTTCATTACGTACATCCAAAATAAAAAGCTCTTCATTATCAATAACTTTTCTAGCAACTTTTGCTGCTGTCCACTTTTGTACTGTCATCTCTTTCGTAACCCCCCTGGGTATTATTTTGTGATTTTTTTGCAGTGGAGAAATTCTCCACTGCATGAAATTTTTCAATTTAGAACGTTAATGTCGGTGCAGCATTTTTAGCGAATTCAATGAATGTTACAGCCCCGCCAACTTCGATTCCATTTACGAAATCTTCTTTTGTAAGTCCCATGACGTCCATTGTCATTTGGCAAGCAATAAATTTAACACCAAGCTCCTGCGCCATTTCCACTAGCTCTGGGATTGTAGGAGTGTTTGCTTTTTCGAATCCTTCAGCAAAATGTTCTTTCCCAGCTGGCATTTCTAAATGGTGCATTCCTTGCTTATGAATTAAGTTTAACCCTTCAAATGTGAAAAAGATTTGGACCTCTTTTTCTGAAGCTGCTGCCGCTGTTGCAATATTAAATACTTTGTACGCATCAAACAATCCACCGTTTGCTGCAATGATCGCTACCTTTTCTGACATCATACATTCCTCCTAAAATTCTTTTGTTATTTTCCCGTTCCATCCATTCATACCTGGAAGAACGTTATACACTTTTGTAAAACCATTGTCAGCTAAAAGCTGTGCCGCTAAATCAGAGCGGTTACCGGTACGGCAAACCACATAAATCTCTTCATCTTTATCCAATTCCTTCATGCGGGATTCTAGTTCTCCTAGCGGAATGGACTTAGCACCCCCTATATGACCAAACGCATATTCCGCTCCTTCACGCACATCTAAAATCAAACCGTCACGTGATTCTAATTCCTCAAAGGAAATAATCCGTTCGAATGCTTTTTCCACTTTTGGCTCATCCGAACCTTTGCGGATGTAATGGTAAAGTACATCACCTTCTTCCACTGTTCCTAAATATTGATGCCCAACAGAACTTGCCCAAGCAGTCAAATCTGCTTTTGATCCTTTATCTGTTGCCTGAACTTCCAAAATAACTCCTTCTTCCAGATCATTTATTGCTTTTTTAGTTTTTACAACCGGCATCGGACAAGCAAGTCCCTTTGCATCCAAATGATGATCTGCTTTAATCATACATTTACCCCCCTTGGTATTATTTTTTAAAATAATAATGCAGACATCCACATTATACCCACGTGGGTATATTTAATGGTAATAAAATAGTCGTTTTTTTATAACGACGTTTCGAAGATGTCTTTCATTCATTTCCCGCTGATTTAGCTTAGCGGAAAATCAATTCATGATTCATCATATACCCCACCGGGTAAAAAGTCAACTCTTTAAGCTTTTACTTTTTTAAATCATTTTTCAAGCTTCAACTTCAAACTGATTTAGCAAGATTGATTCGTAGTCAATATACAAAAACCCCAGTCAGCAGCTTCCTTCTCTACTAACTGGGGTTTATTCATCTTTTGTTCTTTACTCCCTTAATCCATCCGAGATTACCTCAATATTATATTCCAAATATTTAACATACGTATCCGCTTCGCTGCCTTTCTCGCCGATTTCATCTGAATAAATAGGCTTTTCATAAATTGGAATTCCCGTTTCATTTGATACGGTTTCCATTGGCCGCGTGTCCACATTCGACTCGACAAATAGAGTACGAACATCATTTTCTTTGAGATAATCTACAAGTGATGTGATTTGTTGCGGAGTCCCGTTTTCCTCCGTATCTACAGCCCAAATATAAGCTTCTTCTAACCCATAACGGTTTGTCATATATTGGAAGGCTTGTTCGCTTGTCACAAGAATACGTTTTTCTTCTGGTATTTCATTTATTTTTTCCTCATATTTTTTATCGATTTCTTTCAACACTTCGAGATACGCTTCCGCCCGTTCGCTATATTCTTCCGTGTTGTCGGGATCGATTTCGATTAATGCATCCCTCATATCTTCAGCCATGTAGATGCCTACAACGGGATCGATAAAGGTATGTGGGTTGACTTCTTCTTCCACACCTTCTTGATCTTTACCGACATACATCGGTTCAACTCGATCGGTTAAACTAAAGACTTTATCTTCATCCTGATTAACCGAATCAATCATTTTCATAAACCATCCATTACTGCCGCCTTCTAAATTCATTCCATTATAGAATAGGATATCCGCATCTGACGCCTTCTTAATATCTTCAGGAAGCGGCTCATACTCATGAGGATCAGTTCCTGTTGGGACCAAGTTGTGCACTTCGACGTTATCTCCACCAATTTCCTTCGCTATATCCTCAATAATCGTAAAAGATGTAACAACCTGTAATGGTTTATCGGGGTTTCCTTCCGAATCACCTGCCGCATCTTCTTCTTCACCTCCGCAAGCTGCTAATGCAAATAGAAGCACACTTGTTAGGATTAATCCTAATACCTTTTTTCTTGTCTGTTTCATTTTTTTCACATATTCTCCCTTCACATTAGGCACGGTTTCCAGTTTGGAAAATGCCAACAAAAGTCCGTGATACGGCTTTACATGGAGAGGCGGGCATGGTAGGCTTTACGCCTTGTGAAATCGGGGTTTAGCCGGTTTCCTCTTTCACAACATTCCATGCCCGCAGAGGCTTCATGCCAAGCCGCAAACGTATAATTGTAATTAAATGGTAGTTAATTTGTACATTACACTAGAATTCAGCTAAAATAATATGAAAATATCTGTTCTGATTTGCAATAGATCACCCGTTTTTAGCTCGAATAGTGTGCAACTTTACAATATTAGTTTTTAACTTTTTGCAGTCCTGCTCCTCATTGTCTTCAACATACGCCAGATAAGGCCTTGCTTTGGAGCGAATAAAAATGCTAGGATGAATATCCCTGTCGCCGCTAACGCGATAATAGGTCCTGACGGCATATTATGCAGGAAGCTTATATATAACCCAATGACAGAAGCTAATGCTCCAAAAAATGCTGCAAGAATAACCATGATCGATAATCGATTTGTAAGTAAATAAGCTGTTGATGCCGGAGTAATCAACATTGCTACGACAAGAATCACTCCAACCGTTTGTAAGGAAGCAACCGTGACTAGGGTTAGTAATATCATAATACCGTAATGGATGATCCGTGTCTTCAATCCATAAGCCTGTGCCATCGTCACATCAAAACTGGAAACGAGTAATTCTTTAAAAAACAGCAAGACTGCTGCGATAACGATGATTCCAACAATTATCGTCATCCACATATCCGTGCTCCGAACAGATAATACATTCCCAAATAGTATCTGTGTTAAATCCGTTGCACTTTGAGCTGCAGTTATTAATACAATTCCTAGTGCAAACGCAGCGGAAAAAACGATCCCTATCGATGAATCAGTTTTAATCCGACTGTGTTGATCGATGAATCCTATACCAAATGCTGCTAATATACCTATCGCGACAGCTCCGTAAAAATAATTAATGCCAAGCATATAAGAAATCGCAACCCCGGGTAAAATGGCATGGGAAATAGCATCTCCCATTAAAGCCATGCCGCGGAGGATAATGAAACTTCCTACAATCCCGCAGATTATTCCTACTACAATCGAAGTGACAAATGCTTTTTGTAAGAACTCGTAGTTTAGTAAATCTTGGATGAACTGCACTTACACTCCAACCTCCAATCCACCAGCCATCTGGAATTTCGTTTGATAAGCTTTTTTCATTATCTCTTCTTTAAAGACAGCTGTTACAGATCCTGCACCATACAACTCTTTGTTGATGATAATAATCTCATTAAAATAATCTTTTACTTTTGCTAAGTCATGATGGACGACAAATATCGTTTTCCCTTCATTTTTTAAACCTTTTAGGATATTGATAATGATTTCTTCACTCGCAACGTCAATCCCGACAAATGGTTCATCCAGAAATAAGAAATCAGCATTCTGTGCTAATGCACGTGCTAAAAACACACGTTGTTGCTGACCGCCAGATAATTCACCAATCTGACTTTTGGCATAATCCTGCATTCCGACTTTTTCCAAACAAGCCATTGCCCATTCTTTATCCGTCTTTTTAGGTCTGTGAAACAATCCTAACTTCGGGTACGTCCCTAATAGCACTGTTTCTTTTACAATAATTGGAAAATCCCAATCGATATTCGAACGTTGCGGAACGTATGCAATTTTCTTTCTCTGTTTATGAATTGGCTGTCCATCAATTTCAATCTCGCCAGATTGAGTCGGAACTAATCCAAGCATTGCTTTTACTAGTGTTGACTTGCCTGCACCATTTGGTCCCAATATTCCAATTAGGCTTCCTCCATCAAAGGTAAAACTAATATTCTTCACAACTTCTTTATCTACATAAGATACACTTATATTTTTTACAGAGATTTTATTAGCCATACATTTTCCCTCCGATATATCAATCGACTTAGCCATGGAAACAAAAGTTTCCCGCGTGCAACAAATGGGTAAAAAAAAGTAAACTTGCTTTTTTATATAATTTGACCATCCGATATAATAACTTAATTTTATTATATTCCTTTAGCAGTTTGATGTCAACAACTAAATTTGCCTATGGCAACTTTGGATAAAGTGAGACTTCATTTAGCGGGGGTTTCCTTACCAACCCGACTGAATGTTAGTTGAACCGAATCAGGGATTTACGGACTGTATATCCCCACCTTCACATATCGAGCTTCCCTCATGTTTAGAAGTAGGGGGTATTACAGACCGTTAATGCGTGGCAAAAGGGCGCCCATACTTTTGCAAAAACCATTGAATAATATGTTCTTCTGCCGACCCTATGCTTCTCCAGCATTCATTTACAAAGCAGGGACACAGGGACTGCTTCCAATCCCTATGCCCCAACTTTTTATTTATCTTGTTCGTTTTTTGCTTTGTTTATATATTCTCTCCAGCGTTTTTTATCTGGGGTAATGGTTAGCCCCAAGTATTTCCTCTCCTGATTGGCATCTTTATAAAGTGATATCGTCATTAATATAACGACGACACTAAATGGCAGTGCGGAGATGATTGCTGCAGATTGTAATGCATTCAATCCCGTTTCTCCACCGGCTAGCAGCAATATAAAAGCGATTGCCGACAATGCTAGTCCCCATATCACTTTTATAAATCCTGCAGGACTTAACGTTCCAAAGGCTGTCTGCATACCTAGAACGAATATGGCAGAATCTGCAGAAGTAATGAAGAACGATGCTATAAGTATAACCGTAAGAATTGATAAAAGGAGGCTTAAAGGCAGTTCATTTAAAACTCCAAACAACTGAGTCTCCGGTGGCATGTCAAATATCTGCGGTGCAGATTGCGCTACATCAATACCAGTCAGACCAAACGCGCTGAACCAAAGGATACTTACCAACGTTGGAACGAGGAGTACCGCCAATACAAATTCCCGGATCGACCTGCCACGGGAAATCCTTGCAATAAATATACCTACAAATGGACTCCAACTCATCCACCAGCCCCAGTAATAGATCGTCCATGAATGCATCCATTCTCGTTTTTGTGGATCTAATGGTGCAACGTCCAAACTGTTAAATATTAATGAATCAAGATAAGCGCCAGTCGTAGAGGTCATCATATTAAGAATAAATAACGTAGGCCCAAGAATTAAGAAAGCAATAAGTAAGAGAGCAGCTAAGATCATATTTAAATTACTTAAATATTGAATCCCTTTACTGATTCCGCTCCATGCACTATAGATGAATAATACAGTTACAACGGCAATGATGATACCTTGAACCAGCTGATTGTATGGTAAACCAAAGAGATAGTTCAGCCCACCATTAATTTGCATCGCCCCTAATCCTAAAGAAACAGCTACTCCAATAATGGTTACGAATACGGTTAGCACATCAACCATCGTTCCAATTGGACCATCTACCCTATCTCCTAAGACTGGACGCAACGTTTTAGATATTAAACCAACCTCACCTTTTCTAAACTGTGCATAAGCTAATCCAAGTGCAACAATGCCGTAAACCGCCCACGGATGAAATCCATAATGCAGAAGAACCGATTTCATTGATTCTGCCAAAGCAGCCGTTGTTTCGGGTTCAGCACTAGGTGGTGCGAGAAAATGGGAGAGTGGCTCAGATGCGCCGTAAAAGACAAGTCCAATCCCCATCCCTGCACTAAACAACATGGTAAGCCAAGATACCGTATGGAACTCTGGTTCATCATGTGGCTTCCCAAGTTTTAGTTTGCCGATCGGGCTAATACCTAAAAATATACAAAAGAATAAAATTACCGTAAAAACGGTCATATAATACCAGCCAAACGTGTCTGAAATCCATGAAGCAACAGCACCAGCAATATTTCCAAATTGCTCAGGGAATACAGCGCCCAAAAGCACTAATATCCCAACAATGATAGATGCATAAGTAAATACACTTGAGAATTGTTTTTGTTTTCCACCCATATTAAAGTTTCATCCTCTTCGAAAACCGGGACAGGGGGTCAGAGCACTTGTCCCAGCTTAAATTAACGATAACAATATATTAACAATTTATATAATCATTCACAAGGTTTTTCCCGCCTATTGTTCATATTGCCCATAATAAAAGAGCCATAAACATTATTTTGCGAATGGCTCTATTTGGTATATTAGATTCTTTGCAGTATGATACAGTAACACGAGAAGTGGTAAGTACAGGGAGGAAAAATCTATCCCCTAACGTACTTTTCAACAATAAGAAAATCGGGCAAAACATTTACTGCTTTGCCCTCCCTTCATTAATCAATCTTAAATAATTGAGCATTAATTGCAACAATTATCGTACTTAATGACATGACGGCAGCTCCAATGGCCGGCGTCACAAGAATACCAAAATTGATTAATACACCTGCTGCTAGTGGAATTGCTACTATGTTATACCCCGATGCCCATCCCAGGTTCTGGATCATTTTTCTATAGCTTGCTTTGGAGAGCTTTACAATATTCAGGATATCAACCGGGCTACTGTTTACTAAAACAACATCTGCCGTTTCGATAGCAACGTCTGTACCCGCTCCTATTGCAATACCCAAATCTGCTTCAGCCAAGGCGGGTGCATCATTGATTCCATCACCAATCATCGCAACTTTATTATTGTCCTCTTTTAATTGTTTCACATTACTGGCCTTCTCATGTGGAAGTACTTCTGCAATAACCGTTGACATGCCAAGTTGTTCACCGACATAGTTTGCAACACGGCTATTATCCCCAGTCATCATCACCGTTTCAATGCCGCTATTATTCAGTTCATTGATGACGTCATAAGAGGATTCCCGAATGATATCGGCTAATGCAATCATGCCTTGTAATTCATTATCCTTTAATATAAAAATTACTGTTTTGCCTTGTTGCGCTAACTTATCGAATGTTTCTTCATCAAAGTCAACTTGATTCTCCCGCATTGCTCCCGGGCTGATCGCTGCAATTTCCGAACCATTCACGTCAGCAGTCAATCCTTTACCGGTTAAGTTTTTATAATTTGTAACGTCGTATAGCTCTAAATTGCGCTCTTTCCCTTCCCTCACAATCCCTTTAGCAATTGGATGGTCGGACTGTGTCTCAACGGAATAGGCCAATTTCAATAATTCTTCTTCACTAACATTGTTGCTTGGGTGAATATCCGTAACACCGAAGTTTCCTTCCGTAAGTGTACCTGTCTTATCGAAAACGACACGATCCAATTTCCAAGCACTTTCAAATGGAATACGGTTCCTAATTAACAAACCTTTCTGCGCAGCAATCGATGTTGATCGTGAAGTAACTAATGGCATTGCAAGGCCAAGTGCGTGCGGACAAGCAATGATCAGAACGGTAACCATTCGTTCTAATGCAAATTCAAAGTCACTTGTAACAGCCCAATATAGAAGCGTGATGATTCCCGACACTACAGCTACATAGAACAACCATTTTGCCGCAGTATCTGCAAATCCTTGTGCTCTTGACTTCGTACTTTCTGCATCACTTACTAGTTGGATGACTTGAGCTAAATACGTATCGTTTCCCGTTTTATTTACTCTGATTTTTATTACGCCATCCCCATTAACCGATCCACCAATTGCATCCATTCCCGGTCCTTTTTCAACTGGAACAGACTCACCTGTTAACATGGACTCGTCGACAGTAGATTCTCCTTCAAAGATTTCTCCATCAAGCGGTATTTTTTCTCCAGATTTCACAAGAATCTCATCTCCAGGGTGTAACTCTTCAACAGATACATCGACAATGTTTCCGGAAGCATCAATCTTATGTGCTTCTTTTGGCATCAGTTTAATCAATTCTTCCAGTGCCTTGGAAGCACCCATGACCGATCTCATTTCAACCCAGTGACCTAACAGCATAATAACGATTAGTGTAGCAACCTCGAAGTAAAAGTCACTTCCTGCGATAAAGAATGCTGTTAACGTACTATAAACGTAGGCAGTTACAATCGCTAAAGAGATTAACAGCATCATTCCAGGTGTTTTTGTTCTTATTTCATCCCACGCTCCAACTAAAAACGGTTTACCTCCATAGAAGAAGACGAATGTTGAAAGGAGAAATAATAATACCATGTTTCCTGTAAAGGTTACTTCGTAGTTGAATAGCATTTGAATCATCGGTGATAGATAGGTTATCGGTATTGCTAAAACTAGGGACACCCAGAACCTTTTCTTAAAATCCTCAATCATATGTTCATGGTGATCCGCATGACCGTGTCCACCGTGACTGTGGCCATGCTGACCGTGATCATCGTGGGCGGTGTGGCCGTGGTTCTCATGTTCTTCATGCAAACTGTGTTCATGATGGTGTTTGTTTTTCCCATTACCTCGCTTTTCCACTATTTTCACTCCCCGTCTCGTAGTATTTGAAGACTCTATGCAACTTATTCCATTTTCCTTATCTCAATCATAACATACAATACCCCCCTTTAGTATTCATTAAACAAAATAAGTATCACAAAATTGTGCAGACTTTGCGCATTTTTGTTTTATATAACCAATACCCCCTGTAAAATTAATGTACCACTTATAGCCAATTAGCCAATACCCCAAACGGTTATAAAATAGTCATCGATTGGAAAACCCTCCCCCAGTAGATTTTTCCCCTTACATTCCTTACATGCGAATCAACAGTCTTTCCTTCTGTTTCAGACCCAGAAGATTAGCATCAATGTAACGGATAAATAGTAGTTATAGATGTGTTTATCTTTGCTAATAATCCATGATTTCCGCCACCCTTCTTTGATTGCGCTTACACATTTTTAATCTTAAAACTATTTTAAAATAAGCAAGGTATAAATGAAACCATCATTTCGTAAGGAATGATGGTTTCATTTTCATACTTTATATTGGACGAATCATAAGTTTAGCATTTTATTTTTTCTGTAGTGCACGAATCAAGCTTGAAGTCTTATTTTAAACATAAAAAAACCACCAACTTATGTATTGGTGGAGACGGAGGGAGTCGAACCCTCGTCCAGAGATATTGCCACTCAGGCTTCTACACGTGTAGTTGATATATTCGTATTTCACTATTCACTCAGCCTATCAACAGGCTTTGTGATAGCTAGTCTGATTCATCTCGACTGACGATCCTCAGACGGTGGAAGTCAGTCCAGCCTGTTTGAGTTTGAGACCCTTCTATCTACAACACAGGCGATTGTAGGAAGGATCCTTTAGAACTGCTTAAGCAGCAGCTAAAGAGTAGTTTTCGTTTTTGCCAGTTATAGGCGTTTACGTTTTACGAGCCGTAACCTCGACGCGCAACCTGAGCTCAACCTACCCCTGTCGAATCCGTAACGTCCCCATATAAATGAGAACACTCGGGGGAGTCCCAAGCTCTATACTTATTATAACACAGACTTGTAATAATGCAAAGGGACCAATTTAAGCCTACTGATTGTATTCCTTTAACGCCCGGTCCGCATCCCGTTTCATTTGTTTCCGTTTCATATCTTCCCGCTTATCGAACTTTTTCTTCCCTCTACCAAGACCGATTAACACTTTGGCATAGCCATTTTTAATATAAATTTTAAGCGGGACAAGTGTATACCCTTCCTGTTGCGTAAGCCCGATTAATTTATCAATCTGATTACGGTGCAAGAGAAGTTTACGAGAACGGGTTGGATCATGGTTATAGCGATTTCCCTGTTCATACTCTGCGATATGCAGATTAACTAGAAAAACTTCACCGTTGATAATTCTCGCGTGGGCATCTTTAATACTTACCCGCCCAAGCCGGAGTGATTTAATTTCTGTACCTTGAAGGACAATGCCTGCTTCATACGTTTCTTCGATAAAATAATCATGGCGTGCTTTCCTGTTTACTGCAATTGTTTTTCCAGTTCCCTTTGGCATTGAAACACCTCCCAATCACTTGCATAGACCTTTATTTTATCAGATTATCATGTTTTTTCCAATGAGAATTTATTTATTGCAAATAAATCAGACTAATCGCCATAATCGCCATGCCAGCAATAACGCCGTATATCGATAAATGCGCCTCATCATATCGCTTCGCAGCAGGTAATAGTTCATCAAGCGAAATAAATACCATAATTCCGGCAACCATTGCAAATGTGATTCCCAAGACGAATTCATTTAAAAACGGCATTAGGATAAGAAATGCTAGGATCGCTCCAACCGGCTCCGCTAAACCGGAAAGGAAAGAAAGCTTGAACGCCTTTTTCCTACTGCCTGTCGCATAGTAGATTGGCACCGATACGGCAATTCCTTCCGGGATATTATGAATAGCTACGGCGACCGCGATTGCGAAGCCGACAGAAGGATCCTGCAGAGTTGAAATGAATGTTGCAATGCCTTCCGGAAAGTTATGGATCCCAATTGCTATCGCTGTAAATATGCCCATTTTCATCAGTTCCGGGTCTTGGATTGCCTTTCCCGGTTTCTCCATATCTTCTACCTTTTTAATTTCGTGGGGGTTGGAATAAGTTGGGATCAGCTTATCAATCACACCGATCAATAACATTCCGCTAAAAAATGCAAGGACCGTCACCCAATACCCTTCTGTATAACCTAATGAGGATACGAGGGATTCTTTCGCCTTAAAAAAGATTTCTATCATCGAAACATAAATCATCACACCGGCTGATAAGCCAAGTGCAAATGAAAGAAATTTTGTATTTGTTGTTTTTGCAAAAAATGCAAGCAAGCTCCCTACACCGGTAGCAAGCCCTGCAAAAAGAGTAAAAATTAAAGCAAGGGTTACATTATCCATCACAACACCTCCAGCCAATATTCATATTTTATTATACCTAATCGCGTCATAAAAGTTCCATGAAAAGCTTAATAGTAACAAAGGCGGAAAGCAACGTACAAACTGGAGCACTCCGGAATGAGATAAAGGAAACATGCCCCTTTAGGGGTATGCCGATGTTGGGCCTTGGCCCGTTCTTAGTCGGCCTTCCTTTTCTCTTTGAGTTGATGTTGACTTATCGATTGGAGGAGTGTGAAGTTTGCTAGTTGCTGGGCGCTGGAGCCGGACGTGGCTTTCCCTGATATCCAAGTTATCCAAAGCATTTATATTTTATAGTTTTCCATGCTATAAAAAACAGTGGAGCCTCCCCACTGTTTTTTATTTTTTCTTCTTACCTTTATTTTTTTTTACTTTCGGTTTACCTTTAGATTTGTTCTTTCTTCTTGCCGGGATTTCTTGTTTGTTTCCTTCGCGGCGTCTTTTTTTCGCCTTTGTTTCCAAGAGTTCGAAGTCTACAGCCCGTTCATCTAAGTTTACTTGAGCCACTTTTACTTTCACTTCGTCTCCAACACGATATATTTTGGCAGTATGCTCTCCAATTAATGCATGTGTACGATCATCATAATGATAATAATCATCCGTCAGGTAGCTGACATGAACAAGCCCTTCCACCGTATTTTCCAGTTCTACAAACAATCCGAAGTTCGTTACCGAGCTAATTACTCCTGTAAACTCCTCGCCAATCTTATCTTCCATATACTCCGCTTTCTTTAAGTCATCCGTTTCCCGTTCCGTGTCGACCGCTCTTCTTTCCATTTCGGATGTATGCTTTGCGATTTCCGGAAGAGCTTCCCGCCAATCCGCAATCGTCTTTCTATCCATCTTCTTCTCAAATAGATACGTGCGGATGAGCCGGTGGACAATTAAATCCGGGTAGCGGCGAATCGGTGACGTGAAATGGGTATAAAAGTCTGTCGCAAGTCCAAAGTGCCCGACACTTTCTGGGGCATACTTCGCCTGTTTCATGGATCGAAGCATCAGCTTTGAAACAATCATTTCTTCTGGTTTATCTTTTATCTTGTCAAGAACTTTTTGTAAGGCTTGCGGATGGATTTCATTTGCTGTTCCTTTTACCGAAATACCAAGACCAGCAAGGAATTCAAAGAAACTCTCCAATTTTCCTTCATCCGGATCTTCATGGATGCGGTGAATGAACGGTACATCCAGCCAATGGAAGTGTTCTGCCACCGTTTCGTTTGCAGCGAGCATAAATTCCTCAATCAACCGTTCACCGACTGAACGCTCACGAAGCACGACATCCTTCGCTTTTCCTTCGTCGTCAACAAGCACTTGCGCTTCCTTGAAATCGAAGTCAATCGCCCCTCGGCCCTTTCGCTTTCCACGGAGGATTGCTGCAAGCTTTTCCATCTGCTCGAACATTGGAACAAGTTCGGCATATTTCTCTCGTAACTCTTTATCCTGATCGACGAGAATTTTATTCACGTCGGTATAAGTCATCCGTTCCGTTGAATTAATAACAGCGGGGAAAAATTCATGCTCCACAACTTCTCCGCTCGTCGTAATTTCCATCTCACACCCAATTGTCAACCGGTCGACTTGTGGGTTCAATGAACAGATCCCATTGGAGAGCCGATGTGGAATCATTGGAATAACCCGGTCGACAAGATAGACACTTGTCCCTCTTTCATATGCTTCCTCATCCATCGGAGAGCCTTTGTCAATATAATAACTGACGTCGGCAATATAAACACCTAGTTGGTAATTCCCATTGTCCAGCTTTTTAACCGAAATCGCATCATCAAGGTCCTTTGCATCTGCCCCGTCAATCGTTACAATTTGTTCATTCCGACGATCGATTCTATCTTCGAGCTCCTCGGGCGAAATCTCATCAGGTATTTCTAATGCCTGTTGTAAAACATCATCAGGAAAATCAATCGTTATCCCATGTTTATAAATAATGGATATAATATCAATGCCGGGGTCATTTTTATGACCGAGAATCTCGGTGATTTCAGCTTCTGCACTGCTCCACGCTTCAGGATACTTCGTAATCTGTGCAATGACCTTATGGCCGTCAATTGCCCCGTTCGCTTTTCCTTTCGGGATAAAGATATCATGGGGAATCCGCTTATCATCAGGGATGACGAAACCAAAGTTCTTGTTATCATCGTACGTTCCGACGACTTGAGTAATCGCCCGCTCCAATATCCGGAGCACGACACCTTCCGCACGGTCGCCTGCAAAGGATTGCTTCTCCCGCCTTACAAGCACCTTATCGCCATTCATCGCGGAGTTCAAATCAGATGGATTAATGTAAATATCCTCTACCCCCTCTTCTTCGGGGAGTAGGAAGGCGAATCCTTTATTATGCATTTGAATCCGACCTAAAATGAGATTCATTTTCTCCGGGAGGCCGTAACGGTTCTTTCTCGTGCGGACGAGTTCACCCGAATCCTCAAGACTATTCAATGTTTTAATTAGTTCTTTAAATTCTTCTGCATCTTGAATGCCCAACTTCTCTTCAATTTCATCGACGCTTAACGGCCGGGTCTCCGTTTCATTGAAAAATGTAAGCAATTTTTCTTTCATTCGTCTCACCTACTTTCATTATATTTATTACCGCTCATGACTTTTTTAATCATACATTCCAGTCAAGCTTCTCAAGGAATTGATAAATATCCTCATGCAATTCATCTTTCTGCTTGTCCAACGTGATAACATGGCCGGATTCCTCATACCATTTAATATCCTTCAAATCGGCCTCGACATGATCATAAATATAATTCGCACTTTCTGTATTGATCATCATGTCGTTTCTAGCCTGGACGACAAATGTCGGAGTGTAAATCGTGTCTACATTATCCTTTACTTCTTCAATCGTCTCTTTCAATAAAGAGAACAGTTCAGTAGATTCTTCCATGACAGTTGCTACTTCGCGTTCAATAGTTTTTGCGTCTTTTCGTTCGAGTTGTTTATATTCTTTGGCAAAGAGTTCAAAGCCTTGTGTTAGTTGAGTCTCATTATCAAAAAACATTGGTGCACACATTGAAATTATACCTTTCACCTGGGTTGAATAAGCAAGCTTTAATCCAAGCACGCCTCCAAGTGAAAGTCCGGCAACAGCAATTTCATCATAACCTAGTTCCTTCAAGTGATTTAATGCTAAATTCACATCTTCCCACCACTGATCTGGATTTGACTTAATCAGCTCTTCCGGCGGAACTCCGTGTCCCCGATAAATCGGTGCATGAGATGTGTAACCTTTTTTCTCCAAAAAGCGGCCAAGCATTCTGACGTCCGCTGTATGCCCTGTGAATCCATGTAGTAATAGAACAGCTCTTGGTCCCGCTTCAAATGTAAAGGCTTGTGGCTGTTTAATCTTCATATCTATCTACCCTTTCAATCAATACTCTAAAACGATGTTCAAAAAAGAAGATAAAAAGGACCGCGATCGGCTAAAAACACAATCGTCTTTCTAACGCCGACACTAGCTCATCCTGTGTGTCGATTTCGAGGTGGCTAGAGCTTCCAGGTCGAAATGTACGTTAGTAGGTACATGAGAAACGAGAAAGCAAGCTAACGAGCTTCTCGTGTGTGGTGAGTTCTACGCCCTCCACAAGACGTGGACGGTTTTAGTAGAACCTCCTCTTTCGAAGTGTCACTATTTACCATTTTGAACAACCTCTCTAAAAAACCCCTACCACAAACGTGATAAGGGTAATTATTATTATATAACATATGCACTTAAGAAAGCTAAAAGGAAGAATAGGATTCCTGTTACTACCGTACCACGATGCAGGAATAAATCGAGTCCTTTTGCTTTTTGTTTCCCAAATAATTGTTCAGCTCCACCGGATATTGCTCCCGATAGCCCGGCACTTTTCCCTGATTGCAGAAGAACAAAGACAATCATAATAAGTGCATCGATTACCAATAAAATATTTACTGCCATTTGCATGTTACAATGACACCTCCCGTGACGACAATTACTATTATATACTTTATCACAAGTGTATTTTATATAGCAAGATAATACTTTAGTTTTATTATTTTTTCTTTTCTAATCTAGGCGTTATAATGGGCTTTAGGAGGATGAGGAGAATATGAATGAAGAATTTTGGCTAACCGCAGAAGATGATTGTGAATTATATATCCGAAGCTGGGGTAGTGATATCAAGGATGCAAAAGCAGTTATTCTCATATCCCATGGAATGACAGAACACATCGCAAGGTACAAGCAACTTGCCGCCTTTTTTAATGGCAAAGGGTTCATCGTCTATGGGGATGATCACCGGGGACATGGTAGAACGGGAGAGAAACAAGGTCAACTCGGTTTCATCGCGGAAGCAAATGGCTTTGAATTATTGGTGGAAGACCTACACCTTCTTATACAATATGTGAAAAAACAGCATACAGGATTACCGATTTTTATTTACGGTCATAGTATGGGATCCTTTATAACAAGAAATTACATTCAGAATTATTCCGAGGAAGTTGCCGGAGTACTATTAGCTGGTTCTGGTTTTTTCCCCGAGCGAAGCAGTAAAGTTGGTTTGGAAATTGCCTCTTTTCAAAATCCGAGGAAAGAATCGACTTTCATGAACAATCTTGTATTCGGTAATTATAATAGTAAAATCGTCCAAAAGCTGACTAGTTTTGATTGGCTCACAAGGGACGGCCAAGTTGTAGATGATTATATCGCGGATCCACTTTCCGGTTACGTACCAACTGCCGGTTTTTTCGTTGATTTGCTGATTGGTATTTTACAGATGCAGGACCCGGAGCGCAACAAGCGGATCAGAAAGGATTTACCAATGCTTTTCATAAGCGGAGATGCCGATCCGGTCGGTAATTACAGTAAAGGTGTCTTTCAAGCTGCAGAAAGCTACATAGAAGCCGGTCTAAGCGATGTGATTGTCTCCCTCTATCCAGATGCTAGGCACGAATTACACCAGGAAACAAATAAAGAGGAAGTGTTCGACTTTTTGGAGCAATGGATTAGGAAACAATTATAAAGTGAAGCTTCATTCAGTGGGGGTTTCCTTCCCTCCCCCACTGAATGTTAGTTGAACAGAATCAGGGATTTACGGACTGTATATCCCCCACCTTCACATCTTGGGCGGGCTCCCTCATGTTTAGGTGTGGGGATAGTACAGACCGTTAATGCGTGATAAAGGTGAACTAGAGAAGCGAAGTGGACCAATGCGAAACCGGGAACGGTCCACTTCTTGCTTATTTGCTTGTGGACTTCAGCATTCTTACTATACCGCTATCTTCCTACTCAATCACCTCTATCCACTGATCCACTGGCGTTCTTCCTTTATCCCTTGTTGTCTTATCGGGGTAGCCAATTTGTAAGACAGCGGCGATCTTATGCTTCTCATGATCCAATCCAATTCTCTCGATAAACTGCTCGTCGTGCATATAAGGTGTAATCGTCCAGAGCATGCCAACACCGTATTCCCAAGCAGCAAGCTGGGAGTTCTGAATAAAGGCTGCGACCGATGAATACTCTTCTTCGTTTCGAATTGGGTCATTGGGGATTTCATAATAAATCAAAGCGTGATGAGGGATGGTGAATAGAAAATCAGCAATCGATGCCCTCGAACGCATTGCCTTCTCGGAATTACCACTTGGTAGCATGCCTGAGCGTTGATAGCTTTCAATAATTGCTCGTATGAGCTGTTCTTTCCCGTCTCCTTGATATAATTTTATCCTCCATGCCTCTGTCATATAATGTGTTGGTGCATAGGAACCGTATGTAAAAATTTCTTTTAACGTAGACAGCTCTATTTTCTCACTCTTAAAACTTAGCGTGGAGCGTCGTTCTTTAATTGTATGCAATAGATTCATTCCGATTCCCCTCCTGTTATTACTTATTATAGCGCTTCAGCCAAGCAGAAGACAAAAATATCCTAGACTCAGAACAAGTCTAGGATATTTTTCCCTTTTGTTAATTCATAGGAATCTTAAAATCATATGCTATGGATAACTTTCCGGAGATAGCCACATCCACTCTGCGCCCATCACCGCCTTTGTTTCTTACTTTTTCAAGTTATAGAAAGCATTTTTGCCTGCATATTCAGCGATACCTGCAAGTTCGTCTTCGATACGCAGTAACTGGTTGTATTTCGCAACACGGTCCGTACGGGACGGTGCACCTGTCTTGATTTGACCAGCATTTGTTGCAACTGCAATATCAGCAATTGTTGCATCTTCTGTTTCACCAGAACGGTGGGAGATTACTGCTGTATATCCTGCACGTTTTGCCATTTCAATTGCTTCAAATGTTTCTGTTAATGTACCGATTTGGTTTACTTTGATTAGAATAGAGTTGGCAATACCTTTCTCAATTCCTTCTTCAAGCTTGGATGTGTTCGTTACGAATAAGTCGTCACCAACAAGCTGGACACGGTCACCGATACGGTCCGTTAATAACTTAAAGCCATCCCAGTCATCCTCGTCAAAACCGTCTTCAATAGATACGATTGGGTATTTGTCAACCATTTGCTCATACCATTCAACCATTTCTTCAGATGTACGGACGACACCTTCACCTTTGAAATTGTATTTCCCGTCTTCAAACATTTCAGATGCGGCAACGTCCATTGCAAGCTGTACTTCTTCACCTGGTTTATAACCAGCAGCTTCAATCGCTTCGATGATTGTCTGTAGGGCTTCTTCGTTAGATCCAAGGTTAGGGGCAAATCCGCCTTCATCCCCAACTGCTGTGTTCAATCCTTTGTCAGCCAGAACTTTCTTCAATGCGTGGAAGATTTCTGCCCCGACACGTAATGCTTCTTTAAATGTTGGAGCTGCGACAGGCATAATCATAAATTCTTGGATGTCTACGTTGTTGTCTGCGTGCTCTCCACCATTTAAAATGTTCATCATTGGAGTTGGCAGTACGTTTGCGTTGAATCCACCAAGGTAATTGTATAATGGGATATCAAGGTAGCTGGATGCTGCATGAGCTGCTGCCATAGATACACCTAAGACTGCGTTCGCACCTAGTTTTCCTTTGTTCTCTGTTCCATCTAATTCAATTAATAATGCATCGATGATATTTTGTCTTGTAACGTCAAGCCCAATCAGTTCTGGAGCGATAACTTCATTTACGTTATTTACCGCTTTTTCTACACCTTTACCTAGATAACGGCTCTTATCACCGTCACGTAATTCTACTGCTTCATATTCACCAGTAGATGCACCACTTGGAACGAGGGCAGAGCCGAACCCACCTGATTCTGTCGTAATTTCAACCTCAACCGTTGGATTACCACGGGAGTCTAGTACTTCTCTTGCATAAACATCTGTAATGTATGGCATTTATAATTCTCTCCTTTTATCTATTGTTTTTAATTTACTTTTTTAATAAAGAATTACCGGTCATTTCTTCAGGCTTATTTACGTCCAATAAATCAAGCAAGGTTGGAGCTAAATCTGCTAGAATTCCACCGTCCCGTAATTCCGCACCCTTCTCGGTAACGATTACCGGAACCGGGTTTGTCGTGTGTGTTGTCATCGGATCCCCTTCAAGTGTCATGACTTCATCGGAGTTACCATGGTCAGCAGTAATAATTGCTTTACCACCGAGTTCCAGAATTTTATCGACGATCTTGCCTAAACATTCGTCCACTGCTTCAACTGCTTTAATGGTCGGCTCTAGCATTCCGGAATGACCGACCATATCCGGGTTCGCGAAATTTAAGATGATTGCTTGCTGGTTACCTTCTTCAAGTTCCTTCAGTAACGCGTCCGTTACTTCATAGGCACTCATTTCCGGTTTTAAATCGTAAGTAGCTACTTTTGGTGAATCGATCAAAATTCGTTTTTCACCAGGAAATTCCTCGTGACGTCCACCACTCATAAAGTAAGTGACGTGTGGATATTTTTCCGTTTCGGCAATTCGCAATTGATTCAATCCGTTTTCAGATAGAACTTCTCCGACCGTATTCTTCAAATCGGTTGGACCAAACGCAACTGCACTATTAATATCATTACTGTAATTCGTAAATGTGACGAAATCAATGTCCTGTGGCACATTTTCACCACGTTCGAAGTCACGGAAATCTACATCCGTAAATGTTTTCGTAATTTGAATTGCCCGGTCTGGACGGAAGTTGAAGAAGATGATCGAATCATTATCTTCAATCAGGCCGACTGGCTCTTCATTTTCATCAATGATGACGGAAGGCTCAACGAATTCATCAAAGATTCCGTGCTCATAGGAATCATAGACGACATCGAGCGGATGCTGATAAGATGGACCTTTCCCATGTACCATTGCGTCGTACGTTTTCTTCACACGATCCCAGCGATGATCCCGGTCCATGGAATAATAGCGGCCGGAAACCGTTGCAATCTTCCCGACACCTAATTCCTGCATTTTCTCTTCCGTTTGACGGATATATTCAGCAGCTGTTTTCGGGCCTACATCTCGTCCGTCCAAGAAAGCATGCACATAGACATTTTCCAAATCATTCGCTTTTGCCAGTTCTAGTAAAGCGAATAAATGGCTGATATGGCTGTGAACTCCACCATCCGAAAGTAAACCGAACAAATGGAGTGCTTTTTGTTCTGTCTTGGCTTTATGAATGGTCTGAAGGAAAGCTTCCATCTGGAAGAAGTCGCCTCCCTGAATCGCCATATTCACTCGAGTCAGGCTTTGATAAACGATACGACCAGCACCGATATTCAAGTGGCCGACTTCAGAGTTTCCCATCTGACCTTCTGGTAATCCAACTGCTTCCCCACTCGCTGTTAATTGATTATGAGGGAATTCATTCCAATACCGATCAAAGTTTGGTGTGTTTGCTAATTTTACCGCATTTCCTTTCACTTCATCTCGTAAGGCAAAGCCGTCGAGGATGATTAGTGCTGCTAAATTTTCTCTATTCATTAATACCTGCCTCCACAAGGGATAAGAAAGAATCCGCTTCTAGGCTCGCACCGCCAACTAACGCACCGTCTACATCGGACTGGCTTAATAATTCATCAATCGTTGCCGGCTTCACACTACCGCCGTACTGGATAATTACTTTATCCGCAGTTTCTTCTGATGTAAGTTCTTTAATAACATTACGAATTTCACGGCATACTTCATTCGCATCTTCACTTGACGCAGTTTTGCCTGTTCCGATCGCCCAGATTGGCTCATAAGCAATGATCGTCTTAGCAATTTCTTCAGCTGTCAAATCTTTCAATGCTGCTGTAACCTGGCTCCGGACAAGCTCAACTGTTTCATTTGCTTCTCTTTGCTCAAGACTCTCCCCAACACAAACAATTGGTGTTAACCCGTGCGCATGAGCTGCTCTTGTTTTTTTGTTTACTGTTTCATCCGTTTCCGCAAATAATTCTCTACGTTCGGAGTGGCCTAAAACGACGTGGGTTACACCAATATCTTTCAGCATAACCGGGCTTACTTCACCAGTAAACGCACCACTGTCTTCAAAATGCATATTTTGAGCTGAAACTTTAATCTCTGTACCTTCCGTCGCTTCCACTAAAGCTGGTAAATAAGGGAATGGTGCACAAATGATCGCCTCAGCCTTGTCATTTGCCGGAATTTTTTCCCGGATTGCCTCGACAAATTCTCTAGCTTCACTTGCCGTCTTATTCATTTTCCAATTTCCTGCAATTACGTTCTTACGCATGTTTCCACTCTCCCTACTTATTTTTCATCTAAAGCTGCGATACCTGGAAGAACTTTACCTTCCATAAACTCTAAGGAAGCTCCTCCGCCAGTTGAGACATGATCCATCTGTTCAGCGAAACCAAATTGTTCAACAGCTGCAGCAGAGTCTCCACCACCGATAATCGAGAATCCTTCTGTATCTGCAAGAGCTGCGGCAACTTCTCTTGTACCGCCTGCAAAAGAATTCATTTCAAATACACCCATCGGTCCATTCCATAAAATTAATGCAGACTCCTGAATCGTTTTACGATAGATTTCCCGGGTCTCTGGACCAATATCAAGCCCTTCCCAATCTGCCGGTATTTCATTTACAGGTACAATTTTTGTATCTGCTGTATCAGAGAAGTCATTAGCGACTACGATATCAACAGGCATTAAGAAATTGACATTCTTCTCTTTCGCTTTGCTCATGAATTCATTGGCTAGATCAATTTTATCTTCTTCAAGAAGTGAATTTCCAATTTCGTTACCTTGTGCTTTAATGAATGTATAGGCTAGTCCACCACCGATAATTAGGTTGTCGACTTTGTCAAGCAGATTATCGATTACATTAATCTTATCTTTGACTTTCGCTCCACCAATAATTGCTGTGAATGGACGTTTTGGATTTTCCAGTGCATTACCGAGTACTTCAATTTCTTTTTCCATTAAGAACCCTGCAGCTGCCGGCAACTTCTCTGCAACTCCTACCGTTGAAGCATGTGCTCGGTGAGATGTTCCAAAAGCATCATTAACAAAGATATCCGCGAACTTAGTGAATTCTTCTACTAATGCTGGATCGTTTTTCTCTTCACCCGCTTCAAAGCGAACATTCTCAAGCAGAAGAATACCCCCTTCTGGCATTTGGGAAACTGCATCTTCTACTTCTTTTCCAAATACTTTGTCTGCTTTTAATACTTCTTTACCCAGCAGGTTGCTTAAATGTTCAGCAACAGGGTCTAATCTTAAATCTTCTACTACTTCCCCTTTTGGTCGGCCTAAATGACTTACTAAAATTACTTTGGCACCATGTTCTGTCAAATATTCAATTGTTGGGATAACTGCTTTGATTCTTGTATCATCCGTTACCTTCCCGTCCTGCATTGGAACGTTCAAGTCGACACGGCATAATACCCTCTTCCCTTTTACATCAAAGTCTTTCATCGTCTTTTTATTCAAATCATCAACCTCCCAAATGGTTTTGCAACGTTTTATTGTATTGTTCCATATTTTGCTTTCCATCCATCATTATATACCAGGTGGAAATGAAACGCTTGTGATTCGTTGAGTTTTGTTGAATAATTGGATTTTTTATTTATTTAATATGTACATAGGATTTCACCTGTTTCTCAAAAGAAAAAGCGAAGGAGGATGACTTTTCCTCCTCCGCCCTTTGTACATAAACAATTACGGTTTATAATTATAATCCTTTGCTGTTAAGCAATTCTACAAGGTCAATACAACGAGCTGCATATGCATATTCGTTATCATACCAAGAAACAACTTTTACCATGTTGTCTTCCATAACCATTGTGGATAGACCATCAACGATAGAAGAGTGAGCATTACCAACAATGTCAGAAGAAACGATTGGATCCTCAGTGTACTGAAGCACACCTTTCATTGGACCTTCCGCAGCCGCTTTGAACGCATTGTTCACATCTTCTTTTGTTATATTTTTCTCCAATTCAGCAACTAAGTCTGTTAATGAACCGTCTGGAGTTGGAACACGCACTGCCATACCGTTCAACTTACCGTTAAGCTCAGGTAATACTTTACCTACCGCTTTAGCAGCTCCCGTTGTTGTTGGGATAATATTCGCAGCTGCTGCACGTGCACGACGGTAGTCTTTGTGCGGTGAGTCAAGCGTATGCTGGTCGTTCGTGTAAGAGTGGATTGTTGTCATCATTCCACGCTTCAAACCAAATGTATCGTTTAACACTTTTGCAAATGGTGCTAGACAGTTTGTTGTACATGAAGCATTTGATACAACGTGGTGGTTTGCTGGGTCATATTGATCGTCGTTAACACCCATTACAATTGTTAAATCATCATCTTGTGCAGGTGCAGAGATGATTACTTTTTTCGCGCCAGCATCGATATGTTTTTGTGCTTGATCACGTTGAGTGAAACGACCTGTAGATTCAATAACAACATCTACACCAAGCTCACCCCAAGGAAGGTCTGCTGGATCTCTTTCAGATAATACTTTAATCTCTTTCGTACCAATGAAGAGGCTTGAACCTTCCGCTTTCACTTCTTCTTTTAGAGATCCATGTACAGAGTCATATTTCAAAAGATGTGCAAGCATATCTGCATCTGTCAAGTCATTTACTGCTACAACTTCCATGTTCTCGCCATGTTCTAATGCATGACGTAATGCAATACGACCAATTCTTCCAAATCCGTTAATACCAACTTTTACTGTCATGTTATTGCCTCCCTAAATTTATAAAAAATATATTGCTGATAAATTTATTTTTAAAAGGCATTTAGCCTTCTAAAATCTCTCTTGCGCAGGCCTCGTCTGTGATTAAAAGATCACTTTTTCCTGCTTCGAAATAGGACGCGATCGCTTTCGCCTTTGACTGACCACCTGCAATCGTCACTACATGCCCAATTTCATTTAGGTCATGCAAATGAAGTCCAACAGTGCGTACCCTGTAAACAGTATTACCATCTTGGTCAAAATAATATCCAAAAGCCTCACTTATTGCTTCATTCTCTTTTAATTTATCGAGAATGTGTTGTGGTGTCTTCCGGCGATTCGCCATTTTGAGTGCGTCCCCAACACCATGCAATACAATGTCTGCCTGTTTAATCTTGGACACGATTGCTTGTATAGACGGCTCTTCCATTAAACTTTTATACGCTGCTTCACTTAATGGATCCGGGACATAGAGTAAGCTGTAATTACCGCGGGACTTCTTTGCCATCTCCTCGGCTATTCTTGTCGCCTGGTTCTCAACTTTTTCACCAAGCGCACCTCGGGCCGGTACGAAAAGATAATCTTCCTCTTTATTAAGAGGTGTCATGACATCGGCAACCGCAGCAATTGTACTGCCACCTGTAACAGCAATCGTATTATTCGCCGTAATAATAGATTTCAAATAGGCGATACAGGCTTTACCCATTTCCTGTTTTACCCATTCCTGCCCATCACTATTCCCTGGTACAATAATTACCTTGTCTAGTGATAGTTTTTCCTTTAAACGTTCCCTTAAAACATGAATCCCTTTTAATTCACCCATAAAATCTGTCAGTTCTTCCAGTAGCCGTTTCCCTTCCTTCGTAACATACATCCCCTTACTCGTAATTTCGAGCAGGCCTTGTTCTTGAAGAAAGTCAACCTCACTACGAACCTGACGTTCAGTCAATCCTACGTTTTCACTGAGCGCACGTCTTCCGATGGGATGAAAGAGACTGACACTCTGCAGAATTGCGAAACGTACTTCTAAGACTTGAAGCAGGTCTGGTACAAGTTGTTTCTGCAGATTAACGATTGCTTTCATATCGCTACTCCTTCTTCTGGACACTTTATGTCCACGCTAGTCAAATTACGTCCCTCTACAATATCGATTATATCATAGAGATTTATTTTTACAACTAAAAGGAATTAAAAAGAGAGAAATTAGCTCATCCTAATTTCTCTCTGAATGTTTTTTCAGAAAAGCTTCTATTGTATTGAAGCTGATTTCTTCACAATTCATTTGTTCACCATTAATTTCTATTACCGGAGTTTGAAGTTGATACTCCGCAAGCCACTCTTCCCTTGAGTGAATATCCCGTTTTTCTAATGTATGTGGATAGTCCACTTCAAAAGAGGATAGTAATGCCTCAGCATCGTCACATAAGGGACAGATTTCCTTCGTATAAAATATAATATGCACCAGATAATTACTCCTTTCTTCGTTTATAGGAAGCGGGAATATTTAATTCTTGTCTGTACTTCATCACTGTTCTTCTCGCAATGTTCACGGAATATTTCTCCTGTAAACGACTTCTTATCCTCTCGTCGGATAATGGTCGAGCTTTGTCTTCCTCTTCAATCAACCGGTGGATCATGTGTTTTAGGACGATTGTTGTTTTTTTACCGTCGTCGTCTTGTGAAACACCAGATTGGAAAAAGAATTTGAGCGGATAAATTCCATGTGGTGTCTCGACATACTTATTGTTAACCGCCCGGCTGATTGTGGATGTATGCAACTCAAGTTTATCCGCAATATCACTTAATGTCATCGACTTTAAATGAAGTAAACCAAATTCAAAGAAGTCGACTTGCCTCTCTACAATCTCACGAATAACAAGTTCGATAGTAGCCGTTCGATATTTAAGCGCTCCTTCCAGCCATCGCAATTGGTCACGCTTGGACTTCAGAAACCTCTCTGCTTCTTTGTCCACCAATTGATTATACGATGAATCAATTACTAGTTTCGGAGCCGACCAATGATAAAATGTAATTTTCCACTTATCTTGATCCTTCCAGATTTTCGCTTCCGGGACTATATATTCCACTTCAGTCGTATCGAGCAATTTACCTGGCTTGGGATCACAGGATTGAATAAGCTTGATTAGATCATCCAATTCCTCCTGCGTGATTCCATATGATTCCTGTATAGCAGTCCAATCATAATCAGCAATCCAATCGAGATGATGAAGAAGTAAATCCTCTATAAAAGGGCGATAACCATCCATCTCGCGGAGTTGCAGATAGATACATTCTCCGAGATGTCTTGCCCCAATGCCACGGGGCTCAAGTTGCTGAATAATATGTAGCGCTTTTTCCGTAATGGGATATGTCGTGTTACACGCACTTGCCCATTCTTCCAAAGATATTTCCAAATACCCATTTTCATTCAAGGAGTCAATTCCAAATTCGACAGTCGGAAGAAGTTCTTCCGGGATATCTATGGTCAGCAATTGCTCTTTCAACCGTTCGTATAATGTTTTCTCACTGGAATTCATTGCGTCGATGGAGTATGTATCGGACGCTTGATAGGTCTGTTGATGTTCGCCTGCATCATAGACGACTTCTTCAATTAATGGATTTTCCTCTGCTATCTCATTGATGTATTCGTACAATTCAACGGAAGTGAACTGAAGCATTTGTATGGATTGGATGAGTGACTGGTTCAATTTGCGCTGGATTGTTTGCTGTTGGACCAAGTGCTGTTTCACAACGGACAACTCCTTCCCCATAAAGTGAAACTTCATTCAGTGGGGGTTTCCTTACCTCCCCACTGAATGTTAGTTGAACAGAATCAGTTATTTACGGACTGTATACCCCACCTTCATATGTTGGTCTTACCTCACGTTTAGAGGAGGGGCTATTACGACCGTTAATGCGTGATAAAATATCCCTGTTTCTACTATATAATGATAAATCAATTTATTCAAAGATTGATTGCTTTCATACAGCGTATGTGTCCTGCTCTTTTAGTTTTTTGGCGTTCTAATTACCGTTCAGTTGCCCGGCGGACGGATGCTTTCCACGGGCACGGCCTCAGCCTCCTCGGAAGAAACTCGCTTCCTGCGGGGTCTTCGGACTCGTGCTTTTCCCGTAGGAGTCACCGTCCGCCGGGCAACTGAACTGGTAAAGAGCGTTATTATTAATGGAAACTAACCCACCACTATGATAAACGATCTAATTTTTAAAAATAAAAAATAGTGTTCCAAATCAGGCTTTCCCTCGGAGCAGTCCAGACACCTCGAGACTCCTGCAGGAGGATAGGCATAGGTGAGACCCCGCAGGGCGCTAGCCCGAGGAGGCTCACCAGCCGCCCGCGGAAAGCGAGAGGTGTCTGGACTGCGGACCTCCAGAAGAGAATTACAGACACTTACGCTGTATGAAGGTAATTAGCTTTTTTAGTTCTTCATTTTCGGGTCGAGGGCGTCGCGGAGGCCGTCGCCGATTAGGTTGAAGCCTAGGACGACGAGGACAATAGCGATTCCCGGGACGATGACGGTCCATGGTGCAAGTTGGATGAAGTCTCTCGAGTCCGCAAGCATCTGTCCCCACTCAGGCGTTGGCGGCTGGGCGCCTAGTCCTAAGAACCCTAGGGCTGCAGCTTCTAATATTGCCGTACCAAACCCGAGCGTTGATTGGACAATGATCGGTGCCACACTATTCGGCAAAATATGTTGAAAAATAATCCTTCCATGCTTCATTCCCTGAGCTTTCGCCGCCATTATATACTCCTCTTCCCGTAGACTTATTACCCGTGATCTAACAAGTCTTCCAAATATCGGTATATTAATAATCGCAATTGCTAGTAATGCATTTTGCAAAGATGGTCCTAGAATCGCCACAATCGCAATTGCTAGTAGAATACTTGGGAAAGCAAGTAGAATATCAAAGATACGGGAAATAATCATATCGACCCAACGGCCAAAATAACCGGCTATAATACCTAGAAAGGTTCCGAACACTAGTGCACCCGAAACAGCAATAAACCCAACCATCAACGATACCCTTGCCCCGTAGACAAGCCTTGTGAAAATATCTCTTCCTAAGTGATCTGTGCCGAGCCAATATTCTCCAGATGGCGGTTGCAGCCGGTTTGCAAGATTTTGTTCATAATACGTGTACGATGTGAACAATGGGGCAAATATCGCTATCAGGACAAAGAATATGATGACGGAAAATCCAATGATCGCCAATCTATTCTTCCGCAGCTCGCGAAATGTATCTTTCCATGGCGAAGTAACTTCCATCTCTTCATGGTCCATCAAGTGACCCTCTGCTGCAGGATTTGGTACAGGCTGCTCTGTATTTTTTTCACTTAGCTTCATGTGCACCACCTCCTAATACTTAATCCGCGGATCAAGTTTTTTATACAAAATGTCAACGACCAAGTTAATCATGACAAAGATGAAGGCGATGACTAATATTCCTGACTGGATAACCGGATAATCCCGGTAATTAATCGCTTCATATACATATCTGCCTACCCCTGGCCAACTGAAAATTGTTTCCGTTAAAATAGCACCGCCTAAGAGCACACCCGTTTGCAATCCGATTACAGTGATTACTGGTATCATCGCGTTTTTTAACGCGTGCTTATAGATAACAAGAAATTGGCCGGACCCTTTCGCCCGCACTGTACGAATGTAATCCGACTTCATGACTTCTAGCATGCTGGATCTAGTCATCCGTGCAATGATTGCCATCGGGATTGTTCCAAGGGCAATACTCGGTAATATCAAATGCTTCAATATCGTTCCCGCCCTGGCAAAGTCAAGATGAATCAGTGAGTCAAGTACATAGAGATGCGTAATTGCAGCAATTGGATCCTTACTGTCTTGTCTGCCATAAGCTGGTAACCAGCCGAGCTCTTGAGCAAATATCCATTGTTCCATTAATGCCAGCCAGAACACCGGCATGGAGACGCCTATTAAAGCAATGAGCATTGCCGCTAAATCAAACCAAGAATTCTGCTTCCAAGCACTAATGATTCCAGCATTGACTCCTACGACAATCGCAAAGATCATAGCAAATAGTGTCAGCTCAAAAGTAGCAGCTATGTAAGGGAGAATTTCACTAGAAATTTCTGCCTTGGAACGAAGCGAGGTGCCCAAATCACCTTGCAAAATATCTAAAATATAATTCCAATATTGAACAAAATAAGGTTCATTTAATCCCATTGTCTTTTCCAAATTAGCAATTGCATCCGCTGTTGCCGTTTCACCTAGAATAACCTGTGCAGGGTTCCCCGGAATAAGATGGACAATTGAAAAGGTTATGAGCGTCATCCCAATTAATACTGGAATGAGCATTAACAGGCGGCGAAGTATATACGTTACCATTTTTTCCCCCTCATTCTGTAAAAACTTTTCGATCCGTCAACAAAGATAGGGATAGCAGCACCAGTCTACTATCCCTTCTGTTTTACCACTTTCCCCTTGCCTGTGAATTACTCGGTCAGTTCTACTTCTGCCAGAGATTCACTTGTAGATGGATGCGGGACATAGTTTTGCACATTACTTGTAGTCGCCATTACTGGTGTAGAGTGTACAAGTGTAACCATTGGCGAGTCTTCCGATATGAGTTCTTGAGCTTGTGCATAAAGGTCAGCCCGCTCATCCTGGTCAATAGCCCGTTTTGCTGCATCCAGCAGTTCATCGACCTCATCATTTTGATAAAATTCACGGTTACTGCTTCCAATGTTAGAGCCATGGAGCAGACTGCTTAAGAAATAATCCGGGTCTCCATTTGTTCCAGACCAGCCAAGCATATACAACTGATGCTCACCTTGGGATGTCTTTTCCAAGTACGGCGCCCACTCTTCACGTACGATATTAGCTGTCACACCAACGTCTTCTAAGTTGTTCTGAACGATTTGTGCAACCGTCTCCGGATCAGGCATATACGGACGCGCGACCGGCATTGTCCACAATTCAATTTCAAGCCCATCCTCAAATCCTGCTTCAGCTAGTAGTTCAATCGCTTTATCCGGGTCATACTCATAAGCCTCGACATCATCGTTATAACCTAAATATCCCGGTGGCAGCGGGTTTTTTGCTGTTGTAGCATAACCAGCATACAAAGCATCTGCAATTGCCTCTTTATCAATGGCATAATTGATTGCGTGACGTACTTCCACGTTATCAAGCGGCTCACTCTGTGTATTAAAGCCAAGGTAGCCAACGTTGTTTTCTGATCTTGTCAATAGCTCTAAACCTTCCTCCGCCTCTACCCCTTCAGCATCATCTGGATTCAGTCCATCCATAATATCAACTTCACCGGAACGGAGTGCAATTAACCGAGCAGCATTATCAGGAATCACTTCAAAAATAACTCGATCTAGCTTCGGTAAACCATCTACTCGATAGTCTTCAAACTTCTCGAGGACTATGGAGTCATCCTTTGTCCAGCTCACAAATTTAAACGGGCCTGTACCTACAGGATTTTCATTAATTTCTGGTCCATACTCTTCCAGTGCAGCTGGGGATGTTATGGCAAAATAGCTCATCCCAAGATTTTGCAGGAAGAATCCAAGCGGCTGATTTAAGATAAATTCAATTTCATGGTCATTTACGACATTAATCTCTTCAATGACATGTCCTTCTTCCCCTTTATACCCGCCAAACATTGTTCCATACATGGAATAGACATAACCGTCATCAGAGAATGCATATTCATGGTCTGGATCTGCCCATCTTTCAAAATTCGTTTTTACGGCTTCTGCATTAAAGTCCGTCCCATCATGAAAGGTTACTCCCTCTTCCAAGTAGAACGTATAGGAAAGACCATCATCAGAAACTTCCCAATCATGGGCAAGTCCCGGCAGTAATTCAAAGGAATCTTTTTCAAAGGTCAATAGTCCTTCCAACACTTGATGGGTAACTCGTGAAGATTCCCCATCCGTCGTGCTTCCTGGATCTAGACTCTCAGAATCTCCGCCTCTAGCAAATACTAACACTTGATCTCCGGCTGCAGTCGCCTCTTCCGCTTCAGTATCCTCATTTTCCCCTGCATCCGTCTCTGTCGCATCGTCATCCGGTGTGTCACTCGTATTGGCACCACCATCACCACTACACGCTACGAGTGCTAATAAAAAAATCAGCAATGTAGCAAGTAAAGTCATGCGTAACTTCATTTCTTTATCCCCCTTTTTTCTTACTAAAAATATATTTTATTACTTGTCATTATATAAATGACAGGCAACAAAATGCTGATCATCGACCGGACCGAATTCCGGCCTTACTTGCGAACAAATATCCATCGCAAACGGGCATCTCGTATGGAAAGCGCACCCGGTTGGTGGATTCGCGGGACTTGGCACATCCCCCTCAAGAATAACTCGCTCTTTCACAATATCCGGATCTGGTTCCGGCACGGCAGATAATAGTGCTTTGGTATATGGATGCTTCGGTTCCTCGTATAGGGCATCCTTCTCAGCTAGTTCAACCATCCGGCCTAAATACATAACCCCGACCCGATCGCTAATATGTTTAACAACACTTAAATCATGTGCAATAAAAATATAAGTTAATTGAAACTCGTCACGGAGTTCTTCCATTAAATTTAATATTTGTGATTGTACCGATACATCAAGAGCAGATACAGGCTCATCACAAATAATTAATTTCGGATGATTTGCGAGGGCCCTAGCAATCCCAATCCGCTGTCTTTGACCTCCACTGAACTGATGTGGGTATCTTGAGGCGTGATAGCTGCTTAAGCCGACAATTTCTAACAGCTGCCTTACACGTTTCTTTCGTTCACTCTTTGACTTCATTCCATGAACGAGTAAAGGTTCACCGACAATTTTCTCCACGGTATGCCGCGGATTTAGGGATGCGTATGGGTCCTGGAATATAATTTGCATATCCCTTCTTAATTTCCGCATATCCTCTGAACTAAATTTTGTTATATCTTTCCCTTCGAACTTCACTTCACCTTCCGTCGGTTCGATCAATCGCAGAATCGATTTTCCCGTCGTTGATTTCCCGCAGCCTGATTCCCCGACAATTCCTAAGATTTCTCCTTCCCGCACGTGAAAAGAAACGTCATCAACCGCTTTCACTTCACCAACGGTTTTTCCAAACACACCGCCTTGGATCGGGAAATATTTTTTTAACCCTTTCACTTCAAGTATTGGTTGTGACATCCTTTAATCGCTCTCCTTCCTGCTTCGAATGTAAGAAGCAACGACTTTCACGGCCTTCGCCTAAGTTGTAAATTTGCGGGTTCTCCTTGAAGCAACGTTCAAAGGCGAATTCACAACGGGGAGCAAAACGGCAGCCAATATGATCTTTCCTCGGCCTAGCTACCGTACCGGGAATAGAATAAAGCTTCTTCTCCTTCCCATGGAGCTTTGGCAAGGAACGAATTAACCCTTGAGTATAAGGATGTTTCGGATCCTTCAAGATTTCCCTTGTCGTTCCTTGTTCAACGACTTGTCCGGAATACATGACGACAACCCGGTCGCAAATATCGGCTACAACACCTAAATCATGCGTAATAAGTAAAATACTCGTCTGTTCTTCTTTATTGATTTTTTTCATTAAATCAAGAATCTGCGCTTGAATCGTCACGTCCAGTGCGGTTGTCGGCTCGTCAGCTATAAGTAAGCTCGGTTCACTCGACATCGCCATCGCTATCATGACGCGCTGGCGCATTCCACCCGATAATTGATGGGGGTATTCATTTACAATATCTTCCGCACGCGGTATCCCTACAACCTTCAACATGTGAATCGCTTTTTCCGTTGCCGTCTGTTTACTTACCTTCTGATGAATACGGATTGCTTCTCGCATCTGATTACCGATTGTAAATACGGGATTCAGTGAAGTCATGGGCTCTTGGAAGATCATCGAGATCTCATTGCCACGAATCTTTTTCATGCGCTTCTCACTTGCTTTTGCCAAGTTTTCATCCTTGTAAAAAATGGAACCGTTTACAATCTTTCCAGGAGGTTTTGGTATTAATTGTAAAATGGATAAGGAAGTAACACTTTTCCCGCTACCTGATTCCCCCACTACTCCTACCACTTCTCCTTTATGTACGGTAAAACTTACCTGATCCACTGCTGGAATTTCTCCGCTATCTGTAAAGAAATGGGTGCTCAATTCTTTTAGCTCCAGGATTGCTTCTGCCATTTTCTACCTCCTTCACTTTAAAATAGGGTTAGTCTCCTCATTAATATACAGAAAATTAATTAAAATATCAAGAGAATAATTTTTTACAGTTTAGAAAAAATAGTTTATACTACTTTACAAAGGAGCGTGAACAGGATTGATCGAAGTCTATACAGATGCTGCTTCTAAAGGAAATCCCGGTAAAAGTGGAATCGGGATCGTCATCAAAGCTGGAAAAGCAGACGTCGAATATTCTTTTCCAATCGGTACATATTCGAATCATGAAGCAGAATTTCACGCGGTAATCAAGGCATTAGAGCTATGTAAGGTACAGTATCCAAAAGAAATACTTTCCTTTCGTACCGATTCCAAGATTGTCGTTGATACAGTAGAAAAGAACTATACAAAAAATAATAACTTCCTTCCCTTGCTTGAAAGGATTCAAGAGTTAAGTGGGCATTTCCCGTTATTTTTCATTAAATGGATCCCAGAAAAACAAAATCAACGAGCAGACCGACTAGCAAAGGAAGGTATTCATAAATAATAATAGAAAGAACATAGGGTGAATAGAACGTGAAGAAAAGTATTGTTTTAATTGGATTCATGGGTGTTGGGAAAACAACACTCGGTAAAGAACTTGCCCGTAAGTTACAATGCGGATTCCTTGACATAGATGCGGAAATTGAAGCGAAATACGGCATGGAAGCTGTCGATATTTTTAACGTATACGGAGAAAAGGAATTCAGAAAAACGGAAAGAGAAATGATCGTCGACGCCTGTCAATTAGAAGGTAAAGTGATTTCTGTTGGTGGTGGAGCGTTCATGCAGGAAGAAATCCGCAAAGCTTGCATGGAGCATGCTATTGTCATATTTCTTGACATGTCATTTGGTTATTGGAAAGAGCGTATTAGTCTCTTGCTTCCAACGCGACCTGTATTACAAGGAAAAAGTCTAGAAGAGATTAAAAGTCTCTTTGATGAACGCCAGGCGATCTACAACGAACATCATATCCGCCTGCCAATTGATAACCTCGATGTTGACGCTGCAGTTCAAACAATTCATGATAAGTTGAAATTATTATAAGGAGGAGTTTGAAGAGAAGAAAAAGACAAGGGGATGAATTGAAATCAAGCCCTTGTCTTTATTGAGATTTTAGCGCGCCCAGGAGGATTCGAACCCCCGACAAACCTGGTACCGGAAACCAGTGCTCTATCCGGCTGAGCTATGGGCGCATCATCTATTTATGAACACAAAGATTATTATAACGTTTTTTTAGTAGACTTTCAAGCTTTTTTACATGTATACTTATTTTAGCTTCATTGTAAAATGAAATGCAACAGCTAAATAAATAGAAAGCCATCG
>NZ_BMOS01000031.1 GCF_014647195.1 Oceanobacillus indicireducens | reverse complement strand
CTGTTTAGATGGTTCGATATACGTCCCATCGTTTAATTCATTCAATACTCGCGGTAAATCTTTCTCGGCCTCCTTTTTTGTGCTATAACCGGATAGCCATTTTTGTCTTCTCTCTTCATCTCCTATATCCACAACAATGTAATACCTATTTCCTTTTTTAGCTATATGCCCGCGCACTGATCATCTTCCTTTCAAAAGTTTTGCTGTGGTACATTTCCAATCTTCTAAACGCAAATTCATGCTCTACATTAAAAAGGTTCATTATTACATCGACCGTCACCTCCTTTAATTGGTCCAACATGAAAGTGGGTACGCAAAAATGATAAGTGAAATAGTTCGCTTGATACTCCTGAAGATCAATGAATAGTTTGTGCATTAATAGTTGATTACCATAATGCCTTAGGTAATGGCATAATTCATGAGCAAATAATCGCCATTCTTGCTGTTTTGTACCTGGTTGTAAAACAATCTCATTATCATGTCTAAACGCTTTTTTCTTGTAAGTAACTATTAAGTGCATTCTATTCGCTATGTTTTCAATATTTAGGTCCGATGGATTTTGAATGCTAATGGATTTTAATAAGTCTCTGATATAGTCCTCTAGATGTGTATACAAACAAAAACTCCTTTCGAGAATGTATGTTCGGTCAAGGCGCATAAGAGAAGGCGCACAATTAATTGCACACCCTCCAGGTGAATGTATTAAGCTATCTTTGTTTAAGTTTATTTTTTCGTGCTATAATATAAGAAAGAGAGTTCACCCATTGCTTCAATTCGGTTTCCGATAGTTGCATCAACTCCTAATTCGATGTTTTCGTGAATTCTTGGGTTGCGTAGCGACTCTTCAATTAACGAATGGGTTTCGTCAATAGTTGATAGAGTTGTTCGTTCATCGGTTAAGTCCAGATTATCGAGAGCATTGATGTTCGATCTGTTATCGCCCCGGGTTTTTATCCGGGGCCTCTTTATGTTTCCATAAAGTCCAGCATATCTCATCATCCACAAGGGATGCCGGACGCTCGTGGCTAGCTTATTGGTTATCCATCCTCGCTAACTATGCGTTGCACCTTCCAGACTACAACAGGTGATATTCATCTGGCTTGGCTCATGGTTGCCGTATCTTGTGACTTAGGTTTTCCATGAATTCATCCGGTTTGCGACTATAAATTGCTTTATAGTGGGGCGAGTTTCCTTATATTATGTCTGGTTACTCTCTAAAACCTTCCACGTTTAAATTATCTTTATACTTGTCTTTCAAATTCTTATAAATACCAGGATGGATATAATAATAGTCCGCTTCTCTTAAAATCCTCCATTCCTCGGCATAAGCCATGTTTGTGAAATTTTCATAGTTTAATTCTTCAAAAGCTTCTCGACTGTAATTGTATTTAATTACAGGGTCTACCGATTCATTTCCTTTTTCATCGGTCATCGTTGTCTCAATCTCAATTGCTACAGAATCTATTTCTTCATCATCAAAAGCAGTTTTGGCATCCTCGAACATATCGTAGACGGTAGCCATGAATGAGCTTTCGTTCCATACAGTTCCCGGATTATGTTTCAGTGTCAATTTACCGCCGTCCATGCTCGCTTCATCTACATTTTTGCTATCTTCTTCCAAAGCTTCGGCTGTTGTTCTGTTTGCCTTGCGTTCTTTTTCTTCATTCTCTTTCTTCTTCTCTTCTTCTTTTTTCTTTTCCTTTTCTTCTTCCTCGACCTTCTTCTGTTCTTCTTTCTCTTGCTCCTTTTGATTTTCTTGCTCTTCTTGTTTTTCTTGTGCCTCGGCTTGATCGGGTTGTTCTTCGTTATCGCTTGTTTGACCAACGATAAAGCCAAACAATATAAACGCCCCTAACCAAAACCACCATCTTTTATAGACTGGTTTTTTCGATTTCTGTTTTCCCTCTTCCATTTTATTCCTCCTTATCCTTTTGACTCTTTTTAAATTTAATATAATCATAAACGTCTTGCATGTCATCCGCGGTGAAACTAGCGAGATCGTTAAACATCAGGTTTGCATCCGGGAATTCTTTTATAATTTTTTCTATGATAGCGGCTTTTCTCTTAATATCTTCATTCTCATCCTCTTCATTTACGCGTGGCAAGAAGTTGTCAAGTTCGAAAGAATAATTTTCACTTACATAACCAGCTAATAAAAGCAGTTTATCTTTTTCTAATCCTAAGGCATCTGCAAACATTGAGATGGTAGTTTTAGACGGAACGTGTTCCCCGCGTTCAATTTTACTTAGATGGGAGTAGCTGATTCCCGTCAATTTAGCAAACTCCCTAAGGTTCATGTCTTTCTCTTTTGTTCTATATGCTTTTATAAACTCTCCAAATTTATTATCATTTTTCTTTTCGCTCATTGTTATCATCACACCCAATCACCCCCCATTGTAGCGTAGAGCGACACAAAAATAAATAATTTTATATTAAGTGTTGACAAGTAACACAAAATGAATTATATTAGTGTTAAGAAACAACACAACACACCGTATTAAAGTTTATGTAAAAGGAGGTCGTGATATGACAGTACTTCACAACAAGATTAAGCAGCTAAGAAAGGAAAGGAACGTCAAACAACAGGAACTCGCTGATTATCTAGGCATCGAACGAACTTCATTATCAAAAATCGAAAACATGGAGTATAACCCAAGTGCAAAAACCATTCTTAAAGCTTGTGAGTTCTTCGATTTGTCTATAGGTGATATTTTTTTTAATGAATCTGTGTCAAGTGATAACACAAAGGAGGTTAGCTAATGAATCAATTAATTACAACAAAAGAAAATGACAATGGTGAAATCATCGTAAGCGCTAGGGAATTGCATGATTTCTTGGAAGTTGGGACTCCTTTCAGAAAATGGTTTCCAAGAATGGTTGATTACGGATTTATTGAGAACCAAGATTACACCACGGACATTTTTGTCCACCCCTCTAACAAACAAGAAGCAAAGGATTTTTTATTGAAACTGGATATGGCTAAAGAAATCTCAATGATCCAACGTACTGAAAAAGGGAAGCAAGCTAGGCGCTATTTTATAAATTTAGAAAAAATGTGGAACAGCCCGGAAATGATTATGAAGCGAGCTTTGCAAATAGCGACCAATAGAGTAGAACAACTAGAATTTGAAAACAAAGCATATCAACAGCAAATCGCTGAATACGAACCAAAAGTAACTTATGTGGATGAAATATTAAAATCCACAGACGCCATTTTAGTTTCCCAGATTGCAGAGGACTATGGTATGTCTGCTCGAAAAATGAACAAATTGCTAAATAGCTACGGTATCCAATATAAGATGGGTAATCAGTGGTTGCTTTACTCTAGGTACAAAGGTAACGGCTACACCAAATCTGAAACAACACCCTATACCAAGAAAGACGGAACGCAAGGCGTGAACCTTTTGACTAAATGGACACAAAAAGGACGGCTGTTCCTTTATGAGTTTCTGAAATCAAAAGGTGTTCTGCCAACAATTGAACAAATGAAAATGGAATTTTATTTAGAACAAAAAGACGGTGTAGAAATTGAGTAAAATAAAACAGTTTAATAGCTTTTTAACTAGCTTCAAAGAATTAAATCGAAATTTCAATTCATGCAAAAAAGTTTTAATTGAATTTTACCATTATGACATGCCATCCGAGCCAACTGTTTCCGTTTTAAATTATATGGACGAAATAATCTTCGATGAAATAGATGGCGAAAGATCAATAGAAATTAGGTTTTCAGGTGGCACGGATGTTTGCTTTAGAGAACAATTACACAATACCAACTTATCGAATGGTTCTGTTGTATTTTCTTCAAAACATGACGACGAAACTTATTGCTTAATTAGTTTTCATGAGGAGGTCATTTAAATGTCCATGGAAGAGTCCATCCGTCAAATCATCCGTGAAGAAAATGAGAAACACTTAAAAGATATCAAACAACTCCTTGAGTCACACGGGTATCAAGAAGCCCCAAGAACTCTATCCGCGAAAGAAGCGGCGTCAATTCTCGGAGTTGGATTGACGAAGATCTATGATCTTGTAAATAACGGTGATGAAACAGGATTCCCGTACATCAGAGCGGGCGGGAGAATAATTATTCCATACAACGCTCTGATGAACTGGATAGATCAACAAACAAATCTAGCAATCTAGCAAAACAACCAACTTGAGGGAGTTGGTACTTACATTATAAGTCAGTCATCAAGAACAATCTGTTCCCTTCAAGAACTGTTCGTATGGCGAACAAGGAAGGAGGTGCAATTGTGGACTTTGGGGAAGTCTTACGAAAAATGCGCATAACTGCTGGGCTTAGCCAAGAAGCGATAGCTTTGAAGCTTAATATGTCCAGAAGCAACGTAGCCAAACTAGAAACAGACAGAGTTGAATTAAAAGCGGCAGACCTAATCAAATGGTGCCGTATTACCAACAACCCGGATGTATTAATGGCACTGTATGCCGGTGTGGAAGTTATTCATCAGCTACAGCCTATCACATCACTAATCACAGGATTTGTATCAATCATAGGAGGGTTATTATGAACTATCACAATCACTTTAAACAAGAAGATATCCAAATCGCGAAAGCAGAAGTTAAATGCATTAATGATTTATTCGTACTCACAGAATTGAATCTCGATGCAGGGAAGTTAGATCAAGCTTACCGAAGAGCAGAGGACATTCTTCACTCGATAAAGCGATTAATTGACCTAAACATAGAAAAAGAAATAACAGAAGAATCCCGAGTATTTATGGCTAATATAACCGGAGATATGGACGTGTGGTTCGAATGAGAAACTGGATCATCGATTACTTCATAGGAGAACCGGAAGAAGTCACATTGCCACAAGAATTGCTGTTTTACTTAACCCAGGCAATGCCAGTAATAATTTTTATCATCATTATGATTTTAGTGTAGGAGGGATAAATTATGAAAATCAAAGTAAGAGAATGGTTAGCAATGAGACCTGTAGAAAGATACATGGAAATCCAGCGCGCTTATGTTGCGACACAACGGAAACATAAAAAGCCTATTGGTTAGGAGGGATGAAATGAGAGCTTATCTTGTTTTTAAAGGAGAAGAGCGACTACTTGAGACAATTGCATGGCATGGTAAAAAAGTGGCCCACGTTTCCACCTTTGTCGGTGATTGTTATACGACGATTATGCATAGCGACAAAGGTGAGAGTGAGAAGGAATACGAAGGAACAACGCTCTACTTTGCTGATTTGAGAAATGTTTATTGGAAAGAGAAATAACCCACGTCTGCAAACGTGAGTTATCGATAACCAAATCAATTTCAAAACCTAATTACATTATATCAAACTCAATTAAATAATGGAAGGCTAGTCCTTCCTATATCGGTTATGAACGTGCATTCCTCCCTCCTGATGCATCTATACGTTCGTAGCCGATATAGGGGAGATTAACCCTAATACATAGGAAGGAGGTGCTGGTATGTACGTAATTACCATGGAAACAGAATGCGAAAACTGTGGGGGTAGCGCATATATGCAACAGGCTGGTGTTGAAAACAAAGTTATTATCGACTTCTTAGAAGAAACACCTTTCAGATGTAAATGTGGTTCAAACACTTATCTAGAAATAGAAAAAAGAATTGAGGAGGATTAACATGGACCATCCAATGGTCGCACAAATTGAGCGTACAGGCTATCCATTCAGCGACAGGCGCAATGATTACGGTGTAGATGGCTTAGGAAATGAAGTCTTTACAGGGGATGAAATTATCGAGTTCTTTGATGACTTTTATCTAGTAGAAGAACTGTCGACGGATGCAATTGAAATCATGGAACAACACGGTGGAGTGTATAAAATTGCAAAATAAAAAACGCCCGTAGCAGCGGACGTTTACAAAGAATTTTTTCAAAATTTATCACGTGCCTTTATTATACCACAAAATTAATAAAGGCACACAGGAGGAATTGGAATGGCTTATATATTTTTAGGCAACTTAACGACAATGCAATTGTCCGAAAGATTAGGCATCACTTTAGCAGAAGATGAAGCAGAGAAACTTGAGGAAAAGCGTATTGACAACGCTCAAGTAATACAAGAAGGGAAATGGCATTGCTATGATGTGCCTTTCGCAATACATGCAGGCGATTATGATACAGCTTTGCTTTTGGCGGAAACTCTCAAGGCATATGAAGATGATATGAAAACAAGCGTTCAAATCGCTATTAAGCAGTAGGAGGAAAACAATGGCTAAAAACACACTCGAAATGACCCGCCAGGAATGGCTTTGGAACAGAAAAAAAGGATTAGGCGGTTCGGATGCAAGTGCAATCTTAGGTTTCAATCCTTGGAAGTCAGCATTTGAACTCTACATTGATAAAACCAGTGATCACGTTGAGGAAATCGATAATGAAGCAATCCACTGGGGGAATGTCCTGGAAGATGTAGTAGCGCAAGAATTCACTCGGCGTACCGGTAAGAAGGTACGCCGTAGGAATCAGACATTTAAGCACCCAGAGCATCCATTCATGATTGCTAATATCGATCGGGATGTTGTTGGAGAGAATGCTTTGCTTGAATGCAAGACGACTAACGCTTTCAATTCTGATGCTTGGGAAGGGGAACAGATCCCGCCAGCTTATATGTGCCAAGTTCAACATTATATGGCGGTCCTAGACTACGAGAAAGCATATATTGCAGTTCTTATTGGCGGTCAAAAATTTGTTTGGAAAGAGATACCACGGCATGACGGATTTATCGAAGAAATGATAAGTCTAGAAAAACACTTTTGGGAGGAACATGTGGTAAAGGGAATTCCGCCTGAAATTGATGGTTCTCCTTCCGCCAGTGAATTGTTAAACAAAATGTATCCAGAAGATAACGGGGAAACAATCATGCTTCAATCGGATGATGCGGAAAAACTTATTGAAGCGATTGATTCCATCAAGTCAGAGGTTAAGGAAAAGCAATCGCTCCAAAAGGAATATGAGAATAAATTAAAGTTGATGATCGGTGATGCAACAACCGGTGTCACGCCTCGATTTGAAGTGAATCTGAAAAAAGTCGATCAAAACAGACTGGACAGCAAAATGCTTAGAAAAGAGCTTCCGGACATTGCTGAGAAATACACTAAGACATCGTCGCATAGAAGGTTAAATATCAAACAAATTGATCAGGGGGCTATTGCTGATGCCAATTAAATCGGTCCAATTTAGAAGTCGACTTTATCCATATTCCCAAAATGATTGTGCAGTAGTTAGGTTGTTGGACAAGAATTCTCAGCACATAGAGATAGCCTTTCCGTTTCACGAAGATACACCTAATTTTATTTTGACAATATCTGAAGCATTGGACTTAAGGAATGCGATTGACGAACTGATTGATATCAAATTGATAGAGAAACAAAAGGAGGAAAACTAAATGACAAATCAAGTAGATGAAATGAAAAACCAAATGGCGGCAAAGAAAAATAATGGTGGTGCTCCAACAAAGGACAAGCCAAAAACGATTGAAGATTACCTAAAACAAATGGCACCACAAATGCAGGAAGCCTTGCCTAAACACATGGACGTTGATCGCTTAATGAGATTAACCATGACAACTATTCGAACAACTCCGGAACTAAGACAAGCTGATGTAGGTAGTTTATTGGGCGGAGTGATGCAAGCAGCACAGCTCGGACTAGAACCAGGCCTATTAGGTCAGTGCTACTTACTTCCATTTAAAAACAACAAAAAGGGCATTACAGAGGTCCAATTCATCATCGGATATAAAGGCATGATTGACCTCGCAAGACGTTCAGGGCACATCGAATCAATTTACGCTCATGCTGTTTATGAGAATGATGAGTTTGAATATGAACTAGGTCTTAATCCAACGTTGAGACACGTTCCTACGATGAGCCAGGACAAGGGCGCGTACATTGGTTCTTACGCAGTGGCGCACTTCAAAGATGGTGGTTATCAGATGGAGTTTATGCCTAAAGCAGAGATCGAAAAGCGCAAATCAGCAAGTCGGGGAGCTAATTCAAAATTTAGCCCATGGAATAATTACTACGAAGAAATGGCTAATAAAACGGTTATTCGCCATATGTGGAAGTACTTGCCTATCAGTGTAGAAGTCCAGCAGCAAGTGGAACATGACGAGGGGACGGCAAGAAATATCAAGGATATCACTCCTAATGATGAAATTTTCCTAGAAGCTCCGGAGAATGATTTCATCAATGCGGAAGCAACAGAAGGTGGACAAGATGATTTTCCGATTGAGTGATAGCTATGCATAGTCAATCGAAAGTAAGGCTCCCAGACTGGATCTGGGAGCTATCAAAAAACGAACAAGAATTAAAACAGCGCATCCTACATTATATGCGCAAGTACCCAGGATATACCGTTTTAAGAGTAGAGGGCAGAATTGCGATTTGTGATATTGGGAGGTAGGGGGGCTTCATGACAACCATTGGAACAATAAATGTTATGGGTGAAGATTACCCAAGGAGAATTTGCGATAATTGCGAACGAGAAATGGACGGTTTGCAACATTTTCACTGGGAAAGTAAAAACTTTGATTTATGCATTAATTGCGTTGAAGTTCTTTATCGTAATTTCTTTGAACGATCAAACGCTGGTGAACGCGAGCGAAACACATATAAAAAAATTCCCATTCCCAATGATATTAGGTGGAATATTTGGCAAAGGGATAACTTTACGTGCCAATACTGTGGGCGTCGAGAAAACCTTTCTGTTGATCATATATATCCAGAGTCAAGAGGTGGTGCGACAACAGAAAACAACCTAGCTACAGCTTGTAGAAAGTGCAATTCGATAAAAGGTAGTCGCACCCCGGAAGAGGCTCAAATGAAACTAGATGCAGATCCGAGAAACTAATAAGAATACTTAATACAGGTTGGAGGTGAGGTAGGTAGTGGCTAGACCATTCAAAGAAGGACTCGACTACTTTCCTTTAGATGTTGACATAGACCAGGATGACAAAATAGCACTGATAGAAGCCTCTCATGGATTGGTAGGATTTGCGGTAATTGTAAAAGTGTTAATGAAGATCTACGACAACAGCTACTTTTATGAGTGGGGCGAAAAGGAACAACTATTATTCTCACGTAGAGTTAATGTCAACATTAATGAAGTGAATGCGGTCATTGATGATTGCGTTAAATGGGGGATCTTCTCCAAAGAGCTATACGAAACGCACCAAATCCTTACATCTGCGGGGATTCAAAGGCGTTATTTAGAAGCTACTTCCAGGCGAAAACGTGTCAACATCTTGACCGAATACCTGTTATTAGACGAGAAAGAGGTTAAATCATACAAGAACTTAGTAATTGCTGACATTAACTCAAACAATGACGACATTAGTACACAAAGTAAAGTAGAGGAAAGTAAAGTAAAGGAAAGTAAAGAGATAGTAGAGGAGAAGGAAGAACAACAAGAATCTCCTCCAGCAACTACTACGGATGCAATTGTTTTTTATCAAAACAATATCGGGATGATAAGACCCGCAATTGCGGAGGAAATGCTCGACTGGATTAATGACTTTGGTGACCAGATGGTGATTCGTGCACTAAACATATCGCTGGAAAGAAATAAACCTAACTGGGGTTATGCTAAAGCGATATTAAAATCTTGGCATGACAAGGGCATAAAAACCATGGAGCAAGTTAAGGCGGAAGAAGTTGCTTTCCAGAACAATCAAGCTCAAAGGCGCCCATTTAATCAGAGTCATCAGCCGAGCGTTCCAGAGCCCGATTGGTTCAGAAATGGTGAGCACGATAGGAAAGCAGAGGAGCAGAACGGTAGCAACCCTGCAGATATGACGGAAGAGCAATCGAAAGTAGCACAACTGTTGCAACAATACCAACAACAAGCTGAATGAGGAGGCGATCTAAATGTCAACATGCATCCGGTGCGGACGGAAGCTCAAGGACCAGCGAAGCATTAAGCGCAAGCTTGGTCCGAAGTGCTTTCAAAAATGGCAAAGAGAACGTGAAGAAATCGGATTGACAGAGAATCAAATGACGATTGAGGATGTGGCGAAATGAACACAGCAGCTGGACACATCCCGTTACTCAAGCAAAGCAGGTCCCGGGATTATGTCTTCATCCTGGAAGATTTGGAGTTAGCATTTCCCGTTGAACAATTGGAATTAATCACAAACCAGTGGAACGCGGGGATGGAACTAGAGGACATTGCCAAATGGCATAAAAGAAAGGCGGAAGAAGTGTTTCTTGCACTCTTCCATCAAGCGATGGAGAACAAGGTTACGAGGGCGTTTGCTTACAGGAGGTAAACATGGAGCATTTAGAAAAAGTTAATAAAAAGTTTAGTGAGACTGCGTATTTACAGGAAATGAAAGGCATTCAGAAATACGGGAAGCCACTTGATCCGATGGATAACTACGATTGGCTGGAAATGGCTGCCGAGGAACAGGTTGATGGATATAAATATTTAATCGCGGAAATGGAGAAAAGGAAATTTGTAGCTGAACGAATCCGCACCATTACAGAACGTTGTGACTATCAAGTGAAAATGGAGATTAATCATTGGTTGGATGAATTGGAGGGAACGGAATGACACCAAAACAACAAATGATGATAGATTATCTTGATGGAAAAATAACGAATGTTGAAATTATAGAAGCTTGGGATAGGCAAAGGGAGCAAAACAAGCGCTATCGTGATTTTTTAAACAAACTATGTGACACAGATGACATTGTAGAAGTTTATGACATCGTGGACGAATACAAAGCATTGGAGCGGGCGGAATGAAACGATACAGAATTAGTTACAAACAGGAGTTTAACGGAGAGATACTGCAGGATTCGTATGTACGGACGGTGCGAAGCGAATGGGAATTACAGAAGGCAGTAAGCGCCTTGTATAGTGACTCTCATGTGTTTTCTGTTACTTGCGAGGAATTGGAGGGTGATTTGGAATGAAAGTAACTCTAGGAGATGTAACCAACAGCAAAGTTAATGTACGTGATTATATGGGAGTTGACGAGGAAACAGGACGTATCTTTGTTGACGGTTTAAAACTAGATACAGTGCTGATTGATAAAAGTGCAGAATGGGATGAGTTGAAACGGCAAAATGAGATTTATCGTGAAGCATTTGACAGAATAAAGCACTCAAACGAAACATCAGACAGCTTGCACGAACACGCTGCCAGGATAATTAGGATCATTGATTGGGTGAATATGAATGAGTAAATACAATTGGCACATTGCCCGAAAAGATGAAAAACCAACCGTGGTAAGGCATTACAAATGGATCACTAAGCTGTTTGCATTCGTCTTGCGGAATCCGTCGATGTTCAAGGGAGCAGTGTTGACTGTATACAACCATGGCAAAAAAGTAGTGGATATTAGTTGGGACCAAATAATTAACCTAAATGGTCAAGGGTTGAAGGAAGGCGAAATACGTAAAATTATTAAAAAAATGGAGGGTGAATCTGAATGAGAGAAATAAAATTCAGAGGTAAATCAAAGTTCAAGGATGTTTGGCACTACGGCAGTTTAATAAATAATGCATTCTTTTTAAGGTCAGACGACTCAGCGATTCCATACATTTTGGATACGGATGATATTGATTATGACAACTTTGTAGATATTGCGGAACAGTTGGATGATTTTGAGGTTATTCCAGAGAGTGTTGGTCAATCTCCAAGTCTAAAAGATAAAAACAGAAAAGTAATTTATGAAAATGACATAGCTGATTTCGGGGACGTGCAAGGAGTTATTAAAAAAGGTGCTTGGTATTGGTTCGTTGAGATTATTGGCTATGACGAAATTATCCATTTTGATGACATTGCTGATGAAAACGATATGACAATTGAGGGAGAAGTTATCGGAAACACGATTGATAATCCTGAACTCTTGGAGGTATATGAATGAGAGAGATTAAATACCAAGCGTGGGATGTAAAGCGAAAGACAATGTATTCAAATGAAGACCTAGTATTTTACGACCAAGAAAACACCTGCTTATATTCTATTTTAACCGATTCCGCAGACGAACAACTTATTTTTATGCAATACACAGGCCTCAAAGACAAGAACGGCAAGGGAATCTATGAGGGGGATGAATTTCATCTTGGAGACCCTAGAATCACTTATACAGTTGTTTGGCATGATACTGGATTCATGGGGAAGCAGAATGGTGCTAGTAGTTTTGTCGGTTTAAGTCACTGGAAAAACAGGATAGAAATCATCGGAAACATCTACGAAACCCAGAACTCCTGGAGCAACAGTCATGATAACTAAAATTAAATTCAAAATATCTCCATATTGGAAAAACAGGTGTGTGCCTAGTAATTTTGATGGAAGGTTGTCTAGGTATTGGCAGAGGCAGTATTACGATTTGTTTAAGGGGTGGTGAATGTGGATCGAAAAAACACAAGAAGAGACTGGACAATGAAAGAACTGCAATTCCTCGAAGATAATCACGAATTTATGTCAAACAAAGAACTTGCAGCCGAACTCAATCGTTCAGTGGGGTCGGTAGCAAATCAAAAAGTCAAAATGGGTCTTACGAAAAGAAATATTTATGAGGTTGTAAAAGGCTACGAAGTGCTTGCCACCGGAACCGCCGAAGAGTGCGCAGAGCAAACAGGATTGTCATTAAACACCATATATTTTTACACGTCTCCTACACACCGGAGAAGGTCAGTTGATTTGGATAAAGCCATATTGGTGCATAGGGTTGATGACACATGACCGAAAAACAAGAGTATAAGGAGTTACAGCGTTGTTTGAAGGATAACCAGACCATTAGTATTCAGAAGCTTAAAAGATTGCTAGAAACGTTAGATTTCGACCAATTAACACAAAGCAACAAAGACCTTAGACGGCAAAATCAAAAGCTTAGGAGACGGATTGAGCGATTTAAAAATATGGAGGGGTAAAGCATGGAAATTAAATTATATAAAGCCAAATTAAAAACAGGAAATAAAACAGATGAGCAAGTCAAAGCAATGTTTGTTGATGGTTTCGAGGTCACTCATGAAGATTTTGACAGGCATAAAAAATCACTAGATATGGTGGATGGTTTAGAGGTTGTTGTAACAGATAGTTTTTATGGTGACGGCTATTCCCTTATCAGCTGGGAAGAAAAAGATGAGGACACCTGGAAAGAGTTTATCTATTTACAGGAGCAAGATCCATTCTTCGGCGCTTATGTAGATGAGCGAGAGGAATTTCTGGAAGATTGGAAATCGGGAGAGTATATGCCTAATGGTTCGCTGGCATTTCAAAAAGAAGATGTCTGGATATTGGAGCCGTTGAAACCACTGAATCAGGAGGGATAAGGTATGGCGCCAGAAGTCGTAAAAGGTGACGTATTGGAGATAAACGGAAATGAGTACGAAGTCGAACAGCTTATTGATTACGGGGATATGGGTGTGTTTATGAAGTGGAAAGGCATTGATGATGTGGAGTTTCCGGTAAGTCGCTTGAATGAAAAAGAGTATGAAAAACATTTGATTAGGAGGGGTTAGGGTGAGCAAGGTTATTTTGACGAAGGAACAGGCGAAAGCGATGGAAGAATTAAAAAGCGAACATCTTACGGGGGAAGTAGTTAAAATCCACCTAAATGACAGATGGTCACTTGGTCTGGAGTCGTTAAATGATTTGACTGTAGATGAGTTTGCACAAGCTTATTATTCGGAGGATGGCTATGAAGTAGAGCCGGAGTATAAGGTTGGCGATCATGTAATAAACCAAGAGGGCAGAGTTGTAGAAATACTTGAAGACGGTCGCGCTAGCTTCTCGCTTGGATTTATAGATAACGGAAAAATGTTTAAAGAAGAAACACCAAAGTCTTGCATTTTGCGACATGCAACCAAAGAGGAAGTTTGGTGGGCAAGTCATGGTCGTGAACCTTGGGAGTTGAAGAATAACGACATTCTGAACGACAGGCGAGAGAACCGCACGGTGACAATTGACAAAGTGATTGATAAATTTCCTGCTGAAGAAATGACCGTCCTTTTTACTAATGGAGAATGGGAGTTTTATAACAATATAGTCGAAGATAGCGATTGGAGAGTCGCTTGCTTTGCAGATAAGAGATTGGACGTGAAAACAAATGAATGACCAATTACAAACAGCCAAAGACTGGCTGGGGGATTTAAGCAAAATTGTTTCCCGGCAAAAGACAAAAGAGGACTATGAGTACGCGAAAAGTCGGACGGATGCGCTTGATTGGCTTATCCAACAAGCTGAACGTGTGGAAGAACTGAAAAATAGATGCACTGAAATAGCTGCTGAAAGTACAGTGCGAGAAGAAAAGTTATTAAAAGAAAACCAATGGCTGGAGAAACGTGTGGAAGAATTGGAAGAAATGTTAGAAAAAGAGGTAACCATGTCATTTGTTTTAGAAGGTCAACTAAATGATGCTTCGGATTTGGTAAAACGCTACAAACAGGCCTTAGAGTTTTATGCGGATGATGAGTCTTGGACTCTATATGACCATCATGGCAGAACTCAATTAGGACTTGATGGCGGTAGAAAAGCCCGCCAAGCACTGAAAGGAGAATCCCAATGAAACTAAAACCCGAACACATTTACCAAGCCGAACAAAACGGCATTGATTACAGAACACTTAATACCAGAGTTAAGCAACACAATTGGAACATCGACAGAGCAATCAACGAACCGATAAAGGCAAAGCCGAGAAGTCAGCCTGTGGAAGTTAAAAGTGATATAGAGCATGTCATTGATGAGTTAAATGCACTGGGTTATTACGATACGGCAGGGAAATCGCTTAAAGAATTGTCTACTAAATTAGCGTTACATCAGATAAAAGCAGAGTCGAGTCATAACACTTGGTTTTAGGCGCAAATAACGATTCTGGGAGCGTTTTGCAGACAACTAGATGGGATTTATACATAATGAGTAGAAACGCTCCTCTGAATCGAGATATGGAGGTAATAACATGAGACAGGAGAGACCATTATTTGCTGATATTTATCCAGCAGGTAAGTATAAATGCGGAGAGTGCGGAAGCAAAAATTTATTAGGGGAAAGTTTTCATTATCGTGTAAATTTCCTTAGCCAGAATAATAGGCTGTGCCCCGATTGTTACAGAATACAAGAACAGATAAAAAAAGAAAAGCAAAGACAAGCTTATGCTTCTGGTGAAGAGGAACCGGAATGGACGGACGAAATAACTTGCCCTTGGTGCGGTTACGAATTGGGCGATTCCTGGGAATTGGCTGATTCAGACGATGAATGCGAATGTAATAATTGCGACAAAATATTTTCATATGAACGACATATAGAGGTTACTTATTCATCAAGTAGGGTCGAGGAGGACTAACAATGAGTGAATTATTAACCACCGGAGAAATGATCGATCGGTTGAAGGTTGGGCAATTAGCGGAAGTAGAAAAAAAGGCACAAATACCTAAGGATTACTGGAGAAGCTACAAGCACGTTACCAAGATTCCTAACGGTGATATTAAATGGTGTACGGAAACAGGAACAATTAGCCCATCCGAACCTTTGATTTTATATGGTCACACAGTCAACTGGATATGGCGCATCCTACCGTCTTATGTATCTTTTGAGGAAGCTATGCAGGCGTTGAAGGAAGGCAAAATGGTTAAATTGCACAGGAATAATAATTTAGACGTAACGGTATTTAGAAAATGGTACAGATTGGAGACCAGAGAAGATGTAACATTCGATGATTTATTTAATGGCAAATGGACCATCGAGGAGGACTAACCCATGACCGAATACATTAATCTGTTACTACACGATGCGGAAACGTTTAAAGATTTTCTTGGCAGTGCATTTTGGGGATTGGTTTTTCTGTCATTCATTGCGGTTGTTTGTTTCGTTCTTTATAAAATAATTTATAGTGAGGATGATTATTTATGACTCCACGCTGGATGGTACAACGCAAGGGCACAACTAATTCAAACGAAGAATTACAAATCGTCACTATTTACGCAGAAGGTGAAAAGCTGGAACTGGTGAAGAAAGAGAATCGGAAGTGGACGTATGAGAGGAAGTTGCTTCTGGTGAAGGGGGAGCAATGAAATTTATAACATCACCCGCCGACTTGTGGAGCACCTATAAATACCATTGCGAAAATTGCAGAGTATTGTATTTGCATGAGGGATATGACGAATTTTTCTGTTCGGAAAAATGTATGGAAGAACATTTAAAGGAGACTAACCGATGAATCTGACTAAGCATGCAGTAAATAACATTAGACGATTCGCTGATGCCATGAATAAAGGTCTTGTTAAAGCAGGAGAAGGAGCGCGTAGTTTAAGAGTAAAGGTAAGGAGAGAAAAGGAGATTAACCAATGAAAATGAATGCACAAGAATTTGAAAATAAAATGAGAACAAGCATGGGATTGCAATTAATTATAGCCGGTATGGTCGGGCTGATTGAAGATGAAGGACATTCACCACATGAAGTGTTTGATTTACTGGATGCAGCTAAACAAAATACTTTTCATGCATTAGCAGAGATTGGGAGTGGGAGAGCGTGAATCTAAATAACTTATTTGAGATACAAGACAAGCTAGATAAACACATTGTTAAAGAAAAAAGTCTGGAAGGACAGGATTTGCTAGATAAAAAGATTTTGGCTTTACAGGTGGAACTTGGAGAGCTTGCGAATGAGTGGAGAGGGTTTAAGTTTTGGAGTAAGGACCAGGAGCCGAATCTAAAATGTTTTTGCAAAGCGTGTGATGGTTTTGGCACCAGAGAGGGGTTGGACATTGATTGGCAACCATACCAAGAGCCGTGTGAGTATTGTGGAGGAAAAGGAGCATACGGGAACCCACTCCTAGAAGAATACGTTGATTGCCTGCATTTTATATTGAGTATTGGGCTAGAAACAGAGTTAAAAATAGCAGAAATTAAACCAGCTCCACGTTATTACAGAGATACTACTTTTGCGTTCAATCAGGTTTTTAACGACGTTGCCGCATTTGGGTCAATAGAATATGCGGAAAGAAATAATCTGTTGGGAATGGATGATTTGAAACAGGCTTATGAAGAGCTGTTGGGTGGATTCTTGAGATTAGGGCAATTACTTGGATTCTCTTGGGAACAAATAGAGGTTGCATACATGCAAAAGAATGAAATCAATTACGCTAGACAAGAGAATGGATATTAGGAGGTCTAACCATGCAAACACTACACACACTACACAAAACAGATACAGCGGCAAAAGAACGCAAGGAATATCTTAAACGTGAACTAAGGTATATGGGTATTTACAAGTTACCAGACGGCAGGAAACTAGATGACGTGAGCTTGTATACATTGGAGTGGAATTATGTAGTTGCCAAGAACGATGCCATCCGAGCGTACGGGGAGGAATAATCCATGCAAGCAATCAGCAGAGTACGCCACCCAGATAAATACCAGTGTGTGTTGCGGTGTATTGAGAAAGAGAACGAGGGATTCGAGTGTATTTCTCCGATACAGCTAGTAAGTGATTATTGGGAAGCTGTTTATGTAAAGAAATTATCGTGAGGGGTGATTGAGTGTTCAAGCTAGGCGATTATGTAGTGAATGAAGAAGGTTCAGTGCTCCACGTACAGAAAGAACATCAAGTATTCATGTTGAATGCAATGCAGGCTATTGAAAGAAGGTTTAGGTATGCAACACAGGAAGAAATAGAAAAATATCATTTGGAGGAATTTGAATGATTGAATTTACGATACCAGGCGAACCAGTTTCCCAAGGTCGTCCCAGGGCGGGGAAAATACAACGCGGACCGAAAAGTGGAAAAACAGTTCTTTATGATCCAAAAGAATCCAAGGACTATAAACGTTACGTATCAATAATTGCGAGACAGCATGCTCCGAAAATACCGTTAGAGGGTCCGTTGAGTATGCGAATAGAGATTTATAGGAATATACCCAAGAGCACCACGAAAAAGGACAGAGCGCTCATATCTGAGGGGATTAAGCGCCCTATCACTAAACCCGACAATACGAATTATGCAAAGGGTATCGAAGACGCATTGAACGGGATTATTTATAAGGATGACAGCCAAATTGTGGATTTGCAAATACAAAAATATTATAGCGATGATCCGAGAGTTGAGGTTCGGGTGCAGGAGATTGATGTTTTTGGAGAGGTGGGAATAAGTTGACATTCGCTATCACAATTGGGAAGTATGGCGGATTCTGGATGAACTTTGGCAGGAAAAGCGGTATGTATAGAATTTGCTTAGGATGGATTGCGATTGATTTATTCCTATTTGAAATCGATGAAATTATGAGGAATGCGGCGAAGTATAAAAAACGAGCTGATAAATTGGAAGCAGAGATTAAGAAATTTGTCGCAGAAAATGAAAGTGAAATCTAACAATCTAGCAAAATAATCAATAAAAAGCCGGGGCGCATCTTCCTGGCAAATGTATAACAGCAGGAGGTATCTAGCAATGCAGCAAAACAAAGCAACTGTGGACTTGAGGGAAGACGCAGTATTGGTTATTAAAAACGGGAAATTAAAGCGAATACCGAAGCCGGATAGTGGATTCGGGGAACATATTGTCACTTGGCAGAATGGGAAGATTCATGCTGAGAAGGTTAGTTATACAGTTAAATAACAGCTACTGGAACAACCAGGGCACAGATTAAGCGTAACAGCTTGATTTGTGCCCTTTTCAATTTCACTTGAGGTTATTTAATTAAAGAGCATAGATTGTTCCCGAATATGCAATCTGGTGTGACAGGCGCAGCAGATGCAGATGCGGTAAAACCGAAAACTAATAAGCTAGCGAGTGTTATTTTGAAAAATATCTTTTTCATACTTTTCACCTCTTTTCTTATTTTTAAGCAATTATATAATATCTATCGAAATAGTCAAACTATTTTTTGAGGGGGCAATACTGATGAATAGCAAACAATTAGAAAACTGGGCAGACAGGTTATTAGCAGAATATGATGAAGGTCGGAAAGAATTAAAATCAAAGAAAGACTTCCTTTACAGTGAGGTTGATCACTGGATTGGTGATAAGAAAATCCATGAAATTGACATAGAAACGAAAGATAGAATTGACAGGAATCAGAAGGATGAAACATATGTAAACAGCATGATTGAAAGCATGACGTACTCCATGGACTGGATGCGAACTGGCAGGCAACCGGATATGTATCGCGGTGTAGATAAAAGAGATAAATATCGCGCTAAGTTTTATGATGATATGGATATTCTGCCGGATATTAACGAGGAATTGAGGAAAGAGCGGGAGCCTTTGTATATGAGTCAGGAACAAAGAACGGCGTTGATTCAGTTGTTCAGGAATTTCTCTGATAGAGAAAGGCAATGTTATGTAATGCATACGGCGGAAGGATTGAGTATGCAGAAGATCGCTGATCGCTTGGGCATCAAGAAACGAACGGTACAGCAGTACATTGAGCGAGCAAGGGAAAAGGTGGAAAAAGTCGCTTCTTGACGTACGATTGACGTACGAAGTTCTGACGGTTAGAGAGGGTATTTCCTAGATAGAGCACTAATTAACATTAGAATTACTGAATAAAGACCGAGAGGTCTAATCTGATTAAGCACTATAAAGATTGGATAGTGGGTTTCAATACCTCTTTGTAGTAAAATGAAGATAAGGAGGGATATAGTTGAAATATAGTGATTTAATGTATTTGTTACAAGAAAATATGCATCCAGAATGTTGGGTAACTAGTTTTGATCAAGACGGTTTAGCGATCCATGCACTTAGGGATGATATAAGTGTGACTATTGTAGAGATGCCTAAAGAAGACGATAACGATGTATCGAACGAGTTCACAGAGAGGTTCATAAATAAAAAGGCTAGTTTGCATTATTATTCCTTGAAATTTAATGGAAGCACGGTAAAGAACACTCTTCTGTTTATGGTTGATGGAGGGAGGGCTTACATTCCGTCTCCCAAGCTAATAGACCGCAACTATATTCAAGATGATAATTTGATTGTAAGTGTGATTATCGATCGGATAACTTTTGAAAATCGTTATCAATACGAAGATACTACAAATTACTTAGACCGCGCCAAACTCACTTACCAAAAGAGTGTAATAAAATAAAAATTATAAATCACCCATATGGGTTCTTTTATGACGAGGAGAAAAAATTTGAGTAATTTAGAAAAACTTCAATCCGAGGAACGGCATCTGAAAAATGAACTGGAGAATAGTTTAAGGCTGGCTGCATATGAAGAAAGAAGATTAGTTGATGCGAAAGGGTATGACAAGGAAGTTTCTGAAAAGATGAGGAAATCTTTTTACGATGACGCATCGGAATTCAGGAAGGATTTACATGTCATTCAAAAAGAAATCAAGAAACTAAATAAATGAAAAATATTAAAGACTCCTAACGGGGTCTTTGTTTTTTGGAATAAATAAGCGAATAGCGTAAGGAAGTGGTGTGATGTAGATGGCAAAATTGAATGAAAGGCAAAGACGATTTGCTGATGAGTACATCATTGATATGAATGCTACTCAAGCGGCGATTAGAGCGGGATACAGCGAAAGAACAGCAAGGTCTCAAGGACAACGACTGTTGACAAAAGTTGACATTCAAGAGGCAATTCAAAAGCGATTGGATGAAAAGACTGAAAAGCTGATTATGAAGCAAGATGAAATCCTTGTCCGGCTATCTGAACAAGCAAGGAGAGAAGCAACTGATTATCAAGTTGTTCTAACTGAAAAGCCTTCATTTGATGATAACGGTAATTTCTTGGGAATTGAAAAGAATCCCGAAATCGTTCAAGTTCCGACACAAAATAAAGATGCGATTAAAGCAATGGAGCTTCTGGGTAAACGCTATGCCATGTGGACTGAAAAACAACAGGTAGAAAATATAACACCTATATTTGTGGATGATGTTCCAGATGACGACTAAGAAACAACCAATAATTTCACCAGCTAAAACAATCGGTAAAGGATATAACCGATTTTGGCATAACAAACAATTCTACCGAGTTGTTAAAGGCTCCCGGGGAAGTAAGAAGTCCAAGAATACTGCACTCAATTATATTTATAGAATTATGAAATACGAATGGGCAAACTTGCTTGTTATTAGGCGTTACTCCAATACCAACAAACAATCGACATACACAGACTTAAAATGGGCGGCTAATAAATTAAAGGTTGCTCATCTTTTTAAATTTAACGAATCCATGCCAGAAATCACTTATCTGCCTACTGGCCAAAAGATTCTTTTCCGGGGTCTGGATGATCCGTTAAAAATTACATCTATTTCAGTTGATGTCGGTATTTTGTGTTGGGTTTGGTGCGAGGAAGCTTATCAACTAGAAGATATGGGTGCCTTCGATACGGTTGTTGAATCTATTCGGGGTTCCCATGATTCGCCGGATTTCTTTAAACAAGTCACACTCACGTTTAACCCTTGGTCAGAGCGTCACTGGCTTAAGCGTGAGTTTTTTGATGAAGAAACAAAACGCAAGGATGTATTTGCTATTACAACTACATTCCGAGTAAATGAATGGCTTGATGAAGTGGACAGGGCTAGATACCAAGACTTATATCGAACCAATCCAAGGCGTGCCAGAATCGTTGCTGACGGTGAGTGGGGTGTTGCGGAGGGGCTTGTATTTGAAAATTTCGAGGTTAGGGAATTTGATCCCCTTGAGAAGATTAAACAAATACAAGAAACAACTCACGGGATGGACTACGGTTTCACGAACGATCCCACAACAGAAGTTAGCTCCGTTGTTGATTTAAAGAATAAAGAAATTTGGATTTATGACGAGCATTACGAAAAAGGAATGACAACGCAAGATATTTACAACATATTGCAGGAAAAAGAACTGTTAAAAGCTTCAATTACAGGAGACAGCGCAGAACCTAGATTGATTCGTGAATTGGTATCTAAAGGTGTTAGAAGGCTTCATGCATCCGTTAAAGGCAAAGGGAGCATCAATCACGGAATCAGTTTTCTGCAAGGATTTAAGATATATATTCATCCATCTTGTGAACATACCATTGAAGAATTTAACACCTACACATTCAAACAAGATAAAGAAGGTAAGTGGCTGAATGAGCCGATAGATGCAAATAACCATATTATCGACGCCCTTAGATATAGTATGGAGCGTTACCACATGAGCAAAGGCAAAGACAAAAAGCAAACCTACAAAGCATTACAATCACTTGGATTGTAGAAAGGAGGACATATGGCTACAGATGTACTAATTAAAGAAAACAAGCTTCTCAAACAACGATTCCCAGACGAAGCAAATAAGCACTACACCTATCCCAGCATAGACAAGTTACTCGATAACCTTAACCATCTGGCGGATATGATTGAGAATCATAAGAGTGTCCAACGGCCGAGATTGCGGACGTTAGAAAACTACTACAAAGGCAACAACGAAACCATTCTAGAAGGCCAGCGCCGTAAAGAAGAACACCAGGCAGATAACCGAGCAACGCATAACTTTGCTAAATATGTGAGTCAATTCATCCAAGGCTATATGGTTGGTATTCCATTAAAAACTTCTTATGATGATAAAAATGTTGAAGAAATGCTTCGTGATATGAATCGAATCAATGATGCTGATGAACATAACAGTGAATTGATTCTGGACCAATCCATTTTCGGGCGAGCCTATGAATTGTTATATCGCAGTAAGGCGGACGAGAACCGATTTACCACTGTAGACGTTATGAATACATTTGTCATTTATGATGACACAGTAGAGCGTACTCCAATTGCTGGGGTGCGTTATTTTTATAATGACTACACGAAAGAAGAATCTGTGTATTTGTATACAGATACCTATCGAATCATTTACAAAATTGATGAAGATGGAAAATTGACAGAAGATGATGCAGAGCCACATGTTTTTGGCGGTGTGCCAATCATTGAGTATGAAAATAATCGTTTCCGACAAGGTGATTTCGAGGATGTTCTGACGCTTATCGATTTATACGATGGCGCACAGTCAGATATCGCAAATTATTCCCAGGACCTTAATGATGCTATTTTAGCTATATTCGGGCGTTTTGATTTGGATGGATACGGCGATAAGGACCCGTTAGAAATCATGAAAATGATGAAGGATGCGAACCTATTTCATTTCGAACCGCCAGTCGATGGTGAGGGTCGTGAAGGTAGGGCAGATGCTAAGTATTTGTACAAACAATACGACGTACAAGGTTCGGAAGCTTATAAAACGCGATTGGCGAATGATATCCATCTATTTACCGCGACGCCAAATATGAATGATGAAAGATTCAGTGCTAACCAATCAGGCGAAGCCATGAAATACAAGTTATTTCTCTTAGAACAAAAACGAGCTGCAAAAGAGCGCCGTTTCAAGAAGTCTTTGCGTGATCGATACCGATTAATCAACAACGTTATGAAAATGGCGTCAGAAGGTGAGTTTGACGTTTCTAAGCTAACAATTACATTTACGGAGAATCTACCGAAGAATATTGCGCAAGAAATGGAATGGTTTAATGCTGCAGGCGGTAGGTTATCGCAGAAAACAATGATTGATCAATTGCGTTTTGTAGAAAACGCGGATGAAGAACTAGAGCGCATTGAGGAAGAGGAAAAACGAAAACCGATAAATAAAAATCTGTACGATTTCCCCGGTGACAAAATTGAAGAAGTGACAGCCGATGGCGAATAATTACTGGCGTGATCGAGAATTAAAACACATCGAACAATCCATCAAAAACGACGAAAAGCTTGCCCGTCGATTAAGGCAGCTACACCTCCAAGCTATGGAGGAAATAGAAGCTCAAATTGAAGCCTTCTACGGTCGATATGCGGATGTAGAAGGAATTTCCATTCGTGAAGCTAGAAGGCGAGCTAGAAAGCTAGATGTTGAGAAATACGCTAGAAAAGCAAAGCGATATGTTAAATTATCACAGTCAAACATACCCTTCATCCGTTGGTTGTCATTTAGAGATAAGCCGAACATGGAAATGCGAATCTACAACTTTACAATGGGTGTAAATCGTTTGGAACTCCTGAAGCTTAACATTGAATTGGAGTTATTCTCTTTGCTTAGTGATGAAGAAAGTTTCATGTTGCAGGAATTAACAAAACAAGCCAAGGCTGAATTTGAGCGACAAGCCGGCATCTTAGGACAAACCTTGAATTACAGTGAAAAACATATTGCATCTATTGTTAACGCATCATTTTTAACGGCCGCATGGTCAGATAGGTTGTGGACCAATCAGAATGCTTTACGTGCTGAACTCGATAAGTTACTTCAACGCGGGATTGTTCAAGGGTTAAACCCAAGAGCGTTAGCGAGAGAATTACGGAAAGTGTTTAATGCTAGTATTTCTAATTCAGAGAGATTACTAAGAACAGAGCTTGCAAGAGTGCAAGCGGATGTATTTAAAGATAGTGCAGAACAAAGTGGATTTGATGAATATGTTTATATTGCTGAACCATCAGCTTGTGATAAATGTAAGCCATTGGATGATAAAGTATTCAAGATTAAAGACATGGAAATAGGAATTAATATGTACCCCATGCACCCAAATTGTCGTTGCAGCACATCAAATTACATGTCCAGAGAAGCATTTGAAAAAGATTTAGAAGCGAGGGGATTGTAAATGGAAAGTCTTAAAGTAACCATTCAAATAAAACGAACGCTTTATAACAGAATCCTTTTGAGAACATTAATGATTTTAGTTAATCTCAATCTCCTATCCAGTGATGACGCGGCGACTTATTACATGAAAGAGGCTACATTCAAGTGGAGGATTGGAGATAAAGGTGAATGGCAATATATCAAAGGCCATTCAGAAATGAGGGATTGTAAATGATTGATTTAAAACTCTATAAAAACAAGAAACAAAAGCAAAGTGCCATAGAGTTCGTTGATGCTTTTGTTGAACTGCGAAAAATATTTAACGAGGTTAAAGAAATTGCGGATTGCACTGATGAACGTTACACGGTGAGTCAGCAAATAGAAGCGCAAGAACTAACGAAAGATGGGTTTATAGCGTTTGTCGCAATGATGTCTAGCATACAACGAAATTAGTCATTCAATGTTGGTAAGGAGGTTACTTTGATTGGAAAAAGTAGCTAAAACAATCGCCGCTGAATTAACCAAGATTCGCAAGGAATTGGAAAAGCTTAATAAGTCGTTAACTGAAAGGAAGTGATACTGTGTCAGATAAAATATTCCGGTCAGAACCTATAATCAACGAGGATGAAATGTTCGGTTTTATCATGCGAAAAGCAAGCGAAAACGGGGAAAAGCTTGATTTCGATAGCGTTGTATCTGTACTTGCTTACCAGATTATGTTTTACCAAGAAAAAGGGCTTATTGACGATGAGAAAAAAGTTATATAAGTGGTATAATCTCCTAGCTACCAGGTGCGGTAGCCGTTTGTATTAAGTGAATGGGGTGAAATCTTGGAATATACTCAAGAGAAATGTAGGAAAGATACTATTAACCATATTAACGAAGTAAGAAGGTGTCTTAGTAGAGTGATTGTTGAGTTAGAAGAAAGAGGACGTGTACATGATAAGTCAAAATTAGAAAGTCCTGAAATTGAAATTTTTACAGAGTACACACCTAAGTTAGCATCTAGCACATATGGTTCTACTGAATACCACGAAAATCTTAAAGGTATGCAAAAAGCACTTAAACATCATTATGAAAACAACAGCCACCATCCAGAGCATTATAAGAATGGTATCCAAGGAATGAACTTGTTAGATATAATTGAAATGTTTTGTGACTGGAAGGCGGCGACTTTAAGACATGTTGATGGTGATATTAGAAAATCAATTGAAATCAATCAAAAACGATTCAATTATTCAGACGAGCTGAAAGAAATATTTAAAAACAGTGTTGCTATATTTGATTAACCGCACCTAGCAGACAAGCGTTAGGTGCTTTTAATATGCAAGGAAAAGGATTAGCGATGGAATCCTGCTCGGGTGGGGCATGCTCTGCCTTTCAGTTTTGTTCATTGCACGACCTAAGCAAGTCATTAAAAGGCTTATTTATTACGCACAAATAAAGTCGTGTGTGGGCGTTTAACATCAATTGAATAGTTTTATATAGATAAGCACTGAACGGGCTGTAATAGACTGTTTGGGGCTTTATTTGTATGCAATGAAAGATTGATAGCGAATGACTGCATGGGGCAAATGGAGGAAATGAAAATGAATCTAGCAGATAAAGTGAAAGAATTAGCTGAAACAACACTGTTTACAGAAAGTGATATAGCCGCAGATGTAGTTCATAGGACAAAAAGAGGATTACCTCTTGATTTACAGTTCTTTGCCGAAGGTGGCGAAGAAGGAGGCGAGGGAGAAGGAACTGGAGATGGTAAGGGTCAAGGTGAAGGTGCTGGTTCTGGTGAAGGAGAAGGTGGAGGAAAAGAAACCTTTACACGCTCAGAGGTAGACTCTGAAATCAGTAAAGCAGTAGATAAAGCGCTCAAAAACCGCGAAGCAAAACACCAAGAGGATTTACAAAAGGCGGTCAACGATGCTTTAGCTGAAAAAGAACGCCTTGCCAAGCTTTCTGAAAAGGAGCGTCAAGAAGAGGAATTAACACAACGCGAGAAAGAAATTGCAGAACGTGAAGCGAAAATTCAACGTGCTGAATTAAAGGCTGACGCTGTTTCAGATTTACAAGAAAAAGGTCTACCAGCTGAATTTGCGGAAATTTTACTTGGTGAAGATGCCGAAAAGACACTTGAAAACATCAATAACTTTAAAACAGCATTTGACAAAGCCGTAAATGATGCTGTCAAAGAAAAATTACGACAGGATACACCACCAGCTGGAGGTAGTGGATTCTCAACTACCGAAAACTTGGGTAAGCAGCTAGCAAAATTAAATAAGCAAAACAGCGTTGATGTAGAAAAAGCACAAGGAAACTATTTTAAATAATGGAGGTAATAGAAGATGAAATTTACTAAAGAATCATTTGGTGGACCACAAAAACAAATTTTGAAGTTTCCAGATCACTATGTAGCTTTAGCTGTAACAGTGGATGATGAAGGAGTTTCAGCGGATGAGAACGGAAAGAAAATCGTACCAGCCGGCACAATTGTCGGTGGCGGTTTTATTAACGACACATCTAAATTCGCCGTGAAATCTAACGACGAAAATGCAGAAGGTGTGTTGTTTAACGATGTTGATGTTACCTATGGTCCTGCAGCGGGCGCTGTGGTTATTCACGGATTCATCGAAACCGGAAAATTACCGGAATCACCAACAGAAGAAGCTGTATCTGCACTAAAACAAATTACATTTATCAAATAAGAGGGGATTGATATAAAATGCCAAAAACAATTTTTGATTTAGTTAATGCACCAAATATTGCAACGTATTATCAAGAAAACAACTCAAATCGTATTCCATATTTAGGGGAAACGCTATTTCCATCCAAAAAGCAACTAGGGTTGGACTTGTCTTGGATTAAGGGAAGCAAAGGCCTCCCTGTAGCACTGAAAGCATCTGCATTTGATGCAAAAGCTGAACTGCGTGACCGTATCGGCGTTACAAAACTTGAAACAGAAATGCCATTTTTCCGTGAAGGTATGCGAATCGGTGAGAAAGAACGTCAAGAGATTTTAAAGGTCATGGGTTCTGCAAATTCACAATACCTTATGCCTTTAATCAATCGTGTTTATGATGACGTAGCTAACTTAGTAGATGGCGCGCGAGTTGTGCCAGAGCGCATGATTATGCAGCTACTATCTACAGGTCAAATTAGCATCACATCCGGCCGACAAGTTTACGAGTACGATTATCAGCTGTCAGAGGATAACCAAGTTACTTTAACCGGAACAGATCAATGGAGCAATGAGGATGCAAATCCGATTACGGATATTAAAGAATGGCAGGATGAAATTGAGGATAAAACAGGCACACGTCCAACGAGGGCTATTTGCACACGCAAAACATGGAACTATCTTGCTAACAACAAGACAATTCGCTTAGATATGAACCCATTAGGCGGTCAAAATATCATCTTAACTGACTCTATGGTACAGCAGTATCTATCAAACAAATTAGGTCTTACTATTGCTGTCTATAACAAGAAATTCAGCACTGAAGTTGGTGGAGAATCTCAATTGTTCTTCCCGGATGATGTATTCACGCTTATTCCGGAAGGCAACTTAGGCAACACATATTACGGTACAACTCCAGAAGAAGCTGACTTAATGAGCGGGAATACAGATGCGCAAGTCTCACTTGTGGACAACGCTATTGCGGTTACATCCGTAAAAGAACCACATCCAGTAAACGTTTATAATATCGTGTCTGAAATTGTGTTACCGTCATTTGAATCTATAGACAATATCTTTATTGCAAAAGTAGCTGATGCTACTCCCTGATGGTCCCCTGCCAATAGGGGAAGCCACGATTGGGCAAACTTTTGAAATAGCATAAGGAGGCTAATAATGGCAACTAAAGAAGAGTTGAAGGAAAGATTAGTAACAGGTCATGTAATTACAGAAGAAGATGTACATGATTTGATTGATGTCGCTGGTAAAGAAGGTCCACAAGGTCCTAAAGGCGATACTGGAGCAAAAGGGGCTAAGGGAGATAAAGGCGACAAAGGGGAGCCTGGCGCGGATGGTTTCCCATCAGAAACACAGTGGAATGAACTTGTAGCAAGAGTCGAAGCATTAGAAGGTGCCGGAGCGGGTGAATAAACATGCCAGATATTAAAAAGAATATCAAAATAGTATTAGACATCCAGGACGACATGCAAGACCCCGTCCTGGATGTTTTGATAAAGAACGTTCGTAGTCTGTTGCTGGGTAAATTGCGTAAGGTTAATAAGTCTATCGAGACTATCCCCGAGGAATTAGAATATATCATCGAGGAAGTAACATTGCGTCGCTTTAATCGTATTGGCAGCGAGGGATTTAAGTCTGAATCAGTAGAAGGGCATCGTATAGATTTTTATGATTTGGACAAGGAATTAGACCCTTATATGGATATCATTGAGGATTACGCTGAAGATGAAGACGATACTGGGTCGAAACGTGGCAAGGTGTTGTTTATATGAGATTTAGTCAGAGGATAACATTTGTTAATGAGGCCGATGCTTACTACGATCCAATTGAGGGGAAATGGGTAGATGGTGAGCTGATTAAAACGACGTTGCCATGCAATGTATCTACACTGGGGATAGACCGCACGAATGAGCTATTCGGAGAAATGGACAAAGTGATTACCGTTGCCCGATTGCGGCATCCGTATAACGGCAAGGTTGATTATGTTTTCTTGAATGAGGACATAGACCAACCAGACGACGAAAAGCAAAAATACCGAATTAGACGCCAATCCGATTATAGGAAGGGCGTTTTTTATTTGGAGGGAATCAGTAATGGCTAGGGGTACCATACAAATCAAAGGCTCTGACGAACTTTTGGGCAAACTAAAGAAAAATACTGATTTAAACGATGTGAAAAATGCCGTTAAGTTGAATGGTTCTGAATTACAAGGAAAAGCACAAAGACGTGCGCCGGTCGATACGGGAAATTTGAAACGTAGCATTGGATATACTTCCGAAGATAGTGGTTTTACGGCTAAAGTTGCTGCAACAGCCCACTATGCAGGATATATCAATTTTGGCACTAGATTCATTTACGCTCGACCATTTATGACAAATTCATACTACGAACAGCGTAAGAAGTTTATTAGTGACTTAAAGCGCCTAGTGAAATAGCTTTTACCTCATGGTATAATTGTTAAAAGTTGAAATTATACTTAACTAACTATTGTATCGGAGGTTCTTTTATGTGGAACAAGCTTAAAAATTCAAAACAAAGCACCCGCGTTGTTATATTACTGGGTGTGATAGCAGTTTTTGTGATGATGATTGCTTTTAGTGGAAACGGAGATGCAACGACGAACACAAAGGAAACCGCAGAGGAAGTAAGTAAACAGGTAGTGAACAAGACTATTGATCTTAATGATGAACTCGCCTTTCAAAACTTCAAATTAACCATGAATCCAGTAATTATCTACGAGGAAGATGGTACAATATTGGCTGATATCTCGTTTAAGTGGCTGAATCAAGCTGGCGACGGAGAGAAGACTTTCATGCAAATGGCTGCTATGGATATCGAACAAAGTGGCGAATTGCTTAACGAGGTTAATAATTCATGGCAAGACCAGAACAGTGATATATATTTCCCAAACGCCGAACAAGGTGAGTGGGAAGTTGAATTAACCTATCAGCTTGAAAATGCAGAGGATTCACTTGAACTTACTTTCGTTCCGATGACGGATGAAAACTCAAATCAATTAACGATAGACTTAAATTAAGGCATCTCAAACGAGGTGTCTTTTTATTTTGCAAAAGAGTAGGTGATGATGCAGTGGCAACAATTGAAAAGTCACCAGAACAGGCGATTCATGATGCGTTATTCGCTATCAGTATACAGTTGGGATATGCGACTTACAATTACCTTCCTGGTAGTGAAGCGCCATATCCTTTTGTTTTCGTTGGAGAGGTTTTCGAGCAAAGCAGACGAACGAAGTTTAATCTGTTTGGTGATTATCAAGTCACTGTACACATTTATGCTGATGACCCTAAGCGCGACCGAAAAACTGTAGCGGATATGCGAAACAGCATTAAAAAAGCTTTCTACCAACTTAAAGAAACAAACGGTTATCAAATCATACCCAAAAGACATAACGGAACAATCATGAACGATAATTCAACAGGAATGCCGTTACTACACGGTATTTTGGAATTAGACATGACTATTAAGTAGGAGGTAATACCATGGCAGATAACAATAAAGCACGGCAAGGTATGCTAGAAGGAAAAGACAAGATTTTATTATTCCGTCGGTTGAAAGACTCGGACAAAGAAGCTGCAAAACTAGCTTTTCAAACTGAGCACACCTTTAAATTGGAAAGGGAGACCGATGCCATTCCAACAAAAGACGGAACGATTGTTAAGTTAGGCGATTTAGAAGGCGAGGTGACCGGTATCGAAGCTGTACAGGCAAAAGATGATCCGGTTGCCACTATGTTGCAGGGATCGGTTCTCGATGGGGAAAAATTGGAGTTATGGGAAGTTACAGTCGATGAAGACTTGGAGGATGACGGCAAGTTCCCGGCGATGTATGCACAAGGGTATTTAACGAATTGGGAAGCGTCAGCTCCTACGGAAGATGAATCAACTTATTCTGGCGACTTTAAGATTGAGTTAGTCCCGCAGTTTGGCTTTGCGACGTTAACTGAAGAACAACAAACCGCTATTCAGTACGCATTTCGTGACACCGTTCCAGAAAATGATGGCGGCGGAGATGACGAAACTCCCTCATGACCCCCAAGCTATTGGGGATGCAGAAATTGGACGAACATTAATTATTGATTAAGAGCGCTATTAAGGCGCTCTTTTATATTTTAGGAGGAATTATACATGAACTTAACAATCAACGGAAAAGAATACACGCTAAACTTCGGTTTGAAGTTTATCAGAGAGATGGACAAGGTCTATACAATTGAGAACAAAGGCGTCAAATTAGCGATGGGCGTTGAGTCAGCGATGTCTTATTTATCCATGCAAAACCCTACCGTCTTATATGAAATCATTAAGGCTGGCACTGCACATCTAAAAGGAAGGCCCACTGGAACAGAAATTGAAAACGAACTCGAGAAAATTGCGAACGAAGATAAGTTAGATCAGTTATTTAAAGATATTCAAGAAGCGTTGGAAGAAGCGCCTTTTTTGAAAAGCAAGATCGAGCAATTCAAGAAACAGGCGAAAGTTTAAGCGAAGAAATCGATGAAACTTCTGAAGAGACATATAGGAAAATAATAATAAATTGCTTTCGATATCTGGGCGCAAAGAGTTTGTATGAGGTCGAAACAATGTCTTTGCTTGAGTATTCCCTGCGTATGGAGGCGTTTCAACTACAGCAAGTGGATAAACATAACGAATTACACTTACAAGCGTGGCTGAATAATGCTGCAGGAGCAACTAAAGAGCAAGGTAAAAAACATGTTCCTGTATTTAAATCGTATAAAGATTTCTTTGATTATGAAAAAGAGCTCAAAGAGGTAACGAAAGCGAGAAATTCGACCAAGATTAAGATTGACCAAAAGACTAGGAGATTGGCAAGACTTGCGTCTGCTGTCAACTCTAACTGAAGGGAGGTAGATTACTATAGCAGAAACCTACAGCGTAGAAGCCTATCTAAGGGCAAATGTAGCCGACTTTAAAAGAGGATTCCAAGACGCTGAACGAGCGGTATCTGGATTGGAGCAATCTACAGGCACCGCAGGAGTGACTATTGGTAAGTTGGCGGCTGCTATCGGGATTACTCAAGCTTTGTCTGCAGGCTTTAATTTAGTTAAAGATTCTGTACAAAAAGCATTTGGAAGAATTGACACCATGGAGCAATTCGAACGTGTTATGACCACTATGACAGGAAGTTCTGCCAAGGCTAATGAAGTACTCGACACTGTGAATGACACAGTTAAAGGAACTGCATATGGGTTAGATGTGGCTGCAAAAGCTACTCAAGATTTCGTAACTTCAAACATGGACGTGGATAAAGCAACCGACACAATCTCCTCTTGGGGTGATGCGGTTGCTTTTTATGGTGACGGAAGTAACGAAACGTTCTCTAGTGTATCTGACGCTTTAGCGAAGATGGTTGCAAAAGGCAAAGTGCAAATGGACACAATGAACAGACTCACAGAAGCCGGCATTCCTGCCATGCAGATATATGCTGATGCTACCAATCAATCCGTTGAAGAAGTGGCGGAAGCTATGTCAAAAGGTGAGTTGGATGCCAATCATTTCATTGATGTGATGAACGACGCACTTTCCAACGGGACAGAAAATTTCGCGGGTATTGCAGGAGCGGCAAAAGAAGCCGGCGCTTCTTGGGGCGGTACATTTGACAATATGAAAGCGGCTGTAGCGCGCGGTGTAGAGAGTATTATCACATCAACAGATGAAATGCTTACATCAAACAGCTTGCCGGACATGCGTGAGATGGTGTCTAATTTTGGTTCGGCGTTTGAGGATGTGCTTAATGGTATCGCTGAAAAAATTCCAGAAGTCGTCAGCACAATACAGGACTGGCGTTCATCTCTAGAACCATTACAGCCAATAGTAATGGGGGTCGCCACGTCCATCGCTTTATTAGTGACCGCAGCAGCAGCTCTTGGAACTGTGCGAGGTATTATTAATGGATTAGCGGGATCGGTGCAGTTGTTAGGAAGATCGTTCGGGTTAGCGTCTGGTCCGATGTTAGCAATTATTGCCGTCCTTGCGTTGGTCGGAGCAGCAGTCAGTTATTTATGGCAAACGAATGAAGAATTCCGCACGAATATGGAGGTTATTTGGACTAATATTCAAGCGATCATATCAGCAGTGTGGGAGGCTATTCAGCCCGGCGCTGTAGCATTTATATCCATACTAACCGTATTAATCGGCATTACTGCACAAGTGATTGCTATTGTTGCTAGTGCGGTTGCGAGCTTTACGTCTTGGATTGTTTCTTTTATCGAAACACATTCATGGGTCATGCAACTTGTATCAGTATTAGGTGTTGTAGTTACTGTTGTTGCATCGGTTATCGCTGTTGTTACGGTTGTCGCGAAAGTATTTGCTATTGTTGTTACAGTCGTAAAAGCAGCAGCTGCTATTTTTATGTTTTTCACTAGCCCGGTAGGTATCGTTATTGCTGTTGTTGTAGGTCTTATTGGCGTTATCACATGGCTTGGTGAGAAATTTGAGTGGATAGGAAATATAGTGGAAACTGTGTCCAGTTGGGTTAGTAACGCATGGAACGGATTTCTCGATGTATTAGGGTTTGGAACAAAAGAAGCAGCTGATGAGGCCGGAAGCTCAATCGAGGGATTGTCCGACACCGCTGATACCTCAACAAGTAAAATGGCTGAATCGGCAGAGGCTAACATCGGCGGAATGCATGACAGTATGGATATGCATTTTGGTGAAATGAATCAATTTGGAACAAGCCAACTGATGGATTTACACATGTCTGGAGCGTCCGAACTTGAGGGGTTGAATGCTGCAGGTTCATCTAGCGTTGAGGGTCTGTCTGTTAGTGCGTTGGGCAGTATGGACGACATGTATTCTGGATCGGTCGATTCTGTATCTGGTATGAATACTGATGTTTCTAGTATGTTAGCGGACTTAGAGTCTAGCGGGTCGATTGACATAGAGAGTTTGAGCGCTAGTGTCACTGGCGACATGAGTGACATGTCAAGTTCATCGTTAGCTGATATAAGTAATTTGTCGTCTGGTGGGGCGAGTGATTTCAGTGGAATGGAATCAGAAATAACGAGCAGTGCATCAAACATGCAATCGACTGTTGAAAATAGCTTTAAGGGCATGTCTTCGTCTATTGAATCGGAGATGTCAAAAATAGAAAGTGCGTCCAAGTCATCATTGAATGGATTGTCATCTAGTTTTAGTTCTAGCATGAAAAACATAGCAAACACAATCCAATCAGCGATGAAAAATGTGGCAAATCAAACGCAGTTAGGAATGCGAGCTGTTACACAAACGACCCAAAGAGGTATGCAACAAACCACCAATGTCATTCAGCAAAACACGAGCAGGATGAACGATATGACGAATCGTAGCATGCGTCAAATGGTTCAAGTTTATACAAATGGCTATAATCAGATAAATAGAGCATCAACGACCAATATGAACAGGATTGTGAATGTAAATAGATCCGGAATGTCATCTGTAACGTCTGCCTTTAGAAATGGCATGAACCAGAGTGCCGCTGTATCACAAAGTACAGGTAACAGGATTGTGTCTATTTTCAATCGACTACAAGCACAGTTAAGGAATGCAGGTGTACAGGCAATGGCAGGGTTGCGCAGTGGTCTAAACTCTAGTTCTGGCGGTGTCATGGCTACAGCTAGAAATATAGCGAATCGAGTGGCTAGCACAATCCGGTCAGCTTTAAAAGTCCATTCTCCATCCAGAGTTACAACTGATATCGGGGAAGATACCGGTGGAGGTCTTGTGGTTGGATTATGGAATATGGTTCGAAGTGTAGAAAAAGCTTCGATGGGCTTAGCGTTAGCCGCAATGCCAAACATCCAACCTATAGACATCGCAGGCCAAATCAACAGCATTCATGCACGGTCACAGCGGCAATTTAGTTATGACTATCAGAATGAAGTTACAGTAAGCAAACAACCAGCAAACATTAATCTCATGCTGGGGAGGCGTAATTTTAAAGCGTTTGTTGAGGATATCACGAACGAACAAGACCAAAGTGTAAAAATTGTGCAAGCTTTTAATCAATAAGGAGGTGCTTTATGTACGGGTTTGTAGACACATTACCAGGAAGTGCGCAAAGTGCTTCCTTATCCCTCCAAACTGTTTTTGATGGAATGAATCTTGATGAAGAATTGACAGATGAAGATGGAAGTTTTATTACATTAACGGTAAGTGGACGGAGTAACACAACTTACAGAAGGAATATCATTCCAATCCCGGGCATGGAAGGTGCTTGGGAGGATGCGAATGGTTATCAAGATCCACGCTCGATCACTGTAAAGTTTAAAATTAAAGATAAAACAAATAACGGCTTTAGAGAACGATTGAAAAGGCTGAATTCCCTTCTTGTCGGCTCGAAAAAAGTCCTTACATTTACAGATGAGGATGCTTTGTTTTATGCATCTTTAGAGGAACTGGAATTACCGGAAGAGGAAAGTAATGATTTAGTAGGCAATCTACATTTCATTTGCTCGGACCCGTTCAAATACGGTCCCGAAATCACTCGCCACCTCTTACCTGATGTCAGCACTATAAAAAACGAAGGCACAGCCAACGCCAAACCAATCATTGAAATGACGGCGAAGGAATCTGTAACTTACGCTCTTATCCAAAATCAGAATGACTTAGAGCAACTAGGCGATGAGTGGTATCCAAAATATCTCATGATAGGAAAACCGCACGAAGTAGATGAAAAACCATTTGAACGCTATGTGAGAAGATATTACACAAACGCCAATACATCTGTTGGATGGACCGATGCAAGTAACTCGGATATTGATGGCGGTATTGTAACGGGAAATATTGTTCCCCGTAACAACCGGTTCGTAGCTGATTCCTACGGAACAGGAAGCAACTGGCACGGTCCAGCAATCAAAACTAGCCTAGAGTCTCCTATTCGAGATTTTAGGCTATCTGCATTTGTGGGCTTTTTAAACCAGCAACAAGCCGCCATGGTTGGGAGACTAGAAATATATCTCCTTGATGTAAAT